>CAYTHO010000001.1:0-206523 GCA_964437595.1 uncultured Anaerolineaceae bacterium
CCGTCACCGCCGCCGCTGCCCAAATCGCGCTCCCCGTATCCAGCAGGGTTTGAGAAACCCTGGTGGATAGACTCGCCAATGTACTCGGCATTCTTCACCTTCCTTTTTGGTGACAACCGCCGGCGATATCTTCCCGCCGGGTGACACCAAATACCCCCGGCCAGGGTTGGCCGGGGGTTCGATTGGATCACCTCTTTTTGCTGGCCGTCTTCGGTCCCACCGGCGACCCCGGCCCAGGTGCTGGGGCTTCCTTCAACGGTAGTACCAGTTGCTGACCCTGCCACTTTCCCTCGATCAGGAAAGAAACTTTCTGACCGGTCGGCAGCACCAGCGTTACCGCGTCATTCCGCACCGACCAGGCCAGCAGTTCAGCAGGCTTTACCTCACACACCAGGCAGGCCGCTTCCACGTGCGCCGGGTAGCGCCCGGCTGGCATCGATTCAGGCTGCGCCGGTATGTTCATTTCGGCGCGCCCACGGACGCAGATGCCCGCAGCCCATCTTCCAGAGCAACGCCCAGGATATAAGCCACAAGCACAGATACAATCCCGAACAGTTGATCAGCATCAAGCGGAAGGTCAGGCATAAATACCTTCAGCACAACCACCACCAGGCCCACCAGCGCGGCCCAAAACTTCCGGCTTTTCAACAGGTTCTTGAATTTCATAACGCCCTCGCTTATTTCAAAAGATCATCCTTCGCGCAGCCGGGCACCGCATTGTCCGGCTGCGCTTCTCTGGGAGGAAGAGGTAACCCACCGGCGAGTCCGCGCCGGTGAGGGAAACCAAAAGTTAATCAACCCGAAGGTCGAAGTTTGCCCGCGCCCCGTACAGGGTGAACACCGTACCCGCCGCAGCCGTCACCACCAGGCTCAACACATAGGCGTAAGAGTCATCCAGCCATTCAGGAGTCGTTACCGACACATTCATCGTGTGGTCGCCCTGGGCGTAGCGCTCCGCCTCGGTATCATGCCCGGCATCCTGCCCAATCGTCACCGCCGCGCCGCTCACCGCCGTACCCGTTACTGGCAGCGTCATCTTATTCAGCGCCAGGGTGAACCCGGTGCCGTCAGCGGTGGCGATCTTGTAGAACACGTCGATGCTCTTCAAGCGCGCCCCGTTCCGGTAGTTCGCGTTCTGCGGAAGCTCGATCGGAATCAGCAGCGTAAACGCTGCCCCCGCCGCCGTCCTCACATCGCTGACCACGTTGCTTCCAATGGTCGGCGTCCACGTCCCCGCCGTTTTCTGAATGGCAGACGGCGGAATAAACTGCGTTGCGTGCGTGTTGTGAATCATGAACAACTCCTTATTCAATCAATTGGTTATTCGGAGATTGGGGATTGGAGATTAGGGATTCGACGATCCCAATCCCTAATCACTATTCACTAATCCCTAACCCGCCACATTACTCTTATGCAATGGCCGGTAATCCACCACGAACACAGAGAGGAAGTGCCGCACCTTCAACCGGCTCTCGTCATTGCTGAACACCGCCGGGCTCAGGTTGTCACCCGCAACGAAAATCTCAGGAGCGATGCCAAACCGCTCGCCCACCACAATACCCGGGGCAATCGCCGGGTCGCACACCGCCGCCCAGTCCGTGGCGTCCGTCCACTCCGGAACGGTCAGCACGTCACCCGGCGCGCCCTGCTGCTGGTTCTCGCTGGTGATGTTGGCGGCATTCTCCAGGGTGGGGTACAGGATTTTCTTACCCGTCAGCTGCAGCGCGCGCGGCACCAGCAGATAGCGCGGATTGATGCCCATCTTCGGGCCAATCCCGGTAAAGCCCAGCGCGTTCTTCACCAGCATCGGCTGGTTGTAGACCGCAGCCGAAACCACTTCCCACTGCGCCGCCGCCAGCGCGGTGGTCAGCAGGTTGGCGTGCCCGCCCGCCGTGGTAACCGCGGTGTTGTTGAACAGCGCCCCGCTGTCCGCCAGGGTCGGACCCACCCCCGCATTGGCGGTGAAGATTGCGGCCACCAGCCCGGAGATATTGCGCAGCCCAGCCGCTGCCAGTTGGCGCGGGTATTCTTTCAGCTTGCGCGTCTCGTCCCGGTCGATCAGTTCCAGCGTCAGCGGAATATATCCGCCGTACTTGGTGAAGCTGCCCACCTCGGGAGAGTCACCAATCGCCAGTTCGGTGTATTCCGCGCCCTCGGCCACTGTGGGGAGCGATCCAACCGTACCGACCAGGATGCCAGTGATATCGTTCAGGCTGGCGCAGTGCTCCACGGTGACGATCTTTTCCCACCAGTTGTAACCGGCCTGGCCCAACTCGGCCCACTTGTTGGCCACCACCTTATTCATGGCATTCTTCACCAGGCCGGTGAAGTCCGCCGTGGTCGCCAGGCGCACGCGGTCCGCCCGGTAACCGCCGTGCAGTTCATCATCCCCGGTCAGCATCAGGTACAGCTCGCGGATGCCCGAAAGCCGCGCCGTTTGCACCCCGGCCTGCGCCTTCTCGCGCGGCGCGCCGAACAGGTCATCCACCGCCGCCTGCAGCTTGTCCTCAGATGAGAACATGCCCGAGACCCGCCCCGGCCCCTGGATGACAGACCCAGCCGTAAGCTCTGCCAGCATGGCCCGCTGATCCTCGATCGCCTGGGTCAGTTCCTGCGCTTCGAAGACCTTGCCGCTGAACTGCTTGCGGATGCGCTCCACCACCGGCTGGGGCAGCTTGGCCGCAGCCAGGCCCGACTCCAGCAGGTAGCCGCACATCTGCACGCGGATGGCCCGCGCCTGTTCCGCCTCTTCCGCCAGGCGAGCCTGCTCGCGCTGGACGTTCAAGATGGTTTGTACCGCGGCTAAATCGCCGCTGAGATTCGCCTGCGAAGCAAGCGCCGCCTGCTGTGCAGGCTGTTCCGGCGTCTCGCCGGTTTTTGTGTTGGCATTGGCAGCCATAGAATCTCCTTGGCCTTGCACAGAATTCAGAGCACGGAGGAAGGCCCCACCCCGCGCCGGGTTGAACACCAGATCAACAGACAACACCCGCAGGAGCTTGTCAACCTTGCGCCCTTGCGAAGTGAACACCACATCAGCAGAGAAGCCGACGCGCGGGGCTTTGCCCTCGCTCAACATTTCTTTACCTAACTGCTCAAGCAGCGGCCCGCTGGGGCCCATGGTCCGCAGTTGGCACTTCACCCCCTTACTGGCTGCGTCCCACTCCGGCGAATGCAGCACCCCGGCCAGGTCGCGCACGCTATGCCCCATCCACCCATGATCGACAAAGACCTCTGGCCCATCAAACAGCGCCAGCCCTTCACGCAAGCACTGCTCGGTGAACTCCCAACCGTTCCCGATCCCGGCTGTAATCGCCATCACTTCAAACTTTCCACCCTCGATGACAACCGCTTCACCCGACAGCCTCACCTGATTGGTGACAGACTCTGCCGGCGAGCTGCTGTCCTCTGTCTCTAACGCATTGCCAGACCGTACAGGAATATCTGCCATATTCCCCACCTCCTTTTCTGTCTCGACTTCTTCAAACTCACACCGGCACGCCTCCCGGCAGTAGAGCTTTTTGGAACGGGGAGTAATCCCCGCCGCTTCCCATGTTTCCATAGGGTGAACCTGCCCCGCCGCTTCCTTGCAGCTAGGGCAGTGGTCGGCATCCCCCAACGTCCACTTTTTCATTTTCACGGTTCACCGCCTCGATGCACCTGCACCATAACCCGATCCACCCGCAGGCAAGCCCGCCGCTCATCCAGAACATTCTTCGCGGCCACCATCCGCGCCAACCTCGTTTTCTTCGCGGCCAGCCCCGGAACAATCTTTCCACCGGCCAGGGTTACCTCATTCAGCCAGGCGCGCAAAGAATTAATTTGCTCGCCCAGGCTGCCAATAGCAATTTGCAGCGCCTCTTCTTCGGTCAGGTTGATTTCAGAATTTTCAGAATCCATGGTCCATTCCCTCCAACGGATCTACCCGCGCGGCGACCAGCATAGGCCCGGCCACGCTCCACGCCTGATCATCCAGCACTCCGCACAGCGCCGCCGATAACACCAGGTCATCATGCACCAGGTCACCCGTTGCCGGGTCGCGCGTTCCATCCGGCACGCTCCACTTTAGAGTCTTCGCCGGTCCAGGGATAACCTCATACTGGCAGAAAGATAATTGCTGCGCCAGGCCATCATCGAATGGCGCGTAATCTTTCCACCGCCCGCCGTCCACGATGCCCAAAAAATCCCAACCAAGTTTTGACTTGGTTGAAGAATTGAACACGAACGGCAGCACCCGCCCGGGCAGCGCCTTATCGAGGAACCCGGCCAGGCCAGCGCCTACCCCGGTCGCGTCGATCACCACATACCGCGCCCGCCACAGGTCAGCCAATGCCTTCAACTCCGCATACAGCCGGGCATGCTTGACCCCGATCCACGCGCGCCGGTCCACTGCCCGATATGTTGGCGCTTTGATCACCGGGTCGCTCAGGGTGGACAGGTCCACCTCGACCACGGTTAGAGCAGTCGAGTCCCGCCCAGGGTTTTGTAGCTCGCCTTCGCCAATCCCATCGCTGGCCGACTCATCTTCTCCTGCCACGTCCACCAGCAGAACATAGGCCTTCCCGGACTCGGGACCAGCCAGACGTTTATGTCCACCCTGCATCAGCGCCAGACGTTCAGCCGGGAACATTCCCCCCTCTGCGTCAATCTCTTCTGAAAAAAACTGCGTGCGGACCATCGGATTATTCCGCCCCAGCTTATTCACTTGCTCCGCTACGAACAGCCCATACTCGGGCACTTCCGCCGCCACATCTTCCGCCGACAGAACAAAGACGCGCCGCTGACCATCACGCCCTTCCGCCGCCCGCGCCGCGCGAAGTTCACGCGCCAGCAGCGTTCGGCTCGTCCACGCCGTTCCCCAAAATATCCGGGTCGCGTTCGTGCTGGCCGCCATCGGAGAAATATCCTTATCGAACTTGGCGGTAATCACATCCTGCGCTTCGTCCACTTCCAGCAGAGTAGAAGCCGTTGCGCCAACGATGTTGGCCTCCGGCGATCCAGACAGGAAGAACACCCGCGCCTGACCAACCCGGTAGATATACCCGCGCTCTTTGTGCCAAAGGGTGCGGGTCAACGAGTTATTCTGCAGCACCCGTTCCAGCCGGCGCATTGCATTCAGGCTTTGCGGCTTCCAGGTGGGGCTGACCTTGATGATCTCCGCGCTCGTCTGAGAAAGCAGCGTCAGCAGGTACGCCTCGATCTGCGCCTGCAGTTCATTCTTCCCTGATTGGCGAGGAAATATCACGACAAAACTCAACCCGCGCCGGTTCACCACCGAGTCCACCACTGCCCGCACTACCTGCACCTGGTACTGCCGCAGCGTGATATTCGATAGCCTATCCGTAAATTTCACCGGGTCGCGCAGCATTGCCTTAATCGACTCCACCAAAGACGCGGAAACCAATCGGCCCCCTATGGTAAAAAGGATTTGATAAATGCCACAATTGCCATGATCGAGGAACCACCCGAAGCCAGCCCGCTCCAGGTCTTGAAGGTTGTTACCCCATCGGCCGACCGCAGCCTGCCCTCGTGATCGTCCGCCACCTTCCGCAGGCTGGCGATATCCTCACGAATGGCGCGAACCTTTTCGCCGTCTAACTCGCTGTGATGCCTGAGCGATTCCTCGATAGCAGCCATCCGAGAGTTCAACTGGTCCGCCAGCCGCCCCAACTGTTCCGCGATCAACTTCGCCTGTCCCTCGTCCAATGCCGCCCTCCAATGCCAACTCCCTCAACGCCCGCGTAAGCGCGAGCCGCACCGCGCCAGCCGGCGCGCGATCAACACTTTCCAAGTTCACTGGTCACCTCCCGTAGCGCCTGGCTGAGCGCGTCCGCCACGTCCGACCCACCCCCATCTAGCAGCTTCTGCGTGCGCAGCAGCCCGGCCAGCCGGGTAGAGGCAGACCCAAGAGAACCAAGCAGCATCGACCATTCTTCCAACCCGGCGCATTCCTCGGCGCGTTCGAACACCCGCCGGATGATGACGCGCATCATCGAGATTTCATCCGTCAGGTGGATATCCCCGGCGACCTCTTCCAGGTCCGCCGCCTCATTTGGCCTAAACCCAGGGGAATAAAAACCGTGCTTTAGTGCGTTCTTATTGCCCGGCTGCCCGCCGCGCTTCCGAATACCCGCCATACACCCAGCCCTGAAAAGTAGAATAAACGTTCACTCATTAGATTGTACGTCAAACATCAAACTAATTCAATCGTTTTAGAATTGAATTTACAGATATAAAAACGCTCCCCCGGTCAAGGGAACCGGGGGAGCTTCGCCGGTCAGGGGAACCAGCAGCTATTGGCTGACCAAAACCTTCTCTTGCTCTTTTGACATCCGCGTCTCCGCCATCCGTCGGATCAAAGCCAGCGTCGCCCCGCAGTCGCCCAGCGCGGAATGGTCCCCGCCTTCCAGCTTCTGCCAGCGAAACGAACGATGGTAATCGTTCCACTCCCCCACATATTCCGCGTACCGCTCCATGGCGCAGTGCCACCCCAACGCATGAAGCTCCGTCAGGCCAAACTGCTCGCACGTCTGGCGCAGCAGCCGCCGGTCGAACGCCACGTTATACGTCACCACCACCTTACCCGACAGGTGCAGCAGCAGGTCAGGGTACATGGCCCGATCAAAGAACGGCAGGCCAGCCACTATCTCATTCGTGATGTGGTGCACAGCCTCCGCCTCCGCAGGGATCGGAAGCACCGGCCTGCAGGTCAGGTCAAACAATACATTCCCGTCCACGTCGACCGCCGCCGCCTGAATGACTTCCGCCTCCCGGCCCAGGCCTGTCGTCTCCGTGTCCAGAATAACCACCTGATCCCCCATCCCCATTACCGACCGCGCCCATTCAATTGCCCGGTCGCGCATATCCGCTAAGAAATCTTCCTGCTTGAAATTCATTGCTTATTCCCTTTCCGGTTATCCCCGGTCCAAACGATTATGATTTAGATAGACTCTCTTGGTGACAATGAGCAGCTGCGCGCCGGCGCCAGGTGACACCATCACCGCTTCGCATGATCCGGGCAGAGCCACCCCTTCATCACCCGGTCATACTTCCAACCCTTCTCACGCCAGGCAATAATGCCCACCTTCCACGATGTAGCTTGCATTTTGTCAACCTTCCCGCAGCGATAACACCGCACCCGAACGGTCACCCATCCGCCCATTCCCCGCCCCTTTCACTCGAACATTCCCCATGAAAGCGCAGATCGTGACCGAACGGCTCAGCGCAGGTCGAGAGCAGCACCCGCTCCCCGCCTGCTGCCCAGCCGTAAATCACCCACTTGATTGGGCGCTGCTCCGCCAGGCATTCATCACACACCACCGCGATCGCCCCATCACAAGGCAGCCCGCAGACATAACAGCCCCAACCCTTCCCCGGCACCGGCCCTTTCACCGGAATCGATATCAGGTTCCTCGGTTTATTCTCGCGCTCGCAGCAGCAGCACGAACCAAAATCAATCTCAGGAAAATCAACCTCCATGCCAGACTCCTTCAATGCTCAATGAAATCCGCATATTCACCGGTGATATACCGCCGCCTGCACTCCGAGCACTCGCACCCTCGCGGATGCTTCACAACCGCCATGTCATGGCGCGGCATCGGGTCATGGTCGCGAATCTTCCGCACCAGCAGCCCCACCGTATCGCTCTTGCGCAGCGTACCCGCCAGCGCCCCAACATACTCCGGCGTCACATAATCCAGCGCCGCCAGTTCCTCAGCCACCCGGCCCTTGATCCCCACCTGTCGCAGTATCGCCAGGTTCCGCTTCACCCGCGAGTCAAATTTTGACTCGCGCGAGTCAAAATTTGACTCGCGAACCCCCTTACTTACTACTGCTTCCTCACTCTCCCCGCTCTCCCTACTATGTAAGTAAGTAGTAGTAGTACCAGCCGGGAGAGTCAAAGTTTGACTCGGACCATCGAAACTATCCACAGATTCAGCCGCATTATCCACAGCCCTGGCTGGGGCAGTTCCTGCCGCCCCTTCCAGCAGCATCACCATCAGCGGCAGCTGCACCGCCTCACGGGTCAGCACCCAATACCGGCCAGCGTTGCGCTGCACCAGGTTATAAAGGCTCAGCTGAGCCAGCCCCTTGCGCACCGTGTTCTGCGTCTTCCCGGTATACGTCTGCAGTTCATCTTCCCCAGGCGCGGCCATGCCCTGCTTGCGCATAAAGAGCAGTACCAGCAGCACCCGCAGCGCGGCATCGTCCAACGTTCTCACCACCTCGAACGGATTATCAAATCTCATGTTGACCTTTACAAATCGGGCAGAATCGCGCCGCATGATGGGAGCGTTTCAACTTCCGTTCAAGATCCTTCCCCCCTTCCCAGGTCCTCACCACCTGCCAGGCAATCCCCGCCCTATTCGCCGCCCGCAGAAACTTCGCACCTCTCCCAATCCTGTGCATGTAAATCCGCCCTTCCAGGTTCAGCGCCCACCCAAGATAATGCTGCGCATGAACCTTACCCCCTCCCTTTCGTGGCGGAAGACCCCACAAAAGCGCCCGCTGCTCGTCTGATTGAGCCTCACCCAATGGCGTGTCAAGATGGACCAAATACACCGTTCCATGCAAATTTGTAGTAGCCATATAGAATGACCTCGCCCTTCTAAAAAATCGCTCCACGGCCCGCTACGCGATCCAAGCGCAACCGTTAACGGTTGCCCTAAACGCAACCTTTCAACGCAACCATCAACGCAACCGTTGAACGCAACCTCTTAGCGCAACCGTTCATCTGCGCCCCCTGCCCGCACCCCTTCGGGGTGGGGGAGGGCGCAAAATATACTCAAACCGCATCGACCGCGACGGTTCCCGCGCCGCCCGAATAACCTCCACCGGAGTCACCTGCAGCGCCCGATCCACCAGCCAGGCGATCAACGACGACACCGGTACGCCCAGCTCACCGGCCATCGACTCCAGCTCGCGTTCCAGATCCGGCGGCAGGTCGATCATCCGCCGGTTCCTTGCCGCATCCTTTTCCGCCTTCTTACTCTGGCCAGCCGCGCTGGGTGCAGCGGACCGGGCAGGCTTGCGCCCGGTCCGCTGACCACCCTCCCGCAGCATGGCAACGACCTCGGGGTCAGCATCAGCATCCGAGAAATTTCGTAGCCCGCGGGAATCCTTCGCCATTCCTAACCTTGCTCCTCGATGCCACGATCATCGATCGCACGATCATCGATCGCGTCCACTTCATCACCAAGAACCTGGCGGATATCCGGCGACTCCAAACCAATCGCCTTCATCACATCGTAAATCACCACGTCCGCAGACACCTGCAACCCCGATAGCGGCCCCACTTCCTGCCGAAGCCGCTGCGCAAATCCAGATAAATTGTGTACAATCATTTTTGTAGAGATCGATTGAGTAGCCATGTTACTTGATCCTCTCTCTTGGGCTGGGTCTATCACACCCGGCCCAAACTATTTAAGAATTTCAAACAACCGGTCCAACGCGGACCCGTACCCGCCGCCCCGCTGCGGTAAACCCATCACCGCCCGGCTGCGCGGAAACGCTTCCCACAACGACTCACCATACCGGTTGGAGGTGGGAACTTTTTCGTCCACCGGTATCACCGGCCAGACCAGGCGCCCGAACTGATTCACCAGGTTCATCACCTGATCTTCGTGCCCGGTCTTCCGTCGATCATAAAACGTGGGGATAATCCCACCTAACTGACAAGCACCTCCTTTCTGTACCGTCTTCGCCAGCGTAGAAAGCAATTCCTCAATCCCCTTGATTGAAAAATCCTCCATCTGCGCGGGGATAACCAACCGATCCGCCGCAAACAGCGCGGCAGTCAAGAACACAGACACAGACGGCGCGCAGTCAAAGATAACCAGGTCAAACCCGCTCACCTTTTCCAGCGCCTCTTCCAGCACACCTTCCCGATAATCTCGCGCGCTCAACATATTGATCAGGTGGTATGTTGCCCGGTCGCTCCGGGTCACCGCCAGGTTCTCCCGCGCCGCAATCCACCGCCGACCTTGTATCTCTACCAGGTTGACCAGGTCATTCCCCGCCTTCAAACCCAGGCTATCACCGCAGTTCCCCTGCGGGTCCAGATCGACGAGCAGCACCCGCTGACCATGCAGCGCCGCCCCATGCGCCAGGCTGACAGAAGTTACTGTCTTCCCCACGCCGCCCTTCTGATTGGCAACCGCGATAACCTTCATCGCGCCACCTCCCCGATCGTCCCCAGGATGGCAACCATCACCAGGATCGCCAGCACAACCACCAGGCTCTTGAACACCATCCCAACCAACCACTGCCCCAGGGTCGATGCACCCCGGCCAAACAAACGATTAACCATTCGTGACTCCTTCGCAGCTTTGCGCCGCATCCTTTATCAGCGACCGCAGCCCTGCCCGGCAAAACCGGCAGGTCCGCAAATGATTCCGCGCCATCTGCAGCGCGTCGATTACACGCGGGTTCTTGTCTGGATACTCTTCGCAGACTAACCCCAACTCTGCAACGATCTTGTGATACTTTCCGCAGAAATGCGGGCTTGTATAGACAATCACTGTCCTCCTTTCGCTGTATAATAATTGTGATGGCAGCTTGGTGACTCCTTCCAGCCATCAACCAACCGGCGAGGCGAGGACTGATGACCCTAACCGCGCCGGTTCTCGCAAGAAAGCTTCTCGGTTCGCGCCTGCCACAGCTTCCCCGATAAGCACCCCAAACGAGGCAAACTTTCACCCCGTAGCGGCTAAACCCTGGCCGTGCTATTTGCATTGCAGCACTGCCCCATGTTTGGAGTGATCTATGCAGCTATCCGAAGCGCTCGGATGGTTTTACCTGTCCATGGACTGCGTAAAATCTCCCAGCACCATAGACTTCTACAAACGCCGCCTCCCCTCACTGGTGACGGTCCTCGGTGATATCGCGCTGGACTCCGTCACCATCAACGATCTACGCCGCTGGCGATCCCATATCGCCAACCGCGACCGGCAGCCCGGGCATCTCGGCCCCCGCCGCGACGCACCCAAAACCAACCGCCCCGGAAAGCTCTCCATCCACACCGTAGACCAATACATTCGCGCCGCCCGGCGCTTCTTCCGCTGGTGTTTCCTCGAAGGCCACATCGACGCCAACCCCGCCGCCCGCCTCGAGCGGCCCCCGCTCCCCGCTCAGCGCAGGCGCGGCATCCCCAAGGCCGACATTCAAAAGATGCTGGCCATTGCCCAGGCTGACCAAAACATCCGCGAGGCTGCCATCATTCGCGTACTCGCCGACAGCGCCTGCCGCGTGGGTGGAATTGCCGGCCTCCGCCTGGCTGACCTCAACCTTGAACAACGCCGGGCAGTTGTCAGAGAAAAGGGCAGGGGAGGAAACAACAAAGAGCGAACCCTCCAATTCAAACCAAAAACCGTTGAAGCTCTCCGCGCCTGGCTGCAGGTCCGCCCACCCACCAAGGATGATCATGTATTCGTCAGCACCTACACCAACCGCCACTTCGGGAAACCGCTCAGCGAACACGGCATCTACCAGGCGCTCAAACGCATAGCCCAGCAGGCCAACATCGAAACCGGCTTCAACCCCCACAACTTCCGGCATGGCGCCATCCGCGGATGGCTGGCCAACGGCATGCCCCTCTCCACCGCCTCCCAACTCGCCGGTCATTCCTCCGTCCAGGTCACCGGCGACATCTACGGCACCGCCAACGATGACGAGCTCCAAACCGCCCATGATCGTTACGGCTGGATGGATTAAACAAAAAGACCCTGGTACGCCACATCGGCAGTTACCAGGGTCTTCCAGGTTACCTAGAGCAATGGCCTTTTAAGCCATTTGTTGAGGGTTCGATCCCCTCCGCGCTCACCTGCTGCATTATTCGATTGTTAAGGTGCCATCCCACCTTACCGATAATGTTCCCAACACACATCGCCCGGGAGCAACCGGGCGATGTGTGTTTAACATGTTGATATTTTTTCGCCCATCTTTCCACTGAATTTTCCAGGCCGATGATGAGATGCGCGATTTATGAAGTGCGCATATAATATCCGCTGCCTGATGATCCGCCGCGCAATCGGCGGGTAGGGCTTGCCCGGACAGGTGTCAAAACCCGTCCGGGCAATTTTACTGCCGTACGATTCAGGTCAGCGGCTCTTTCATCGTCCGCATTTGAATTTCGATAATCCGCGAGCCGGGCGACTGCGTGCAAGCCAGCAGGACAGCGCCAGCCACATCTTCTGGTTCCAGCATGCCTGATTCGGCTACACCCTGTTCGGTGCGGCCTTTTCCCAGGGCGAACTCTGTTTTCACCCCTCCCGGGCAGATGACGCCAACCTTGATCCCATAAGGGCGCAGCTCCT
The DNA here is from genome assembly GCA_964437595.1 of uncultured Anaerolineaceae bacterium. GTDB lineage: Bacteria > Chloroflexota > Anaerolineae > Anaerolineales > Anaerolineaceae > DSYU01. The sequence goes on from CAYTHO010000001.1 coordinate 12,312, forward strand.
TGTCGAGCGCCTGCGCAAACCCCACCTGAGCAAACTTAGTGGCGCAGTAAACGGCTTCGCCGGCAAATCCATAAATCCCCGCCATGGACGAAATCATCAAGATGGTGCCCGATCCCTGCTTGATCATCTCTGGCACCGCATATCGGGCAAACAAGAAGGTAGAGCGGACGTTGGTATCCATCATTTCATCGTATTCCGCGGGACTGGTATCCACCAGATTTTTGTAATTCCCAACGCCAACGTTGTTGATCAGGATATCCAATCTTCCAAAGGTCTGGATGGCGGTTTCCACGCAGCGCTGGGCCACCTCTTCCTTGCTGGCATCTCCCAATACGCTTACAGCTTCTCCGCCTGCCGGCTGGACAGCGGCTGCCAATTCCTCCAGGCGCTGGTGGCGCCGCGCTGTGAGCACCATGCTTGCGCCTTCTTGCGCCAATGCGATGGCGCTGGCTCGACCAATCCCGGCGCTGGCCCCGGTAATTAGGGCGACTTTTCCCGCTAACTTTCCTGCTGCCATTTTTTGCTCTCCTTTTGCACAGATGATCAGATACATTCATTTTAGCATCGATGGCGCTTCTCAGCTTGCGCGCGTAGATTATCTCCTGTATGATTGCCACATCATGCAGCCAGACATGCCGGTTCGTCATGTAATTTTCGATCTGTCGGAAGTTCTTATCCTTGGGCTTTCTGGTTTTTCCGGCCCGGCTGCGCGGGAACTTGGCATCCGCGCCGAAATCTCCTTTGAGATGTTCGGGGGGAATCATTTGCAGGAATTACTGCGGGGAAATATTTCGGAGGAGCAGTACATTTCCGCTTTGATCGAGAAAAATGGATGGGCCCCATCACGGTCAGAGGATATAAAGCAGCTAATTCGTGCCAACTTTCATCATTGCATACCGGGCGGCATTGAGATCGCGCGGCAGTTGTCGAAGAAATATGATTTGACATTGTTGAGCGACCATGCCAGAGAGTGGGTGGCTTACATCACCCAGATTCACCCATTCATCGACCAGATTTTCACCCAGGTGTATTTCTCTTATCAATACGGGAAAACGAAACGGGACCCTGCTCTATTTGAAATGGTGCTGGAGGAACTTCGTACCGTGCCTGGTCGGTGTCTCTTTATCGATGATTCTGAGATAAACATTTCGGTAGCCTCCTCAGTTGGGCTGCGGGTGATCCAATTCAAGAACGCCAACCAACTACGTGAGGATCTGGTTCATCTCGGCTTGCTGTAGCGTAATCTGCTCGCTTTCCAGCCCGGAACCGCTTTCCCCTGAAAGAAAATGAGAAATTGGATGGTTGGTCTCTTGACAACCCGGTTATTTTTCGCTATTGTATTTATACATAACTTTGTTAGGTATAAATATGGCGCCCAGAGATCAGATCCGTAAAGGTAGCACCGATTTTGTGATCCTTAGCCTGCTGGTAAAACGCCCGATGTATGGCTATGAGATCAGCCAGCAGCTCGACCGGCAGCGCGGCGGGTATTTTGAGATGAAGGAGGGCCTTCTTTACCCTACCCTACACCGGATGCAGCAGAAAGGCTGGCTAACCACGGAATGGCAGATGGTTGACGGCAGGCGGCGAAAGTATTATGCGCTCACGCCGCTGGGCCGGGAGATTTTGGAGGAGCAGGCAGCGGAATGGAAAACCTTCCTGGAACAGCTGCGGGCTCTGTTGGGGGCAAGCGAGGCATGGAGCGAGTGACAGTTGATCAAGTTCTGGCGAATATCAGCGAACAGCTTCACCTGAGTAAAGAAACCGAGCACGAAGTTTTGGAAGAGATCCGCACGCACCTGGAGGATGCCGTTATGGATGCGGCTTCCCGAGGGGAAAATGAACACTCGGCCTTGCTGCAGGCTGCCGAACGGTTTGGCATCGAAGAGGCAGGCGCTGAACTCTATGCCCTGCACACGAACCGCGATGGAATAGATGCAATTACAGCGACGGCACTGCCGGTCTTGTTCGCGATCGTTCTACGGTGGCTTGCTTATGCTCCAGATGGTTCCGTGCTGGCCTGGCCCCAACTGCTTAACCGCCCGGGTTTTTATATTGTTGCTGTGCTGGCATTTGTGATCCCCCTGTACCACTTTCACCGCTGGCGTTACGCGCTGATTGGTTGGGGAGTGTTTTGGTTTTTGACTGTCATTTTTGTTGTATTCCCAAGCATCAATCATTGGTAAACGCACCAGGGAGGACTGCATGGAAAGTACTGCCGTGAATATGCAGAAATCAAAAATAAAGCCGGGAGTGCAGGATTACAGCATCGTTGAAAAGATTCTGCGCAACCGCATTGACTATTTCATGGAAATTCGAGAAGGTGTGGATCTTCCGGCAAAAATCAGGGCGATGCTCATTTCCAGCATTACCTTTTTTGCGCTGTATGGCGCGGTGATGGGTTCCAGTCATAGTTTATGGCAAACGATCAGTTCCGCCGTCAAGCTGCCCATGCTGTTCCTGGCGACCCTCTTTGTGTGCGTGCCCAGCCTTTACTTTTTTGGCCTGCTGTTTGGTTCCGATCAAAGCCTGGGGCAGAACCTGGCGGTCATTCTCACCGGGATTACCGTGACATCTGTCCTTCTGCTCAGCTGCGCGCCAATTACACTGTTCTTCCTGTTAACCACCAGCCAGTACCAGTTCTTTAAGCTGCTCAATGTGGCTATTTTCACGGTTGCGGGGGTGATGGGAATTGTGTTCCTTTACCGGGGGATGAAGATTGTTTCCGGACCAGAAAAAGAAGGCGCCAGTACCCGCAAATGGCTGCTGATCTTCTGGATGTTTGTGTATGCGTTTGTTGGCAGCCAGATGGCCTGGACGTTTCGCCCGTTTATCGGCGCGCCCGGCACGCCTTTTGAGCTGTTCCGCCAGTTGGGCGGCAGTTTTTATGCCAATATTATCCACAGCTTCGGGGAGATTCTAGGTTTCTTGATCGTCCGGTAGGTGAAGATCTGGGGGCAGGTTGAAAGAATATTCCAATTCGGGTCCTGGCGTTTTTGCCCGTCCGGCGCATGGATGGATAACCCATTTGCCGGGTGTCGTGAAAGCTGCCATAAACTTGCTCCTGCTGGCGCTTTGGGTAAGGCTGTACTGGCCGGTGTTCCAGTATCTGGCAGTGTTATTCACCCGTGAGGAATTCCGTACCAACCTGATTGTGCTGGCGTCGGTAATCGCGCTGCTGCTGTATCACGCGCGTAAAATGAAACTTCGCCTGTATCCCGGCGCGCCGCCCGGATTATTTGTGCCCGGACTGGTTATGATGGCTGCTGGGACCATTGCTTACCTTCTGGTTGAGCGGTTCCTCGATATCAACACCCTTTCGGCTTTCTTATTTGGGTTTGCCAGTTACGGGCTGCTGGGGTTGTGGTTGGCGCCAGAACGCTGGCGGCAGGGTTTCCCGGCGATGCTGCTGGTGGTGGGCGTGCTGCCATTTGGCGAACATCTCGAAACGTTTGTTGGTTATCCACTGCGCGTATTCACCGCCATGCTGGCGCGAAGCGGCCTGGGGGCGCTGGGTTTTCATTCGGTGGGCGTGGATACCATTCTGGTTTTTGAGAGTGGAATTTCTCAGGTGGATATCCCCTGCAGCGGGGTAAAAAGCCTGTGGACGGGGGCGTTGTTTTTGCTGGCAGCCACCTGGATTCAAAACCGGCGCATCAACCTGCGCTGGATACTGGTTGCGTTGGCTACCGGGTTCCTCCTGGTCGTCTCTAATCTGCTGCGGGTAACCATATTAGCTTTGACCGGGCCAGCGCTGGAGTGGACGCTTCTTGCGCGCATGCTGCACGTGCCGTTGGGCGTGTTGGGTTTCGTCGGCACTTGCACGGTGGCTTTGGCGCTGCTCAACCGCCTGCCTGAATGGAAGGCGAAAAGCGATCCAGTAAAAGCGGCGGGTAAGCAGACCCTGCCAGTACGGCCCTCCTGGTTGGGACCGCTGCTGCTGGGATTTGTGCTGGTGATGCTGATTGTTTATTCACCCCGCCCGGCGGAGGGTGCTGCATTGGACGCTGCTCCAGGCTGGAGCTTCTCAGAGCGTTTACGGGTGCAGCCGGCCCACTTATCTGTGCGCGAGCTGGAGTGGATTCGCCAGGGTGGGGCAGATACGGCTGAACGCTACACCTTTGAATGGATGACTGCTGGAGAACCCGTCAAAGGTACGCTGATGCTCCTGACCAGCCAGACCTGGCGCGGTCAACACCGGCCAGAGCGCTGTTTCGAGGTGTTTGGGCTGACGGTGAGCGAGTCGAGCACATACCTTTCTGCGCCTGATTTTCCCCTGCGCTACCTGACTCTCACTTCTTCAGGAGAATACGGGCGGGTCTCAGCAGCTTATTGGCTTCAGTCGGCTAACCGAACCACAGAAGATTTTGGCCAGCGCATCTGGGCAGACCTTGCTTCGCAGCGAGAGCGCTGGGTTTTGGTAACTGTGTTGTTTGACCGGGAGTATAGCAGTCACCTGCTAGAGATCAACGAATTGTTTGCTTCGCTGCGGGTCACGGTGCAGCGAGGCCTGACGGAAGGAAGGGTTCCATGAACGCAGTTTCTGAGCCAATTAAAAAACACAGGCTAAGTAACCTGGGGCGGGTTTTGTTCTATGTCTGGAATGTCATTTTCCTGGCGTTTATCCTGTTAGGCTTTGCGCCTGTCCAGCTACCATCACTCATCCGGATGGTCAACAATGGAACAACGCCATTCATCTACCTGGTATTCTGCCTGGTGTTGATCGCGATTCCGGTTGTGTCCGCGCTTGTGGGGGTCATCTTCTTGCGAAAAGACGCCAGCCGGTTGTTTGCGTTGGGATACGTGGTCGAATGGCCGCTGATGCTGATTTTGTTCTTCCGCTTTTTCCTTATACGCGAAGGCAACCCGGCGATTACGGTTCTGCTCGTTTGGCTGGCCGTTGCGGAAGCCTTGTTTCTTTGGCATCTCCTGGACCGAAAAATCGACCAACGCGGCGCTTTCTGGCGATACCTGCGCCTGTCTGGTCTAACGCTGCTGTTTTCTGGAACGATTTACGCGGCGGTATGGCTGGCATTTTATGTTCCCCCCATAGCGGTGGGAATATATGAAATGATCAAGAATTTCTTTCAGTACTGGAGTGAAATATTCCGGCACACCCCAGCGGTGCTCTGGTACCAAATCCCGCTCTCTATCCTGGGTTGGATTCTGGTCACCTTTTCCGGCACGCTGATCATCGTCATGCCGGTGGCTGCGCCGGTTATTGCGGGCAAGACCTGGCTGCGCAGCCTTCGGAATAGCCTGGGTGAGGGGAAACGCCTGGTCACCCTGGCATCTACAATTCTACCGCTTACTGTGGTGCTGATTATTTTAGGGGTAAGTATGGCTCAGCCGCAGGGCAGGGCATTTCAACTGCTCAAAACTGCTCCTGAAACCCCTGAGCAGGCCCAGGATTTACTGCGGCAGCAAGAACAAATCCGCGCGGGCCTGGTAAACGCTTACCTGGCGTCGTTCCGCTATATCAGTAGTTTGGGCGAGGTACGGCATATCAGCGATATGTATCAATATACTTTGGACCTCCCGGAATCTGTTGCCTGGCAGTTTGAACTGGCCTATGAGGTGGTCATCCGGCCATTCCTGTATGTCCCGGTTCATACAGTACAGGAAAACCGCTCGGACGGACAGAACTTCACCAATGATCAACAAGAAGCAGCTATTCTATACCAGCAGTTCTTTGACCGGCCCATCGTGAAAGGCGAGCGCGAAGAAATCGTGCGAGCGGTGCGCTCCAGTTCGGATGGGGTGCAGGCCGAGCAGGCCTGGCAGGCGGTCGATGATCGGGAGGTGCATCTCAATCTGCAAGAAGTCCGGCTGACGGAGCACGGCGACTGGGCCGAAGTTGAAATCCATGAAGCGTACGAAAACCGGACCTTCCAGCGCCAAGAGGTGGTGTATTACTTCAGCCTGCCTGAATCGGCAGTGGTGACGGGGTTATGGTTGGGAAATTCATCCGACCGTGGTAAGGCTTTCGCGTACGTGGTTGCCCCACGCGGCGCGGCGCAGGCGGTGTACCGCAATGAAATTCGCTACAACCGCGACCCCGCGCTGGTCGAGCAGATCGGCCCGCGCCAGTACCGGCTGCGTGCTTTTCCGCTGGAGCCACAGAGTTTTGCTCTTGATTCTGATCAACACGAACCGGACCCCGGGCCTGAGCTTCACCTCTGGATGGCGTATCGAACTATGCGGATAAACGGGACCTGGCCGCTGCCCTCACTTGCAGAGAAGCGCAACGTGTACTGGGATGCGAAAACAACGCGTACGATTAATGGGCAATCCATTTCTGGGAAGGATGCTGCCTGGCTGCCGGGTGAAATCCAGCCGACCGCGCCTGTTGTAGCAAAGCCGCACCGGGTTGATTTTCCAGGGGGGCAGACAGTGCTTATTCAGCCAGCAGCAGATGTTGAAACCGCGCGCATGCCAGAGAACTTGCGTCTGGCGGTGGTTTTGGATCGTTCGTTTAGCATGCGAGAGCGGGCTAGCGATGTAAAGCAGGCCATTACCTTTATAAGGCAGTCTGTTAAAAGTGGACCCGAGCCGGACCTTTTCCTTACCGCATCAAAATATCGTGGAGAAGCGCCAGGGAGGGTTGGCCTGGCAAGCCTTGACCCAGATGAAGTGCTGTACTTTGGCGGGCAGAATGCGGCGGAACTGCTGGCCCAGTTTGAAGAACTCCAGGCGGGCAAGGTTTACGATGCCATTCTGGTGCTGACAGATGACACCGGGTATGAGCTTTCGGCGGGAGATGTGGAACTGCAGGTGCCGGACGCACCGGTTTGGGTGGTGCATCTGGGCGATGGTTTCCCACTGGGATACGATGATTCGACCCAACAGGCCATCCAGGCCAGCGGGGGTGGGGTGGCAGCAACGATAGAGGAAGCCCTGTCGCGCTTTGCCGCCAGCCGGAACATGCCCGGAAGGCTGGATATTGTGGATGGTTATGTATGGCAGACCTTACCCACCAGTGATGCCAGCGCTTTGGCCGGGTCACTGCCGGCTAATCTTCAATCTGCCACAGATGAAGAAGCCGGGTTTGCGGCCCTGGCAGCGCGCCGGGTGATCCTGGCCGAGATGCCAAAGAACCACGGCAAGCTCGATCAGGTTTCGACTCTTGACCAGCTTCACGCACTGGCAATCAAGCATAGCATTGTCACCCCGTATTCCTCCATGCTGGTGCTGGTCAACGATGCGCAGCAGGAACTGCTGAGGAAGCTATCGGAGCAGCAGGACCGCTACCGGCGCGAGACGGAAGGTGTAGGCGAGACCACCCAGGCGAATCCATTCATGGTCAGTGGTGTACCGGAACCTGAGGAATGGCTGCTGCTCGCTCTGGCAGTCCTGCTTTTAGCATTTGCCGGCTGGCGAAACAGGATTCGGAGACCTGCCAGGCCGGTCTGACGACAACAAAATAATGTATAAAGCAAACAGCAAAATGTGCATTATTAGCATAAATAATACGTAACTTTTTCGTTAGAACATCGTTAATTATAAGGAGTTAGATATATAGATTAAAAATGGATTAGATCATCTCAAAAACAACCTGGAGCCTTGCAATTTGAAGCAAATTTGTGTATGATGGTTATTACAGTTTCCGAACTGTTCAATTGGATACACGGTATTGGGGGATTTGTTCGTTTAAAGTGAGGGGGTGATTACTCGGTACGGCTTCATTTAGGGGGAGTCTGGCTCTAAGGTTGGATTTAGGGGGTATTATGAAGTCTATATTCTTTCGGCAGTGGGTTGAAACAACTAATCCACCGTTACAAATGCGTGATGCCTATCGCATTGAGTATCGCATATACCAGGTAATGCTGGTTGCGCTGGATCTCTTGCTGACGTATCTCGCGTTCCAGGTCTCCTTCCTCATCCGCTTTTACAGTGGGTTTTCTGTATTTCGGCGAATTGACGTAACGCCGGTTTTCTTTTATCAAAACCTGATTCCACTGGCGCTCGTGATCTGGGTCATCATATTTGCGGCACTGGGCCTGTACCATCCCAGGAACTTGCTGGGCGGCGTGCGTGAATATTCGCGTTTATTTAATGCAGCCACGCTGGGCATGTTCCTTCTGATTTCGCTGGGATTCCTTCTACCGGAAAGCATGATCCTGGCGCGCGGGTGGGTTCTCCTGGCATGGGGATTGACTTTCCTTTTTACATTGATCGGGCGTTTCCTGGCGCGCCGCGTTGTCTATCATTTGAGAGAGAAGGGCCATTTTCAAACCCCGGCTTTAATGATTGGGGTCAACCATGAGGGCAAGCTGCTTGCAGAGCAATTTGCCCATTGGACTACATCAGATGTTCGCCTTATTGGGTATGTGAATGCCAATCAAGATGCTTCACTGGACGGTAAACTAAAGTGGCTGGGTACCCTGAATGATCTGGATAGGCTGATCGAAAAATTTGGGGTTACCGATATCATCATAACCAGCAGCGCATTTTCGCAGGAAGAAATGCTGGCTTTGTTCCGCAAATATGGAACCGACAAAGACCTGAATGTGCGCATGTCATCTGGCCTGTATGAAATTATCACGACCGGCATGGAAGTTAAGGATTATGGAACGGTTCCGCTGGTAACCATCAACAAAGTGCGAATGACCGGATTCGGTTGGATCTTGAAGCAGATGATGGATTATGCGATTGCCATACTGGCGGTTATCTTTCTGCTGCCTGTGATGGGGTTGATTGCCCTGGCGATTAAGCTTGATTCCCCTGGTCCCATTATTTACCGCCGCCGGGTAATGGGTGTTAACGGAAAGCAGTTCGATGCTTTCAAATTCCGCACGATGGTTGTGAACAGTGATGCAGTTCTTGAAGCAAACCCTGAACTGATGGCCGAGTATCAGGAAAACTACAAGCTCAAGAACGATCCGCGGATTACTCGGGTGGGGCAATTTATCCGAAAAGTTAGCCTGGATGAACTGCCGCAGTTGTTTAATGTGCTGCGCAACGAAATGTCGATTGTTGGGCCGCGCATGATCTGCCCGGATGAGTTAAGTAAGTATGAACAATGGGATATTAACCTGATGACGGTGAAACCAGGCATTACAGGTATGTGGCAGGTGAGCGGGCGGTCTGACGTGGGTTACGAAGAACGGGTCCGGCTGGATATGTTTTATATCCGCAACTGGACCGCATGGCTGGATATTCAACTGCTGTTCCAAACGATACCAGCTGTGCTAAGCAGAAAGGGAGCATACTAGGGGCGTAAACAAGCAGTATGCTGTTGGGGAGATAAAACTTGATTATTGTTCAGACTCCACTACGAATTAGTTTTTTTGGAGGTGGTACCGATTTTCCGGGCTACTTTCAAAATGAAGGTGGCTGTGTTCTCAGCACAGCGATCAATAAATACATATTTGTGGTCATCAAAGAGCGCTTTGATGACAAACTCCGCATTGGTTACACCCGCACGGAAATTGTGGACACCATCGATGAGATCAACCATGAACTGATCCGCGAAGCTTTACGCAAGACAGGTGTTAATAAAGGTGTGGAAATCATAACGATGGGCGATATCGCGGCTGGCACCGGCCTGGGCTCTTCCAGCGCAGTGACGGTAGGGGCGCTTCACGCGTCGTATTTATACCGAAATATGCCGGTTCCGATTGAGCGCCTGGCGGAAGAAGCCTGTGATATTGAAGTGAATGTTTTAGGGAAACCGATTGGATTTCAAGACCAATACATTGCCGCATATGGTGGCCTTCGCCTGATTGAATTTCACGAGGACAATCAGGTAACTGCGCGGGCGATCAACCTGGATCTTGAAATACAGAGGCGATTGAACGAGAATTTGCTTCTATTCTTTACCGGTGTTACCCGCAAGGCGGAAACGATCCTTTCCGAGCAAAAGAACAACATCAACCACCGGCTGCCTGTACTGCGCAAACTAAAAGCAATGGCGTACCAGGCGCGCGAGGCCCTGTGCGCGGGGCAGATTGATGATATCGGTCATTTACTGCATGAGAGCTGGCAGTTAAAAAAGCAGCTTGCGAATGGTATTTCTAACGGTGATTTGGAAGAGTGCTATGAAGCAGCCATTGCTGCGGGAGCATACGGCGGAAAAATTACCGGGGCAGGCGGAGGTGGCTGTCTCCTGCTTTACTGCCCACCGGCAAATCGCGAGAAAGTACGCAGCGCGTTAAACCAGCTGCGTGAGCTGCCATTCAAGCTGGATCCAGACGGAACCAAGGTTATTCTCAACTATCGCTATTAACCCAACCCAAGTCTTTGGGGGAATCTGAAAAAAGGATGGGAACGAACATGAAAATCGTCGACAAATACCTACAAGATATCAAAAACACCATCGATCAAATCCCAGTTGATCGTCTGGATGAAGTAATCGCCATTCTGCACAACGCGCGGATTCATTACAAGCACGTCTTCATCATGGGAAATGGAGGAAGCGCGTCAACCGCTTCGCATTTTGTGTGCGACCTAGCAAAAAATACCCGCAAAAATGGTTGGCCTGAGTTTCGCGTCATCGGCCTGACGGATAATATGGCTATTTTTTCCGCCTATGCCAATGATGAGGGTTACGAGAAAGTCTTTGCTCAGCAGCTAAACAATTTGCTCCAACCGGGCGATGTGGTCATTGCGATTTCAGGAAGTGGAAACTCGGCAAACGTCATTAATGCAGTTGAGTTTGCCAACCGCCGCGGAGCGATTACGATTGCCTTTACCGGCCTGACAGGCGGTAAGTTGAAAAATCTGGCCCAATATGTGCTGCATGTTCCCAATTTCCGCATCGATGAGGTGGAAGATATTCACATGATGCTCGAGCACATGATCTGCCGGTCCTTATTTGAGATCGGCGATCAGCCAAACAAGATCGTCCCGGAGATCGTTCAGTCGAGCGAACGTGTGGCTGCCTCTCAGGAACCGGACGAATTGATCAAGGGGTTATTTGGCAGCGCACTGCCCATCGGGAAGCAAACCGGTTCGCTGGGCCAAAACCATAAATCCAGCTCAGAGCTGCTAACTAAAATCAGCCAGGAGTTTTCCACCAAGCTGGATTTGCACGACCTTCTCTCGCGTGTGCTGTGCTTAACAGTCGATTATGTTGGTGCAATGGGTGGAAGCATCGTTGTGCTCGATGAAAACGGCGAGGTGGTGGATGGCGCGTTAACCTATGCTGGACGCGCCCAGGATGAAACCGCCGAAAAGCTGAATGAAACCGTCCATCATGGCCTGGCAGGCTGGGTATTAGAGAATCGCCGCCCGGCATTGGTAACCAACACGAAGGAAGATCCGCGCTGGCTGCCCAGGAATTGGGAGGCCTCTCTGGATCTGACTCGTTCAGCGATCTGCATGCCGCTGCTCACGCAAGATCGGGTAATCGGTATCTTGACCCTGACACGCTTGCAGTCAAATCGTTTTACGATGGAAGATCTTTCCCTGCTGATTTCGGTTACGCTGGCGCTCTCTTATTCGTTTACATCCAAAAGCGTTATCGACCGGCAAGATCCGTAGTCTCGAACCGCCTGGTGTGGAAATCATTCGTTCAAACCGAAACTTAAAGGAGGCCTTTTAATAGACTGACAACAGCGTCTTCGAACCGGTCATACACAAGGAATGGCTTTAAGGATTGAGCCTCAGGTAAACGCAACTGTGCAGCACCACGCCCAGTTTTTACGAGGATATTGATGGAGACTCCAGCGTTTTGCCCAGCTTGAATATCTGTGAGTGCATCACCCACAAGGAGTGACCGGTTAAGATCGAGAGAATGTTCGGAGACTGCCTGCATGATTAAACCAGGACGAGGTTTGCGACAATCGCAACCTTGCGGCGGAGCATGGACACACATATAGATATCATCGATCCGTCCACCGTACTCATGAATCACCTGCAAGAACTGCGTATTGATTGCCTGAGCCTCAGCCAGAGTGATAATCCCGCGGCCAACGGCGGATTGATTGGTTATGACAAAGATTTTATAGGGAGTTTCTTTCAAGCGGGCCAGGGCTTCCAATGCCCCTTGAAGGAAAACGACATCTTGCCAGGATCGTACGTAATGATCCTGATTTTCAATGATGACACCATCGCGATCAAGAAATATTGCTGGATGCATAGTGACTATTATATCGGTTTGGGACTTTGATGCGCACAGAGAATAAACCTCAATCCTCGCTTGGCGGGGTCAGGCTTTATCTCAGCAGGCAGGCGGCTTCGCTCTGGCGTTATGCGCTGGAGCAAGTCCTTTATCTTGCCTTGGGCTGGGTCCCAACCATTGTTGGTATCGGCCTGCGCGGGATTTTTTACCGCCTGATTATGAATATGCAGGGACTGGCGGCCATTGAGAGCGGCGTGCGCCTGCGCTACGCCAACCTGATTACGCTGGGGCGCGGCGTATATCTGGACCAGGGAACCTACCTGCATGCGTGCCCCAAAGGAATTCAGATTGGCGAGAACTCCATTGTTATGCACGGCGCAGTGCTGCATGTCTATAATTTCCGCGATCTGCCTTCCGCAGGCATCCGCATAGGAAAAGACAGCCTGATTGGCGAATATTCTGTTATCCGGGGGCAAGGTGGGGTAACCATCGGCGACCGGGTTTACACTTCGCCTTTTACGCAGCTTCTGGCCGTTAACCATGTGTTTCATGATCCACAGCGACCCTTCGTTGAACAGGGAATAACGGCTGAAGGGATCGTTATCGAGGACGATGTCTGGTTAGGCGCCGGAGCAATCGTCACGGATGGCGTTCGGGTTGGAAAAGGCGCGGTTGTTGCCGCAGGCGCGGTGGTAACCAGAGATGTCGCACCCTACACAGTGGTGGCAGGCGTCCCGGCGCATCCGATACGTGATATCGCCAAAAACGAAATTCCAGCGCCTACATCACCAGTCTATTAAAAACGGGGGGTTAAAAATGACCACTTTGTCCGTTGTCATTCCTGCTTATAACGAAGAAAATGGTATCGCGGAAATCATCAACCGGGTACTCTCTATCAAAAATGATTTAAAGAAAGTTGCGATTGATGAGCTTGAGCTGCTGGTTGTTAACGATGGCTCGCGCGACCGCACCTGTGAAATTGCTATGGAAATTTCACAAAAAGATCCCTCCCTGCGGGTCATTACGCACCCGAAGAATCGGGGCTACGGCGCGGCGCTGAAAACCGGGTTTGCGTTGGCACAAGGGGAACTGGTGGGCTTTTTGGACGCGGACGGTACATATCCTCCGGAGTTTTTCCCGCAGTTGTGCAAAGCCGCGCTGGATGGCAGCGACCTGGTCATCGGCTCGCGCATGATGGGCGCGGATAGCAAGATGCCCTTAACCCGCAGGATTGGCAACATATTTTTTGCCGGCCTGCTGACCCTGCTTGGCGCGCAGCGCGTGACCGACAGCGCCAGCGGCATGCGGGTGTTTAAAAAGAGCGTGCTGGAAAAGATCTTCCCTCTGCCGGATGGCCTGAACCTTACTCCGGTGATGAGCACGCGCGCGCTTCACGAGCACATGTCTGTGCTTGAACTGCCCATCCCGTACAGCGAGCGCCTGGGCCGTTCGAAGCTGTCCGTGGTTCGCGATGGGCGTATCTTCCTGGAATCGATGGTCTGGACGGCCATGTCTTATAATCCGGTGCGGATTTTTGGCTTTGTTGGCCTCATACAACTTATGCTGGCTTTGGTCATTGGTATTGGCCTGGTGGTCGCCCGTTTATCGGGCGCGACAACCTTAGGCCCGTGGGGCGTAGTCGCTTTATATTTCGCGCTGGTGAGCGGAGTAGGTGGAATCAGCGTATTTGCGTTGGGCGCAGCTTTCAACTACCTGGTATCGTTGTTTTATAAGACGCCCATACGGCAGGGTTTGTTTGGTCGCCCCATTCTGAAAGCCCCGGTAGAGAATTATTTCGGATGGGGTGGGTTAGGCCTTTCTCTTATGGGATTCATTATTGCCATTGTTTCACTGGTCCTGGGCATTCAAGGTTGGGAAATTACCCGCCTGTGGTTATACCTGCTCGGCAGTGCAATGATGATATTGGTAGGAATGCAGCTTTTGATTAACTGGTTCTTGATGCGTACATTAAGTGAGTTGAGCAAGCGGGATGAATTAACCGCGCAAGATTTCAACCCGGTTTTGTAGACCGGGGCGTTACAAGTGTACAGCCTGTATAAGAAATGGCTGGAAAGGAACCTGAAGTGGAAAGCAATCAACCTCTAAAGCGAAATCCGGGCACGCACCCGATACCCAAACTGCGCATGGCAAATTTCCCCAACGCCGATACCATCGTGCGCCAGGAGCTGCTGGAGCGAAAGCGCTCGGCAGATGCTGTGGATATTTTGCTGGTAAACCCTCCCGCGCCAGACGGCGCCATCTGGATTCGCAGCCAGCATCGTGTTGGCCGCCGTTCGCGCGAAAATATGGTCTGGCCGCAAGTTTCACTGGCGCAGATGGCCGCAATCCTGGTTCCGCAGTATACCGTTAAGATTATTGATGCCATCGGCGAGCGGATGGACTGGAAGCAGTTTACCAATCAACTAGATAAGTACCAGCCCAAATATTACCTCACCCAAGTTACGGCGCCTACGCTGGAAAATGATATGTACGGCACATTTCTGGCCCGGGCGCGGGGTGCAAAGACGATTGCCTTTGGCACGCACGTTACGCCGATCCCGGCGGAAACGCTGCGGGCCTTCCCAACCCTCGATTATGTCCTTTATGGCGAGCCAGATCTCACCATCCGGGACCTGCTCGATCACCTGGAAGGAAAGGTGATGGAGCGCCCAGACGAACTGAAACGTGTTTTCGAGAAACAGATGGGGTACCAGACTGCGCTGGACGAAAATGGCGCGCTGGATATGAAGCGCATTACTGGGGTTGCCTGGCGGCGTGGGGATGAGATCTTTGTAAATGCGCCGCGCCCGTTTGTCAGCGACTTGAATGATCTGCCAATTCCGCTGCACCATCTGCTGCCCTTATCATCCTATCGCATGCCGATGATGAAGGGCCCGTTTACATTTATCGTTTCCAGCCGCGGATGCCCGGCAGGCTGCACTTACTGTATCAAGCACGTATCTTACCAGTACAGCGTGCGGGTGCGTTCGGCAGAAAAAATCATGGAAGAACTGTGGGTGCTCAAGAAGCTGGGCATTAACAACATCCACATGTATGCCGACCTGTTTACCGTGAACCGCGAACAGGTGGTCAAACTGTGCAATATGATTATTGAGCAGAACCTCAAGATCAAGTGGACGTGCAACAGCCGGGTCGATTTTGTCGATGAAGAAATGCTGCAGTTGATGGGAAAGGCCGGCTGCTGGTATATCAGTTGGGGAATTGAAAGCGCCAATGAAGGCATTCTGAGCCATGCACGCAAAGGCGCCAAGCCCCATCAGGTGCGCCAGGCACTGCTCTGGTCGAAACAGGCCAAAATCAATAATTGGGGTTATTTCATTATTGGCCTTCCGGGGGAAACTGAGGATACTATTAAGCAGACGATCGAGTTCGCCAAATCGCTGCCGCTCGATATTGCTTTGTTCCACATTGCTGCGCCTTATCCTGGCACGCCGTTCTTCTTTGAGGTGGTGAAAGAAAACTGGTTCCGCCCTGGAACGCGCTGGGAACAAGTGGATATGGATAAGGAGACGGTGCTCGACTACCCGGGCTTACCGGCAGAGCGCCTGATGTACTGGCAGCGGCGTGCCTTCCGCGAGTGGGCATTTCGGCCTGGTCCGGCCTTTACGTACTTGAAGATGCTGCTTTCCGATACCCAAACGTTCAAAACGGCGCTGGATGTCGGTTTACAAACCCTCAAGTGGCAGGCAAAGGGATCTTGATGCAGATGTACATGCGCTTGAATCAATCGCATTTTTATTATGAGGAGGCTTGATGGATACTATGACTGAGAGTGTTGAGAATACAGTTGCCAATTATATTGCCGAGAATATATTGTTCAGCCGGAATGGCTATCCTTACCCCAGTGATGCTTCTTTCCTGGAAAATGGCATTATTGACTCGATGAACGTTCTCGAACTGGTGATGTTCGTTGAGGAAAAGTTCAAGGTCAAGGTGGATGACAGCGAGATCGTGCCGGAAAACTTCGATTCGGTGAGCAAACTGGCCGCTTACATCACCTCCAAAAAGCAATAGCTGAGGTGACTTGGGCCAGATGGTGAGATTTTGAGCCACAAAGGTCTATAGCGGCGTGTAGCTGCGAGGGGTGCTATGAACACAGCAGATTATTTACTTGAATGCGGGGCTCCAGAGAGCACTGCTTTGATCGCTGGGAAAACAGAATACACCTACAGGGATCTGCGATCTGCCTGCGGGCGCGTTGCCGGCGAGCTGCTTGAAGCCGGGGTCAAACCAGGCGACCATGTGGGCATCCTGGGAAACAACTCGCTTTTCTGGGTAGCGGCCTACCTGGCTACCATGAAGCTGGGCGCAGTGGCTCTGCCGTTCGCAACAACCCTCACGCCGGACGATGTCACCGGGATGATGAACTTTACGAAATGCAAGGTTATCTGCGCGGAGCGGCGCATGTTGCGCAACTTCTCCAGTGTGCTGAACAATACAGGGTCTGTCATCTACGATGATGCCCTGCAAGAACAGGGGAAAGCTGCCTGGCCTGTTGACGAAACGATCCAGAGCCTGGATCAGAATGCCGCGCTGATGTTCACTTCAGGCACCACTGCTAAGCCCAGGCTGGTTCAGGTGACGCACCGCAACATCCAGGCTAATACCGATTCGATTATCGAATACCTGGATTTGAACCGCAATGACCGTATCCTTTCGGTGCTGCAGTTCTTCTACTGCTTTGGCACATCGCTGCTGCATAGCCACCTGCGCGTTGGCGGATCGATCACCATGGCGACCTCGTTTGTTTACCCGGAAGTTGTCTTAAATATGATGGAAGAGACGAACTGTACCGGGTTTGCCGGGGTTCCTTCTACGTACCAGACGCTGCTGCGCAATTCCACTTTTCCGCGCCGCGAAATGAAAAGCCTCCGCAAGCTTCAGCAGGCTGGCGGAAAGCTGCAAACGGTATTGATTCAAGAACTGATCAACAGCGTGCCGCAGGCGAAGGTATTCGTTATGTATGGGCAGACCGAGGCGACTGCCCGCCTGTCTTACCTGCCGCCAGAACTGCTGGGAACCAAACTCGGTTCGATTGGCAAAGGGATTCCGGGCGTAACGCTGGAGGTGATCGGCGAGGATGGGAACCCGGTAAAACCAAGCGAGGTAGGCGAAATCATCGCCACCGGCGACAACATTTCGCCAGGTTATTGGAATGACCCGGAAAGTTCAGAAGGGAAATTTGTCAACGGTTCGCTGCACACCGGCGACCTGGCAACGGTGGATGAAGATGGATTCATCTATGTTGTCGACAGGAAGGCAGATTTTATCAAGTCATATGGTTTCCGGGTATCCAGCCAGCGGGTGGAGGAATGCATCGTGGAGCTTCCCGACGTGGTTGGCGCAGCGGTAATTGGCGAACCGGACCTGGTGCGCGGCGAGGCGATCTGGGCGTTTGTTGTGCAGCGCACGGGAGCGTCGCTGACCGCCAAAGAGATTATCGATCACTGCACGAACCGGCTGGCGAACTATATGGTTCCCAAAGAGGTGGTTTTTCTCGACCAACTGCCGATGAATGCCCACGGGAAAATCGTAAAGAACGAACTGCGCAAGCGGGTCAGCCAGGCGAATGCGGGGTAAATCGATAAGATGTGTGGCATTGCCGGTATCCTGAATAGAAAAGAACCTCAACCAATCGCGCTTGAAACGCTGGCGCAGATGCTCGAAACCATGGGGCACCGCGGGCCAGATGGCTTGGGAATGTATCGAGATGCCTGGGCCAGCCTCGGCAACGTTCGGCTGAGCATCATTGATCTCAGCGGCGGCGATCAGCCGATTGGCAATGAGGATGGCACATTGTGGATTGTGGCAAACGGAGAGATCTTTAATTTTGTTGAGCTGCGACCTGATCTGGAGAAGCGCGGGCACCGGTTCGCCACCAACTGTGACATTGAAGTTATCCTGCATCTTTACGAAGATTTCGGGCCAGACTGCCTGCGTTATCTCAACGGGCAGTTCTCCATTGCCATTTGGGATGAGCGCCGCAAGGCGCTGTTCCTGGCTCGCGACCGAGTGGGGATTACGCCCCTGTATTACACGGTCAATGCCAACCGGCTGATATTTGGCTCTGAAATGAAAGCCATCCTGACCCACCCGGATGTCCAGGCGGAAATTGACCCGCAGGTGCTGCGCGAAATCTTCACCTATTGGGGACCGCTCCCGTCACATACCATCTTTAAAAACATTCAAGACCTGCCACCAGCGCATTATTTGCTGGTGGAGAATGGGGAAATGGTTCTAAAGCGCTATTGGGCGCATGATTTTTCGGTTGACCCTTCTGAACGCAGTGCAGAGTCGTACCGGGAGGAGCTGGAAGCCCTGTTGATCGATGCTACCAGCATCCGTTTACGCGCCGATGTTCCAGTGGGTGCGTACCTCAGCGGGGGATTGGACTCTTCGCTCACAACTGCTATCATCCGCGCGCACAACCAGAACCGCCTGGATACCTTCTCGATCGCCTTTTCAGACCCAGCTTATGATGAAAGCCAGTTCCAGCAGCAGATGTCGCAGTACCTGGGTACGGATCATCATGTGGTTTTCTGCAATTACCAGGAAATCGGACAGGCTTTCCCGGATGTTATCTGGCACACCGAAACCCCGCTGCTGCGCACCGCCCCAGTGCCGATGTATTTGCTATCAAAACTGGTACGGGAGCACCAATTTAAGGTGGTGATTACCGGCGAAGGCTCGGATGAGTTCCTGGCGGGATACGATATCTATAAAGAGATGAAAATCCGCCGTTTCTGGGCGCGCGACCCAGAATCGACCATCCGGCCCCGGCTGTTGGGCAGGCTCTACCCCGACATCAGTGGGTTTGGCGCCAGCAGTGCTTTCTTGACCGGTTTTTTCAAAAACAACCTCACCAGCACTGATTCGCCGTATTACTCGCATCTCATTCGCTGGAAAAATACGGCCCGTACGCAGCGCTTTTTATGCAATACCAGTGCTAATTTGCAATCACCTGAGGAGCTAACACCCCTGAAGCTCCCACCGGAATACGAGGCCTGGTCCCCCCTGGGCCAGGCCCAGTTCCTGGAAATTACGACCTTCTTCTCACCCTACCTGATCTCCTCGCAGGGTGACCGGATGGCGATGTCCCACTCGATTGAAGGTAGATACCCATTCCTGGATCACCGGTTGATTGAATTCGCCAACCGGCTGCCGCCGGAGCTCAAGATGCCGGTGCTGCACGAAAAGTGGCTGTTGAAGCAGGTGGGAAAGAAATACCTTCCAGAAACGATCCGCAGGCGGATAAAGAAGCCGTACCGCGCGCCGATCCACCGCAGCTTCTTTGATTCTCAGCCGCTGGACTTTGTGTCCGATATGCTGTCTGAGAGCGCGATTCAGAAAGTGGGCTTATTCGAACCTCAGGCGGTAATGCGGTTGAGGCAGAAAGCGCTTAGCGGCGCAAACTTTAGCGAGATAGAGGATATGGCGCTGGTGGGCATCCTCTCAACACAGTTAGTGCACGAGCTTTTCACCGCAAAGCGCAACTCCCGGCCTGTCCAATCTCATAAACAACCGAAGATTGTTGATCACGTAATAGGATTATGAAAAAGAATATTCAGAACCGACTGTTTAAATCGCCGATTCTGCTCGGTATTGTCATCCTGGGGGCGGCCTGCTTGCTGGCGCTCGTGGGATACCGGCTGGTTACAGGGAAAAGCCTGAATTTACGCACCCGGATTTATGAAGCCAGCTATTATTTCATCGATATCCCAAAAATTCTTGCGAACAGCGGAAAGATCCGCGGGCAGGAGGGTTCATTTGACAATGTGGTCTTTCTGCATCAATCGGTTGGTAAGGGCATTATCAACGGCGGCCATCTGCGCGACCTTTTGAAAGACAAAGGCTACCAGTTTTGGGATCAGGGATACCGTGACAAAGGCCTCAGGGACCCTGATGGGAAGCACCTGGGGTTTACTTATGATATTCCAAACGATAACACGGACCCCGATGGGCTTTACAACATTTTTTCACAGGATGCGCTGGATATGCCGGTCAATGGGCTTAGCCAGTTATTGCAGCATGATATCATTATGCTCAAGTCCTGCTACCCCATCAGCGATATCCGCGATGAGGCTCAATTTAAGAAATACCAGGCTTACTACCTGGGGATGCGGGATACTTTCGATAAGCATCCGGATAAACTGTTTATCTTATTAACCCAGCCTCCATTGAATCCGGCGGCAACCGATGCGGAAACCGCCAAACGGGCCAGAGCGCTGGCAAATTGGTTGAAGTCGGAAGAATATGTTGGGGGGCACCCAAACCTCGCGGTGTTTGATTTATTTGATATCTGGGCTGTCTCAGACCAGACCCATCCAGACGCGAACATGCTGCGCGAGGAATACCAAAGGGAAGGCGATGACTCGCACCCAAACGATGTAGGAAATGAGGCTGCCGCAAAGCCTTTGGCAGATTTCATCGCCGAGAAGGCGAGTGCTTACCAGAAAACATTATTGGCATTGGATGAGAATTAATACCAGCGGATTTATTTCCGGCGAATCAGGAGAGACGATGACGGACAGCGTGGATAATCAGAGCATAAAGCCTTTCAAAAAAAACAGCCTGAACCTTAATCTTGAACAGGAGACCGAACGAATCGTTGCGTCTCTAGAAGACACGGTTCATCGCAAACTGCGCCGCCAGGGCGCTGTGGTGGGGATCAGCGGCGGCATCGATTCTTCTGTCGTTTTGGCGCTTTGCGCACGGGCTTTTGGCGCGGATAAAGTGATAGGTCTTCTTTTACCCGAGAAGGAATCCAGCCTGGAGAGCGCATCGCTGGCGCATGAACTGGCGGATACGTTCGGCGTACAAACGGTCACCGAGACGATCACCGGGGCGCTGGAAGGCTTCGGCTGCTATCAGCGGCGGAATGAGGCAATCCAGCGCATCTTTCCCCAGTTTCAACCTGACTGGAATGTCAAAATCGTTTTGCCTGGCGATTTATTGAATCAAGGGACGCTGAATATCTTCCAACTGGTTATTTCTGATTCGCTCGGAAATCAATACAGTGAGCGCCTGCCGCTGCGCGAATACTACCAGATTGTGGCTTCATCGAATTTCAAGCAGCGCGCCAGGACAAATTTGTTATACTACCATGCTGAACTGCGCAATTATGCTGTAATTGGCACGCCGAACAAAAACGAGCACGATCTGGGCTTTTTCGTCAAAGGCGGAGACGGCCTGTATGATATCGCTCCCATCCGCCACCTTTTCAAGACCCAGGTATTTCAACTGGCAGATTATCTCGGCGTGCCAAAATCGATCAGCTCACGCCCGCCTACTACAGATACCTATCCTGGTGGGGGCACGCAGGAAGAGTTTTTCTACCGCTTGCCCTTTGCCACGCTGGATGCGATATGGTTTGGTTACGAGCACCTGGTCTCCTTGGGGGAAATTGGCGCCGCGCTTGACCTGACGGTAGAACAAGTGCAACACGTGGTGGATGATATTGTTCGTAAAAAGAAAGCTACGGAATATCTACGCGCCGCGCCAATGGGTTTTTAAGAATCGCTGAAAACGAACTGCTAATGAAAATACCTTCCTTGCTTGCCCGAAAAAAACAACCCTTCTCCACATTCATCCTCGTCTGGCTGTGCGTGGCGCTGGTTTCCACATCGTTTGGTTTCACGGCACAGGCTCTGCAAGATGATTCTATCTGGTCGCCGGTAGTCAACCTTTCGAACGCTGGCTCATCTTATAACCCAAGCATCATCACCGGGTCAGATGGCGTCACCCACGTAATGTGGTTTGACCAGTTTGCGGGGAATCGTTATACACATTTTGGAGATGGGGAAGCATGGAGTGTCCCGACCTCATTCCTGGCGCCTTTTCGGGAATATCAACCAAGGCTGTTGATAAATGAATTATCCGAATCGATATTTGCTTTCTGGTTAATTGGTAATGGAAACTTTTATGCCAGCCGCGCATTGAACAGAAATATGTCTTCACCCAGAGGGTGGGAATCCCAAACGCTGATCTCACAAAATGTCGTGGCTTACGATGCTGTTGTGGATGAGGAAGGTATTATTCACTTAATATACATCACTGCTGCTGATGAACCTTTTCGGCCAAGCGGCGTTTATTATGTTTCGAATACACCTGGGGTTAATCGCTGGAATGCCCCCCGCCTGGTTTATGCCTCGCAGTACTTCCGCGGTCTTGAGGATGAGGATGCACCCCATGCAAGCATTGTTCGGTATAAAGAAGGGGAGGGTGGCACGGTCACGTTGTTGGCCTGGGATGATCCGGCGCAGAAGAAAATTGAAGTCACCCGGTCTATGGATGGGGGTAAAACATGGGAGGATATAGCCGTTCTGAATCAGGGGATAACCAGTTCTTCCTCAACGGCTTCCCAAATTGTGGATATCGTAAATTTTAACAGCGAGCTGATGCTGTTCTGGCGGGAAGTACCTTTGAGTGGAAACTGCCAGATTTACTTCCAAACCACAACCGGTACGGGAAAAGATTGGAATGCTTCCCAGGTGCTTTACGATAAAATGCTGGGATGCCCTACAAGTTTTGAGGTTTTGGGCAAGAGCGGCGACTCGTTATTGGTTCAGGCAATGTTCAATAATCAGGTTTACCTGATTGCCTGGAACGGCCAGAAATGGAGCACCCCGCAGTTGCAGATCAGTCTTTCCAGCATACAGGACACTAAGACGTCGCGAACACTTGCCGCGGGTTGCCACCAATTCTATTTCCTGCCAGATCAGACCCGCCTTGATGTTGCTCGTTGTGATATCGACGGCAGCCTGGATATCTGGTACACCAGCATGAAGGTGGGTGATACAACCAGTTGGTTCTCTGCAACATCGACATGGGATAAACCCCAGCAGTTGTACGTGAATCCATTGGGGATCAGCGGACTGAATATTGTAGCCAGTAATGATGGCGAAATGTATGCGCTCTGGTCCAGGCCGCCAAGCGCCAGCCTTGCCGCAACCGAGAATAACCCCTCTCCATTTTTGATGTATTCCTCATGGAAGGAAACCGGATGGAGTGAGCCGGTTTCGGTCATTCGGCTGCGTGGGCTGGCCCAACAACTTCGGGTGGCGCTTGATCGAGGTGGAAATTTGTTAGCCACCTGGCGGGGTAAGAATCCTGGGCAGATTTTTTTCAGCCGGTCATCCGCTCAAGGCGCCTTTAGCGTAGCGGAGTGGTCGGAGGCCATTGTTTTACCATCCCCCAGCGGGCCTTGTATTTCCCCCGTGATTATAACCGGGGAAGAGAACGAGGTTTTTGTTGCGTATGCCATACCGGCCAATGAAGGGCGCGGTATTTATTTGAATCACTCTCTGGATAATGGCCGCACCTGGAGCGACCCGGTTCTTGTCTTTGATGGGCAGAACGCAAGCTGGGAAATGGTGGATCAGCCAGTCCTTGCGCGAACGACAGACGGGCGGCTGCACGCTCTATGGCTGCATCAGTCGTTGATGAGTAAGGATTTAGGATTAGGTATTGGTTATGCATATTCTGACGATCAAGGCGCAACCTGGAACACCGCGGACACGAGCATCGAGGGAGATGTCCGGTGGGCGGGGATGATCGCTTCAACGCAAGGCCGGCTGTTTCGCGTACGGCATGAGGTTTCCCAGGGATTGGTGGTAATCAATTCGCAAGTTTCAACTGACTCTGGAGATAGCTGGCAGGCGGAGGTTCCTATTGCTACTTCTGCGGAAATCACCGGGACTCCCAGGCTGATCACTGATCCTTCTGGCAATGTTCACCTGCTGCAAATGAGCCGTAATAACACAGGTAAACTGGATTTACTACATTGGGTTTGGGAAGAGGATCGCTGGATTGCAAAAGAGGATTTCAAAATCGAGCAGAGCACCGGCTTTTCTGCTCCCGAGATATCTGGCGCATTCTCGTCCACCAACGTCTTGGCTGTGATGTACACGATGAAGGATTTGGTCACTGGCAGCGAAACTTTGAACACGCTGATGGGAAAAACAGTGCAGAACAGCGCTGCTCCTGAGGTTACAGAGGTTGTTGAATCGACTCCTACACCGGCAGATGCTGCGCCAACAAGCACCACCCCCACGGAAGAAACAACGACAGTGGAAGCAACCCCAACCACCCTCCCTCCCACAATTGCCCCAACACCTACCCTGGATCTCGCGGCTGGAGGGAGCATTCCATCCTCGGATAATAGCACCTGGGTTGGATTGATGATTGGCATCGTGCTTGCGATAGTGATTGTGGTGGTGTATTTCACCATCCGCGTCTACCGCACTCGCAGCGGTGGTTATAAACGACGGGAGTACCTCAAATAGCAGGTGATCGATTCTCTAGCTGGCGGAACGAAAGATAGGATGCCCGAATGAAAAAGAAGATAACGAGGCGCGCCCTATTAAAAGCTGCCACGCTGGCTTCTAGCGGAACATTGATCGCGTGCCTGAACAGCATAAAAGGCCCTACCCCTTCAACTCAGGCTGCAGCGGAGGCCCAGGCAGAGGAAACCATCCTTCACTACCTGCCGATGCTGCGGAAAGCGGGTACACCCACCCCGGTGACTCCTACTCCGAAAACTCCAACCCCGGAAACTCCAACCCCCGAAACCCCCACACCAGAAACTCCAACACCGGAGACTCCCACGCCCGATCCCAATAAGCATGGGCGTGTTGTGCATGTGCATGCCAACAACTGCCATACCTGGAGTTCAGGCTCTAATTATTATGACTTCGTCAGCCAGTCGGTGGTGAACAAAATGGTGGACGAGGGGATGAAGCGCATGACCGGGCAGAACACCTGGGAGAATGCCTGGAAATCACTGCTGCCGAATTACACCAGGGGACAGTTGGTGGCGATCAAAGTCAGCTTTAATAATAATGGCACGAGCAGTGATATTGACGGTATTATTGAGCCGGTAAACGCCATTATCCGCGGGCTTAAAGCCGCCGGGGTCGAAAATTCTTCCATTATCGTTTTTGACTCATCACGTAGCATACCATCGGCGCGCTTTTCCAATAGGTGCCTGTATTTGGGCGTGAATTTTTTGGACAAATATGACAGTCCCTGGAAAGGCGCAAAGATTACGTTCCACCCACCTTCCGCGGGCGCATTGACACTGGACCTTTCAAATGTGCTGGTTGAAGCGAAATATCTCATCAATGTTCCTGTCATGAAACGGCACGGTATGGCGGGTTTGAGCAATACCTTTAAGAACCATTACGGAAGCATCGATGATCCGACCGATCTCCACCGCTGGACGAGTATGTCAAGCACGACATTGGAACAGTACAGTCCGCTCGTTGAGCTTTATCAAAACGCGAATATTAACGGAAAAACCATCCTCACCGTGGGGGATGGGATTTTTGCTGCCAAAGATAATAATGACGCGCCTACCACCTGGAAGATGTTCAACAACCAGACCCCCAAAAGCCTCTTTCTCTCCACGGATCCGGTGGCGGTTGACAGCATTATGGGCGACCTGGTTGCCAACGAGGATTCCAGAGTACCCGATAAAGCCTTTGCATACCTGGCGCTAGCCGAAAAAGCTGGGTTGGGCGTGTATGAGCGCGGGGATCCGTTTAGCGATACCTATAAAAAGATCGATTATCAAAAGATCGAGATCTAAACCTTTTCCAAGCGAGTAAAACCTTTTGAATAAGCGCCTTCTTATGTTAAGCGGTATTGCCATTATCGCTGTAGCGATGAACCATGCCAGCCATATCGGCTTTGTGGCGATGTTCTGGTGGACTGATCGCTATCTGCCTGTCAGCGTGCCGAATTATGACCAGATGGGCTCGCTCGCGTACTACGGGTTGGTAGCAGCGCAGAAGTTGGCGTTGTTCAGCGTCCCCACCTTCCTTTTTGTCACTGGAGTTTTCCTGGCCTATGCGGCGCGCGGCAGCCAGTCGCGGCTGACCTGGTCGGTGGTTTTTCGCCGGGTATTGAACCTGCTGCCGCCTTACCTGATCTGGACTACGGCTTATTACGTGGTGCAGTTTTTGATCGGCAATGTTTACAGCCCGTTGGTATACCTGGTGAGTTTCCTGACGATCGATTACTCGCCTTTCTTCTATGTGCCGCTCATCATCGTCTACTATCTACTTTCTCCCCTGCTGACACCGCTTGCGAAAAATCGGCCTGTCTTGCTGTTAGCGATCGGCGTAGGGTTCCTGCTGCTGGGAATTACTGCTGGATATGTGCGCCAATATCTTAAGCTGAACGGCATCGAGAGTCCGATTTTTACCGGTCCCGTTTCGTACTGGCCTGAGCGCGCAATATTTTCTTACATTTTTTATTTCATCCTTGGCCTGGTGGCTGGTTTTCACCAGGCGGAGCTTAAGGCCTTTATCACCCGGTACCGATGGGCGCTATTGGGAACAGTCATTGCCGCCGGAGCCGCGGCGGTGGTTGAGGCGGAATGGATGTACCAGATCACTGGTGGCGAAGTCGATTGGCGCTCACGACCGATCACGCTTCCGACGGTGCTATATGCGGCATCCTGTATTCTCAGTTTCATGGCGTTCGATCAGTGGACGCCGCCATTTTCCAGCCTTTTTTATCGGCTAGGAGTGAATACCCTGGGCATCTACCTGATGCATAAATCGGTGCTGTTGGTGTTGCCCAAGGTTATCTACCACGTTCTCCCGGTAATTCTGGGAATACAGTGGATCTATCAACCCGCTCTGATTGCACTGGCGATTGCACTGCCGTTTCTGTTCATAATGATTGTCCAGCGTTCGCCGGTAAGAAGTTATTCCCGCATACTTTTTGGATAAGCTCCAGGCGTGCTGGCCTGCTGGGAAGGGTTGCCATTCCGGGTACCCAATTAGATATCTGAGCAGTCCGAAGTGAAAGAAAACGGCTAGCCGGAAGCGAACATTCGACCAGCCGTTTTCGATATGCCGGAAAATGCGACTTTTACTGAATTATCTTGGAGCTTTTAGGGCCATGATCAGTTTCTGGATGTAGTACAGGTCTCCTGCCCGAACGATCGGGACATCGATATACTGCTCCAGCCCGGCTCGATTTGTTCCTGAGATATACGCTTTGGCCTGGAAGAGCGCGATGGAATCATAGATTGGCCGTAATACACCCTCACCGGCTGCCTCTTCAGCTTCAGCGACAAACCAGTAGGGAGCGCGGCGTTCATAATCTTTAATCGCTTCACTCTCCTCTTTACCTGTATATTTGCGCATGAAGGCGCCTAGCTCGGGGGTCAGGTTTACGTAGTCAATTCCAAACGCATAGGCGCCGCTTCCCCCACCACCGGATAAGCCATAAATCAGATCAGAAGTGTAACCATACAGCGGCAGCTGGCTCCATAACGACCCGATTGTGCGGACGGAGAAGAGCGTGTCTGGCATATTAGGCGCATAGGTGCGCACCGACCACTTGTATCCTCCATATTCAAAACCGGTCGCCGCAAGCGCGGAAGGGTACTTCGAAAGCGCTGCCCGCAAAATAAGCATTTCGACCAGTTTCTTCTCCGCATCGGGTTTTGCCCCAGCGTTGGCAAGCTGCGCCAGGCGCAGGTAGCCAATGTATCCGGCAATTTCGCTGTTTAGTTTGTATGGCAGGCTTTGCTGGAACACCGGGTTCGTATTGAGCATGCTGTTGGTGCTGTTGTAGATCGATTGGGCGCTGCCAAAGTTCGCTGCGTACATCCAGGAGGCGTAGTGGTTTTCCGCCGGAAAGCCCCAGGAATTGCACGTATCGCAAGCATCAAAATCGCCCCGTTCCGCATTTACTTCACTGGCCAGGTCAAAGAACTGGCGCGAGGTGCCGGTTGCCCAGCCGATATGACCGGTTGAAGTGGTTGGGTATTGGGCAAATTCTTGCTTAATATACTCTCGCACTGCATTTTGCTGGTTGGCTGGCAGCAAGGGAAGCGCATTGATCAGGGTGGTAATGGTTTCAGCCGGGTTGTGCCAGTAATCGGCCAGGTAGTTGCCGATGCGGTTGGTCGCTCTGGCATCCCAGATGCCGCTCATGCCGTAACCCGGCATCAGGTGACCAGCCTGGACGATTCTTTGCACCTGTTCGGTAAGCTTTGCCTGGAGCGGATCGCCAGAGGCAGGCGCGCCTGGGGTGCTGGGTAGCTGGCGCCAGGTATTTGCGATACCGGGAAGCGTCACGCGCACGGAACTGGCATTGTTTACCCCGGCAACTCTTCCCAATGGAGTAAGGAAATTGATGTCTGTCAGGCTGGTGGATGGCTGCCCGTTTACCAGAATGGGTGAGCCGTTCCAGGCAGCCAGGGCCAGGTGAGGTGGAAGGTAAGCAAGTTGGACATTTCCCGTGTTCCAGGCGCTGCTGGTGGTCAGATACTGGTACGTGTACGATAACTCGGCGTCGCCTGAACTGGCATTTATGGTTAGGGCCTCGGTCACATTGGATGGAAATGCCCAGGCCAGCCTGGTCAATTGCCTGATCCGGTCCACAGTGCCCTGAGGGATCGCTGACCGCCAGGAAGTCTCCTCGCTTGATTTTGGCGCGCTCATGCCGTACAGCGGGGTAACCGCCAGCCGCCCGGCTGCGCCAGAATAGGAAATGGTCACGCCGGTGGTCTCAAAGCGTATCTGGGAAGGCCTGTTTTGTAAAGAGATCACCATAGGCACCCAGCGGTGCTGCTGGGTCGAATCCCACACTAGCAACCAGCCTTCAATCAGGGCTGAACCCTCCACGGTCGCGGCGCCAGTTCTAATCACGGCTCCTGATGAAGACAGGTAAGCCATCCCGGTCAGATTTCCCCGGAGCTGGTACAGGTTTGAAGTGCTCTCAAAAAGCACCGCCGGGGCGCGTTTTGAAACCCAGGTGGTCAGTTTTCCGTTCGAGAAAGAACTTACGATACTGCTGCCAGCATTGTTGTTCGATATCGCGGCAGAAGTAGGTGTGCCACTGCTTGATCCGGCGACTTCCAGCAGGGTGAAGTGGTTGGCTCGCGTGGAATTGGTATCGCGCTGCTCCAGGTAGCGTTCCTGCTGATACAAAAGCGGCCAGGAAGTTGTGTTCAGCGTGACTTTTGTATTCAGCCCGGTGAAGACGTTGCTGCGCTCGATGCTGGAAGGCTCAGCGCCAGTTTCGCGTCCCTTCCCCTCGTCATTGGGTAATTTAGGCGGGAGGCCATTGGCTGAAAACGCCACCACGGCATTATTGATGATGATATACACCCGGCTGTTATATGGAATGGGCGGGGAGGGATCGCCGTGTTTCCAGTAAGCAAAATCCCAGCCTTTATCGAACAACTCCGGAAGGGTTCGCCGGATTCTTAACCCTCCCTCGTCATAATAACTTTCAGACGATCTATTGGTCAGGTCGAAAGAGCCTGCTTTCCGGTCGCAGCAGCGTTTCCAATAGACAGTATTTCCTCCAATGGCATAAGCCATGGGTTCATCGACAGCGTTGGTGTGGTCCGTGGGAATGCTGATGGTGGTGGTGCCAAACTTCCACCCGGTGATGTGGCCGCGCGAAATGCCAGAACTGTACACAAAATTATTGGCCTGGTAAAGGACATTATCCGGGCCTACGGCAGCGGGGAAACGACTTCCCGAATACGTTCCCTGGTATAAGAAAGGAGCATATTCCGGTTTACTGTCGCGGTCTGAGTCGTACGTGTACTCTTGCCCGTTTTCAATGTTTAGCACAACCGTGGTGCGCCGTTGGGGATAGGTTTCAAAATACTGGCTGATGCGCGACGCATTCATCGTGATTGTACCCGCTGCCCAATCGCCAGGCTCATTGCCGGTAGACCCAATCGTTGATCCATCCGCGGCGCCTGGTGGATATGCAGCACGATCAACGACGAAATGTCCAGAGCCGCCGAAAGGTTCCGGCAACCGGTACGGCCAGCCTCCGGAAAAAACGACGTAATCTTTATAGATTACCGGCCACCAGGAGTGAAACCCAGAGCCAGGTAATTTGGCTGACTTCCATAACAGACCGCCGCTGTTAATATCCAGCGCATAGGCATGCATATCGCTTGAGGCAAAGTAAGCCACGCCATTCTTGTAGGCGGCTGAAAAATGAATGGCAGCATCTGTTTTGTAGCGCCAGGCGAGTTTGCCGGCCTGGTTGCCAGTGGTATGGATCGCGTAAAAATATCCATCGCGGTTGCCCGCAAGCGCCAAGCCGTTAACAACTAACGGGTTCGTGTCGAAACCGGCCCCGGCGGGGTAGCTCCAAATTTTTGCCCCAGTTGTTGCATGGATCGCATACAGGTTACGGTCCAGGCCGCCCACGTAAACAATACCTTCGGAATATGTGGGTGAATTGCCGAGGGGCAGGCTGGTAGGGAAGAACCATAATTCATTGCCTGTGTTGGAATCCAACGCATGCAGCCCATCGGCAGCCGAGATAAATAGTTTATCCGCCGCTGCGATGATCTGAATTTTTTGAGAGATGTAAGCATCGAAGTGGACGAACCACTCGGCGTCCAGGTCTCCTTTTACTTCCGTCGCTGTCCATGAAGTGCGTTCTGGGTTTGCCCCAACCATGGGCCATTCTCCTGGTCCGCGCGGGACTCTGGGACTCGGCTGGGCAATAAGAGGAAGGAAAATGGAATTTTCTCCCTGTGCTTGAACAGGCAGTGGTGCGGAAATGAAGGTTCGAGGAACAGATAAAATGAAAGCGATTACCGTGACGAACAAAATGCGGATAATAAAAGCCAGCCCCCCCCACTGTGCTTTTCCATTGCGAGGTTGATGATAGAACGACGCGAATGGAACACGAACTTGCCATGGAGATTGGCTTTTTCTAACCATGGAGACT
Source organism: uncultured Anaerolineaceae bacterium (assembly GCA_964437595.1). GTDB lineage: Bacteria > Chloroflexota > Anaerolineae > Anaerolineales > Anaerolineaceae > DSYU01. Next base: position 43,126 of record CAYTHO010000001.1, read on the forward strand.
CCTTTCTGGTTTGTAAAGATCGAGGTTGTTCCCTACCCAATAACGAATAGCCTACGCGATGGAACGCGGTGGTTTTGCTGTCCCCCGTAGAATATTCTTTCTGGTGTGCTTGCAGTAATACCGTGTTGTGAGTTTGATCGCATCAAGGTTATAACATTTTCTTGATATAATTGCAAGCATACGTTATATCAATACTCCAATTTGATGATAATTTTTGCCCGTTAGGGGATCGATAAGAGATGTACTTTATGCAAAAAAAACGCGTCGTCACAGTTCTTGTGATGATTTTGTTCGTCGTCTTTCCCAAGAGCTGGATTTCAGTATATGGTCAGGCTCAAACCACCTGGGAACCTTCACAATGGGTTCCCGGTTTGGTGGATACATCGGCGAACCAGTTCCCCGTATTTATCACCGACCCAATGGGGAATGTTCATCTTTTCCATTCGCAGTGGATGGGAGATACGCTCAGCATTTTTTACAGCCGCTGGGCGGTTGGGTTGGGGTGGACACAGCCGGTAGATATTTATATGCCTACCTGGGGGCAGGCACGGATTATCGGCGGTTTTTTGGACAACGCCGGTTATATCAATTTAGTCTATTGGGGCGGCGATGAGATCATGGCAAATATGTATTACCTCAAAGCCCCATTGGTGGATGTTGGAAAAGCAACTGCCTGGTCTCGCCCGGTGATGGTCGGATCGCAAGCCATTTCGCCTACCACTGCGGCTGTAGCCGGTGATGGTGTTGGGGAGATTGTGATTGTTTATAGTGGCAAAAATGAGGGCAGTGGCCTTTATTACATAGTGTCTTCGGATTTTGGCGCCAACTGGTCTGAACCTGAACTGCTGTTCCATACTGGAAGCGATTCCATGTGGGCAACAGAGATTAAGCTGTACCAGAGCTCGAATAGACGATATCACGCGGTCTGGGCATTGGCGGATCTCACAGGCAACAGCCGGGCAGTATATTACTCCCGGTATGACTCTGGTCAGAAGACCTGGACAAAGGCCAAGATACTCGCCAGGGCCATTGAATTCGAGGCAGACACGCCCAGCATAATTGAACACAACGGTTCACTGATTGTGATCTATCATAATGATCTACCCACTACCCGGTGGATGATTCGTTCATTTGACGGCGGTGACACCTGGACAGAGCCTGAGCGTCTCTTCGAGCAGGTGGGCAGCAACGGCCCCGCCGCGCTGGTCATTGATAGCAGCAATACCCTGCACATGTTTTTTGGAAACCGCGTGGGTAACCCGGCTGTTCATGGCTTGTGGCACAGTAAATGGGATGGGAGCGATTGGAGCGTTCCAGAAGCCGTAGTATCGGGAGCGAAAGCTTTTGTGGGGCCGAATGGGGAAGAGGGTTTTGACCCACATGGGGCCCAGGCCGTAATTAGCCAGGGTAATCTTTTGCTGGTTGCCTGGCGCCACGACCCCGGGTCTGGGCCTACGCATATCTGGTACACCTACCGGTATTTAGATACGCCTCGGCTGCCAACCCAAACAATACCAGCTCCATTGCCCACCTTCACTCCAGAGGTTCGAAAATTATTCCCATCCCCAACGCCTCGCCTACCGGAGATGACCTTCGCGAGTGATATTCCCGAAGACGCCGGAAGTGAAAACATCAACAGCACGCTACTCATCAGCATTGTTCCAGCCCTGATCTTAACGTTAGCTGTCGTTGTGATAAAACGTAGAAATCGTTAAAGGAATCGCCTGCATGACCGCAACCATTGAATTTCAAAAGGTATCGAAAAGGTACCGCCTTGGGATGACACGCACCAGCTTGCCTACGGTCATTTCGGGTTGGATAAAATCCGCTTTTCGAAAATCGAACACCGCGAACGCTGCAGATCAATTCTTTTGGGCGCTCCGCGATGTGAGTTTCGAGTTGGAAAGGGGCGACTCGCTTGGGTTGGTCGGCGCGAACGGCGCTGGGAAGACCACGACACTGAAACTGCTGGCGAAAATCACAAAGCCCACTTCCGGGCAAATTCATGTAAACGGCAAACTCTCCGCGCTGATTGAGCTTGGCGCAGGATTCCACCCCGATCTCTCAGGCCGAGAAAATATTTTTCTCAACGGGGCCATCTTGGGGCTGAACAAAGCAGATATACAGCGTCGTTTTGACAGCATCGTGGAGTTTTCGGAGTTGGGGCGCTTCATCGATACGCCGGTCAAGCGTTATTCTTCTGGAATGGCCGTGCGGCTTGGGTTTGCCGTGGCGGCTTCGATCGATCCAGATATCCTGCTGATTGATGAGGTACTGGCTGTGGGTGACACGACCTTCCGGATCAAGTGCGTAAAACGCATCCAGGAGTTGATCGATGGTGGAACCACCCTCATATTTGTATCGCATAATATGGGATTGGTGAAATCGGTCTGCAAAAAAGGGCTCTATATTGAAAAAGGCACGATGAAACTGTTTGGTGATACAGATAAAGTAATTGAGGCATACAACCGCGATCTAAACCAAAGGCGGATCAGCCAGTTTAGCGGTGAAGAAGAAGAGGTCGCCGAATATCAAGGTTCAACCGCGGAGATCACGAAAATCGAGGTTCTTAGCTTAGGGCCAGATACTCCAAAGCTCATGCCAAGGCAGCCGGCTGAAATCGTGGTTCATTACAACGCTTATCAAGATCTCGGAGAAGTGGTGCTTTTTATGCGCATAACGCGCTCAGATGGTGTTTCTTGCTGCAAGCTTAATTCGGACACTGATCAGGTTCTCTTTAATATTAGGAGAGGTGTTGGGAAAATTACAATCACCCTTGATCCACTGCAGCTTTTTCCCAGCACATACCAGGTTTCCTTCGCGATCAAAAACAAGGCCATGACCATGAATCACGATGTGGCTTATTCCGATTGGTTTTATGTTGAGGGAGAAGATCCGGGTCATATCGATCTCGATGCGGTATTCGAGCCAAACAAAGTCTGGGCGCACGAACCGCAGACATCCAATGAAATGCTGCTTACTGGTCGGGAAGGATAATCATGCTTCCAAAAATCGCGCAAAGCCGGCCCAGTGAAAACCGGCAAGAACTGCACTTATTTCAAGAACTGTTAGTGGCCTGGACCAAACGTGTCGTCCGCGGGCGTTACCAACAGTCCATCTTGGGCTGGTTATGGGCCATTGTACAGCCGGTAGCTTCGGTCACTATCTTCTCTATCATTTTCACGCGCTTTGTACCGGTAAACACTGGGTCGATCCCTTACCCGGTGTTCTCGTACGTAGCGATGGTGCCGTGGGCGTTCTTATCGACATCCCTGCAGGATATGACCATTTCTCTGGTGGGGAACATCAGCCTGATAACCAAGGTTTATTTCAAACGCGAGGTGCTTCCGATTGCGGCAATGCTAGCACGACTGCTTGATTTTAGCGTGGCGTCACTAGTGCTGATCGGATTGATGATCCTCTATCAGGTGCCGCTGTACCTGCCCGGCCTGATTTTTCTTCCTGTCATTCTGGCAGTACAGATCATATTAATCTTAGGCTTGGGACTGATCACTTCGGCAACCTACATCTTTTACCGGGATGTGAACCCGCTGGTTACACTCGTTATTCAGCTATGGTTCTATGCATCCCCCATTATCTACCCGGTCTCGCTGGTACCCGAAAGGTGGCAGGCGCTCTACTTCATCAACCCGATGGCGGGCATTCTGGAAGCCTACCGTTCCGTTCTGCTCTACCAAAGCCTGCCTGGAACGGCCCTTCTGGTGGCTGGCATCGAATCGCTGTTGATATTTGCTTTCGGCTATTGGCTTTTTAAACGCCTAGAATACCAGTTTGCTGATATTGTTTAAGAAAGTTTTCGCCGAACCGTAGTGCCATCTGGATGCCGCGCGTCCGGTTTACCATAGACCAGCCCGTGTTCTGTCAGGTGCTGCGGTACTTTGAGGAGACGAAATGAAAACGCATATGCCGGCCGGGAAGTTTGCCAGAACAGTGTACCGCATCGATCGGAAGATAAACAGCATCATCGGCTCGGTGAAAAAAAATGGCGTTCGAACCTTTTGGTGGAACAAGGAGATCAACTTTGGTGACCTGCTTGGGCCGTCACTACTAAGGGAGTTTGGTTTTACACCGATCCACGCCCAAACCTATAACGCGGAAGTTGTGACGGTGGGAAGTGTCCTACACCTGCTGTCAGAAAACTATACCGGATATATCGTTGGTTCTGGGATTATTGAAGATAACGCGTTCCGTTTTCCACATGCAAAAATATTAGCTGTGAGGGGAGAATTGACGCGCGAGAGGATCGGTGCTCCAAAGGGTACCATTTTAGGTGACCCAGGACTGCTGTCCGATCGCTTAATAAAAAAACGATCGCACAAGCGTTATACGCTCGGCCTGATACCGCACTTTTTCGATATGCAGGATGAGTGCATACAGGCGGTGGTAAAGAAATACCCGCAAGAAGTTCATCTTATTAATGTTAAGCGCGGCCCGCTTGAAGTGATTCGGGAAATCGACCAGTGCGAATATATCCTTTCATCTTCACTGCACGGAATGGTAGTTGCCGATTCGCTGGGAATTCCGAATACCTGGATGATCCTTTCGGAAAAAGTCCGCGGGGCGGGGTTCAAATTCTTTGACTATGCTTCCGCCTTTGGATGTCATTACGAGCCGTTAAAATTAACCGGGGTGGAAAGTCTATCAGAGTTGGTTGGCGGCACGCACAACGTCTCTGAGAATATTGAAGAAACGAAGCGGGGCATTGAAGTCGCATATCGCAGACTGCGGGATGAACTATTGGATGCCACAAAAATTTAGTGTCATAATCCCGGCTTATAACCAGGCCGCTTTTTTAGGCGAGGCGGTGCAAAGCGTGCTGAACCAGACCTATCAGGATTTTGAAGTTCTGGTTGTTAACGATGCATCAACCGATGAGACTGCCTCGGTGATCGCGCAATTTGTGGACCCGCGCGTGGTTTGTATCAACCACTCAATCAACCGGGGAGGGTCGGCAGCGCGCAATACGGGCGTATCCGCCGCGAAGGGTGATTATATTGCGCATCTAGACGCGGATGATTATTTTCATCCGGAGAAATTAGCAGCACACCATCGCTTTTTAAATGCTCACCCAGATGTAAGCATTACGTATAACGCGCGCTACCAGCTGCATCATTCGACAACCAAAATCCGCGACATCTACCGCCCGCCAGACACCGTTCAACTGAAGGATTTTGTCCTGGGTTACCCCTTTTCACCCAGTGATATGGTGCTTCGCCGTAATGTTCTTGAGCAAAACGTGTTGTTTAATGAAGAATACCGCAACCTGAGCGAGGATTTTGAATATTACACCAGGTTGGCCGAGGCAGGCTTCCGTTTTGCCCGCGTGCCCGGGGTTTTGAATTACCGTCGCTATTACGCAGGGCGGCGTCATAAGAACCTGGAAGCGAAAATTCAAAAGAATGTGGAAACGCTCGAACGCGTGTTTTCCAATTCTGCTTGTCCTGCCCATGTGCTGGCGCTTCGCAAGCGCGCCTATATTAACTATTTTACAGAAGTGACCTACATGGCGTATGGTCAGGGAGATTACGAGCTGGGGCGCAAGTTTATCCAGGAGATGCTGCACATAGCCCCAGAAATCGCGGACGAGAAGCCATCGAAAGTGGTTACAGCGATCTTCAATTACATTATCAACGATGATTCGCTGGAGCACGAAAAACGTTTGCCTGAAGTGTTTTCCTGCCTGCCGCCTGAGTTGGCTCTTTCATCAGAAGAAGCGGAAGGGTATATCTCGCGCGCCTATCTCCTGAAAGGCACCCGCTCTGCCTTGTGGGACGATCCTGAGAAGGCCAGCTTCTATTTCAGGCGTGCTGGAGAATTGAAAGCCAGGTTGGACGAGCCATACCGCGCGCAACTGGCAGCGCAGCTGGCAGGGTATGAGGCTGAATTAGGGCGCGAGGCTGTTGAACTGCAGGCACAGCGGTTGTACCCCTACCTTGAACGGATGGCAGGTAAGGAAAGTGTGCGGCAGATTCGCGGTTTGCTGGCATTCAACCGGGCGTTTGCCGGGTACCGCGCGGGTAAATATCAACTGGCGCTTCGCGAAGTGATCCGCGCGGTGGCTGCACAGCCCAGGTACCTGGCAAATCGCGGCGCGCTGTCGATTGCGGTGCGCTCACTGTTAAAGCGATAAGTGTTCATTGGAGAGTTGTGATGCGTGTAGGCGTAGCTCTTGAAGAAACGTGGGATTTCTTTAACGAAATTTATTCCGAACTTACCAACACTTTTGAAACAAGTTTATTCAAAAGGCGAACGTTTCATCTGCCAATTTTTAATGCGCGCATTAACCGGGTATTATTCAAGTATGATCTACAGCAATTTATGCAGAAGAATGATGTTGTTTTTTTTGAATTTGCAAGTGAGCTTTTGATCGCGGCGACTCACCTGGAGAAAACCTGTGGGATTGTTACCCGCCTGCACCGGTACGAGATGTACCAATGGGTAGATAAAATCTATTGGGAGCGGGTTGACCGGATTATTTTGGTAAGTAAGGCCATGCAAGAAGAGTTCATTGAAAAATTCCCTTCGCAAGCCTCGAAAACAGTGGTGTCTTGTGCGGCGGTTTCCCTGGAGAAGTTTTCATTGAAGCCGAAAACATTTGAAGGCAATATCGGAATCCTTTGCCACATTGCCCCCAGAAAACGCGTTTATGAATTGGTGCTTGCCTTTTCCACATTGTGCCAGTCGCAACCAGGTTTGAAACTGCACATTGCTGGCGACTATAAAAATTCACAGGTGGATTATTTCAATGCTATTCACTACCTGGTCAAGCAGTTGGGGCTGCAGAACCAGGTTGTTTTTGATGGTTTCCTGCCAGACCCATCCGGCTGGTACAGTCAAATGGATATTTTTATATCCAACAGTTACTCAGAAGGTTTGCAGGTTGCCCTGATGGAAGCCATGGCTTCCGGCTGCTACTGCCTTTCGCACCATTGGAAAGGTGCGGATGAAATGCTGCCAGAAGAGAATCTGTATTTTCGGGATGAACAAATGCTGGAGAAGATATCAGCGTATATTGCGCTTCCCGACGCGGAAAGGCTAACGGTCCGAGCAAAAATGCGGGAAATTGCTTGTGACAGGTTCGATATCGAAAAGACAAAGAAAACGGTTATAAACGTCATTAAAAGCGTGGGAGCGCCGGGTGCTTCTCATGGTTGAAAAGACCCTATCCATGATAATGCATGAATAATGATGGATGATCTATGCTTATGGAGCGTACAATGAAGATCGGTATTTTCGGACTCGGGTATGTTGGTTGTGTTACGGCAGCCTGCCTGGCAAGTGACGGGCATGAGGTCATGGGTGTGGATGTCAACCCGTTGAAGGTCCAGATGCTCAATGACGGGCAGTCCCCGATTATTGAACCGGGCCTGGATGCACTGATAACAGAAGGCATCAATAACGGAAGATTGAAGGCCAGTAATCACCACACGGATGTGGTGTTGCACAGCGATGTAAGCCTGATCTGTGTAGGAACGCCCAGCAACGACAACGGCAGCTTGAAGCTTGATTATGTTGAAAAAGTCTGTCGTGAAATTGGCGAAGCGCTGGCGCAAAAGCAAGAATACCATGTGGTTGTGGTGCGAAGCACCGTGCTGCCGGGTACGGTTGAGGAAAAACTCATTCCCATACTTGAAGAGGTATCGGGTAAGAAGGCCGGCGTCGATTTTGGTGTATGCATGAACCCCGAATTTTTACGCGAAGGCAGCGCCATCCGCGATTACTACACGCCCGCCCTGATCATGATTGGTGAGATCGACAGGCGCAGCGGAGACGTGGTGCAGAGTATTTACGAATGCGTGAAAGCGCCTTTAACCCGTTCCACGATCCGTACGGCTGAAATGGTTAAATATACCTGCAACGCTTTCCATGCGTTAAAAATTGTCTTTGGCAACGAGATCGGCATTCTGGCCAAGGCAAACGGCGTAGATGGTCAGGAGATCATGGATATCATCTGCCAGGATAAACAGCTCAACATTTCTACCACCTACCTGCGCCCTGGGTTTGCCTTCGGCGGCTCGTGCCTGCCCAAGGATCTGCGCGCGATCATGTACCGCGCCAAAGAGCTGGATCTGGAATGCCCAACCCTGGGCGCGCTGCTGCCCAGCAACCACAATCACGTGCAGATGAGCATCAAGATGATTGAAAAAACGCGCAAGCGCAACATCGGCGTTCTGGGCCTATCTTTCAAAGCCGGAACGGACGATACCCGCGAAAGCCCCATTATCGCTTTGATTGAGACCTTGATGGGCCGTGGATACCACGTGCGCATTTTTGATGAGAAAATTCAGCTTGCCCGGTTAATTGGGGCGAATAAATCGTATTTGGAAAAAGAGCTGCCGCATATCACTTCTCAAATGTGTTCTACAATAGAAGAACTTGTTGATCAGTCAGAGGTATTGGTCATTGCCAATGGCAGCCCGGAATTCAAACGGGTTCCGCAAATCATGCGCGATGACCAGGTTCTCATTGATTTAGTTGGTATTGCAAAAGAAGCCGGAGAACTCGACGGCCGCTATCAGGGCATTTGCTGGTAACGGACGGGGTAGCTGTACCGGTTATTGATTATGCGCCTTTCAACAAAACGAACATGACAAATCCATCAAACGTGCGCTATGTTGTTTTTCGATATGGTCATCACTCGCCCCATTCAGGCTATTCACGCACGGCTGAATACGGCAGGCAGCTTTTAGGAGCAGATGTCATTTCTGTATCCAAACCCGTTTCGAAGTTGATCGTGCGTGACCGAATTTACTGGCAGCTTGCGAAGGGCACGCCGGGCTACACTCGCGAGGCAATCGCGGCGGAACTAAATGTTGCCTGGCGTATGCTGCGCGAGCGGGATAGAATCTATCACTTCCTGTACGGTGAAACCACGTATCATTATGCCGGGCTGCTGAACCACCGCCGTGGAAACCACCTGGTGGCAACCTTTCACGGCCCGCCAGTTGGGATTGCAAAACGGGTCCAGATTGACTGGCATCTGAAAAAGCTCTCCGCGGTGGTGTGCCTGGGTACCAGTCAGATGGAATATATGAGCAAAATCGTTGGGCCGGAGCGGGTATTTTTGAGCTCTCTCGGCGTGGACATGGAATACTACACCCCACCGGCCAATTTCACGGACCGAGACCCGGACCTGTGCGTGTTTGTCGGTGACAATTACCGCGACTTTCCTACCCTGCGTGGGGTGATCGAACTGGTAAGTTACAAACGCCCGCAGACCCGCTTTGTCGTGGTAGCGCCCCCGCGCTGTCATGAGTTAATTGGCACGCATCCCAACCTGACGCTGTGCACCGGTGTGCCAGAGGCGGATTTGCTGAAACTGTATCGAACGGCTTCTCTGATGGTGATGCCGCTGCGCGATGCCGTTGCCAATAATGCGGTATTGGAGGCCATGGCCTGCGGCCTGCCGCAGGTCATTACAGACGTGGGATCCACCAATTACTACGTCAGCCCAGATTGCGCCGCATTTATGCCGCTTTCGGACGCCCGAAAAATGGCCGAGACCACCCTGGAACTTCTACAGGCTCCTGGGGACCTGGAGCGCATGTCGAAAGCAGCGGTGGTGCAGGCCGGGAAATTCTCCTGGCCAACAGTGATTGAAAAATTAAGCAGCCTGTACGCCTCACTGAATTAGACCAATCATGCCAGTGCCCAAGGTAACCGTTGTTATTCCCACATTCAACCAGGCCCACTTCCTGGAAGACGCGGTGGGTAGTGTTTTCGCCCAAGCCTACCAGGATTATGAAATCGTGTTGGTGAACGATGGCTCAACGGACCATACCGAAGAGGTGGCGCGGCGCTATCAGGACAAAATCCGGTACGTATACCAGGAGAACCAGGGGCTGGCCAGCGCCAGGAATACAGGGATACGAGCAGCAGCAGGAGAGTACGTGGCGCTGCTCGACAGCGATGATATCTGGGATCCTGCATTCCTGGCATCCATGATGGCGCTGGCGCAGCGATCCCCGGAGGCAACTGTTTACTACTGCGGAATCCGCTATATCGATAGGGATAAACAAGACTTGCCGCAGTCCGGAGCCACCCGGGTCATGCCGTCAGATGCCTTATATAAGACCATACTGCGCTCTAATTTTCTGATTCCCAGCACGATTGTTATGAAGCGCGCTCCGGTGATGGAAGCAAACCTGTTCGATGTTTCCTTCAGGCGCCTGCAGGATCGCGAGCTATGGATCCGGCTGCTGCGCAGCGGTCACAAATTCGCGGGATTGAACGAGCAGCTTGTCCGCTACCGGGTGCATGAGAGCAACCTATCGACTGATCCGGTTGGAGGGCAGAATGCAGCAAGAGCGCTGATCGAGAAGCATTTTGGGGTGGATGATGGCGAGCCAGACCGCTGGAGCGCGGATAAGCGCCGCGCTTATGGCGGCCTTTACCGCTACTGCCTTCTGACCAATATCCAGCGAAAGGATGATTGGAAATCCGGGGCGGCGCACCTGCGACGGGCGTTTCAATGCGACCCCACGCTTGCGGTTGATATGGATATCTTCAATGATCTTGCGCTCGGCAGCCAGCCGACAGGTTATCGCGGGTCCAATCAATTCCTTAATTTACAGGAAAATGCTGCGAATATAAAGCAACTGCTTGAGGAAACCTTCCAGGTCCCACTGCCAGCCGATTTGCAGCGGCTGCGCCGTGAAGCGTACAGCAAAGCCTATCTGGCATTGGGAATGACAGCCTACCGGCTGGATGACCGTCCGGCATGCCGGAAATATCTTAATAAATGCCTCTCTTATAATCCCCGCCTATGGCGTGATCCTCGTGTCTTTGGCCACCTGGCCAGGTCGCTGTTCAGCAAGGCTCTGATCAATCGTCTCAAGAATAATCACCGGTGATCCAGAACCCATGCGCGTATTATTGATCAGTCACTTTTTTCCACCGAATCGCACCGCAGGAGCGGAAAAACGCGCTTTGGGTTACGCGCTGGAGCTGCAAAAGTTGGGCCACAGCGTGCAGGTGGTCTGTGCTGGTGATTGGGATGCTGGGAAACAGCATTGGAACGGCTTTACAGATGAGGTGTATCAGGGCATCCCTGTGCGGCGGGTAAACTTCAACTGGGCCCAGGCGAGCGATCCAAACCGCTCGCTGTACGATAATCCGCTGGTTGAGGCGCAGCTTGACCGGTGGCTGGAGGAGTGGCAGCCGGATGTTGTACACATTATTTCACTGGTCACGCTGGCTGCCGGAGCAGTGCGCGCGGTAAAGAAGCACGGACTGCCGGTTGTATTTACCCTGACCGATTTCTGGATGATCTGCCCCAAGATCAGCCTGGTGCGCGGTGACGGGACCTTGTGCAGTGGGCAGACAACTAGCTGGGATTGTCTAAAATGTTTATTATGGAAGACCAGGGCGTACCAGGGATTGAACCGCGTGCTGGGGGAATCGAAAACGCGGGCGGTCTTGGAGCGGGCCAGCCGGATACCGAAAATCAATCGGATGCGTGGGCTGCGGGGGATGGCGCTTGATATGGATGACCGCAGGCGTGTAATGGCCGAGATTGCGCCTATGTTTGACTGTATAACCGCGCCTTCCACCTTTTTAGGAAGCGTGATGGATAAAAGCGGCCTCTTTGGACGCCAGGTACGGATTATCCACAGCGGGCATGACCTTGCCTGGCTGAATGATATGCCTGAAAAGCGCCCTTTAAAGCTTGTACGGCTGGGCTATATCGGGCAGCTTATACCGGTCAAAGGGGTAGACTTATTAATACGGGCGTTTCAGGCAGCGGACGTAGAGGGGAAAGCGGAACTGCTTATTTATGGCGATGCTGCAAGCCACCCTAAATTTGCGGCTTCGCTCGAAGCGATAGCCCGGGATTCAGAAAGCATCCGGTTTATGGGTTCTTTTCCACACAGTAGGCTGGGGCAGGTGCTCGCTGGTATGGATGTGCTGGTAGTGCCTTCACAGTGGCATGAAAATAATCCGCGCGTTATCCAGGAGGCTTTTGCCGGAAAGACCCCCGTGATTGCATCCAACGTTGGTGGAATTGCGGAATTTATCCAGCATGGGGTGAATGGCCTGCTGTTCCAATATGATCAGGAAGATCAACTGTGCGACCAGATCCGCAGGGTGGTCAATGAACCGGCGCTGGTCGGCGAGCTGCAGCGCGGGATTGGAAAAATTCGGACGATCACTGAGGAAGTGGAAGAGCTTGTTGAAATTTATGAGCGTTTAAGAAGTCAGTTCCTGCATCCACTAGTGTTGAGTGATCTTGAACATGATAAGAATGCTCAACCCATTCCGCTGGATGAGGGTTCCCCTCGTCCTGAGTAAATATGACGGAACCCTACGTTATCTCCATCATCCTGAACAACAACCGGTGCAAAGACACGCTGGAATGTCTTGAGTCGCTGGCGCGGGGAACCTATTCAAACCACAGCATGATCGTGCTGGATAACCAGACGACGGATGGCTCGATAGACGCTATTCACGAGAGATTCCCCAACGTGCAAATTGTGCCGCTTGGAGAAAATCTTGGTTATGCCGGTAACAATAACGTTGGGATTAAAATCGCCCTCGAAAAAGGCGCGGATTGGGTGTTTGTGCTTAATGAGGATACAGCGCTGGATACTGCGTGCCTGGCTCGCCTGGTATCAGTAGGGGAGAGCGACAGGCAAATCGGCATGGTTGGCCCGATGGTCTATCACTACGATGAACCCCAGTATATCCAGTCGGGTGGTGGCATGTTAGGCCCTTACTGGCAAAGTATTCATCTGGCGAAAGACGAGCTGGATCGCGGTCAGCTCAATGAGCCCCATACCGTCGAATGGATCTCCGGTTGTGCTATCCTGGTGCGCAGGGGGGTAATCGAACAGGCTGGAATGCTGGATGAACGGTTTTTCCTTTATTGGGAAGAAACCGAGTGGTGTTTACGCGCCCGGCGGGCAGGCTGGCGGATTGTTCATGTGCCTGCCGCAAAATTATGGCATAAAGGCGTTCAGCGCAATTACGAGCCCAAGCCATTTGTCATGTATTATGGAACACGTAACCGTTTACTGATGCTGTCCAAACACCGTGCTCCTTTGAAAGTCTGGATTTTTGCATTCACAGAGATCATCCGCACCCTGGTCAGTTGGACCGTGCGCCCGAAATGGCGCAGAAAAAGGTCTTACCGGAATGCCATGTGGCGCGGGCTGGTTGACTTTTTTCGCCATCGCTGGGGGCGGCAGGAAGCTGTGTAGCGCTGTATGAAAATTTTGTTTCTATCTCGCTGGTTCCCTTACCCGACCAATAACGGGGCCAAACTGCGTATTTACAACCTTTTGCGCGGCCTGGCCCAGGTTCACGAGGTGTATCTGATCAGCTTCTCAGACGATCCGCAAAATGCCGAGGTTGAGCCGTTAAAAGCCTTCTGCCGGGAGGTGCACGTTGCACCGTGGAGAGAGTTTCAACCCGGCAGCATGCGGGCTTTCATGGGTCTGTTTGGCCAAAAGCCTCGCGTACTGGCCGACACCTATTCCATGCAAATGGAACAGGAAATTCGCCAGATGACAGGTATGATAAAATTTGACTTGGTCATCTTTTCCCAATGGCTGATGACCTCTTACCGGCATCTGATTCAGGGCATACCGGTTCTGTACGAAGAGGTGGAAATAGGCGTACCGTACGAAGCTTATGTGAATGCCGCCAACCCACTTGCGAAGCTGCGGAATGGGCTGACCTGGATGAAACAGCGCGAGTACCTGGCACAGTTAATTGGCAGGCAGGGGGTTTGCACGGTTGTTTCGGAGCAAGAAAAGCGCCTGCTTGCCAATTCCATTCCAGGCAACCGCTCCATCCACGTTATACCGAACGGGGTTCACCTGGCGGATTATACAGGCATACAGGAGGACCGGGAACCAGGCAGCATTATCTTCACGGGTTCTTTCAAGTATTTACCCAATTACCAGGCTGTGCTCTGGTTTCTGAAAAATGTTTTGCCGCGTGTTCAGGAACAGGCGCCAGGAGCAACTCTGACGATCACCGGCGATCCAAATGGTTTATCTCTACCCAATTGTGAAGACGTAAGGCAAACCGGTTATGTGGATGATGTGCGCCCTTATATCGCGCGCTCCTGCGTCAGCGTGGTTCCTTTACAAACCGGTGGGGGAACACGGCTTAAAATATTAGAAGCCATGGCGTTAAAGACAGCCGTGGTGTCAACCAGCAAAGGCGCGGAAGGTCTTGAGGCGAGGGCAGGGGAACATCTGTTCATCGCGGATGATGCGGAAGACTTTGCCGGGCACATCGTTGAACTATTGAGGTCTCCGCAGCTCAGTGAAAAAATCGCCACCAATGCCTGGCGCTTTGTCCGCGAGCAGTATGATTGGCAAATCGTTCTTCCTAAGTTATTAAGCGTGGTTCAGCAGGCTGCTGGATAGCCATTACCAGCAGCGAGAAACATCTAGCAGCGGTTATTTCTCAAAGGATCAAGCGTGAGTTTCTCTTCTCTTTCTCAAAAATGGAATGCAATATGGCAGGGCCAGCTCGGAATGCTCTTCATGCGTTGGGCTATTATTCTGGGCGTGCTGGGCTTGAGTGTTCTGCTGGCGCTGGTTGGAGAACGGGAGACTTTGATCACGCTGCTTGTCCTGCTTGTTTTGCTGGCGGGTATGTTAATACTGCTTTGGAAACCAGACCTCGGGATCTTTGCCATTCTCTTTGGGGGTTTCTTTGTACCTTTTTCTGGTCCGGGCGGGGTCAATCTGGCTGTGCTGGCTACGGCGTTATTCATTGGCCTATGGGTGCTGGATATGATCATCCGGCAGCGCAACATTTATGTCAATGACCCTGCGACCGCTCTGCCTATCCTTGTTTTTATCATTGGATGCATCATCTCTTTCGGTATTGGCCAGCTAACGTGGTATCCACTGGCCCGGCACGCGCCGCTGGATACCCAATTGGGCGGCATGGCAATCTACATCCTGTCACCGCTGGTTTTATTGGCCTTCGGCAACCTGATCCGCGATGTACGCTGGCTGAAAGCCTTCACCTGGACATTTCTTGTCATCGGCGCTGTGTATATCCTGGCCCGTCTTGTACCCATGGTTGCATCGTACGGGCGGCTTATCTATCAAAACGGTGCCACGGTTTCTAGTGTTTTTTGGATATGGCTGCTGATGATTCCCTTAAGCCAGGTGATGTACAACAACAAGCTCATCAAGGCGCACCGGCTTGCTCTTATTGTTATGGTAATCGCAGTGGTCTTCGTTGCGGTTGTGATGTCATTCGATTGGAAATCGGGTTTTATCCCCCCCTTGGCTGGGGCAGCTTGCCTTTTTGCGATTCGATACCGGCGGCGTATTCTTTGGTTTCTTCCTTTGTTGATCATTGGGGCGATATTTGTTGTCTACCAGGCGATTACTACAGAGGAATACAGCTGGTTCTCACGCCTGGATGCCTGGCTCATCGTCATCAACCTTTCCATGGTCAGCCCGATTTTTGGGATTGGATTTGCCAATTATTACTGGTACACGCCATTATTCTCGATTATGGGTTGGCGGGTGAGTTTTAACTCGCACAGCCAGTATGTGGATATTTTCTCTCAGACAGGTTTTTGGGGCCTGGTTTGTTTTATGTGGATATTTTGGACATTGGGCAAACTGGCCTGGCGGCTGAAGGACAGCGCTCCTGAAGGGTTTGAGCGAGCATTTGTGTATGGCGCCCTGGGCAGTATGGCAGGGATGATTGTTGCAGGTGGGCTTGTTGATTGGGTTTTGCCTTTTACCTACAATATTGGAATGTATGGCTTTCGCGGTAGTATTGTGGGCTGGCTGTTCCTGGGAGGCCTCTTGACAATCAATCAAGTGGTAAAAGAAAAAACGGCGACTGAATAGAAACATTTAAGCAGGAGGGGAACGTATGAACGAAAAATTAATTGGTCTGGTTCCGGCAGCCGGAAAAGGGGTCCGCCTGGGACTTCCGTATCCAAAAGAACTTTATCCCGTAATTCAGGATAATCGTTACAAGCCGATTTCACAGTTCGTACTGGATAACCTGACGGATGCCGGTTTAAAACACCTCGTATTCGTTATCAACGAAACCAAACATCAGCTCATTGGGTATTTTGGAAGCGGGCATCGTTTTGGCTGTTCAATTAGTTATGTGGTGCAAGAACAGGCTACGCATGAGGGCAAGTCCACCTCGCCTGGCCTGGCCCACGCGCTGGATTCGGCGTATCACCTGACTGCTGGAAATGTGGTTTTCTTTGGAATGGCCGATACGATTATGCGTCCTGGAAATGTGTTTCAGTTCGCTTACCAGAATATGCTGCCCGATGATGATGTGGCATTGGTGCTGTTTCCAACCACGCGGCCCGAAAAATTTGGCATGGTGCGGTGTGATGCAAGCGGGAAAGTAATCGAGATTGTAGATAAGCCGAAACAAACCGACCTGGATAAGATGTGGGGCTGCATTATCTGGCGACCGCGCTTCACGGAATATCTTCATGAGTGCGTTAACGTGAAAGAAATATCTGATTTTGCACAAATAATGAACGGTGCCATTCGAGATGGTATGCGGTTCCGCGGTGTAACGATTGAGAACGGGGTGTATATTGACCTGGGCACGTACGATGAAATTATGGAAATGGACCGGCGTTTTCGGGAGGAATAGTGATGGCAACGCAAATAAATCAGAATAACCCGCAGCAGACTGCCGATAAATCCAAAATTGTGGATATGTCAGTGGTATTAGTATGTTGGAACAACAAAAATTACCTGGGGCCCTGTTTGGAATCGCTCTATAACGCCGGGCTTAACTATACGTTTGATGTGATCGTTGTCGACAATGGTTCCACGGATGGAAGCCAGGAGATGCTGCACGAAAAATTCCCAGAGGTAAAACTCATCGAGAACGGGCGAAATGTTGGGTTAAGTAAAGCCAGCAACCAGGGCATCGAGGGCACCGACGGGAAATATGTTCTGCTGCTGAACAACGATACCATTGTTAATGGCAAAGCGCTAAATGCTTTTGTGGATTTTCTGGATACCCATCCTGAGGCTGGTGGGGTGGGCGGAAAGCTTTTATATGAAGATGGTTCCTTCCAGGCAGGTTACGCGAAATTTTCTGATTTGAAAGAAGAATTTCTCCTGGTGATGGGGCTGGGATATCCTTTGTGGAAAGGCTATCCCTCACATTACGATTCCGACCATCCCGTTCAGGCGGGTTGGTTAAGCTCCGCCTGCTTATTGTTGAGGCGCTCCGCTCTTGACCAGGTGGGTCTGCTGGATGAAGAGTATTTTATTTATGGCGATGAGACGGATTTGCAGTACCGGCTGTATCGGGCTGGCTGGAAAGTCTATTATCTCCCCGATGCAACCACGCTGCATTACGGTGGTCGGAGCATGAACCGTTGGAACCGCCGCAAGAGGATTTATCGGGGCAAGCTGTTGTTCTATAAAAAGAATTATGGCTGGTTCCTAACTACAATCCTGCGTTTGATGGTTGGTGTGATTAGCTTTGTGAAGGTTTTGATCTGCCTGGTGTTACTGCTGGTGCCAAAGATGCGTGAAACTGCAAAACTGGCCCTTCGGTCGAACTGGGATATTATCAAGCTTTGCTGGAAGATTGCATAATAGTCAGTATATACGCGAGCCAAGTATTCGTTATAATGTAGATGTCAATTGGGGACTATCCTTCTCGAGAGGATATTCCTATGGGGTTACCGAGAAGGGTGGACAAAAAAGATGGGCATAAAATCGTATTTCACTCCCCTGATTAAGTATTGGTGGTTGCTGGCAGCCGCCGCTGTAGTAGCGGCGGTAGCAAGTTTTATTGTCGTAAACCAGCAGCCGCTCATTTACCAATCACGGGCGACGATGATTGTTGGACGAGCGATATTTGAAGCGAATCCATCAAGTAATGATCTCTGGCTTGGGCAGCAGCTCGCCAGTTACTACGCTGACATTGGCATGCGCAGCGAGGTTTACGGAGCGACAAGGGAGGCGTTAGGCCTGCCAAAACTTCCAACCTATTCCATTAATCCCTTGCCAAACAGCCAGATGCTTGAGATTTTGGTGAACGACAGCAACCCTGCGCGCGCGCAGGCAGTAGCGAATGAGCTGGCAAACCAACTGATCAAGGCCAGCCCAACATCGAATGAAAACCAGGGCACAGAACGCCAGGCCTTTCTAGAAGAGCAGATTTCGTATGTGGAAGGGAAAATTCGCGAAACGCTGGAAGAGATCGATAAAGCAGAGCGACAGTTAAGCGAAATGAATAGCGCGCGGCAGATTGCCGATGCGCAGAATCAATTATCGGCGCTGCAGAATAAATTGGCCAGCCTGCAAACAAACTATGCTTCTCTTATCTCAAACACCACGCAGGGCGCTACCAATACGTTGACAATCATCGAGCCTGCTTCACTGCCCAGGGAGCCTATTGGCCCACAGCGGATCATCATCGTCATCATGACGGCTATGATTGCAGCCGTTATTGCTGCCGCAGCGGCTTACCTGCTTGAATACCTGGACGACACATTAAAGTCACCGGAAGATGTGGCGAATATATTGCAGCATCCGGTGCTTGCCAATATCCCACTCATTCCCAGTTCCGAAATTCCGAAGGATAAAGATCGGTCATTCATTTATTCTTCAATAAACCCGCGATCAATCGTCGCCGAAGAGTTTCGCCTGCTGCGCATCAATTTGGAATTCTCGGGCATCGATAGGGAACTGAAAAAGATCTTTGTCACCAGCCCAAATCCAGCCGAGGGGAAATCCTCCGCGGCAAGCAACCTTGCTGCGGTTATTGCACAAAGTGGCAAGAAAGTGATATTGGTCGATGCTGATTTTCGTAATCCCAGTATCAATCAATATTTTAATATCTCAAACGAACGCGGTTTAAGCGATGTTTTTCGCGAGAACCTCGATATCTGGGAGATCACCCAGCAGTGGCAGGAGAGCAATTTGTGGATTATTCCCACCGGCCCAACGCCGCCCAACCCGATTGACCTGCTCAGTTCAAATAAAATGACCCAGATCATCGAAGAATTGGGAAAGTTTTATGATATGGTGATTATCGATGGCCCGCCGGTGATTTTGCCAGATGCCATTGTCCTCTCTACGAAAGTGGACGGGGTCTTGCTGGTGGTGGCCCATTCTGTAACGCGCAAAGACAACGCACGTGCGAAAATAAAACAGCTCGAACAGGCCCGTGCGCGGATTCTGGGGATCATCATTAACAAGGTTCCGCAAGGGCGTTCGACTTACTATAACCGCGGGTACTACTACCGCGATTCGGGTAAGGGCGGCGGCAGCGAGCCTCAGCCAGAAAAGGCCAATGGTGTGGCCGCGAAACTACCCGCGGTTTTCGCGCGGCTTGTGTCGGGAGGAAAAAACGGGAAGTAGGTTTGTGGTTCGTATCACTGGAATGGTGCGAGTTCCAGTCCGAACATCGAACATGCATTGCCGGTACCAACCATGAATATATTATTCCTGACCCAAGTCCTTCCGTTCCCACCAGACGCGGGCCCAAAGGTGAAAACCTGGCAGGTGCTTCGTTATCTTCACAAAGCCGGTCATAAGATTACGCTGGTTTCCTTTGTCAGGCAGGAAGAAGAAAAGCATATCCCTGAGATCCAGAAACTTGGAATTCAGGTTCACGCGGTTCCTATGCGGCGCAACCGCCTGATGGATGTCGTTTACTGGTTGCGCAGCATTGTGCGAGGCACCCCCTTTTTGATCGAAAGGGATAACCTTCCTGCCATGCGGGCAACGCTGCGCCGCTTATCATTTTCGGAAACGTTTGATGTCTTTCACGCTGACCAGCTCACGATGACCCAGTTCTGGTCGAGCGTGGTGCGTGCTGGCGGGTCAAAAAAAACGCTTTTCCGGGTTTTTGATGCGCACAATGCCACATGGAAGATTGTTGAGCGGATGCAGGAAAATGCCTGGAACATCCTGAAGCCTGTCTTAGCGCTCGAATCAAAGCGCATAAAGGAATATGAAGGCAGGATCGTTTGCGAATTTGAAAAAACAACAGCAGTAACCGAGATCGACCGAGACCTGCTGCTTGAGGCCGCGAATTCGGTGCGCGGTAAGTCTGGCGCGCCAATCAGCCATATTGACTGTATCCCCATCGCGGTGGATACCGGGGAACTGCAGCCGGTGAAGCATAGGGAAGGCTCGATCAATATCGTGACCCTAGGAACGCTGCGATATCCACCCAATGCGGATGGTATCCGCTGGTTTA
This sequence comes from uncultured Anaerolineaceae bacterium, assembly GCA_964437595.1. Lineage (GTDB taxonomy): Bacteria > Chloroflexota > Anaerolineae > Anaerolineales > Anaerolineaceae > DSYU01. Next base: position 63,337 of record CAYTHO010000001.1, read on the forward strand.
TTCAAAAAGTACTTCCATTGATCGTAAACGAACTGCCAGCGATTAACCTGACGGTGATTGGCAAAAACCCTCCACCTGACTTTCTGCAGGCTGCCCAACAAAACCCGAATGCTGTAGAAGTAACAGGCTTTGTTGAAAACCTGACCCCCTATCTTGAGCGTGCCTGCCTTATGGTTGTTCCTGTGCGGGTGGGAAGCGGGATGCGCGTGCGCATATTGGAAGGCTTCGCGCGCGGCGTGCCCGTTGTCACGACAACCATCGGATTGGAGGGCATTAATGCACAACCGGGGGAAGATGTTCTGGTTGCGGATGAACCAGAAGCCTTTGCCAGGGCTGTGATTCGTTTAGTGCAAGACCCGGCCTTGCGGGTGCGTCTTGCGGAAAATGGCCGTCGCCTTGCAGAGACCACCTATGACTGGCAGGTTGTGTTAAAGAAGATGGATACCATCTACGCGTGAATATCCTTTTTCTCGTTCCCTACGCTCCTAACAAAATTCGCGTTCGACCCGACAGCCTGATTCGATACTTATCAGCGCGTGGGAATACAGTCACCCTGCTGACAATTTATTCGAATGAAATGGATAAGGCAGCTATCCGCGCGCTGGAAGCGGATGGAATCCAGGTGTACGCATATCCTTTGCCAGCCTGGCGGTCGTTGATGAACGCGGGGTTCGGGGTATTGACACAGGACCCCCTGCAGTCCTTCTACTGCTGGCAGCCCCAATTAGCACAAAAACTAGAGGACCTGGCCTGTACCGGAACATTTGATGTCATCCACGTAGAGCATTTGCGCGGCGTGCGATACGCTCAGACGCTTGCCATGAAACAGCAAGCGCAAGGGCGCGCCAGCCAGGGGTATCCGCCAATTGTTTGGGACAGCGTGGATTGCATATCCTACCTGTTCCAACAGAGCGCTGAGAAAAGTAAAAAGCTGTTCTCTCGGTTAATCACCTGGTTTGAGCTGGGGCGTACCAGGCGCTATGAATCGCGCATGGCGCAGTTGTTTGGCCGCACACTGGTCACATCCCGCCTGGATAAAGAGGCATTTTCTGCGCTTATGCCTCACCCGGCAGTGGCTGAGAATATTACAGTGCTGCCTAACGGCGTTGACCTGGATTATTTTCGACCATCATCTACAAGCACCAGGGAGCCTGCCACGCTGGTGGTCAGCGGAAAAATGAGCTACCACGCAAACATCTCTATGGTACTGTACCTCATGGAAAATATTATGCCGCGTGTTTGGGCAAAACGTCCTGAGGTGAAGCTCTGGATTGTTGGCAAAGATCCGCCGCAGGAAATCCGTGATCTGGCGAACCGGGATGGCGTTATCGTTACAGGCTATGTTGAGGATTTGCGTGCTTATCTGCAAAAGGCCGCCGTTGCACTGGCTCCGCTGACGTATGGAGCAGGTATTCAAAATAAAGTACTGGAGGCAATGGCGTGCGCGACCCCGGTCGTTGTCACCCCAAAAGCAGTGGCTGCTCTTTCTACAAAACCTGGGGAAGACCTGCTGGTTGAAGCGGATCCTGCGTTGTTTGCGCAGCAAATTTTGCATTTGATGGATGACCCAACATACGCCGGCGAGATTGGAGCAGCCGGTCGAAAGTATGTGGAGACACATCACAACTGGTATACGATAACGGGAGAGCTGGAACGCATCTATTCCGAAGCCTCCCAAAGCGGCTGACGAAAACAATCGATTTTTATTTGGTAAACAGCCCGGAAGAAAGCAGGCAGTCGCCTGTAATCCTCCGGGCTGTTTTCTTTTGTTTTACTTTTGTAAGTTGGTTTGATTAATTTTTATGCTACAATGGGGTCTGTTCGGTTGACGAATAAGATCTCTATTCTGCTTTTACAAACTACTTTAACAATCAGGAAAACCGTCCATGCGAAAACAACTGTGCATTCTCGCGATTGTTTGCGCAATGATGGGGGGGCAGATTCTGCCTGCGCGTGTACTGGCTCAGGAAGGCGAAAAGAAAGTTTTCCTTCCGTTTATTAAGAGCAATTCCAATCCACCTGAAAATAAACCGGCTGTAAACCTTCCGTATATTCCCGTGACCGATGTAACCAAAGAAAAGTTCCGGGAAATGGCGATATTTTGGTTCGGCGAGGTCCGCCAGGATACCAACTACACGGACGTTCGGGTTGCGTACAATGATGAAGCCGTATTTGTATATACATCTACGTTTGACAAACGCGTGTGGTACAAAGAAAAATCAAACGGCAGTGATTTAGAAAACTGGGACACGGTGGCGCTGATGCTGCATCTAGATGGCAGCAGTCAGGCGCCGCTTCCAACCAGGCAATCCTTCCGCTTTGTGTCTCAATTTCGCCATTGGGAAGAGCCTGACAATTACCACCATTCGTACCGCGGAGATGGCACTCGTTGGGTATCCCAATCGGTTAGTTTTGCCGATGACGCCGGGTGGCGAGGTGGGGGCCTGAATGATAATACTGAGAATGAAAAAGGCTGGACAATGGCTTATAAAATTCCATTTACCAGCCTGGGCCTGCCTGGCAAGCCTTCCGATGGCACCCTCTGGCGCATGGCGGTGACGATGTACGACCGCGATAACCCAACCGGGTCGATGACCGAAACCCAGCGCTGGCCTGATGGAAATAACGAAAATTCACCTGCTTCTTGGGGCAGCATCCGCTTTGGACTGCCCTCCTATAACCCGCCCGCGGTGTCGGATGTGCAAGTTACAGCGATCCGCCACAAGCTGAACGGCGCTGTGGTGCCGGACGCCGCGGTTGGTGGTGGAATGACGTGCGGCAGCGGCATCGATCATTGGTCAGATTGGGGCGAGGAAAATTATGCCCACCAGGAAAATTTCAATATCCAAAACCAGAAGGATGTTTCGGATTGGCCGTGTTTCTCAAAATACTATGTAACCTTTCCTTTGAACTTGATCCCGCCCGGAAAAGCCATTCGTTCTGCCAGGCTGGTAATGCACGAGTTCGGTGGATCGGACCCGAGCCAGGCAAAAGCCTCCGTTATCCAGGTTATGCGGGTGACGCAAGATTGGGATGAAGCCACTTTATCCTGGAATAACGCCCCGCAGGTGCTGGAGAATGTTTCGCGCGCCTGGGTGCAGCCGTTTGGCACGAAAAAGATTGTGTGGCCCGGGGACCGGTATGAATGGGACGTCAGCCGGGCGGTTGCACAAGCTTACCAGGAGGGCGTACCGCTGCGCCTGGCGCTGTACAGCGCCGACAGTGCGATGCACAGCGGCAAATATTTTGTCTCCTCAGATACCGGAGACTGGAACGCTGAAGGCCGGCCAACATTGATTGTGGAATGGGGCATTCCGTAATCTAAACAAATCGCGTGATGAGACTCTTATGTCTACAAAAAAAGGTAGATTTCAGGCTGCAATTTGTTTAGGGCAATACCCTCATTTGAGGATGGCATGATCTGTTCGTTTTGTTAACTTGTCATGCGGAGCTTCCGCTTCACCCGGTCAAGGTGTTGCTGGGCTTTGATCCTTTTGATGTGATCAGGAGGGAGGTTCTTTTCGAAAATCTCCAGTGCGCGTTCATAACAGGCCCTGGCTTCTTGCAGTTCGCCCAACTCAGCCAGGACCATCCCAAGGTTATGAACGTCTGTGCCGACCTCTACATGGTCTTCATCTAGCAGCCTGGTTTCAATTTCTACAGCGCGGTTATACATCTCCTTTGCGCCTACCAGGTCTCCCAGGGTATAAAGGATGCGCCCCAGGTTCTTGAGAGTCCCGGCGGTGATAGGGTGAATTTGCCCATATATCATTTCATTGATATTCAATGCGCGAGCGTAGCGATCTCGCGCCGCGGAAAGGTTGCCCAATTCACGCTCAATATTGCCCAGGCTGGCGAGGTCCTTTGCAACCGTGGGGTGCTCCGGTCCATGTACTTTTTCATCGATTACCAGTACCTGTTCAAAACAATTCCTGGCTTCCATTCGATTGCCAAGATCGTGATAAACCAGAGCCAGGTTGTTTAACGCATTGGCGGAATGGGCGTTTTCCAGATTGGGATCGGCCTTCTCAATTGCCACCGCGCGTTCAAAGTTCGTTTTAGCTCCTTGTAAGTCTCCGAGCTGATAGAGAACGCGCCCAAGGTAATTAGCCCGGCTGGCAAGGCCGGGATATTTTGGGCCATAATTCCATTCATCAACGGAAAGGGCGCGCTCAAAACATTCCCTGGCGCTTCGTAAATCGTGGAGATCACGCAGTACCCGCCCCAGGTTGCCAGATTCGATGGCGATTACCGCGTGTTTTGGTCCGTAAGCAAAGGCATTTTCATGAATCGAAAGCGCCCGCTCAAAGCAAGTCCGGGCTCCCTGGAGGTCGCCCAGATCGTACAATACCTGCCCCAGATCATTTGCGTTTGACGCTACCTCCGGGTAAGAGGCGCTGAAAACGCTTTCGTTGATCGCCATGGCGCGTTCAAAACAGTTCTTTGCCGCGCTCAAATCGCCCAAATCCGAATGCACGCGTCCCAGGTTGGCGAGGACGGTTGCGGTGTCAGCGTGTTCCAAGCCGTTCCGCTGTTCGCAAAACGACAGGCAGCGTTCAAGGCAAATCCTGGCTTCGTTTAACTGCTTTGCTGTCCACAGAAAATATGCCAGATGATTCCACAGGCTGCCGGTTTGCGCAAGGCCGGCCTCCTCCGCCTGAGCTGCCACAGCGCGCAGGTGCCCTATCAATAGGAACAGATACGGTCCGGGCTCGGCCTCAAAAGGCGCGTTTAGCAGGGTATCTGAGAGAAGCGTAAGAATCCTGGCAGGTTCGGGATTGACACAGCGAGCAAACCCTGCCAGGGTGGAATTCATATATGGTCCGTGTTCTGACTGGGTTAACAGGCCCAGGCTGTATAACCACTGCAAGCTGCGGTCCAGGTTCGATGTCCTATTTTTTGAAACCTCGAATCCCTGGCGCAGTAGATCGAAGGGGATAGGCAGGTTAGGCACGCAGGCGGCGGCGGTAAAAAATAGATGCTGCGCGAAACGTTCCCGTTCATCTTTTCCCTCCAGCAAATGGGAAGACATGGTAATAACCGCCACTGCCTCTTTTGAAGGAGCATTGGGGCTATTCTCCATCCAGGACTTGATCGATGGATCCAATGCCGAAGCTGTTTTATTCATTTCTGACAGGTATTCTCGGACAGAGATTTTTACCCGTTCCTTTAAGTACCCTCCAGCTATATTTAAAATGAAAGGAAGGTCGCCAAGGCAGTCCGCCAACTGATCAAGCTCTCCATCCGTACTGATCGTGCCAGCCGGTAGCAGGTTGCGCAGAAAATGAATGCTGCCTTCCCGTTCCATTTTCCCTTGAGGCTCAACAGATAAATCCGGTAGACCGCCTGTTTTGATCGGTATGCCAGTATTAGCTTTGGCTCTTTTATCTGGATTGCTTTGTTTTACTGAAAAGCTGCGCAAGTATTCATCCCCTTTGCTGGCAGGCTATCTGTTTTTTTATGGAAAGAAGAATTTCCACTGCGATACGAAAACCATCAACTAAAAACATCATTATTTTACACTTTATTCCATTGAATTAGAAGGACCCGATCTGCCAGAAGTCACATCGGCCCCGATTGGGTCCGGAATTGCTTTCTTTATCTTTAAATTTGTCATTATAATTACCCGGTTGAAAAACAGATGGAATTTGAAAACTTTTTGGAGCCTTTTTAGCGGCTAAAGATAAAAAGCATTCGCCAACGAACAGGTATCACTCTAATGAAATCAGTAAAAATGCTTGCACTTTATTCCCTCCTTCTCCTGACCCTGGTCGGCGGTTGTACAGACCAGGCGGCGAATAAGGCTGCTCAGGCGCCCGTTCCTGATCCGGCCATCGCCTTTGAAGATTGCCAGCTCAGCAGTGCGGGCATGTCGTACAGCTTTCGCGCGCGCTGCGGGACGCTGGCTGTGTACGAAGACCAGGTGCAGAAAACAGGCCGGAAAATTGACCTCTATATCGCCGTGATTCCGGCGGTCAGCAGAACCCCCGCGACGGATGCCCTTTTCTTATTAGCAGGTGGGCCTGGGCAGGCTGCTTCAGAAACCTTTCCAACGCTCATTCCCGTTTTTGAACGGGTGCATCAGAATCGCGATATTGTGATGGTTGATCAGCGTGGCACGGGCAAATCAAACCCGCTCCGCTGCCCTGACATTGAAAAAACAGAAACAGGCGATGAGGATATCTCACCTGAGCAGCAGGCGGAACTGTATAAAGCATGCCTGGCTGAAATGGATGGCGACACTCGTTTATATACCACCACTGCCACAGTTGAAGATCTGGAAGAGGTGCGCGCTGCGCTGGGATATGAAAAGATAAACCTGGTCGGGGTATCCTACGGGACGCGGGTGGCTTTGGTCTACCAGCGCATGTATCCGCAATCTCTTCGCACCGTTATCCTAGACAGTGTTACGCCGGTGGATTGGGAGCTGGGGCCAGAAAATGCGGTAAACGGCCAGCGCGCCATGGAGCTCATATTTGAGCGCTGTTCAGCCGATCCGGCTTGCCGCGAATCATTTCCAAATGTGCAGGAAGAATTTCATAAACTTCTCGCCGATCTTGAGCAGCACCCGGCTGAGGTGACTTTGCCTCATCCGACCACCGGGGAGATGGTCACGATGAAGCTAACGCGCCAAAAGGCAGCGGCGGCCTTCCAAATTCTGTCGTACAGCCCGGAGACTGTAGCGTATATTCCGTTGCTGGTGCACCAGACCGTTTCTCGCGGCGACTACAATCTGCTGACGGCACAATACCTGCTGGTCTCAGGCAGTTTAAACCAGTCGATTTATGCTGGTCTGTATCTTTCTGTTTTATGCGCGGAAGACGTGCCTTTTTATCCAGAGAACTCGGCTTCGGCTGAATCCTATCTATCCGATCCCACCGGAGAAATGGCGAAACAATGCGCGCTTTGGCCGCATGCGCAAATCTCGCCAGAAGAAAAGAAACCAGTATCATCTGATATCCCCACGCTGCTCCTCTCGGGAGAAGCGGACCCAATCACCCCGCCTTCCAATGCGGAGAAAGCAGCGAAGAATCTTTCTAATGATTTAAACCTGGTTGTCGCGGGCATCGGTCACAACGTTATTTACCGCGGCTGTATACCCCGGATTGTGACGGACTTTATTGAATCGGGAAGCATAGCCGGTCTGGATACTGCCTGTGTGCAAGAAATCCATCCAATGCCCTTCATGGTTAATTTTTCTGGTTCAAAACCCTGAAGCTGCCCAAATACAATAACGCTTCTTACAACTCTATTCAGGAAACAACGAATGATCGAAGTAACGAATATTCACAAATCGTTTGGGAAAGTCATGGCTATACAAGGTGTATCTTTCACGGCAGCGGATGGGCAGATCACTGGATTGTTAGGCCCGAACGGCGCGGGCAAGACAACCACTCTGCGTGTTCTATATACCCTGCTTCGCCCGGATGAAGGAACAGCGCTGGTGGATGGATTGGATACCCAAAAGGACATCCTGGCTGTGCAGGAACGTATTGGCGCTCTACCCGATAATCACGGCCTATACCCGCGCCTCACGTCTCGAGAGAATATCCGTTACTATGGCCGGCTGCACGGCCTGAAGGGGGCTGTGCTGGAAACGAGAATCGATGCATTGATCCAGCTCCTGGATATGCAGGAAATTGCTGACCGCCGCACCGATGGGTTTTCGACAGGCGAACGGATGAAAGTGGCGATTGGGCGGGCGCTGATCCACCAGCCAAACAATATTTTGCTGGATGAGCCCACCAATGGACTGGATGTTATCAGCACCCGGGCCATGCGTGCCCTGATACAGCGCCTGCGCGATGAAGGAAAGTGCGTGCTTTTTTCGAGCCACATTATGCAGGAAGTATCGGCCTTATGTGACAAAATTGTCGTGATTGCTCGCGGGCAGAACGTTGCCTCTGGGACGCCCGATGATCTTGAAAAAATGACCGGTCAGAAAAGCCTGGAAGATGCCTTCGTGAACGCCATAGGCACAGAGGAAGGATGGTCGCAGCAATGAAGCAAATCGGGGTTGTGTTCGAGAAGGAATTTATCGATAACCTACGAGACCGGCGTTCCATCACTTCGGTGATTCTGTCGGCGCTCTTTTTACCCTTGTTCGTGGTTGGAATGGTGATCGTCATGGGCGAATTTCTCAACCCAGATATGTCCGAAAAGCCGTTCTTACTCCCGGTTGTGGGAGCAGAGAACGCGCCCGAACTGGTTGCCTTTTTAGAGCAGGCTGGTGTGAAGATATTGCCGCCGCCAGCGGATCCACGGACGGCAGTTCAGAATGGCGATCAGGATGTTATCCTGGTAATCCCAGCCGACTACGGTAAGCAATTTACTTCGGGCAGCCCGGCATCATTGGAGTTGATCCTGGACAATTCGCGCATGTCGGCCAGCGTGAATATTCAAAGGGCGAAAAGTGTTTTGAACGCCTATGATCAGCAGGTTGCCGCACTGCGATTAATGTCGCGCGGGGTCGATCCGCAAATAACCAATGCATTGTCGGTCCGCGATGTGAACCTCTCGACGCCGCAGAGCCAGTCGCTGATTTTTTTGAACATGCTGCCGTATTTTGTCATCATGGTGATTTTTATGGGGGGAATGTATGTCATCATCGATGCTACGGCTGGGGAGCGAGAGCGCGGTTCGCTGGAGCCGTTGTTGATCAACCCGGTTTCTCGCCGCGACTTTGTTTTGGGAAAACTGCTGGCCTCGCTGCCTTATGCAGTTGCGATTTTGATCTTCTGCCTGGGGACGATTGGCCTGGCGTTTAACCTGATTCCTCTGGAACAGTTTACGGGTTTTCCAATGACCGTCAGCCTGTCATCGCTGTGGATGATTTTCTTAATCTGCCTGCCGATGGTGCTGCTGGCCTCGGGATTGCAAATGGTCCTGGCATCCTTTACCCGCAGTTTTAAGGAAGCGCAAACGTATCTGTCATACCTGCCTTTAGTCGCGGGCCTGCCCAGCGCCTTCCTGGTTTTTCTCTCCGTGAAAGCGAATCCAGGGTTGATGCTCATTCCGGCCTTTGCTCAAGGGCTGCTGATTAACCAGGTAATGCGCGGCGAAGTCATCGATCCTACAAATGTGCTGATTTCAGCTGCTGCAACCCTGGTATTGGCCGTAATATCCATTGTAATTTCCATTCGCCTCTACCAGCGGGAAACGCTTTTATTCGGGGCGAAATAGGACCCTGCCTCAGAATAGTTCTATGGATGTGGCGCCCTGCGAGCGGATGGAAACCTTGTGGCAGTTTTCACTTCCGAAAATGGCGGACATCTTTTGGGTATATTCGGGCACCAGGTCATCTGGTACAAAAGCCTGTATAGTTCCGGCAAAACCGCCTCCATGAACGCGCCAGGCGCCTCTGCCTTTCAAGATTGTTTCCGAAACGGCCAGGGCCAGGGCAACGCCCTGCTCGGCGGGGTTTCGTGGCGAGAAGACGTTCTGATTATGCGTCCATGAACTAATTCCCGATTCGTTTACCAGCTTGAGGAACGCATCAAAATCGCCGTTTTCCAGCGCCTGGGCCTGCTTTACCACGCGTTCATCATCGGCGTAAAAGTGAAGCGCGCGCAGCAGGGCGCGATCATTTACCTTGCCCCTTAACGCTGCGATGGCCCCACGCATTCTCTCGGCGGATACATCGCGCAGTACTTTTCCTCCCAATGCGCTGGCAACGGATTTCATCTCAATTTCGATAGACGCATAATCCTCGTTCAGGTCGGCGTGACTGCTGCCCGTGCCAGTGATCACCAGGGAATAGCCGCTGTTGGAGAACTGGTAATCTACCTTGTGAACCAATGGATGGGTGAAATCTTGAAAATCGATGGTCACGAATCCGCCCACAGCGCAGGTGGTTTGGTCCATCAACCCGCACGGCTTGCCAAAGTACTGGTTCTCGGCGAATTGCCCAATCTGCGCTGCCAGCACGGGGCCAATGCTCCCGTGGTTGTACAGGTGATTTAAAATGGCAACGATCATCATCTCGAAGGCCGCCGATGAACTCAGGCCAGAGCCGTTCGGCACGCGGCTGGTCATGCAGCCGCGAAAACCGCCAACCAGATACCCAAGTTGATTCAGCCGCGCACAGATACCACGCACCAGAGCAGCCGGGTTGAATTTCTCCTGTTCAACCATCTGCAGCTTGCTGGAGTCTACGCGAATGGGCCGGTATCCTTCCGAATCGATGGCGATCCAGGGCTCATCTGTCTTTTCAACCAAGCACACAATATCAAGATCAACCGCTGCCGCCAGAACGCGCCCACCATTATGATCAGTATGGTTACCTCCCACTTCCGTTCTGCCCGGTGCGCTGAAGAAAGTCACTTCGTGCGCTTCAGGGTACAGTGCGCTGTACTGGTTGATCAGCCGGAGATAGCGGGCTTTTTGCTGCTGTATCGTCTCATCTTCCGCGCCATACAGTTTGACGAATCCTTGCGGCGCGTTTGCCCCATTGAGCAGATCGACCAGTTGCTTGATTTGTGCCATGATACGTTGCCCCTTCGCATTTGGAAAATAAATATTGATGGCGGTTTATTTATTATCGGTTGCCTGTTGATTTTTCGCAATACGAATATTAACTTTAGCGACCCGTCACCGCCGCAAGCGGCAGCACAATCTTCGGCTTGAACATACAGGTATGCGGGCTGGCCTAAACAGCGCTGTTCAGGTTCTTTTGCAGTTTCTGAATGGTCGGATGATCTCCCGGAAGCACTTTCTCATAAATTCTCAATGCGCGTTTATAACTTTTGCTGGCAGCGGAATGCTCGCCCAACTCGCGCAGCACATCTCCCAGATGGTGCAGAATAGGCGCCAGCTTGGGATGCTCTGGGCCATAGGCTTGCTCGCCTGCTGCTGCGCTCCGCTCGTAGCATTCCCTTGCGCTGACGAGGTTACCTTGCCGCTGCAAAATTTCTCCCAGTTGCGCCAGGTCGTCTGCTACCCTCGGCTGATCGGCGCCGAAAACCTGTGTGTCCATTTCCAGCGCCTCGCGCAGGCGCTCTGCTGCCCCGGCCAGATCGCCCGACTTTGCCTGCAGGCGGCCCAGTTCGTTGAGGTCGCTGGATACCTTGGGATGGGCGGTACCAAAGGTATGTTTATCGATATCCAGCACCCGCTCCAGGCAGGATCGAGCGCTGGCCAAATCCCCCAGGTTTTCCAGCACACTGCTTAACCCGGATAGGTTGGCAGACAGGCGGGCATTATCCCAATTCAATGCTTTTTCGTCAATCTCCACGGATTGCTCATATGCGGCCCGCGCGCCTTCCAAATCACCCAGGGCGCTTAATATTTTCCCCAGGTTGCTTAAATCGGCAGCCAGTTTGGGATGCTGCGGACCAAATATCTGCCTGTCGATCACCAGTACGCGCTCCATCAACTGCTTTGCTTTTTGCAGGCTGCCCAGGTTGAAATACAGGCCAACCAGTTTCTGCAGCACAAACAGCACCTGGCGGTCGGCTTGCCCCAGTGATTTTTCGTACGCGGAAAGCGCCAGATCATACCAGGCAGCCGCACCATCCAGATCATCCAGGCTGGACTGCTGGTTTCCTAACCGCTCTACCAGCGAACCCAGCCATTGGTGCTGGGTATCTTTTGGCCCCGGATATTTTTCGAGCGATTGGGTGAAGAAATCCCGTGCTTGCTCCTGGTGGTTAGGCAATTGGATGGCTTGTTCCAGGCGTTCAACAACCGCACCTGTTTCTGGGTGGTCGGGCCCCAACAGCTCGGCGCGGATCAGGTAGGCCTCTTGCAAGAACAACAGCGCTTCGTTAATATCATCCCGTTCGAATGCTGTGGCTCCCTGTTCAAGCAGGTTTTGCGCGTGTTCCAACCTGGCTTTGCGGTTTTCATTCTTAGGAAACCGGTTCATTGGCTCTCCTTTGGGGAACATTACTTTCCCTAAAAACGCACAGGTTCGGCGGAAATTAGAAAGGCTTTTTCTCTTCCAGCGCCTGTTTGCCGGCTTCCAGCACCCGCAGGATAGCATCCACATCATATACCGCGCCAGCCCACGCTCCACCGCTCACCGCCTGGAGCGCTGCCCACAGGCGGGTATCATCCGGCAGGTCGGGGCGCGAGTGCAGTTCTGGGTGCGGGGTGCGTTCCTGCAGCAGCCGTTCCGCTTCCGCTGGCGATAGATCTTTTTCGCCAGTGCCCACCAAATTGATCTGCCCGGTCAGATGTTCCCGGTCGATGACCATCTCGATGATGTCGCCGTCGCGCAGCCGCCCAATTGGTCCGCCTGCCAGCGCCTCAGGCCCGATATGCCCCACGCACGCCCCGGTAGAGACGCCTGAAAAACGTGCGTCGGTCAGCAGCGGAACGTGCTTGCCCCACGGCAGGTATTTCAAAGCCGAAGTGAGCTGGTAGGTCTCTTCCATGCCTGTGCCCAACGGCCCCCCGCCAATATATACCAGGATATCGCCAGGTTGGATGGCCGGTTCGGCCAACCCTTTAATCGCCTGGATTGCGGCGTGCTCAGTCGTAAACACCCGCGCCCGCCCGCGCTTGCGGTAAACCTGATCTGCGTCGACCACTTCGGGATCGATGGCCGTTGCCTTTACGACCGATCCCTGCGGGGCCAGGTTGCCGACTGGAAATACCAGCGTGCTGGTCAGCCCTTCGCGGCGAGCCGTATCGGAGTCGAATATCACCTGGTCTGGATTGATGCCGGTTTGGGCAAGCGCCTGGCGGGCAGCCTGGCGACGCTCGCTCTGCTCCCACCAGTCCAGAATGTCATCCAGTTTCTCGCCACTCACGGTGGTTACCTGCAAGTTCAGCAGCCCTAACCGGCGCAGGTGCAGCATCACCTCGGGAACGCCCCCAGCCATATACACATCCACCGTAAAAAATCCGCGCGGCCCATTAGGGATAACATCCACTAGCCGCGGCGTATTGCGGTTAACGCGGATCCAATCTGCTACGGATGGGCGCGGAAGCCCGGCAGCGTGAGCAATTGCGGGCATGTGCAGCAGCAGGTTGGTCGATCCACCGAAAGCTGCGTGCAGCACCAGGGCGTTCTCCAAAGAGGCGGGGGTAAGGCAGTCTGCCAGGGTAAGCCCCATTTCCTGCTGGCGGAGAACAGCCAGCGCCGATCGGCTGGCTAGTTCCAGCCAGACTGGTTCGCCGGATGGCGCCAGGGCCGAATGGGGTAGGGCCATGCCCAGCGCTTCCGCAACCACCTGGGTGGTAGCCGCCGTGCCCAGGAACTGGCATCCGCCGCCGCTCGAACCGCATGCCCGGCAGACCATTTCGGAGGCATATTCCAGGCTGACCAGCCCGTGTGCAAAGCGTGCCCCGATCGACTGGATTTTCCCGGCGTCCTCTGCCCCGCGGGTTGGTAAGGTTACCCCACCGGGAATGATCAACCCGGGCAGGGCTTTTTCCCCGGCCAGGGCCATCATCATCGCTGGCAGCCCTTTATCGCAGGAGGCAATGCCGATCACCCCACGCCGGGTAGGCAGAGAGCGTACCAGCCTGCGCATGACCATCGCTGCATCATTGCGGTAGGCCAGCGAGTCGAGCATGGCGGGTGTGCCTTGCGAGCGCCCATCACACGGATCGCTAACGTAGCCAGCGAAGGGCAGCGCGCCCTGCTCGCGCAGCGTTTCTGCTGCCCGGCGCACCAGCAGGCCCAGCTCCCAGTGACCGGTGTGGTAGCCCAGTGCCACCGGAAGGCCGTTTTCATCGCGCAACCCGCCAAGCGTGCTGAGGATTAAAAACGCGGGGTGATTGATCTCTTCGGAGTTCCAGCCCATTCCGGCATTCTGCGTCAACCCAAACAAATTACCACTAGGTTCGTGGAGCAGCATATCCTCGGTTAGAGGTAAGTAACCTTGCGAGCCATCGCTGCTCAGGCGCGTAGTATGAATGGAAACTGCTGATCCGAAAATATCTTGGGTTGTTATGGGCATGGGTTTTACCTCCAAATAATATCTGCTTCTGATTGTACTATAACAATAAAACCTTACCGGCACGTCTCCTCTTCTGAGTCGAGACGTGCTTTGTAAAATAGTGGCCAGTACAGGGCGTTAAAAAAGCCCGTCCAGGATCTCTGAACGGACTTTCTGGCTTTATTTTCCTGAAATTGCTGCACATGCAGCCTCCACTTGCATGCGTTAACGGCCGCCTTTCAAAATTGTTACACACAAACCTAACAAAAGAGTTATAATCTAATTGCAAATTTATAACTGCGAACACCATGAATTAATAACTTCATTATCTAAGTACATCATCCGAAAGGGAGGAATATGATATTTTCAAAGACGTGCAATTTTCTTCTATCGTCTTCCCCATCTGATTTTATTGTATTCGTTCGACACGCTCCCCTGTGCTCGACCGATTGAAATCTTTCTTTCCTATCGCTTAAAAAGAGGTTACTATGAAAACAAATTCATCTGAACGTGGTCAGGCCTTGGTCTTGATCGTTCTCTCCATTGCCGCCATCTTCGGCTTTGCTGCCCTGGCGGTTGATCTGGGCCAGGTGTATGCTGCCCGCCGGGCAGCGCAAAGCGCGGCAGATGCCGCGGCATTGGGCGCTGCGTATGATGCAGTTGCCGGGTCGCTTGACGCGACTACGGCGCTTAACATAGGTTATGATCTGGCAGCAGCCAATGGTTATAACAATGACTGGACAACCAACTGGGTTGAGATGAACAATCCTCCCATCGGTGGCCCATACTGCGAGATTTGTGGCAATACCGCCGGGAATGACTATTACCAGGCCAAAATTACCGTTCATCTGAACCCCATCTTTGCTCACCTGGTTTACTCGGGCGCGCAAGAATTTACGGTAGAGGCGATTGCCCATGGTAGAGGCTTTGACAGCGCCACTGGTGGCGATGCCATTCTGGCTCTGGATCGGACGGATAGTCAGGCCGTTCTCTTCAACGGTACCACAGACGTTTTCGTGGATGGCGGCAATATTCGCTCGAACGGCGGCATGCGCAAGACCGGCACATCTGGCAAAATCACTGTCACCAATGGTGGAAAGGTCTATTATGCGATGAAGGGTGGTTGGAGCGGTAGTACGGTGCCCTTCAGCCCTAAGCCAGTGAGAAAAGCAACTTATGCCATGGGTGGAATGAAAGTCCCGACCTGCCCGACCGCCAGTGAAGCCAGCGCCTGGCCATCTGCGAACGGGGTGCGCTATAATACTTTTGATGGTGTTGATTATTATTACTATCCCTCCGGCCTGGTCAAAGGCGAGCTTCAGCCTGGTATCCACTGCGTAGAAAACGGGATTGGAAAAGGCGATTACTACGGCAGAGGTATTATGATTGTGCTACTGTCCGGCGGGATCAAGCAGACTGGCAATGACAGCTTCGACTTCCGCGCCGCTACCGACATGAAGGACAGGAACGGCACGCAGTGGGGTGGTATGGTCTTCTATGCTCCTTACACTAACACCTCGGAGCTTAATTTCGGTGGGAATTCCAAAGCTTACTTGCAGGGTGCCTTTTATGCCCCTGGAGCCTTCTGCGATATTGGCGGAAACCCGGATGATAAGGGATATCGTACAGCAATCATATGCGATACGATCCGCTTCCACGGGAATCCGGATGTACAAATCCTCTATAATTCGGCTGAATTGTTCCACTTCCCGCCGATGGTCGAACTCGTTCAATAACACTGCATAATAGGCCAGTGGGGGTGAGCATGTTTCCCCTACGATAGATCACCCCCCTATCCGCACCTGGTCTTCCTATCTACCTCCCCCTCCTGGTTCCTATCACCGGAGGGGGAATTTTTCTATATGGTGCCAGCTTCCCTATATGCATGTGCAAGGGAAGTGAAACTGCTTTTAACGAGGCTTTGCCTTTTGTGCTCCCTTGTAGAACTGCGCCAGGGTTTGTAGAATGGATGCGGCATTCTAGACCAGCTATCGGTTTTGTAACCGAGGCCCGTACCATGCAGTTTGGTGTTCACCGCAGCGAGCAATTTGCTTCATGCAGGTTACTGTCTTTTGACCGATTTATTGGATGTAGTTGCCCTGGCTCGGGCTGGCACTGCCAGGCAGGGGCTGGGAACCCCCGCGTATGATCGAATCTTCGATTATCCGGCCTGGTCGACTGTAGGTGGTTCCAAAAATATTCCCCTTCAACGCTGCCAAGGGGGTACACCACAATGACCAACCTAACATCCAGGTTTACTGCACTGCATCATTTTGCCGGTTTGCACAGTACGCCCTGTGGGTAAAAACTGGCAGCAGCATTTTGCTCCTGTAAGCGTCAGTCAGTGGCTGATGGGGAAAAAGTCAGGAAATAGAGAAGGGGGCTGCCGTGTTAAAAAATGATCCGCGCCAGTGGACAACTGGCGCGGACCTGATACTGCTATGGTACTTTTACGTTCGGACGTTAGTCCTGGCAGTCCGCACAGACCGGGATGCCGGTCACACCGCGGTTGAAGTTGCTCAGAACGGTGGTGACATCTCTGAATACGGTGATGATATCTCCAGTGATCGCGCCCTGGTCGGTGTCGTATTGGTTAAGCAGAGTTTCCGCCAGAGCCATATTGGTCACGACTTCTTCATTGGGAAGTGCGCCAAATAGTACGTTGAGTTTAGCTGCAATATAGGCTTGTGCCAGGCGGTAGTACGTGCTGCTGCTGGCGTTCCTTGCCAGAACCTCTACCCAGGTAAACCCGGTATCAAAGAAGGGTGTTGCTGGACCACCGGGTCCAACCAGATCCCAGGTCGGAGCATAGTTCTCTGGATCTGCCGGGTCGGAGTTGTTCAGCCAGTAGGAAATCGGGCGTACGCAGTTAGTCTCAATGGGGCACTGAATATCGATAAGCAGTTCCCAGGTTGAGTAACCATCAGCGCCGGTATCGTTGGTAACAAAGGATGCTGTATTGAGATAGCTGGTTTCCTGGCACTGATCGTACGGGCCAATCGTTATCTGGTAGGGGATTTCAACGGGGGCCTCGTCGGCGCAGAAAGTGCCCAGCGGTTCATCGAAAGCGGTATCGTAGACGGTAACGCACTCGTCGGTCTCGTTTCCAATCGAAGTGGCGTACTGCGCGTCAGCAGCGAAGGCAATACCGTTCAGCATCACTTCGGCGTGGTTAGTGCCTTCAACCTGTGTTTCCGTGGGGGTAGTAAAGTTACAGGTCACGCTCCCACCCGCGGGGATGGTTACCGGGTCGGCGCAGTCGGTAGCAACCACCACGCCTTCCGCGATTTCATCGACGATCGAAACCGTCATATCCGCGGCGGGGTTCGGGTTGCCAATAGTAACGGAGCCCGCCAGGGTGGTGTTGCTTTGGACCGTGTCCACAACATCCACCGTGCTGAGGTAATCCACATCAGCCGTTTCGTTTTCTTCCAACTCGATCTCGGTCAATGGGCTTACCTTGGTGATGCCCCAGGTGTAGGCTACATCGTAGCTGGCGCTGGCCGTGGTGCTGACCGTAGGCGCATAGCACGTCAGGGTGACCGCCTGGCTGGCCGATTGTTCGGTTTCAACGATCGCAGCGGTGTTATTCAGGGTGACGGTCGCCTGGCCGTTGGTGTAGGCGGCAGGATCGGTGGGGCAGGCGAGCGACACAGGGTACTGCCAGCTCTGGCTGGCGGTGGCCGTGCGCGGTCCGCCAAAGGCGGCGTTGGTATCGGTTACGGTGATTTCGTCAAACCCAACTTCACCCGTTCCTCCGCCGACAGTCGTCCATACCACATCCGCCGTGTCTGAGCCGCCGCCGACATAACCATAGGTTTGTACCTGGGCAGTTACGGCTCCAACCACCATGCTCTCTAGTGGTGTCGTCAGCGTGCAGACCAGTTCGCTGCGGGCATTGAGCCGCAGCGGCATGCGCAGCTGCCTGCCACCGCAGTCGATGGTCGTGCTGGGGGTGAGCAGGTTGATGTTGCCCGGGTTGAGCACCAGGCTGCCGTTAGTCATTCTGGCAGTTAGCGGCGTGTTATTTTTGATCTTCAACACAGTCTTGAGAGAGTAGGTACCGGTGCCGTTATCACCCCCGGCAACCGTTTCTGCGTCTACCGCAACCGTGTAGTTGAAGACAGCCTGCTCACCAGCGAACGCGGACTTCTGTGCAGCGTCTACGCTCTTGGTAATATCCCAGGTCACTGAGCTCGATCCGCCTGTAGCGGTACCTTCCGCCTCGACATCCACGGATAGTTCGTAATCGTAGCAGAAGAAGACTTTGCTAACCTGGTAAGGCTTGCCGTAGTAGTTGGTTGCGCCGTGGTAATCGTTGCCGCTGGTGGCTTCGTTCAGCCGCGTGACTGCCGACTGCCCGCCCGTGTTGACGATAACCGCGTCAATCCCCATGGAAGCGCTCCAATCAAAGGTGCGCGAATCACTGCCGGAGATTGTTACGGAATTTTGCCTGTCTTCCGGAGCTCCACCAACTAACCTGCCAAAATAGCGTGTAAAGTAATAGGTTCCATTCCTTGCGCCGTAAATCTGGAAACCTAGTTGATACCCCCTTCCAAGATCCTCACAATCAAATTCGTTGGAAGGAGGGGGCGGTTCGCACGCAAATACTGGTGCGGTTGTGGAAAATATTCCCACTAGAATAAAGAAAATAGCAATGAATTTACGCATATGACCCTTCTTTTCCGTTGAGTAAAAGGCTCTCCCCCAAAACGGATGATAATTAAACCGTGGTAAACGTAATAATAACAAATTTGTTACAGTTTTTCAATAGGGAATTTACCTAGAATCTTAACTTAATGAACTTGAAAAGTGAACTCGTCTTATACAAGTTGATCTATAATTTGTTTTATGAAAACCGCTTCTATCAGATGTATTTTTTTATTGCTGCTGATTCTTATGATGCCGTTGTCCGGCTGTTCCATTATATCACTCAGCCCAACCAGCGAACCGGTCACTTTGCGGTTTGCCTATATCAAAGATGTCGCCAATATCGATCCGCTCGTTGCTGAATTTGAACGCCAGCATCCCAATATCACCATCCAGCTCGAGCCCCTTGAGATGGATTTCAACGGCGTGCGCAACCTGGAGAGCCGTCTCGCCACAGTGGATGTTATCCGTATATCTATCACCATGCTTCCCGATGAACTGGTGGATAGCCTTCTGCCCGTGGATATGCAAATCGCAACGGATGCGAATTTCCCTTTGTCTGACCTGCACCCGGGAACCCTGGAAGCGCTAAATCTCAATGGCAAGCAAATCGGCCTGCCAGCCGGGATTGACCCGCTCGTTATCTTTTATTCCCCGCAGAAGTTTGCAAATGCGGGGGTTTCGCCTCCGCCGCCTAACTGGACACTGGAAGAATTTATTACTGCCGCACTGACCATTAATAATCCCAATGATGCATTGATTGGAACCGACCAGTACAACTATGGCTTTTGCAGCCACCCGGTATTTGCGGATGCGGCCATTTTCTCATACTTGTTTGGTGGAGGCCTGTTCGACAGCCTGGTGCAAATCTCGCGGCCCACGCTCAATCAAAAAGCCAATTTAGAGGCGCTTGAGTGGTATGCAAGCCTGAAAACGGATTTGGGGATTATTCCGGCGCGAGATGATGTGCGTGGTGTGGGAGAATTGATGGCGCGCTCTAACTGCGGTTTTTGGATGGATTGGCTGGACCATGCTAATTTTGGCACGCTTGGCCCAGCGGACGCCACCCCACTGCCGCTCCCGTCTTACCATCAGTCGTTCAATGTAGCCACGCTGGATGGATACTTCATTCTTTCAAAAACCGCATACCCCGATGAAGCCTGGTTGTGGATCCGCTACTTGATGGACCAGCCTACAGCTTCGGGCGTGCTGGTCCCTCCGCTGCAGTCGTTGGTCAATTCGCAAACCTACAGCACGCACACTGCCCCAGCAACCGTCATCGTGGCGCGCAGCCTGCCGCAGAAGATGATCATCCTGGGCGTAGAGATGTTCCGCAGTCAGCGTTTTGGTACCGTACTGCAGTTGTTTAGCCAGGCAACGGTGCAGGTGTTTGCGGGTGAAAAAGACCCGCAGGCTGCCCTGGATAATGCGCAAAAGCTGGCCGAGGATGCCTTTCGGTAGAGCATTGGATCGGCCCGCTGGTGGCCTCCGATGTCCGCGCACGAGTGGGGCATCGAAATCGGCATATCTACCACTCCGTCAACATCCAGATTTCTGGCCTACTTTCTTCCGCGGGCGCGCCGATTTCCGCAAAAATCACCACCGCCTCTTTAAGCTCTGCCATGGCTTCCTCTTCTCGCCCGGCGCGGTGGAGCAGGTCGGCCAGGTTATTATGCAGTGCTGCCTCATGGTGCCGGTCCCCCCGCTTCTGGCATAAGACCAGCGCCTCGGTAGTTAAGCGGATCGCCTCATCAAGGTTGTTGTTTTCTCCTTGAACGAGCGCCAGATTATTCAGCGCGGCAATGCGCGCCAGCGGGTCATTTAACCTTTCCGCTGCCCGCAGGCTGGCTTCGAGCGCCGTAGCGGCTGCTTCTGGCCTGCCGCCCGAGCGGGCCGATACGCCGCATAAGTTATAAGCCTGGGCAAGTGCATAGGGGTCTCCATCGGCCTCGGCTAACTGAAGCGCCTGGTTTGCCAGCGCCTCGGTCGCCTTTAAGTTGCCGCGAGCATGCGCCAGCAGCCCCAGGTCGGCGATAACCTGCACCCGCAGAACGCGGTCCGGCGAGTCTCCTAGTGCTTCCAGGCTGGCCCGGTGGTGGCTTTCCGCCAGGTCCCAGTCTCCCAGGCGCTGGTGTACATTCCCTAATTTGTGCTCCAGGTTAGCCAGGCAGCCCGCGCCAGGTCCGGATGAGGGCTGGCACAACGCCGCCGCTGCCTGGTAGCTGACCAGCGCAGCACCGTATTCACCGTGCAGTACGTATAAATCGCCGATCGCTTCATGCAGCCGGGCGGTGTCTGGGTGATTGGCTGCCAGTGCAGCCTGGAAGTGTGCCATGGCTTCGGTGTTGGCGAACAGGCGCCGGGCGCGTTCACCCGCCAGCAGGTGATATTCCGCGGCCTGGGCATCCAGCCCGGCCTGCTGGTAGTGATAAGCCACCGCGCCCGGGTTCTCGATGCGCCCGCTGGCCAGGCGAGACAGGGTTTCGGCAATGCGGCGGTGCAGCAAGCGCCGGCGCGCCTGGCTGGTTTCTTCATAAATCAGGGCGCGCAGCTTTTCATGGGTAAAATCAAAGCGGATCTCACCCCGGGATTGCTCCTGGCGGGGTTGTTCGGTGATTAACCGGGCTGCCAGCAGGCGATCCAACCCATCCACGGTCTCGATTTCACTCCGCCCGCTCACCTCGCGCAGGGTCTGGTCATCAAAAGAGCGCCCAATGACCGCTGCCGTCGAAAGCAGTTGAAGGGCCGCCGCGTCCATGTATTCCAGCCGGGAATGGAGCAGGTCGCGCACGCTGCCTGGCATTTCCCAGGCTGCGTTTGCCTCGCCTGCCGGGGTCCGTCTTGCATACTGTGCCTGCATCACCAGATATTCAACCGCTACAAACGGCAGGCCTTCACTTTCCTGGAACAGGCGTTGGGCCAGACTATTGGCTGTTGGGCCGGAAGGGACGCCAGGATGGGCGCGCACCAGATCTGCCACGTCCCCATATGCCAGACGTTTGAGGTTGAAGCGCTGCGCCTGCCCATTACGGGTAAGTTCAGCGGACAGCCGTCCCAATACCTGTGCGGCTTCCCCGGGTTCGCTGCGCCAGGCAACCAGCAGCACCAGGCCGGTATTTTTTAGCCGCCGTGCCAGATAGGTGAGCAGGTCAATTGAAGCCGAATCCGCCCAATGCAAATTATCGATAAACAGCACTCCCGGTATATTCCCGGCGAAAAGCGCCTGCAGGCCCTGGCGAAGGGCTTCAAAAAAACGCGCCTGCGCCCCATCGGTGGCAGCCGCCGGCGTATCGGGGCTGGTTCTGGTCAGGTTAAAAACATCGGGCAGCAGGCGGCCAATTTCTGATAAAGTTCCCGGCGATAATCCCTTCAGCCGCGCGGCAGAATCCGGTTGGGCCAGGGCTGCGTTGAATGCCTCTAAGAATGGGGCATAGGCCAGGCCCGTTTCACCGGCATAACAGCGTGCGCGGACTACGCGGGCCCCTTCGCCCTGCACCTTGTAGATGAATTCCTCTGCCAGGCGCGTCTTGCCAATCCCTGCTTCACCTTCTAGCGTGATGAAATACCCACCAGCAGCCGATGACGCATGTATTTTTAGCATCTGCGCCAGTTCCTCATCCCGGCCAACCAGGGGGCTGGCCAGTTGAGGCTCGGCTTCACTTACTGCGCCGCCTCCCATCGCGCGGGCCGGAACAGGTGCGGGGGGCGGGGGCTCTCTGGCTGGCGCGGGCCCGCCAAAGCGCTCCGGTACAGCCGGGATGAACTGCAGGCGGCCATCGAATTCCTCTGGCTCAAAGCGAACGCCCGGTTGGCTCCGGGGCCCCGGTTCGCTTCGAACGCTAGGTTCGCTTCGAACCGCAGATTCAGATCCAACCACCACCCCTCGATTTAAGATGGCATGATACAGACGGGTTGTTTCTTCCAGAGGCGCAACGCCCAGTTCCTGGTCAAGGATGCGCACGCATTCCCGGTACTGGCGCAGCGCGGCATTGCGCTGGCCAGACTGCTGGTACAACTGCATCAATAAGCGGTGGGCTTCTTCGCTCAACGTATCCAGCGCAAGCCAGCGTCGGGCGTACTGTATGGCTTCTTCAAACTGGCCGGTTTGCCCAAGGCCAAATGCCAGCTTCTCGAGGGCGGTGGATAATCCGCGGCGCAATGTTTCTTCTTGAAAAAACTGCCATTCTTCAAATGGTGAGCTGTCGCGCAAGTTGAAACCGGCCATAAATGGCTCGGGATACAGCTCTACGGCGGTTTTTAACACCTGCAAACAGGCCGGGCACACTTCATGGTTTGCGTGCCCGTGCTCGATTATCGATGCAGTCAGTCGGCAAAACTCGCTGACGTCTTGCCAGATGGCAGCCTCGCTGGCCAGCCCTACACTTTCGCGGGAAATTTCCAGGTAGTGTTCGTCCGCTTTCCCGGCGAGGGCCCGGTTAAGGGTAGAAAGGGTGCGGCGCAGCGCGGCCCTGGCGCTGGTCTGATCATAATCTGGCCATAACAGGGTGGCCAGGGTATCTCTCTGGTGTGTTTCACCGGTGACAGCCAGGTAGGCCAGCAGGGCAGTGGCTTTACGGGTGTCCACCTCTATGGGTGTGCCGTTCAACTCCATACGTGGAGAGCCAAACATGTGCAGAACAAGCCCGGTCAACGTGATGTTCCTCCGGAAAAACTAATCCTTCTTTTTGTTTTCGAGTTTAGACAAATTGACATTTTTCGCTATATGTACTAGTTCAGCATACCCATTAACCGGCATATATACGGGATTTTTCGATTTTGTCTAAACTCGAATTTTGTTATCATTTTACTCAAAAAATACACAATGTCCATCTTTTGCATGATCTCGCGTTATCGTAACGGTATTGCATAAATGATAGCTAATCTTATAGCAAAAAGGTAAAATATAGATTGTAAGCATTAAAGAACCGTAACGCTTTTCGTAACCTTTTACGGACAACCGTCTTGTAGAATGTTCATAGAAAGGGGATGGTGAGGCCGAATGTTTACATTCATTCGCAAGTTCTGGGTCAGCCTGTTTCGCCGCCGCCGGGATCTCCCATCGGAAGAAAATCACCCCGCCGAATTTGAACTGGCCTCTCGCGGGCAAATGATTGCCTTTGACATTGCCCCAAATGATCCCCTGCTGGCTTACCTGTTGAGCGTATCCAATGCGGTGGAAGTGGATAAGCTTCACCTCGAGTCGCCTACCCTCGATCGCTTGAAAGAGGCGGATGTGAAAGTCATCGTTCCATTGATCAGCCAGGGCGAGTTGGTTGGCCTGCTCAACCTGGGTCCGCGCCGCAGCCAGCAAGAATACTCCACCGATGACCGCCGCTTGCTCAATACCCTGGCTGCCCAGGCCGCTCCGGCTTTGCGCGTTGCGCAATTGGCACGCCAGCAGCAAGCCGAAGCGCGCGAGCGCGAGCGGATTGCTCAAGAGCTGCGCGTTGCGCGGGTGATTCAGCAGACCCTGCTGCCCAGGGATGTTCCGGCGCTGCCCGGCTGGAAAATGGCCGCCTACTGGCAGCCGGCTCGGGCCGTCTCGGGCGATTTTTACGATTTCATAAACTTTCCGGATGGCCGGCTGGGCATCATCGTAGGAGATGTTACCGATAAAGGCGTTCCGGCGGCGCTGGTGATGGCAACCACGCGCAGCATTTTACGCACCGCCGCCGAACGGCTGGTTTTCCCTGGCGCCGTGTTGGAATTGGCCAATAACACCCTTTGCCCAGATATCCCGGAAAATATGTTTGTCACCTGCTTATATATGCTGCTGGACCCGGCCACTGGCTGTATCCAATACGCCAATGCGGGCCATAATCTGCCATACAGGCGCAATGGGTTAGAAGTGATGGAACTGCGCGCCCGGGGAATGCCTTTGGGGTTGATGCCTGGAATGACCTACGAGGAAAACGACACTATCCTCGAGCCCGGGGACCAGGTCATCTTATATAGCGACGGCTTAATCGAAGCGCATAATGCGCAGGGGGAGATGTTTGGCTTCCCCCGTATGCGCAGCTTGCTGGCGCGGCCCATTTGTTCGGAGGCATTAATCGACTGTTTGAATGATGAACTGGCCGCCTTTACCGGTCCGGATTGGGAGCAGGAGGATGATGTAACCTTTGTTTCCCTGGAGCGCAAAGCCCTTGTATCTGGTGCAGTAAAAATCACGCCAGGGCAGGTGGGTGCGGGGCAGGCCGCCTCAGGCAATGCTCCCGCGCAGACGTTAGTGCAGCGGGTCGCCAGTTTCTCCACCCCCAGCCAGCCTGGTAATGAGCGGGATATCATGGAGCAGGTTGCCAGGGCAGTTGCGCCGTTAGGGCTGGAAAATACGCGGTTGGAACGCTTGAAGACCGCTGTTGCTGAAGCAGCCATGAATGCCATGGAACATGGCAATCATTATCAGGCGGACCTGCTGGTGGAGATTGAAATTCTGGTTACCGGTACTGCGCCCGGCGAAAGAGAACTCATCATTCGCATTCGCGATCATGGGGTGCAAACGGGCGGCGTAGCGATTCCGGAGCCGGAGATGCCCGACTTGAGCGCAAAACTGGCCGGGCTGCAGACGCCGCGTGGATGGGGATTATTTCTAATTAAAAACATGGTAGATGAGATGCGTGTTACCAATGATAAAGATCATCATATCGTCGAGCTGGTATTGCATCTCAGAGGAGATGTTTAGATGACGAATTCGAACTTTACGGCGCGAGTCCGTGGAAGGCCAGGCCTGACCGTGATCGACCTGGCGGGGGAAATCAATGCGTTTGCGGAGAAAGAACTAAACCAGGCTTACGGAGAGGCTGAACAGCAAGGCACCGTTGCGGTGGCACTGAGCTTCAATGAAGTCACTTACATCAACAGTACCGGCATTGCCTTAATTGTCGGCCTGCTGGGCCGCGCCCAGAAAGCACAGCAAAGCCTGTCCGTCTGGGGATTGAGCGAGCATTACATGGAAATCTTTCAGATTACACGCCTGGTCGATTTTTTAACCATTTACCCAGATGAAGCCAGCGCAGTGCAAGAGCTGCTTCACGACCGGTAAGGAGGAGAGTGCAATGAACCAATTTCATATTCAAGTAACGGCTCGCAAAGTTGCCAGCAATGCCAGCATTCTGGATATCCAGGGTGAAATCAATGCTGCCGCCGAACCGGTCTTAATGGATGCTTACAACCAGGCCTGCGCTCAGGGTGCAAACACCATCCTGTTGAATTTCTCTGGCCTGAAGTATATGAACAGTTCCGGGATTGGCCTGCTGGTAACGCTGCTAATCCGCGTGCGCCGCCAGAACCAGCGCCTGGCTGCCTATTGCCTGAACGATCATTACAAGCAGATTTTTGAACTAACCCGCCTCAATGAAGCGATTAGCATTTTTATAGATGAGGCCGAAGCATTGAATGGGATTCGTGTGTAAATCTTTATTCCTTTAGTGAGTTTGAAATGAGCAACCCTTTGTTCGAATCGAACCAGGATCAGCCCCGGCAGGGCAATTGGGCCCTACCGGTGAAACACCTGGATGCATCTGGTGTATCCGGTAACGCTGTCAATCTGAATGTATCCGGTCGCAGCGTTACCAATCCGCTAACTGGTTTTGGCCAGATGTGGCAGAAAACCTATCGCATCCGCTTGAGCGAAGTGCAGGCTTCTTCCCAGGAAATCGTCAGGGTGTGGAAAGAAAATTTTGCCAGCTTCTGGCCCAAGGGCAATTACTTTTATGGCAGCGGCAGGCCGATTGAGCCAGGAGATGTGGCAGTTTTAAACCTGGCCGGTCCGGGCGGGATAAACGCGCCAGGCGGGAAACCGTTGATCTCCACCGGTATACTGGTCATCTATGCGGATGAAGTATCTTTCTCCTTTTTAACCCCGGAAGGGCACATGTTCGCGGGGCTGATTACGTTTAACGTGATCGAGGACGAATGCACGCCGGTTGCACAGATTCAGGCCCTGGTGCGCGGCAGCGATCCCATTTATGAAATCGTTCTCCGTTTGGGCATCGGGCACAAAATGGAGGATGAATTCTGGAAGGATACGCTGCGTAACCTGGCTGCGCGGTTTGGCGCGCGTACGGAACCCACCCTCACCCGGGTATGCGTTGATTCTCGGTTACAATGGTCGGGCGCCAAAAACGTGTGGCACAACGCCGGGGTACGCACTACTCTCTATACCCTCGGATTGCCTTTCCGATGGTTGGGTCGAAAAATCGTGCGGAGGTAACAGACCCCATATGCATTCAACGCGAAGCGCCGGGGCAAGAAGCGTTCATCGAGCCTGGCCACGGTCAGGTGATGCCGTAGTGATTGGTGCTGGTCCAAACGGCCTGGCTGCCGCCATTACCCTGGCGCGGGCGGGCCGCTCCGTTCATCTCGTGGAGGGTCGGGAAACGATTGGTGGCGGTGCGCGCACTGCCGAGCTTACATTACCCGGTTTCCGGCATGATATTTGCTCGGCAATCCATCCCCTGGGGGTTGGGTCGCCATTTTTTCAAGACCTGACGCTGAACGAGTTTGGCCTGGAATGGGTGTTTCCTCCATATGCGGTTGCCCACCCGCTGGATGATGGCACCGCTGTTGTGATCCAGAATTCGATTGAAAGATCCGCCGACACCATGGGCCGCGACGCCGGGGCTTATACCCGCTTGATGATCCCATTCGTTGCCGACTGGTACAAAATCTTGCGCGACCTGCTCGGCCCTTTCCCCTTTCCACCTCAATACCCGTTCGCCCTGGCGCGCTTTGGCTTGCTGGCGTTACTCCCTGCGGCAGCTTTGATCAAAATCCTCTTTCGCGGGCCGCGCGCCCGGGCCGTTTTTGCCGGGATGGCAGCGCACTCGATGATTCCACTGGAGGCCCCGGCAACCGCATCTTTTGGTCTGATCCTTTCGCTGCTGGCGCATGCCATTGGCTGGCCAATGGCTCGTACTGGTTCTCAGGCTATCGTGGATGCCATGGCCAGCTATTTTCAATCCCTGGGCGGGACGATTACTACCGGTATGGTGGTAAACAGCCTGGACGAACTGCCCCAATCGCGCAGCTTTTTGTTCGATGTCACGCCTCGCCAGTTGGTGAAGATTACCGGTTCGCGGCTGCCGGATGGGTACCGCGGAGCGCTCAACCGCTATCGTTATGGACCGGGCGTGTTTAAGATCGATTATGCCCTGGATGGTCCCGTTCCGTGGAAAGCTGTGGAATGCCTGCGTGCTGGTACCGTGCATGTAGGCGGCACTTTCGAGGAAATCTGCGTCTCAGAGCAGGCCGCTAACCGCGGCGAGCACGCTGCCCGCCCCTTTGTGCTGGTCACGCAGCAGTCGCTGTTTGATCCATCCCGCGCGCCAGCCGGGAAACAGACTTTGTGGGCCTACTGCCACGTACCCAACGGTTCCACTCAGGATATGACCCAGGCCATTGAGGATCAGATCGAGCGCTTTGCACCAGGTTTCCGCAGCCGAATCCTGGCACGCCATATCACCAACACGCATGAGATGGAAAGCTATAACCCCAATTATATTGGCGGTGATATCAATGGCGGCGCGCAAACGATTACCCAGTTCTTTACTCGCCCGGTCGCGCGCCGGGTGCCTTACGCTACACCGGTGAAAGGCCTATATATCTGTTCTTCGTCCACCCCACCTGGCGGCGGCGTGCATGGCATGTGCGGCTTCCACGCGGCCAGGGCAGCCCTGCGCGATCTAAAAAAAGGGAATCACCTGGAGATTGCGGGCGAAAAATAAGCCGCCTCCTATGGCTCGCCTGGCCCAGGCACCTGGTAGATAAGGGTGCTGCTGCCGGAGAACACTTTTGTCAGGATCGCATCGAACTTGCCAATAGCCCGGTCTGTCCGGCAGGCGTTGGCCGGTTCCTGGCAAAGTTTTGAAATATAGGCGCGCTCGGTATCGCCAATGATCACATAGCGCACCTGCCACTCTTGAAGCAGATCCAGCGCTGTATTTGCGTCAGCGGTTGTGAAAATGGTGCGGATTACCGGTGTTCGCCGGGTAATTTCCTCGTAATCCCCGCGCCACTGCCCTTCGTGGTTGGTCCAGCCTAAGATAGTAGGGTAACCGGTAAACGCGCTGATCCGCCCAGCATTCTCGTATCCGCCGCTGCCCGCTTCCAGGATGCGCGGCACGCCGCCATCTGGGAGCCGGCCGTTTTGCAGCAACCATTGGATCGCCGCCCAATCATCGGGATGCTCGGCCCACGGGTGGTTGTAAAAACCGGAAAATGTCGCTGCGGCATCCAGGTTGGGGGGACGGGAAAATTCCTCCACCCGGCGGTATATACCCATTATTGGATAAACCATTCCCGCGCCAATCAGCAGCGCCGCACCTGCCGAAAATATGATGCGGGCCAGCCTGCCGCTGTACCGCATCACCCACCAGGCGCCGTATGCGCTGGCAACCGCCATCATCACCCAGCCCTGGTAGTAGAACTTAAAGATTGTATTCATGCGCATGCCAAAGTTGTCGCGCAGGTACACGAACTCCACTACCAGGGTTAGCGCCAGCCCGGCGAAGGCTGCCAGCATGGCAAACAGGGTAGCCGGGGCATCAGGCTGCGGCGCTGGACCGGGCATATTTACATTATCGCCAGACCTGGTTGGCTGATCTTCCAGTGTCCTGCGTTCTCTACGCGGGAGAATGCTTGCCGCCATCACCGCCAATAAGCCAGAGAGCACCAAAAACAACCACGGGTCGGTGATGCGCGCCATCAATGCGCGCGCCATGCCTTCCTGCAGGTTCATGCCTTGCAGGAAGGTCTGAATATAGGAACTGCTTTCCATTCCACCGCCCGATATCACCAGGGTGGCTGCCAGGAGCAGGGCCAGCCACAGGCCGAAGCACAGCCCGCAAATCCAGCCCCAGGCTCGTACCACTGATAGTAGGAAGCGCCCATGGTTTATGCGCCATGCCGCGCCAATGGTGAAAAATCCCAGGATGAATATAAACGGCCCAAACATCACCAGGTACTGCGCCAGGCGCGTAGGCAGAAAGACGTAAGGCAGCACCCCTCCCGCTTGTGAAGAAAAACTGAGGAAGAAGAAAATATATAGCAGCGCAGCCCCCGATGCCAGTCCCGCACCCAATGCCGCTGCCTGCCCCAGCATCCGCCAGTCCAGCCGCTCGCCGGTCAGCACCCGCCCGCCGGTATATGCGAACAGAACCAGCCCCAGGCAGATGGGAAAGTCCCAGGTATTCAAAAAGAGCAGGCTGCCCAGCGCCAGCGCATAAAACAGGTACAGGCCGAACGACCCTCGCTGGGCTTTTACCCACTTGGCCCAGGTTTGACTGCTGCCATCCAGGGTTGGTGCATCTTCTTCCTGGCGGGGTGGGGATATCTGCCGCATAAGTAAGTTGAAGGCCAGCCCAACGACCAGCAGAACAAAAGGAAGCGCCATTTTGTGCGGGTGATTGTCGCCCAGCAGGAAGCTAAAAAATGGAAACTCATCGATCGGCTGGAACAACACAGGCTGGCTGGAGAGATCCAGGTCGTGCAGCACGCGCGATGCACGCCACCACCACCAGCCCTCGTCGGGGTAGAAGCTCCCATTCTGAGGGACGCCAAGCAGATCGGGGATGTTGATCCACTCCCAAAAAGCAGCCGGGAGCAGGCCAGTAGAATACAGCCCTTCCAGCAGTCCTTCCAGGTTTCCCAGGATCGTTACCATCAGGGAGGCCAGCAGCC
Organism: uncultured Anaerolineaceae bacterium; assembly: GCA_964437595.1. GTDB lineage: Bacteria > Chloroflexota > Anaerolineae > Anaerolineales > Anaerolineaceae > DSYU01. Next base: position 93,555 of record CAYTHO010000001.1, read on the forward strand.
CGGCTGCCACCGCGGGGATGTTCGTTCTGCCGCCGGCTGTGTTCGTTCTGCCGCCGGCTGTGTTTTCCCTGCCGCCGGTGCCAGCCGTGGCAACCAGGTTGTACACGACCCCATACGCTGTGACTGCCGTCAGGGCAAAGGTGAGCGCATCATACAGGTCGAAGCTGATCGTTGCTGCCACACCGGAGAAGCGCGTCATCACCGCCATCATCACATAACCGAAATAATAATATGAAATGCCGTACCCGGCCATCCATGGGTCGAGGGGTGGGAAGTGCGGGCTGTTGAGCACGCCGTTCAAAAAGGCGATCTCCATAAATTTTTCGCCGCCTGCCGGGAGTATTTTTTCCGGGGTATATGCGCGTATCAGCGCCCATCCGGCGAAGGCCAGCAAGAACAGCAGCTCAACGGCCAGCACCTGGGCTTTATTTTCTCGCCACAGCCAGCGCAGGTCCGCGAGAAAACGGCCCCGCCAGACCCCCACCCAAACGGAGATGCCTGCCACCAGCAGCAGTGCGAGGAAAATGCCCCCGCTGGTATTGGTCAGGATTCCGGCGCTGGCGCCAAACCAAAGCATGTATGCAACCAGTAAAAGCCCCATGGCTTTTGCAAACGCATAACCGCGGTCCGGCAGCCAGGCGAAGACGCGTTGGGTCAGCGGCAGCGCTGCCAGCCCAAAGATTTGAATTGCCGCCCACCAGGTAATGAAAGGGAGCACTTGCGCCTCCTCGCTGCGGTTCCTACACGTTCAGGGTGTCGATAGATTTCCCGGAGAGAGTCACGAACTGCTTCATCAGTGTTACGGTTAAGCAGGAATGGGCCGGCAGGATGCATACCAGGTCGCCAACCTCCAGGCGTTGAGCATCCTCGGCCCGCATGCGCAGAATGCCGTGCTCCTGGGAAAGAGCAGAAACGTAAGCTCCGGGCAGCGGCGCGCTCCAGCGATCTCCTACGGGCAGGCAGACATCGCCATAAACCCGCTGATCGCCCTCTATGACAAAATCTTTCGACAGGTGCACTGCTCCGCCATAGATCACCACCTCGCCGCGTTCCGGATGTTTTGCCACTACCGGACAGGCCAGCGCCACGGCGATATCTTCCCACCCGCATGAACCAATGCGTGCCTGAGTGGCATCGTAGAAGACAAAGTTGCCAGGGCGGATCTCGTCTACCTGCCCCATCTCCGGGCACAGGCTGGCGGCTGGGGTATCGCCAACGCTGATTTCCAGGCTATCAAAACCCTGCTCTTGCAATTCGCGGCGCAGCCCATTTATGCGCGCGGCGCTTTCGTGGTAGTGCTGGCAGACTTCTTCTGCACCCCGTGCCCCGTACGTGTGCCCTGCATGAGTCAAGACCCCGCGCAGGCGGAAGTTCCCCACGGTCTGCACTGCCCGGGCCACTTCCGCTACCCGTTCGGACTGGTCCCAGGCCAGCCCGGTGCGGTGCGCGCCTGCATCAACTTTAAGCCACACATCTGCCGGGTTTTGGAATACTCCGCTCATCCGTTGGACGGCATCCACCGACTCGATCAGCAAACCCAGGTGCACTTGCCCTGCCAGTTCGTTCAGCGCTGCCGCCTGGCGCACGTTGGCTGAAAATGCGATCGTGATATCCCTCCAACCATGCATTGCAAAGTACCGTGCCATGTCGACCGAAGAAACGGTAATCATCTCCACGCCAGCTTCACGAAACCATCCCCCAATTTCCGCCGATTGATGCGTTTTAAAATGCGGGCGGAATCGAATTTTTAGCGCGGCAGCCTTCATAACCATGCGCTGGATATTGTTACGGGCGATGGTTTCATTGAGCAATAACGTGGGTTTTTCGATTTGGGGGAAGATGAAAGCCATGGTGTAAATTATAGCGGATATAAAGGTGGAATCTCACGGTATTGTGAAATAAATGGTTGCCCCCTGGTCGACCTCTCCAGTTGCCCAAACATCCCCATGGTGTCGCTTGATAATCCGCTTGACGGTTGCCAAACCAATCCCCGTTCCTGGAAATTCTTCGTCTGAATGCAGGCGCTGAAATATGCCAAATAATTTATCCGCATAGGTCATATCAAAACCAGCGCCATTGTCGCGGATGAAATACGTAGCTACTTCGCCCTCTTGTTTGCCCAACTCGATGCGGGCCGGATTTCGCATCGCAGAAAATTTCCACGCATTGCCCAGCAGATTTGCCAGGACAATTTGCATGAGCTGCCGGTCCGCAACCACGGTTAAATTGTCAGGGATAATCCTTTCTACGCTGCGCTGCGGTTCATGCAGGCAGAACTCGTCCAGAATGGAAGCGGCCATTTCGCTAAGGTTAACTTGCTCCAGTTGGATTTCGTTCAGCGTCAGGCGATAAAGGCTGAGCAACGCATCAATGATGCGCTTCATATCTTCGCTGGCTTTGATAACGTGGCCCAGGTACAGGTGCATTTCTGGGTCAATCCGTTCAGCGTGATCTTCCAGGATCGCCCGGCTGAAACCCTCAATGGCTCGCAGCGGAGCGCGTAAATCGTGAGCCAGAGAGAAACTAAAAGACTCAAGCTCCTGGTTCGCAATGGTTAGTGCAGCAGTGCGCTCTTGTACCTGATCTTCCAGGTGTTCGCGGTATTCACGAAGGGCTTCGTCAGAGCGAACCCTCTCCGTTATATCCCTTGCGGCAATCAATAACAGCTTCTTGCCTTGCCATTCAAAAAACCGCCCAGTGATCTCCATTGGGATGATTCTTTCATCTCTGGTTCGTACCAGACCCTTCGGAATAAGAATGGACTGCGCCTGCATCTGGATAAGCTGGCGGGTCTGGAGCGGCTCTCCAGAAAGCTGGAGAATGCTCATCGAAAGCAGTTCGTTGCGCTCATACCCAAACATTTGGGTTACCGTTGTATTGGCATCCAGGATTTGCGTGGTTTCTGTATCGATCACCAGGATGGCTTCTGACCCTAACTCGAACAGCGTGCGGTAGCGTTCCTCGCTTTCTCGTAAGGCGTGTTCCGCCTGCTGGCGTTCAGCGATCTCCGTTTGCAATTCCTGGTTGCGTTCCGAAAGCGCAGCCGCATTGCTGCGGGCCAGATAGAGAGCGTTAAGGATACTTCTCTGGGCCAATACGAGCAAAATAGCTGTAATGCACATTACGCCCGCATAGGTCAGCCATTGTAAGAACCCGGTCGTCTGGTAATAAACCGGTGGAAGTTTCCCGGCAATTTCAGCGTGGTACAGAACATATAAAATCGCACTGATAACAACGGCTGTTCCAATCGTGGCGCGTTTGCTTTGCGTTAGTCCAGCAACCGCAATGCAGGCCACGAAACCGCTTACTGCTGGAATGCGGATGCTGCCGTTCTGATAAATGATCAGCGTGATCCCGATGATAAGGATGCCCAACAGTAACCAGTTTGCCTGGGTAACAAAGCCGCGGCGCATGATCAGCCACAAACCAAAGAAGACAACTGCCATACTGGCTGTAACGATAACGGTTATGGGATGATCGACGAAGGCCGCCCAGATCCCAAAAACGATAAATAACGACAGTAGAATAACGTGCAGCACCCCAGCGGCACGGGTTTTCCTTTCATCAGGAAAAGACGGAGGTTGTAACAGTTTTGATAGGAACAACCACATAACGATTTCCTACGCTTGAGAGGAATAACAAAGCAAATTCATTGTAGCATCTAAATGTATAGAAGGACTTCTGGATAAACGGTATTACCGGATAATTTTGCCCGCCATTCTTTTTTCTACATTGACTTTATTGAACGTGCGTTCTATAATGGTTACATGGATGCGTTGGCAAAATTGGCGGTGATTTGCGATGAAATGGCGCTGGAGACAGACGAAACCCTCGCTGCGCAGCCGAAAGTCTCCTACCCATCCGAATTCACGCTGGCTGGCACCCCAGAATGTCCGGCCCCAACCAGCCAGAAAGCGGACCGCAGTGCGGCAGCCGGGTTACCCATTCACATGGCGGCGCTGCCAGGGGGTAAGCGCGTGCCGCTGCTCAAGTCGCTGCTCACCTCAGCCTGCGAGCGCAACTGCTACTACTGCCCCTTCCAGGCTGGTCGTGATTTCCGCCGGGTAACCTTCAAACCGGATGAGATGGCTCAGACGGTGGTGGACATGACCAACGCCAAAATCATTCAAGGCGCATTTATCAGCTCGGGGATCGCTGGCGGCGGCCTGCGCACCCAGGATAAACTGCTCGATACGGCAGAAATCCTGCGCCGCAAGCTGCACTACCGCGGCTACCTGCATCTCAAGTTGATGCCCGGCGCGGATGCGGCCCAGATCGAGCGCGCCATGCAGCTCGCTGACCGCGTTTCGGTCAACCTTGAGGCGCCTAATCCCAACCGCCTGGCCTTACTGGCGCCTCAAAAACAAATGATGGACGAATTGCTCCAGCCGCTGCGAGTGGTCGAGTCTATCCGCCGCAGCCAGCCAGGATACAAAGGCTGGAATGGGCACTGGCCCTCCACGACCACCCAGTTTGTGGTTGGCGCGGTGGGTGAAAGCGACCTGGAACTGCTGCAGACAACCGCATACCTGTACCGCAAGCTGCGCCTGGCGCGCAGTTACTTCTCAGCCTTCCACCCGATTGACGATACGCCCTTTGCCGACCGCCCGCCAACCAATCCCTGGCGGCAGCACCGGCTTTACCAGGCCTCTTTCCTGCTGCGCGATTACGGTTTTGAACTGGAAGAGCTGCCTTTCCAGGCTGCTGGCGACCTGCCGTTAGATGTTGACCCCAAGCAGGCCTGGGCGCGGCAGAACCTCAGCGAGGCGCCGGTTGAGATCAACCGGGCTGAACGGCATGATCTGCTCAAAGTCCCGGGAATTGGCCCGCGAGGCGCGCAGGTGATCTTGAATGCGCGGGTGCGCGGCGGACGGCTGCGCTCGCTGGAGGACCTCAAGTCACTGGGTGTTTATGCCACGCGCGCCGCACCGTTTATCCTGCTGGACGGCGTCCGCCCGCCGGCGCAGATGGCGCTTTTTTAAGAAAGGCTCATTCCCATAATTGGAATACAATAGGGGAAAATCATCGAAGGCTACGCTGCTGAGCCATAAGCAGGAGTGTGATTGGTATGGAATCCTTTCCCCTTGATTTTATTGATGAACCCATCGATGTGATTTTCAACGAACTGCCGGTTCTGCAAAAAAGCCCGCCCTGCCCGGCAGCTTTTATCTGGCGTAATGAAACCTACCCCGTGGTGGAAATGCTCGAAACCTGGCAGGATTTCCAGCGCCGCGGGCGCATGGCGCGCAACATGCAGCCCCATCACTTAGCTTCGGCTGCCCGGCGCGGTTCCTGGGGGGTAGGGCGCTTTCATTTTCGCGTGCGGGTTGAGGATGGGCGGGTCTTTGAACTGTATTATGATCGCGCACCCAACGCTGCTGGGGACCGTAAAGGGCATTGGTTTCTTCTGGGGGAAAGAAGAACCTCGAAATAATTAAGCCGGATTGATATAAAATTTAACAATTGGTTGATTTTTCTAAAATACCTATTGACAAAATTCAATTAAGTTGTATTATATATTCAGAAAATAAAACACCCCCTTCTTTTTCTGAAAGCGCCCACAGTCTCATGATAAGGCGATCTGGTAATGTTCGCTTATCTAAAGTGCTGCCTGCTGATCTTGAACGGAAGGGAAAGAAAGAAGCGCTGTTTGTGCGTTGAGGAGTGTGGTTATGAACTTAATTCTAACCAAGTGCCCGGTATGCGGCGGTGACCTGATCGTCACTCGCATGCACTGCCCAGGCTGCGAAACAACCCTGGAAGGCAGCTTTGCGCCGGGCGGCAGCCCTTTACAGGAAGCGTTTACCCCAGAACAACTCCGTTCGCTGCTGCCGTTCTCGCGCCTTAATCAGGAGCAGTTGTACTTTATGCTGACCTTTGTCCGCTGTGAAGGGCGCTTCAATCGTATGGAAGAGGAATTATCCCTTTCGTATCCCACTTTGCGCGGGCGGCTGGATGAGATCATTCGCGCGCTGGGTTTCGATCCGGCGCGTGAAGAGGAGCCGCGAGAGCCGGAAAGTGCAAAAGGTGTTGACCCGGCTGTGCGCCAGGAAATCCTGGATATGCTCGATCGTGGAGAAATTGGCGTAGAAGAGGCGCGCCGTCGTTTATGTGGAGAAGAACCTGAACCGAACCATACCAACCATCTGGAGGAATAGAAATGGTTACTGCTGAGGAAAGAATCAAGATATTACAAATGCTGCAAGAAGGAAAGATCAGCTCCGAGGCTGCCGCGCAGCTCTTGCAGGCCATGGGAGACAGCGATCCTGTGGAGCAGCGTCCGATGCCACGGCACATGCCGCAGCACATGCCGCAGCCTGACCGGGCCGCCTCAATGACCGTGTCGGAGCCTGGTCGCGGCCCGCGCTGGCTGCGCGTGCGCGTCACGGATACCAATTCTGGCCGCCCGCGAGTTAACGTCCGCTTGCCGATCAGCCTGGTGAACCTGGGTTTGAAGATTGGCGCGCGCTATACACCCGAGATCGAAGGCCTGGATATTCAGGAGCTTATCGCTGCCGCGCAGGCTGGCGAAACCGGCGCCTTCGTGGATGTGGTGGATGAAGAGGATGGCGAGCATGTCGAGGTGTTCCTCGAGTGAGCCTGCCTGAAATCAGGTAAGGGTGTGCTGGTATAGTTATCCGATACCAGCGCACCCTCGTGTTTTCTTACACTTATATGTACAATACGTCTGCTTGGTTTGCATCGGCACGATGTTTTTGGAGATCTTAATGTCAACTCAGTCTTCATCGCAAGAAACCATTCTCGACTTAAACGACTGGCGGCGCCCATTTTTCCTCATATGGACTGGGCAAACTTTCTCATTGTTAGGCTCGGCGGTGGTCCAGTTTGCACTGATCTGGTGGCTGACCAGCACTTCAAATTCGGCTGTGGTGCTGGCAACATCTGCCTTTGTCGGCATGCTGCCGGGGATTTTCCTGGCCCCCTTTGCGGGTGCGCTCGTTGATCGCCTGAATCGCAAGCGGGTAATGCTGGTCTCAGACAGTGCCATTGCCCTGGCAACGGTTGTGCTGGTTTACCTGTTTTGGACGGGATCTATCCAGATCTGGCACATCTACGTGGTCATGTTCCTGCGCGGCCTGGGCGGATCGTTCCATTACCCGGCGATGGCAGCTTCCACTTCCTTGATGGTGCCGCCAAAGCATTTTGCTCGTATTCAAGGGATCAATCAGGCTCTACAAGCGGCGATCAATATCATTGCGCCTCCGCTCGGCGCGCTGCTGATCGGCCTTTGGGCTACCCACCAGGTATTGATGCTGGATGTGCTCACCGCAGTCATTGCCGTCTCGACCCTGGCTTTGGTGCGCATACCGCAGCCCGTTCGCGCGGATGGCGCGGCTCCGGTGACCCCGGCCCTCGTATTACGCGACATGCGCGAAGGATTTCAATACCTGGCCGGCTGGCGTGGAGCGGTGATGCTGATTGGGATGGCGCTGCTGCTCAACTTCTTGCTCACCCCGGCCTTTGTCCTGGCTCCGCTGATGATTACTCGGATCTTCAATGGCGGCGCCTGGGAGTTGGGCGTAATGGAATCCTCCCTGGCAGCCGGGATGGTAGTAGGCGGCCTGGCCCTGGGAGTTTGGGGTGGTTTCAAGAGCAAGATCGTTACATCGTTGACCGGCATCGCTGTGATGGGAATCGGCTCCATCATCGTCGGAATAGCGCCGGCAAGCATGTTCCCGGTGATGATTGCAGGAATGGTAATTGTGGGTATTTCCAACCCGTTTGCCAACGGCCCTTTAGGCGCCATCATGCAGGAGCGCATCACGCCTGAAATGCAGGGACGCGTCTTCTCCCTCGTCAGCGCCGGAGCGACTGCCATCAGCCCGTTATCTACGCTCATTTCTGGCCCCGTGGCTGAAGTGCTTGGCCTGCGTTCATGGTACATCATGGCCGGTGTGGCTTGTGTCTTGCTGGGCATTGCCGCGCGCTTTCAGCCGGATATTATGTCGCTGGGCGCAGATAGCACTCCCGCGTCCGCTATAACAACTACCGCTGAAAGAACTGCGGCGGATTAATTTCATGCTGGCGGCGGTGTACAGGAAGTAGTTTCGTTTCCCCGGATATTCTCGACTCAGGCGTCTGGCAAGTAGCAGGCGCCTGGTTTGTTTAAGTGAAAAACACGCCGGGCCTGGGTTTGAAAGAATGTGGATTCTCATGCCTGGCACCTCAAATTACAGAAACGAAAGGCGCGTAACAACGCCCGCCCAATCAGGTTATCTATTGTAGAAATCAGATCCACCCTAATTTTTTATCTGAACTGCTGGCATTCCTGGTAGTTCGCTCCCTGAAAATATTTTCACAAAGCTTGCATTTCTTTCATAAAGTTCCTTTCAATTTCGAAATTTCAACGCAATTGCAATGAAAATATCTTGAAATGTTACTGGTAAGGTTATATAATAATGTTGGTTTACAACAAAGAACGAGTTCGTGAAGTAGTATTACACCAATTGTCTAACAAGTTTATCGGTCTCAATTATCTTTAGCGGTGTCTTGCAGGTAGCTTTATTCGTAGTTCTTCTCTTGTAGGTTTCTGTTCAGTTCTTTAGAGGTACTTTAGCGGTAAATTTAGTGGTAGTTTGAAAGACCCGGAGAGCTTTTTCATGTACAATTACCGGTAGGAAAAGCTCTCCGGGTCTTCAATTTAATCCCCACGAGAAAGCGTTTATTGGATTTTATTTGTAGCCTTATTTGAGTGTGCCATGGCAGACAATACCATTTTTACAACCGAATCTCTGGCCCGGATGCGCGCTGCGTATCCATCTCTGCCGCCTTCCGAGCGCAAGGTTGTTGATTTTATTCTTACCAACTTCACCGAAGTCATTCGCATGACCCTTGCTGAGCTTGCCCAGCACAGCGGCGTGAGCGATGCTACAGTGGTGCGTCTGTGCCGCTCGTTGGGCTACAACAACTTCCTGGAGTTGAAGATCGCGCTGACGCGCACCATGGATGACTCTTCACGCCTGATCCATGATGATGTGAAAGAGGATGATTCTTCGGCGGCTGTGGCACGGAAAGTTTTTCAGACCGCTATTCAGGCCGTTCAGGATACGCTGCAGGTGCTGGACGAGCAGGCTTTTGAGCGCGCGGTTGATCTGCTGCACAACGCTGGCCGCATTCTCATTGCCGGGGTTGGCACCTCCGGGCCGCTGGCGCACGAGCTGTATAACCGCCTGATCCGCCTGCACATGAACTGCCACGTCCATACCGATATCTATCTGCAGATGGTAGAAGCGGCGTTGATGACCGGGCAAGACGTGGTGGTGCTGATCTCGCAGAACGGCACCACTGCCGGGCCGATTCGCACCGCCGCCGAAGCCCGCCGCAAAGGGGCAAAGATTATCGTCATTACCGGTAACTCGGTTTCTGAATTGAGCGAGCTTGCCGATGTGATTTTATTGACCGTCTCGCACGAGACGCGCCTGGACACAATCGACTCGCGCGTGGCCCAGCATGCTCTGATCCAGGCTCTCTACGTGGCGCTCGCCATGCGCATGATGAACGCCGCAAATGAAAGCGAGCGCCTGATCTGGGAGGCCTTGCTGCGTACGCCGACCAGTCAGGCGCTTTAACCCTTACCCTCCTCCTGATCAGCGTGTCAGCGCCAGGATATGCTCGCGCTCTTGCGGGTATCGTTCCAGCAGTGCGGCGCGGTCGCCGTGCTCGTAATCCGCGGGTGTAAAACCCGGCGCCATTGTTGTGCCAACCAGCGCAAAGCGCCCGCCGGGCGCAAGCCGTGAACCCTGCCAGACCCCATGGGGAACAACAAATTGAAGCTGCTGTCCTTTAAAAATATCTTGTCCAAGCATCACGTGGCGGCTCGTGCCGTCCGGGTAGAGTATGGTCATTTCCAGCGGGTCGCCCAGGTAAAAATGATAGATTTCATCGGTCAGCAGGCGGTGCAGGGCGGAGAACGAGGCATTCCCTGTGCTCGGGTCGCCTGTGGCGCGGCCTGTCGGGTGAGACGTTAGCAGGTAAAATATAGCTGTCCCAAGCGGACGGGGCGCGCCGCTTTCTGCCTCACTGGAGGAATTCCCTTGCGCGCTGCCCGCCAGTCTATTGTACCGTTCCGGCAAGGCTGCCAGTGAAATTTCCTCTGGCGAACGGTAGCTCTCATAATACAATCCTCCCTCGCCTGCCAGCGGCTGGAGGCCAAGAACCTGGATCAATTTTTCTACATCGAATTCTGTCATTGTGCCTGCTCTCAATGGAAATTGGAATACACAGTTTAGGGAATTGTACAACATAAGGATCTGCCATGACCGACCTTCTCTACCAGACCGACAGCTACCTACAAACTTTTGACGCGGTCGTCACCGCTGTCAATGCGGAAAACCGCGCTGTACTGCTCGATCGCACTGCCTTTTATCCGGGCGGCGGGGGGCAGCCCTGTGATACGGGCATTTTGCGTGCCTCTGGCCTGGAGCTGCCTGTAATTCGAATAAAAAAGGAACTGGAAGGCGCCTGGCATTACCTGGGTGGGGAGGGGCCGCTCCCTGCTGTTGGCGCTTCTGTAACCGGGCAGATCGATTGGTCGCGGCGCTACGCGTTGATGCGAACCCATACGGCCATGCACATCCTGTGCGGGGTCGTTTTCCGCGACTTTGGCGCCCAGGTGACCGGCGGCGATATGGAGCCGCTCAACGGGCGCATGGATTTTGAATTTGAAACCCTTACCAGGGATCTGGTCAGCGTGATCGAAGAAGCCGTTAATCGCGAGGTCGCCGCTGCTCGCGATATCCGCGTCAAAATTTTGCCTCGCGAGGAAGCTTTCCAAATCCCGGACCTGATCCGCACCAAGATTAACCTGCTGCCGCCGGGAATAGAATTTGTGCGCACGGTAGAAATTGTCGGCCTGGATCTTCAGGCGGATGGCGGCACGCATGTCAAGAATACCGCCGAAATTGGCCAGATTCATATCGCGGATTACAAGAGCAAAGGCAAAATCAACAAGCGGATCTACGTTGAACTGAAGGAAGCGTGATTTTGGTAAAGCCTGAGACAAAGAGCGAGCAAATCGCGACAAGTGAGCTGACCTGTTGGGCGAAGCTGGCGCTGAAGCAGTACGATTTGCGGAAGCCGGAGCTTTCTTTTCTGGGCCACTCGGACAACATCACCTTTCGCGTTGAAGAGCCTCATGGTGCGGTTTACCTGCTGCGGCTGCACCTGCCTGCATTAAAGTATTGGGCTGGTATCCGCCAGGCGCCTGAGGTGATTGCTTCAGAGCTGATCTGGTTAGAGGCGCTGGCGGTGAAGGGTGGTTTCGCGGTGCAGGCCCCTGTCCGCAGCCGGGCTGGCGATCTGGTCACCACCATTGCTGTCAGGGATGGAGCGTTGATCATCCCCGCCACGCTGCTCACCTGGCTGGAAGGCGATCATTTCTCTGCCGCAGGAGAGGAAGCTGCCGCGCAGATTGAAAAGTTCGGCGCCCTGGCTGCGCGGATGCACGAATTTGCCGTAGGGTGGGAGCCCCCAGCCGATTTTCGCCGCCCGCGCTATGACCTGAGCCACTTCCGCCGCATTTATGCCCGCCTGCTGCGAGGGGTCGATCTAGGCGTTTTTTCGGAAGAAATATCCTGGTCGCTGCGCGCGGCTTCTCAAGCCATCCTCTTGGAGATTGAAGCGCTGCCACACAGCCCTGAGCATTGGGGCATGGTCCATGCCGATCTGCATGTGGGGAACTTCCTGGTCAACAGCCATGCGAGCGATGCGCTGATCATCCCTATCGATTTTTCGTTCTGCGGCTTTGGGCATTATCTGTTCGATGTCAGCGTTTGTTTGGCCGGCGGACTGAAGAGCAGCCTGGCGCCGGTCTTCTTAAACGGTTATCGCAGCGTGCGCCCGCTCCCGGTGGAGGATTTCCGCGCAATGGAGGCCTATGCTTTAACGGGCCGGTTAAGCTACTATGCCTACCAGATCGATAACCCCGCCGAGCGTTCGTGGCTCCAACGCCGCATCCCAGAAGTTGTCCAGACGGATGTCAGCCGATTCTTACGCGGGCAGCACATTCTGTTCGATGTATAGCTATCGAATCCGGGCTTTCATCCATTCATTGCTGTTGTGGAAGTCCGCCACAGCGTTGCCCGGATGAACCAGTTCATCGAATACCATACGGTCTTCATCGCTCAAGTGCATATCCATGACCGGCAGGAAGCTGTTTAGCTGCTCCAGCGTGCGCGGGCCGATGATCGGGCTGGTGACGCCTGGCTGATCCTTGACCCACAGCAGCGCCATCTGCGCGGAACTCAGGCCGCGTTCTTTGGCCAGCACGGCTACTTTGCGCGCGGCCTCCACCCCCTGGTCGGTGACCCGGTCGCGCATCGGTCCACCCCAGCGCGCGGCGCGCGAGTCTTCGGGCATGCCCTCTGCGTAGCGCCCGGCCAGAATGCCGCCCGCCAGCGGCGACCAGGGCAGGATCGCCAGGTTGTATTCCAGCGCCAGGGGGATCAACTCGTTCTCGATGCGCCGGTCGAGCAGGTTGTACGGCGGCTGTTCGCTGACGTAGCGCACCAGGTTCATCTTCTCGCTCACGGCTAAGGCTTCCATCACCTTCCATGCCGGGTGCGTGGAAGCGCCGATATATACAACCTTGCCCTGCCGCACCAGGTCATCGAAAGCGCGCAGGGTTTCATCCTGCGGCACGCCAGCCATTGGGCGGTGCAGTTGGTACAGGTCGATGTGATCGGTTTGCAGGCGGCGCAGCGAATCGTCACAGGCTTTAAGAATATGGTAGCGCGAGCCGCCCCAATCGTTTGGTCCCTCACCCATGCGGTTGTACACTTTGGTTGCCAGGAAAATTTGCTCGCGTTTGCCGTTTGCTTTCATCGCCCGCCCGATAATCCGCTCGCTTTCCCCGGTATTGTACATGTCTGCCGTGTCCACAAAGTTAATCCCGGCCTCCAGGGCGGTGTTGAAGATTTGGACCGATTCGTCTTCAGGGGTCGGACCGCCAAAGTTCATCGTTCCCAGGCATAATGTGGTGACTTTCACACCTGTGCGACCAAAAATTCGGTATTCCATGATGTTTCCTCCTCAAATTTCGGAAATTGTTGCCAGAGCGCTGGAATGCCCCAGTGCCTGTGTGTTTGAGCGCCTGATCATGCATTCGGCAGTATCTGCACCTTCTTTACACTTTCACTGCCCTGTTCAATGACCTCCATGCCGTGCTGGAAATCCTCCAGCGGCAGGCGGTGTGAGACGAGCTGGTCCACGTTGATGCGCCCCGAGCGCAGTAAATCCAGCGCCTGGTAAGAGTTGCGCACCGAGGTAAACGATGACAGCACGGATAAACCTTTCTGGAAGATTTTAAAGGCCTCCACGTGCATTTCTTTCCCAGAGGGCGGCACGCCGAACAGCAGCACCTTCCCGCCCGGGCGGGCATAGTCGATCGCGCGCTGCATCACGGGGATAGCCCCCGTTGCATCGATGACCACATCGTAATGGCTGGTTTGCAGTTTGTCCAGATCAGTGAGAATGACATCCGCTCCCATCTCCCCCGCAAAGCGCACGCGCGCCTCGTTTTTATCGACCACGGTGATATGGCTGGCGCCCTGCGCGCGGATGCCCTGCATCAGCAGCATGCCAATTGGCCCCGCCCCCAGGATGGCAGCCTTATCGGCCAGCTCCGTGCCCAGCCGTTCCAGGCCGTGCAGCACGCAGGAGAGCGGCTCCATAAAGGCCGCCTGTTCGAAGGACAGGTCGCCGATATGGAAGGTAACTTTCTCTGGCGCGGTTGTGTACTGTTCCATCCCACCTGGGCGCGTTACTCCCACTGCCGTCCAGTTCAGGCAGAAGTTCTGGCGGTTGTTCAGGCACGCCTCGCAGTTATCGCAGGCGATGTTCGGTTCCACCGCCACCCGATCGCCGGGCTTGAAGCGCGTCACCTGCCCGCCCACGGCTTCGACCACCCCGGAGAACTCGTGCCCTGGAATGACCGGGTACCCGCCCATATATTCCCCGCGGAAGATGTGGATGTCGGTTCCACAGATCCCGCTGGCCATCACCCGGATCAAAACCTCATCGGGTGCGGGTTCCGGGCAGGGGATATCAATCACTTCCATTTGCCCTGGTTGTGTAATCTTTACTGCCTTCATCGAATGCCCTTCCTTTGAATCCTTCATCTGTTAGATTTCAGCGCTGTCCGATGTTTTTATAAACGTGAAAACGCAGTCTTCTGGTTCATAAGTGATTTTTAAATCCCATCCGGCGCAGGCAGCCCGGTCTTGCCAGATGGTTTCGAATAGTTCGAGGTATTCCGCTTCAGAGATGAATTGGGAAAGATGAACGGCCCGTTTATATAGTTCGAAGGTGCGCAAACGTGCCCGGATCTTTGCTTCGTTTTCCCCTAAGGTTAGCAGGGTAACATAATTCTTCTGTAGATTCGACATTTCCCAGCAGGCATATAAGATAAACGCCCTGGCTGGCGGAACGAATGGGACCCAGGCGCGGGCTCCCAGGAAGTACCGCTCTCCATCGCGGAACCAATTCAAGGCAAACGTTTTTCCCTTTTCATCCGAGAGGAATCGGTACAGCCTTGCAATTTCCGTCATTTGCGCCTCGTCCCGGTACCAGGCCTTGGTATCCTCGGGAAGGTCTGGAAACGTTGAAACTGGCGGGCTGCCGGTCAGGTCTAACCGTACGTAGATGCTTTCGATATGCTGCAAGTACCACTGATCGTTTTCAATCAGGAAGGAAAAACAAAAACCGGGCGTGCCCGTCCCAATGGTGTAAATGAAATGAACCTGATTTTCAGAAGTAAAGTATTTGGGATCATTCTGATGATGGATGCTTGCCAGAATATGTGGTCGCAAATTTTCTAACACAGAAGGGAGCGCTTCGCGCAGGGATTCGTGATATGGACGGAATCGATCCTGAGGTAAAGGTGCTTTTTGTACCTCCGTCAGGAAATCTTCCCAGATACCTTCCGGTTCCATAACCGCCTCCATACATCGGATTCGCGCTGCTCATGATCTAATGTAATTCGCCGAAAGCATTTTTACCAAAATACACCTTTGCCCGGCGAATTACTCAAGTAAACCGCCAGTCCCTATTGCCTTTTGGTTAAGGTACTTATGGCGGTTTACTTAGCAGGCAGATAAATTGAAATGCTGCTCAGCCATGCGGGCATTTTCTGCAATTGAAGCTGCTCCATCAACCACCATTACGCGCATGCCACGCTGTTCCGCTTCCTGCTGCACAAAGCGGGCAAATTGAATATCGCGCTCCATCCAGTTCTGAAACGCTTTTTGCGGGTCCGAAGTGCTTTTCACAATTCCCGTGGCCCATTCCCTTTGACTGTAGTGCTTCAACTGAAATTCTGCGGTTGGAACAATCCAGATCGCCCGATGCGGGTCGTTTAAGAGCGGGGCAACATACTCTGGCATCAGCGCGGCGCCTTCCGCCAGCACTGGCTGCGATCTGGGTAAGGCCATTAAATCTTCCAGGATCAGGAGAAATTCCTCCTGGTAAATGGTTATTTCCTCCGATATTTGCTGGTCCACCGGTCGCATCCACAGGTCTTCGCTGGAGAGGTGCAGAACCCGGTAAAATACCGGCTGCCTTTCAGGAGTTACCTTTTCGTTATGCCGCCAAAAGGCCTCGTCACAGTCATAGTATTGGAAACCATGCTTCTCCACTAACACTCTGGCAATAGACGTTTTCCCCGAACACGGCGAGCCGCCCATCCAGTATACGTTTGCCAGTGTATGGCGGAGGGTTTCGATCTGATCGGTTGTTGGGATTGCTGGATAGTTCTCCCAATGGGTCATAAGGGTATTATACGCCAGGGACCGCGAGAGGAGACTAATAAAACAGGCCCCCGGAAATGGTTCCTGGGGGCCTGTGCTTGGGTTTCGACTAAAGGATCCGCGCCTTCATCCACGGGTTGCTGTTGTGAAAATCGGCCACGGCATTGCCCGGGTGGACCAATTCATCGAACTTTGCCATTTCTTCCGCGTTGAGCGTCATGTCCATTACCGGCAGGAAGCTTTTGATATGCTCCAGCGTGCGCGGGCCGACGATCGGGCTGGTAACGCCGGGTTGGAGCATGCACCACAGCAGCGCTATCTGTGCAGTAGAAAGCCCCTTCCCTTTAGCAATTTCGCCTACCTGCCGCGCCACCTGAATGCCGCGCTCCGATAGTCTGTCACGGAACATAGCCCCGGAGCGCGCTCCGCGCGATCCATCCGGAATCCCCTCATCATACCGCCCAGCCAGAATGCCCCCTGCCAGCGGTGACCATGGCAAAATGGCCAGGTTGTACTGCATCGCCAGAGGAATCAACTCGTTCTCAATGCGCCGGTCGAGCAGGTTATAGGGCGGCTGCTCGCTGACAAAGCGCACGAGGTTCATCTTCTCGCTGGTCGCCAGCCCTTCCATCACCTTCCAGGCCGGGAAGGTCGAGCAGCCAATATAAATGACCTTGCCCTGGTGTACCAGGTCATCCAGCGCGCGCAGGGTTTCATCCTGGGGCATGTCCATCACCGGGCGGTGCAGTTGGTACAGGTCGATATGGTCGGTCTGCAGCCGGCGCAGCGAGTCTTCACAGGCCTGGCGGATGTGATAGCGCGAGTTACCGCGCTCGTTTGGCCCGCTGCCTGCTTCCCCGTGGACTTTGGTTGCCAGCACCACCTGGCTGCGCTTGCCGGTCTCTTTCATCCAGCGTCCTACAATGGCTTCGCTTTCACCGGCATTGTACACGTTCGCAGTGTCGATGAAGTTAACCCCACCTTCCAGCGCGCAGTTCATTATCTGCTTCGACTCTTCCTCATTCGTCGGCCCGCCAAAATTCATGGCGCCCAGGCAGAGTGGGGAGACTTTTACCCCCGTGCGGCCTAAAACTCGATATTCCATCTGTATATCCTCCTGTTATTCAGTTTCGGCGCATATAACCCGTTCATCGTACGCCATTACCAGCTTTTGGCCTGGCTGAAGAGTCAGGAAATCTTCGTTCCAGTCCCCATTCAGCAGCCGGCGCACCAGCACCAGGTCTCCGGCTACCCGTTCGTAGCTCCAGTCGCGGCGGCTGGCCTCCTCTTTTGCTTTTGCTTCCACCGGGCCGCTGTTGCCGATCCCCATGTCGATAAACGCGGCGCGTTGGTAGTGCGACCGCCACGCGCCCATCACTTCCATCAGATAATCAGCGTTATCTTTGCCATATTTCGCCACGTACTGGTCGTATTCTTCCTCTATGTTGATCGCATCCGCTGCGCCCAATGCGGTCAGCGTGCCATCCTGAGCGCCGCGCTCGATATAGTCGGGAGAATACCAGTAGGTCCCCGGTTTATTGGCGTGTTCCTCTTCGTACCGCGCGCGGCTGCCCAGGAAGAGCGTGATGCAGTCATGCGCGCGAGGAATGATAATGGGTATATCGCGGGCGGTTATCCCGGCGGTAGAGCGACCGCATAATCCATAAACCATCACAATTGCATCGTACTTCAGCCCGCTTTCGTGCTGCTCATGAGTCACATCATCAATCTCGCGCAGCAAGCGCTCCTGCAAATCGACTGGCTTGCGGTGCAGGCCCAAACGCAGCATGGTCACATCTACCAGGTGAGGGGATTGTGCTGCGCATAGGTAAATGACGCGGGCCAGGGCGTCACATCCAATACATTTCAGGCGCATGAAGATCCTTTGCGGAGAATAATTGTAAATGGTGAGACGCTTTCATCTCACCATTTAGATTATACCGGATACCCTATGGAATTCTCTGGTTTGCACAACCCGTTCCCACTGCATTTTTACAGCAACCTTTCGGTAGGTCAGGGGGAGCCTGGACTTATTTGTTCCCATCCGAGCGGGCTTCTGAATGCGATTTTCGAGACCGGATCTTTTCCTTATACATTTGCTGGTCGGCCTTTCGGAATAGGTCCACCAGCCGGCTGTCTTTGGCTCCAGTTGTAGCGCCAATCGCCAGGCTGAGCGGAGCTCCGTCATACCAGTGATTATGTTCTTCCAGGCAAGCCTTAACTCGGTTGACTGAATCCTGGATAGGGATAGAGCCGTGAAAGAGCACCACAAATTCATCTCCGCCGATGCGCGCGATAATATCTTCTTTACGAAAAGACATGCGCAGTACTTGTGCCGATCGCCGCAGCAGTTCATCACCCGCCGAATGCCCATAAGAATCATTGGTGGATTTCATCCCATTTACGTCAATCACCATCACGTTCACCGGCTCCAGGCGGCTGTTCTGCAAGCGTTCCATCTCAGTCTCGAAAAAGTTGCGGTTGTAGAGGCCAGTCAGAACATCGTGCGTGCTCAGGTAACGCATGCGCTCTTCCGCTTCTCTGCGCTCGGTAACATCGGAAATCGTAACGATCATCCGCCGGTAATTTGTTTCATACCCTGGGGCCACTGTCCAACGCACGTGGTGATAACGGATCGACCCGTCAACGATATCGTTCGGGCCTTCCATTTCAAACTGCGTCTTGCCCTCGGAAATGGCAATCAACTCTTCAATAAAAAGGTCTTCCGGGCCGCGGTGGATCAACTGTCCCAGCGTAGCTAAGAACTGTGCTTTATCCGTGATTCCAAATGGCTGCATCGCGGCCTGGTTAACATCCAGCACGCGGATCAATTTCTCACACGCTGATACCTGCTCCGGGTGGGTATTAAAGTATTCCCGGAAATCTTCCACGCCCTCTCGCCGCAGGCCTTCAATCAGCAGCTTTACCCGCGAAAAATCCTCTTCCCAGATGGGTATAGGGGAATGCTCGAACAGGGTCTTAAAGCGGGCCCGGCTGTCACGCAGCGCCATCTCGGCCTGTTTCCGTTCCGTGTTATCGTGGAATACGGCAAAAAAGCCGCTGAATTTTCCGTTGTTGTATTCTGGCGTAGCGCTCACCAGCAGGCTGCACCGCTTTCCAGCCTGGTTGGTAATCTCCACCTCAAATCTCGTTTTCTTATCGTTCTGCCTCGCCCGAGTCTGCTGCTGAATGATCTTAAACTGGTGATCGTTGGTGAACGCTCGTAAATTAAGCCCTACCAGGTCTTTCACCGCAAAGATTTGGTTTGCGGTAGGGTTCGCAAAGGTGAAAACGTCATCAGCATTTACAACCCCCACCCCTTCAGCCTGGTTTTGAACCAGCAGCCTGTAGCGCTCCTCGCTCTCTCGCAGCGCCTGCCCTGTGCGTTTTCCCTGGTCCCATACCGTTGCCAGGATATAGCAGGTGATTAAGGTGATTCCCAAGAAACTCCCAAGGGTGCTGATATTGGGGGCAATGGTTGCGTCACTGGCAGCAAAACCACCTAACTGGTGAACCGTTCCCCAACTGGCTAGCGTGGTGATAATCAGCCCGCAGAAGGATGTGCCCCGCGGTCCAAAGCGGAGCGATACCCATACCAGGAAGGGAATAACTACATAGTTATTCCGGTTGTTATAGTTACCCACAAAAATATACAACAGGCAGACCACCAGCCCGGTGGTTAGGATAGCTAATTCGATGATGCGTTCTGGATCTACTTGACTATCCTTTTGCAGGCGGATACTGGACCAGGATAGGATGAGTGGAGCCACAACGAGGATTCCTAACGCGCTGCGGATCCACGCAATTTGCCAGACGGCCCAATAAGATATGCTTTGTACAGATGTTGCCAGCAGGGTCGTATTGATGGTTGCGCTGAGCGCGCTGCTTAAGAGGGCCGAGAGGACAATCAGGAATAGAACATTGGTGGGGGTGCTGAATTGCCCATATTTTGGATCGTAACGGCGGACAAGCCATGCCCCAGCGGATGCTTCCAGTATGCCGCTCATATATAGAAGCAGCGCTTCCGCCATCGGCTGCCCGACGGTGAGCCCGTATGCCAGGGTGGTTGGCAGTGCGACAAGGATGAATACGGGCCAGGCTTTCAGCTCGCTGAGCAGTAGAAATGCAACAAATACACCGCTTGGAAACCAGATGGTGGTAAAGCTGGCGCCCTGGAAAGAAATTTCGTGGGATAGCAGCGCCGAGGCAAAGTACACGGCTGCAAAAAGAATTGCCCGAAACCAGAGCCGTGATGTTATCGTCTTGATCCTGATGAACATTCCAGGGTTGCCAGTTATTTTGTTCCGTTATATCTCTCAATGAAAGCCGTATATGCATCCGCATGATCGCCCGCTTGCGAGAATGCAAAACGACACCGTATCCAGTGGGGACCTATTAGAAGTTTATCAGGTCGATTTGTGGAAAGCAATCTTAAAAAAGCTGTTTTAAGGCACATTTTATGCCCGTTAATTAATTTGTAAGGTAAAAAATATCGATTTGTACAAAAATATAGAGGTTCCCTACAGGCCTTTCGAGATTCGTAACATAATTAACACGCTCCGCGGGTCTTCTTTTCAGTTATAATGTTGTACAATGATATTGTAAGTCAGGATTCTGCTCAATTCTTAGCCTCCTGTTATTTTCCTGACTGCACCACAACCGGCTGGCCTGATTTCAAATTACATGTTCCTGCATGTGGGGGAAGAGACAGGTACAGCATTTTTCCAGAATCAATATAAGAGAAATTGTCAGTCCAATACCCTTACCTTGGGATTTCATGTGGGAGAATGTGGATGGACAAGATTCGTGTTGTGATTGCTGACGACCATGCCATTATGCGTGTAGGTATTCGTAATATCCTTTCCCGTTCCAATAAGATTTGTGTTGTTGGCGAGGCGAGCAATGGTGATGAGGCAATCCAATTGGTGAGTGAGTTGGGTCCGGACGTCTTGATTCTGGATATGGAGATGCCAGTTATGGATGGGGTGGAGGTAGCCCGCCGCCTCCAAACGCACCAATCCCCTGTGCGCGTCCTGGTATTGAGTGCGTACGACGATCGCCAATATATCCTTGAAATGTTAAATATGGGAGCTGCCGGTTATCTTATCAAGGATGAAGCCCCGGAAGTTATTGTCGACGCGGTTCAAGGCATCGCCAATGGTGAGAAAGGATGGATCAGCCGCAGAGCTGCCGTCCGGCTGCAGCAGTGAGCCATTATTTCTTATTCTTAAGCTTGATTCGCACTCCAATCCCATCGCCTATGGCATACGGACCATCCAGGCCAATCGATTGACCCGTAAGCGCGCGCCACTCAGCCGTCTTGGTTTTCGGGTGCAGCGTAACCTCGAAATCTGCCTGACCATCATCGTCGTAATCAATCTCTTCCGTAATTGTCTCTGGCAGCGAGCCCGTTTTGCTCCAGACAACCTGAACAAAACCTTCACGCCGCTGACCAATCATGGCCTCGAATACCGGCTGGTAGATGTGCGTTGCATACCTTCCGTGGGAGATCGTTCGGGCTACCTTGCCGCCTGTGATCCAGGGTGATATTTCGACTCCCGTTACCTGAACCAGCCCGGTCGCTAATGGTTCCATGCCCATCAGGGTCACAAACACCACGGGAACCATCAGTACAGCGAGCAAATACCCCAAGAAAGATTTCAGCTTGTTCATCATCGGATCATCTCCTGTTTTTTATTTCCGGACCATCGAATACGATTTACCCAACCCACTGTCCAATCGTCTTCATTACCTGGTAAAGCGCCATCGCTACGGTGCCGCCGTTGAAAGCGATCATCAGTAGGAAAGCCGGGTAGATGAACAGCGCCCGGGCCAGTGCCGGGCGGACCCCGCTGGCTGTGCCCTTGATGTGATAGCTGATGGCGTTCTTAGGGCAGGCATCCACGCATTTGCCGCATTTGGTGCAGGTCATCAGTGTCCGCCCAGTTTTCAGGCTGTTTTCGTCTAATGAATAAGTCGGGCAGGTGTTTATACACTTCTGGCATCCTGAGCATTTTTGCGGATCGATGCGCACATCGAACACATTGGCATGGTTGGTGAACGACTGGAAGGCGCCAAACGGGCAGAACAACCCGCACTGCGTGCGCCGCTTGGTCAGGAAAGGCAGTACCAGCACCAGTCCAACAAACAGCAGTACGAATATAACCGTCTGGATCAGGGTAATGATGTCCGTAACCGCCGCATATTCGGTGACCGCTTTGAACGGGCACAGCCAGCTGCAGTACATCGGGTCAAGCGTCATGGCTGAGACCAGCACAACCACCAGCAGCAGCGCAAAGGGGAAGAAGATCCAGCGCCTGTCGATCTTACGGATGCGCGCTTTCTTTGCAAGCCGCGAGATGCCATCATCATAGCCGCCGTAGAAGCACATCCACGAACAGTATCCGCGCCCCAGAACAATCGAAGATCCCAGCCACAGAATCACCATAAAGGCGATCCCTGCAAACCCGCTGAGCAGCGAGCCGGGGAAGATAATCGTTTTGGTGAAAACCGCGGGCAGAATAATCGATGGAATCACCAGGGGGCAGAACGGCGTGCGTCCATTAATGACGTCTTCCATCGTCAACTGGTTGCTGCCGCGCTCGCTCTGGATGAGCGCTGCGAAGGTAATGATCATCGAGAAAGCGATCAGGGTAAACAGCACCGCGCGGTAGCGGTCGGTTCGTCCGGTCCACAGCATCAAGAAGAAAGCGCTGTTGAACCCCAGCCAGGTTACCCCCACGGCTGCTGCCAGCAGCGGGTCATCGGGAATCTGCCCCTGGGTCAGCAGCATGGCAGACAGCAGCATCATCGATAGGGTAATCAGGATCGACTTAACCAGGCTCAGCTTCGCCAGGACCGGCGGCTTGAGCGCAGGTACTTTCAAAGGTGTTGCGGAAATGGCGGTCATTATACAACTCCTTGGACAAACAGCATCATTCCAGAATAAACGTAATAGAAAGACATCATTACAGCCGCCAGCCGGCCAACGGTTTGCAGGGCCGAGGCGCTGTTAGTGGTCGAACTGCCGCGTACCAGGCCGACCAGCGGAAGGGGCAGCAGGTATACCGAAGTGCCCAGGAAAAAGGCCAGGAAGAACAACAGGCTGCCAAGCAGCGTGCCGTTCAGCGCGGCGTTGGTGAATGCCAGCAGGAAGGGCGGGCACAGGTTCATCCCGGTCAGCAGGCCGAACAGCGCGGGTAACCATGGGCGCAGCCAGGCGGTGCGACCAAACCGGGCGCGCAGCTCGCGAGGTGTAATGGCGCATGCGCTCAGGTTGAGCTTTCCTGCTCCATAGGCCAGCATCATCGCTGCCAGGAGAAAATAAACCACCGCATAAATCACGGACCGCATATTCGAATCACGCAGCACCAACCAGTTCGCCGCCCAGGCCAGCAGCCCAAACAGCAGGTAGCCCACCAGCCGCCCGGCCAGGAAGCGCGCCAGCAGCCCGCTATTTTCACTTACCCGCCGCCCCTCCCCCAGAAAGAGCGGCACCAGCACCGCGGCGCATGTTGCCAGGCAGGTTGCCCCATTTGCCAGCCCTAAGAGAAATCCGCCGATCATAGCTATTCCCTCCCATTTTTTACCGGCTGCCTGCGCAGCCCGGGCACGTCAGCCCGGGTTGCGCAGGCCCAATTGTTTACAGCAGGGCGTTTACTTGCGCTCTTTCCACCAGCCGATGAGGATCCACAGGCCAATCCCCACCAGGATCAGCGGCCAGTACATGCCCATCACCTTTAGAATTTCCAGGCCCTGTTCGCCCATCAGCACCAGCCCGCCGATCAGCGCCATTGCCGAAGCTGGGATCAGCGCCCAGACCTGCGTTTCATCCGTGAACAGCTTGCTCAGCAGGGTGATGCCGAACCAGCCGATGGACATTACCAGCAGAAAGGCTCCACCGCCATCGACCGAGCCCATGGGGGCCAGCCAATTATTCTCCATCACCACGATCCCCAACCCCGCCCCACCGATGATCCCGCCCGGGACCAGCAGGCCGGCGCTGCGCTTCAGTATGCCAGCCAGGGTAAAGCCCAGGCCGAGTACCAGCGGGAAGAGCCCCTCCAGCGATACCAGGCGGAAAACCAGCAGCCCCACGCCAATGGCGATCAGGATGATACCGGTGGTCAAATTGCCGTTGGAGGCAAGTTTCTTATCATTATGGGTCAAGTTCTGTTCAGACATTTCCGTTTCTCCTAAAAAAGTTGTTTATTGATCCATGAAGAGGGGAGGTTGTGTTTCTCACCTCAGCCTTTGTTGTTTTCTGATCGATATCATAGCGCGCGAAGAAACGGCCCGGCAGTGTATAAAGATAGAACTGCCGGGCAGGGGGGATAGATATGTATCTATGACTTTAGAGGGATTAAATGATTCCCAGTTCTTGCGCCCTCAACAGCGCCTGCGTGCGGTCGCGTACGTCCAGCTTGGCGATCAGGTTGGAGACGTGGTTTTTGACTGTCCCCTCGGTGATGACCAATTTTTCGGCAATCTCGCGGTTCGAGAGCCCCTCCGCGATACAGTGCAGCACTTCCAGTTCGCGCTCGGTTAGCGGCTCGGGTAGAGAGGCGGGCTGCTGCGCGGGCAAGGGGGCAGCAGGCTGCCCCGACAGGGGCTGCCCTGACAGCCGGGCAAACTCTGAAAGCACCTTGCGGGTAATGCTGGGCTGGATCAGCGCGCCGCCTTTCGCCACAATGCGCACGGCCTCAGCCATTTCTTCGCTGCTGATATCCTTGAGCAGGTACCCGCGCGCCCCTGCGCGCAGCCCTTCGAAAATGTAGCCTTCGTCATCAAACGTGGTCAGGATGATCACACCGATTTCAGGATGTGTGGCAGTTATCTGCCGCGTTGCGGTGACCCCATCCATTTCCGGCATGCGCACATCCATCAACACCACTTCCGGGCGTAGCTTCTCGATCATATTCAACGCTTCTTTGCCGTTGGCCGCCTCGCCGACCACTTCCATGCCTGGCTCGGTCATCAACAATACGCGGATGCCCTGGCGGATGAGGGTCTGGTCGTCGACCAGCAGCACGCGCGTCATGAGGCCTGCTCCTGCGCGGGTTCTAGCGGAAGGAAAATCTCCAGGCGGAATCCGCCGTCTTCGCGCGGGCCGCATTGCAGGCTTCCGCCAAGCAGGTTCGCGCGCTCGCGCAGCCCGGCCAGCCCAAACCCTTGGGATGAGTCCTGGCAATCGAACGAGATGGCCTGGCCATCATTTTCCACGGTCATCCGCGTCCCTTCACTGGTGCAGACCAGCCGCACGGAAACTTGCTGGGCACCGGCGGCGTGCTTTTGAACGTTGGTCAGGCTCTCCTGCGCGGTGCGGAACAGCGTCATGGCTGCCGCGGGGGTCAGGTTGGCCGGTTCGCCTTCCTGGGTAAAGCTGCTTTGCAGCCCGCTGCGCTGCCCGGTTTCTGTCACCAGGGCGGCAATGGCCTGCGGCAGGTTATGGAAATCCACCGGCGTCTCGCGCAGCGCGGCGACGCTCTGGCGAACTTCCTTCAATGCCGCCTGTACCTCTCCGCGCGCGTTGCGCACCGATTCGGTCGCCAGATCGGGGTTGGCGCGTACCAGCTTCTGCGCCGCCTGGAGCTGGATGCTCAGCGCGGTCAGGTGATGGCCCAGCCCATCGTGCAGGTCGCGCGCCATGCGCACCCGTTCTTCGGCGATGGTTAGTTCCTTCTCTTTGGCCCGCGCCGTTACCAGTTCGGCGTTGGCCTGCTGGAGCTGTTGAAGCAGCAGGGTCATCCGCTCGCTTTGTTCGATGTAAAGCCGGAGCACCTGGCTGAGGGTGATTGTAAAGGTAATCCCAATCGAGATGCTGACGATAAACGCGGATGAATTGATTCCACGCAATTCCTCAAAACTGATACCAAGGTACGCAAGGGTCAGCAGCGCGCTGAAGCCCAGCGCGGGCAGCGGGCGCACAGATACATTGGCCCTGGCAATAATCATGAACAAGATATAGATGGAATTAAAGAAACCACCCACAATGATGGTGTAGAAATTAAGAACCGCCGAAATAAACAACAGAGTCCATTCCCCGGCCATGGGGTTAGGAAAGCGGGTTGTTATGTCATCCCAAACGATGGTGATTACCAGCAAGAGTGCCAGCGCCAGCAAGGTGGAATTGTACTGAAAGGGTGTTGTGCGCGGCGGTTGCAGCGCGTACGAGATCAACATAATAATGATGATGATATACGCCGCCCATTGGATCAGGTTTGTACCGCTGGGGAACAACCGCTCGCGCAGCCAGGGCCAGATGGATTTTGACGTTTCGGACATGCATAAATTGTAGCATAGACGTCTCCTGTCTATTAGAAATGTTTCTTCTCTACATATCCAAAGTGGTGGAATGCCCGCATCTGCAGACCAATCTTGCGGCTTGATTTCAAATCCCATCTGTTACAATAAAGCTCATGCCTGAAAAGAAGAAGCAGTTCTACGCCGTTATCAAAGGCCGCCGCCCGAATGTCTACACCCAATGGACAGGCAGCGGCGGGGCGGAGGAGCAGGTCAAAGGTTTTCCGGGCGCGAAGTACCGCGGGTTTGCCACTCGGGCGGAGGCGGAGTATTACCTGCGCACCGGCGGCCAGCTTCTGACTGCTCAGCCCAAGCTCATCGACGTAGATCCATCCAGTGTGCCACAACTCGCGCCTGCGCCTGCACCTGCTTACCAGCCTGATCTGGCTGCTGGCAAGGTGGTGATCTTCACCGATGGCGCCAGTACGGGCAACCCCGGCCCGGGTGGTTACGGTGTGGTGCGCATCGATGGCGAGAATCGCGAAGAACGCTCAGGCGGTTTCCGCTGCACCACCAACAACCGCATGGAGCTCCTGGCGGTTATCATGGCACTGCGCGAATTGAAATCTCACTGTGCTGTGGTGGTTTACTCTGATTCGACCTATGTGGTGAACGCCGTGGAAAAAGGCTGGGCTCGCCGCTGGCGGGCCCGCGGCTGGATGCGCAATGCTACCAGTCGCGCCGAAAACGCCGACCTATGGGCGCAGCTTCTGGATTTACTCGACCAGTATAAGGTTGAATTTCGCTGGGTGCGCGGTCACGCCGACCACCCGGAAAACGAGCGCTGTGACCGGCTGGCCGTTCAGGCCGCGCATCGCAAGAATCTGCCTCCTGACCGCGGCTTTCAGGGCACCTGCTGATCTTTTACAACAAAACTCCTGTTACGCAAAACCCCGTTTTTCGCCCCGGCTCCTCTTTTTCATTTTTGGATAAAATAACAGCATGGAAACCACTATATCCACGCCTAACTCTCGTTTGCTGGCGCTGCTGGAAGTGCTGGCGCTGTTCAGTATGGCGGTGTTGTTGTTTCATGGACTGCGGCGGGTGGAAAGCCTTCACGCTTGGGAAGCTCAAACGCTGAAAGTATCCTTTGTAGAATATCTGGCGGTTTTGCTCTTATGCCTGGTTTGGTTGATCCTGACGCGCCGCAGTTTTCAGAAGTACGGCCTGACGATTCATCCGCTGCGTTATCACTTGGGAATCTTTGCGGCGGCGTTCCTGCCGGTATTCCTGCTGAGTGTTGCGTTGAACTGGGTATCGTGGCGGCAGTGGCCCGGCGCCATTCTGATTTCGGTAATGGAAGTTGGCCTGCTGGCGCTGACTGCTCGCCTGCTGCGCGGCCAGCCAGAAATTGGCATGGGGGCCCTGCTGCCGCTGGTGCTGCTGCCCCTTTTACCATCTGCTGATGTGGGCGGAGCTGCGCAGAAGCTGTGGGCAAATTACCTGCTCCTTGCTCCCACGGAGGAAGCGCTTTTCCGCGGCTGCATTCAGTCGCGGCTGAACCTGGCGTTTGACGGTCCTTACAACACCTGGGGCATCCGCTGGGGCTGGGGGCTGCTGATAACTTCTATTTTGTTTGGACTATGGCACCTTGCGCTCAACCCGGCGGCAGCCCAGGCTGGCCCGCATGCGCTTTGGACAATTTTTGCCGGGTTAATCTTTGGCATTGTGCGCGAGAAAAGCGGCAGCATCGCCGCTCCAGCCCTGCTGCACGGCGTGTTGAATTACGGCCCGCAGGCCCTGATCTATGATTTGTTTCTCAACTGATTGCCCCGCTTTGGCAGTCGCCAGCCAGAATCAGTCTGCCAGCCATTCCTGGATGTTCTGATCCATTACAGCCAGGGGAATGCCCCCATTGCGCAGCACGACCTCATGGAACGCGCGTAAATCGAAGCGCGGCCCCAATGTTTCTTCGGCTTGCTGCCGCAGCGCGCGAATCTTCAACTCACCGATCTTATAAGCCAGCGCCTGTCCGGGCCAGGCAATGTAGCGGTCAACTTCATTGGCGATATTGAGCAGCGATAAGGC
The DNA here is from genome assembly GCA_964437595.1 of uncultured Anaerolineaceae bacterium. GTDB lineage: Bacteria > Chloroflexota > Anaerolineae > Anaerolineales > Anaerolineaceae > DSYU01. The sequence goes on from CAYTHO010000001.1 coordinate 121,649, forward strand.
TGTGTTTTCTGCCAGGTAGTCAATGGCTTGCTGGCGGCTCCAGCCAATGGCATGTAAGCCGGTATCCACCACCAGGCGGGCGGCTCGCCACATCTCGTAGATCAGCCTGCCAAAGTTGCTGTACAGGTCGCGGTAAAACCCCATTTCCAGTCCCAGCCGTTCGGCATACAATGCCCAGCCTTCGATAAAGGCTGTCGTCTCGCCCCACTTCCGGAAGGGTAGCACATCCGTCATCTCCAGTTGGAGCGCGAGCTGCAAGTGGTGCCCTGGCACAGCCTCGTGCAGTGAGAGCGCCTCCAGCTCATATAGTGGTCGGGACTTGAGATCGTAGGTGTTTACATAATAAAAACCAGCGGTGGCGCCGTCTCCGCCTGGCAGCATGTAGTATGCCGAAGTGGATGTAGGCGCGATGTGCGCTGGTATTTCACGCAGCCCAAAGGGCGTGCGCGGCAGGGTCTTGAACAACCCGGGCAGTAGCCCTTCGATGCGCTTCATCAGGTAAGCCACTTCTTTCATCAATGCATCAGGTGTGTCGACGAAGAAGCGCGGGTCACTGCGCAGCGTATCAGAAAATGCCCGCAGCGTGCCGTTGAAGCCAACCGAATGCATCACCTCGCTCATCTCCGCGCGGATGCGCTTCACTTCGTTCAACCCAATACCGTGGATCTCGCGAGGAGAAAGATCCAGGGATGTGTAGCGGCGAATGCAAAATTCGTAGTAATGTTTCTTAGCAAGCAGATCCGGCATCTCTACTGTAACAATCTCCTCCGGGATGGCTGGTAGATATTCTTTCTCGATAAAATTCGCCAACGCCTGGTATCCTGGGAGCACTGCCTGGGAAATTGCCCCCAGCCCTTCCCCGCGCAGCCGGCCTCGCTCGGTTTCGCTTACCGAGGATGGAAATCGGTTGAACGGCTCAAAAAATACGCTCTCCTTGCCCTGGCTTGCCGCATGCATGCGGAAGCCATCCACCACACCAGCTAATGCCCAGCGTGAGGGCAGATACCCCTTGGCCACGCCCGTCCGCATCAGGTCGATCAGATCATCGGACAGCCTTCCAAAACCCCGCAGCCGTCGGATGTACTTCTCATAATCCTCTGCCGCGCGGAACGGCGTTATCAGCACAACGTCCGGCAGATAGACGGGTACCCCGTTCGTTTTGGTGATGGGTATATACTGCGTGCCAAACGACAAATCGTCAATTTGAATCTGAAGTTCCCGGGCAAAGAAATCATAGTCGATCCGTTGGGCAGTGGGGATCGACTCCCGGCCGATCGCGTTCAGCCGCTGCTGTATTATCCTTAGAATTTTCTCGCGCCTGGCGAAATCTTCTTCTCTTACCCCTGGCAGCCGATCATTATAGCGGTGATCCCCGGCCTGCGTCGCAAAGGTGGGGTTTTCTTGCATTCGGAATTCCCATTCTTCGGCAAACAGCGCTTTCAACTGCGATGAAGAAGTTTCTGGCATCTGGTTTTCTCCTGTTTCCTGCCAGGCAGGTTTATTAGCTTCGTTCAAACACCACTTTTCCATTGACCAGCGTATGTGTCACCCGGTGATCCGTGGATAACACCACCAGATCTGCATCAAAGCCAGGGGCGATTTTGCCCTTGCCCTCCAGCCCCAGCAGTTTCGCCGGGTTCGCGGAGGCCATTTGCACCGCTTCGGCCAGGGTACAGCCGCTGAAGGTCATCATATTGCGGATGGCCTCATCCATTTTGAGGATACTGCCTGCCAGCGTGCCATCTTCCAGGCGCGCACTGCTTTCATCCACCACCACCGCATGGTCACCCAGAATATAGGGCCCGGGCGGCATTCCCATGGCTTCCATGCAGTCCGTTACCAGGATAATGCCCTTGGTGCCTTTACTTTTATAAGCCAGTTGAACGGTCGCCGGGTGTGAGTGAATGCCGTCCACAATCAGCCCGCACGGCACCGTTGATACCAGCAGCGCGCCAACCAGCCCCGGCTCGCGGTGCTGAAATGGGCTCATGGCGTTGTACAGGTGCGTGCCCCAGTTAATCCCGGCTGCAAACCCGGCCATCGCCTGGGCAAAAGTGGCATTCGAATGTCCCGCGCTGACAACAAACCCGGCGCTGCGCAGCGCGCGGATCGCCTCCAGCGCCCCCTCTAATTCAGGCGCGAGGGTGATGATGCGCGTTGTATGCGGGTCGGCCCAGGCCAGCATTTCGGCGGTGTCGGGCTTGCGGATGTGGGCAGCCGGGTGAGCGCCTTTGCGCGCCGGGTTCAGGTACGGCCCTTCCAGGTGCGCGCCGAGGATGCGCGCTCCCGGCTGGCCTGCTCCCTGCCCGTAGGTCATGGCTTCTTTTATTTCTTGCTGGCGCTTTGGGTAAGCCTCAAACTGCGAGGTAATCACCGTGGGTACAAAGCCGGTCACGCCGCTTTCTGGCAGCTTTACGGCTACTTTCGCCAGTGAAGTGGCATCGTTGGTGAAGTCATATCCGTATGCGCCGTTTACCTGAATATCCAGAAAGCCAGGCGCTATGAAGCCATCCGTTAAAAGATCCGCGCCCGGGTCGCGCCCGGGCGTGATTTTTTGAATGGTTTTACCAGAAAGATATAGGGTGGCTTCACTCGCCTGCCCATCGGGAAAAAGAACGGTTCCGCTGAGGGAGAATGTTGTTTGGGTCATGGTCTGAATCCGGTCGCTCAATGATCAATAGCTACCGGAATTTTACCCCAAACAACAACTGTCCCGCTAAGATTCATTTTCCTCTCAAGATTTCTATTCCGTACCCTTGCATCTCCAGCTTGCCGCTGACCGTCTCGCCCGTGACCAGGTTCTCATACTTTCGCCCATCCAGCTTGACGGTAACCTTGTCCGGGTTGAAGTTCATCACAAAAATGAACTTGTTCGCGCCGTCTTCCCGCACCTGCGCGGTGACCCCGCCGGGCAGGTCCACGGGCAAAGCACGCATCAGTTTTAGATTAGCTGCCAGCTTGCCATAGAAACCGTCCAGGAAGCGGGCATCGTACCGCGCTGCCATGTAATACGCCTGGCCTTTGCCGTAGGCATTCACGGTCAGCGCGGGTCGCCCGGCGTAAAAATCACTTCCGAAGGTAGCCAGCACCTGAGCGGTTTCGGCGTGAATCAACGCGAAAAAGTCGCGCGCTTCATACGAGCCGCTCATGCCCAGTGCATTATTCTTTTCCAGCACCACCCGGTTGCGTTCGGTGGGCGTGAGGGTATCCGTTTCCTCGTCCCAAATCCCCAGCACCTGGCGCAGGCCGCCGCCCGGCCAGCCGCCCAGAAAGCACAGGTCGTTTTCATCCACCAGGCCGGTCCAATATGTGCTGACCAGCGTCCCGCCGTTCGCGGTGAATTTCTCTAACCGCTCGGCCACGCCCGGCTGCAGCATGTACAGCATGGGCGCAACCACTACCTTATAAGGCGAGAAATCGGCCCATTCGGGAATAATATCCACCGGGATGCCGCGTTCCCAGAAGGGCTGGTAGTGGGCCATGCACGTCTCGGGATAATTGCGCCGGTCGCGTCCCAGCGCGTTCATATCTTCAATGGCCCAGCGGTTCTCCCAATCGTAGATGATCGCCACCTCCGGTTTTACCGTGGTGCCAATCACCGGGTCGAGTTTCTTCAGCACCTCGCCCACCTCGGCGACATCTCGAAAAACCCGCGTGTGCTCGTGCCCCACGTGGTCCACTACCGCGCCGTGGAACTTCTCAGAGCTGCCGCGGCTCTTGCGCCACTGGAAATACTGCACCGTGTCCGATCCGTGCGCAACGGCCTGCAGGCTGCTCAACTTGTGCATTCCAGGCCGCTTGAGCTTGGGGATGGGCTGCCAGTTGGTGTTCGAGGGTGTCGATTCCATCAACATCCACGGCTTGCCGTTCTTCATCGACCGGTTCTGGTCGTGGACGAAAGCAATACGCGCTCCCAGTTCCGCATCCGAGCCGGTGGTATGCCACACCGGGTAGTTGTCCCAGGAAATGACATCCACTTCTTTCGCAAACCGCGGGTAATTAAGCCCAGGGTACAGCCCCATAAAGTTGGTTGTAATGGGCACATCCGGGGTGATCTCGCGCAGCGGTTCGATTTCGCATTTGTAAAAGTCAATGGTCTGGTCAGTGGTGTAGCGTTTCCAGTCCAGGTTCAGGCCGTGCAGCGACAGCTCGCCCATCGAACTGGGCGATTCGATTTGCTCCCAGTCCGTGTAGGTATGGCTCCAGAATGCCGCCCACCAGGCATGGTTGAGCTGCTCCAGGTCGTTGTTATATTTCTTGCGCAGCCATTTGCGGAAGGCCTGCTGGCACAGCTCGCAGTGACACTCGCCCCCGTACTCGTTAGAAATGTGCCATACCAGCAGCGCCGGGTGATCCTTATACCGCTCGGCAAGTTTGCGGTTGATGGTTTGCACTTTTTCGCGGTAAACCGGCGAGGTCATGCAGTGGTTGTGGCGGCCTCCGTGCAAAATCCGCTGGCGTTCCTCAGTTACCCGCAGAACTTCCGGGTATTTGGCTGAGAGCCAGGCAGGTCGCGCTCCGGAGGGTGTAGCCAGCACGGCGTACCCGCCATTTTCCACCAGCAGGTCCATGATTTTGTCCAGCCAGGAAAAGTCAAATTTTCCTTCCTCCGGTTCCAATCTTGTCCAGGCAAAAATCGCCGTGCTCATCGTATTGCAGTTCGCCAGCTTCATCAGGCGCATATCTTCGCGCCAGACTTCTTCCGGCCACTGGTCAGGGTTGTAATCGCCGCCGTGAATAAAATGAGGAAAACGCGGGTTAATCGGGGGAAATTTAGTTGGCATAAGAACCTGTTTGTTTATCGACGAGCATAGTGTTCAATCATAATTTTACACCCAAAGGCCCGCCGATATCCGTTGAAGTATCGTTCGTATATCCTGGGCTGGGCAAAAGGCTTTCATCAGCGCTCTGGCTTCACGGCTTGCAGATAATGACCCACCGGGTTGTGTCTTTTCCCTTGTACAAGATAATTGCCAGGGAGGCATTCGTGTCGGAATAAACCTGGGTGTTGCTGACTGCTACTTGATCGATCGAGAAAACGCGGAACGTTTGTGTATCGCCGTTGCTTATATGCAGCGCAACCTCATCGCCCACCTGAAATGTTTTCACGACCGCTTCGGTCTGCGGGCTCCAGGGTATGGCGACTACCCGCCGCACCTCACTGCCTTCCAGCCACTCATTGGTTATCGGCTGCCATTCCCCATTAACGATCGTGCTTCGTTCCAAAGGGAAGTACCAGCCCCCAGGTAATGTCAGCCCGGTTGGGTGGGGCAGGTTGGATGCAATCGGTTGGGCTTCCACGGGCGGAGCTTCCTGGCCGCGCAGGATCATGGTTATGAAGTACGGTATGGCGGCGATCAAGGCAAGCACAACGATCGCGGCCTCGATCAGCAAAACCTTTTGCGAAGTTTTTCGATTGGCAAACCAGGATTTGAAATCTTTAGCGGGGATCTTGCTGGTCTCGTAATCAGCCAACTGTTCGAACTGTTCTGCTTGTTTCGCCCTGGGGCCCGCCCATTCCTCCTCGATGTCTGCTTCTTCGTTCCCCCAATCGATTCTGTAAGCGTATGCCGAGTAGTCCATATCGCCCTCTTCATAGTCTTCCAGGGCAATAGCGCGCATATCCTGCACAGAAGTATCATTTTCGCTGCCGGGCTTCTGGCTTAAAATGGTCCCCAGCAGTTCTTCCTGGTCCGTTTCGCCTTTGGGCTGATCGAGCATTGCGGGTAGAAAATCTTCACCCGTTAAGAAGGTAGCTGCGTATTGATCTTCGTTCGAGGGCAGGGCCTTTTCTTCTGATCCATCTCCCCAAATCTCCTGCCGCAGATCTGCTCCAAGCCCGGTGCTGTCAGTATCAGCTCCTCTCCCCCAAATATCTTCTGGTGAAATGGGGAGATCCTGAGAGAAGGGTTCGCCTGTATCCTCACTGGCAGCGCCCCAGAGCAGTGCTTCGTCTTCGGGATAGAGTTCGTATCCGCTGATATCGCCGCCCATCTCCGCAGCCTTGCTGAACTTAACTTCTAGCCCGTGTAAGAAATCTTCTTGTTCCTGGGCAGTCTGAGCATCCGTAATATGTCCATCAGCGGCTTCTGGCGGTTTCTGATAGCTTGCCGACAGCCGTTCTTCCAATGCGCTTTCATCGGTGGTTTCCTCTTCTGCTCGCACACCAGGCAGGCCTAACAAATCTTCCTCGCTCGCCTGGTCTGGGAACGTTCCCCCTGTTTCGACACCCAGGCTGCGTTCCAGGCGGCCAGTAACCAGGGCATCGGAGATCTCTGAATCATCTGCCCGTTTTCCTCGCTCGCCTGGTTTCTTGAAGATTCCGGTGAAGAAATCACGTAGAGGCTGCGTTACCCAGCGCGGAGTATATGGCTCAACGGGTGTCTGCTCCGCCCAGGTTTGGGCCTCCATTCCATCTGGATTAATTGCGTCGGTGCTGGTGTCTGGCGCCGTATCATCGTGCACCGACTCCTCGCGAATTTCCTCCATCCAATCCTGGTCGCGCAATGCAGCCTCTTCTTCGGCCACACCCAGGGCAGCAATGGCTCCGCTTTCTAACAGCGTAATGGGGTCTGTATCTCTCAGAGCGGCCTCTGGCTCTAACTCCGCACTGCTTTGCGCGTTTTCCTCGCTTTCCAGCAGTTGGGCGGCTTCGCCGTCTGATTCGGGTAGTTCGCTCCACGCCTCTGCTGGGGCGGTTGGTAGGGGTTCCTCAATAGGTGCGCTGCCTGATTTCCCGCTGGATGGGCTCTCGCCGATCTCTAAATCCGGCGCTGCGCCCAGCCAGCCAGCAGTTGGCTCTTTGCCTGTCTCGGCATCCGCCTCCCAACCCAACCGTCCGGTGAGAACCTGATCGGAGATTTCCGCTTCCGGTTCTTCGTCTAATCGGCGGGTAACCAGGTCGCGCGAGTATTGCGGTTTGGGTTCCCCGCTTTGCGCGCCTGCCAGCGGTTTTCCTGGCATATCCGTCTCTTCTTCCGCATCCAGCCTGCGGGTCACCAGGTTGTCAGGAAATGCTGGCCTTTGCGTACTGCCTAACCGCCCGGCAAAAAATGCATCATCCAAGTCCGCTTCATCGAGCGGGCGCGTATCCAGGTCTCGGGGGGCTTCAGGTCTGGTAGCTGTACCGGTTTGCTCTGCGGATTCGCCCCCTGACTGGCTCGAGATCAGGTCGGCAGGGGGTTCTGGCTCGTCATCCAATGGGCGGGTCACCAATCCGCCTGGAATTTCCGGCCTGAGCCCTTGCCCGAGTGGCCCTGTAAGAAGGTCGCCGGAAGGCTCTTCATCCTCAGGTTTCCCCAGCCGGCCCGTAAGCAGGCTGTCGGGCAGTTCGGATTCCGGCTCCTGGCCCAACCTTCCAGTGCGTATGGAATCCGCAACCTCATCCTCGGTTTCTACATCATCCAACCGGCGGGTTACCATATCACCTGGCTGTTCAAGCCTCGCTTCGCTGTCCAGCCTGCCGGTGAGGAGATTTTCGGGAACTTCCGTTTCCGGCGCCTGGCCCAGCCGCCCGGTAAGCATATCGGACGGAGGCTCATTTTTAGGCTCTGCGCTTAATCTACCGGTGAGTAAGCTGTCAGGAATCTCGGTATCTGGCGCCTGGCCCAATCGTCCGGTAAGCAGGTTGTCGGGGATTTCATCTTCTGGCACGGGGCCTAATCTACCAGTGAGCAGGTTGTCTGGCGCTTCCGCATCTGGAGCCAGGCCCAGCCTGCCCGTAAGCAAATTGTCCGGAATTTCTTCTTCCTGGCCCTTTCCCAACCGGCCAGTGAGTAAGCTGTCGGATTCCGCCTCGGGCGCTGAACCCAGCCGGCCTGTTAGCAGTTGGTCCTGCGTGTCTTGCTCAGACAGGCTGCCTAATCTGCCGGTTAGCAGCTCATCCGGCATGATTTCTGGTAATGCTGTGCTGTCTAGCCGCCCAGTGTGGATCTCGCTCGGGGTGCTTGGCGATACCTTGCTCAGCCGTCCGGTGAGAAGCTCATCGGAAATATCTGAATCCTCATCCCACACCAGGCGTCCGGTGGGTACATTTTCAGCAAGCCTGGGCTGCTGGGACTCTGAGATAAACGCCTCCTCGCTTCTGGGCTGGTCCGGTTCTCGCAGCGTTCCGGTTACCCTGCGCAGTGTTCGGGTAATTCTCTGGAGCAGGCTGTCGGTCCGGCGTTTTACTTTGGTGCTTTCTTCACTGACCAGGGTCTGGCGTATTTCAGAGACGTAATCACCGGGTTCGCCTGAGGAAACAGGGGACTTTTTTACCGCCTGAGGTTTTTCTTCGGAGAGTCCCGGTTCTGTATCAGAGTTCGGTTCGCCGGGTGATTTGGTAAATCTTGGGTCTTGCGGGTCGATAGTCATACGGCTTCGCCAATCTCCTTAAGGTAGCGCGGTAGGCATGGGCGGTTGTTCAAGGCGGAAGATGATGGGGATTTCACCATCTCGCGTCACGCGAACCTTCTGCGAGCGATACACATCTGGCAGTGCAACCAGCACTTCAGAGTCTACCGGAAATCCGGTCAAATCAATCACTGCCTGGCCATTTTCCGTGGCAGTGCTGATCACCTGGCCATCTGTGAAGGTTGCTGTTACGCGCATGCCGTCAATATTTTCTTCGGATTCGGGATAGTAGTTCTGGTTGCGGTCCACGTAGACCAGAACGCGGATGTGGCTCAAAGAGGGAATTGGGGTCGGTGTGGGGGTCGCTGCCGGGCGAGTAGGTGTTGGGATGATCTCAAAAGCAGCCAGTGTAACCGGGCGGGCGCGATCTTCTGTCAGGCGATGCGCATCAAATGTATTGAGGGCTTTCCACACTTCTTCAACATAAAGAAGCGACCCCGGGCAGCCCAGGTAAGCGGAGACATATCTCCAGTCGTCCGGTTGCTGGTTGATATCCGTAAAGTCGAGGGCTTCCTTCAAACATTGATAGCCGCTGTGGTAGGAAACCAGCGTAAAACGCCAGAGGTCTTCGTAAGAAGGCTTCGTGCCGTAGCGTCCCATCAGGTAATTGACCTGGAGACAGTTAGACCGCAGTGTTCGGGCAATGATAGGGATGCTTTCATACGCAACTTCTTCATCAATGCCGCGCGGGCAGCTAGGGCATTCAGCATTTACGGCGCGTACCAGGCCGCCGCGCATGGTAGCCTGCATCCATGCAGAAAGCCTGCCATAGATCTTACTGCAGTCATAAACCAGGCCGCTACAAATGGTAGAAAAAAGGTCATTGTCCCAGCGCAGAGCCACATCGGCTCCGCTCTGGCTGATCTGCCCCAACCCAAACTCGTTATAAATATGCCTTGCATTTCCTGGCCAAAACTGTGATTCCTGGGCGATCACCGTCTTTATCAGGCGCGGGGGAACTCCCAGGCTGCGGCCTGCTTCCCAAATCGCCACATCGTAGTGATTCTGCCAGTCAATCACGGCCTGTGTCGAGGCGTTTAAGCCACAGGTATTGGCCGCGCCGCTGGTCATTAAACCGCCCCCCGGGCATTCGCTTGCGCTGACAATACCGGTGCTCAAGAGTTTCCCCGCCAGGTACTGGTAGGATTTATTGGTATTTAGTTCTTCCGGTGTTACTGGAAAACTGGCCCAGGCGGGCAGGTTTGTTTGTGATAGTCCCCAGGCCAGCCCGCACGCATCGCGGAACAGGGTGGCTGGAACAACCGATGCAAGCTCAAGGGTTGAAACGTTCTCTTTGTGCGAGACGATCAGCACGGCCTGCTTGTGCTTGCTATCATCACCCAGGCTTGAGGTAGCCCAAAACTCCAGGTTTGAATCACCTTTTATAGGCACCTGGCAGCGCTCCGAAGGGCAGGTGAATGCCACGCCGTTCAACACCCCCGCAATGCTGTTGATCCGCTGGCCAAATACCGGCTCATATGCCGCGATGATGGCGTAATACGGCGCGCTCTGGTTAGGTGGAACGGTGATATTAACAATAATTTCTGGCAGCGGCACCTTTATGGTGCGGGACAGTTCTTGCGTGGCAAGAAACCGCCAGGTCACGCTTCGAAAAAAATCGGCTAAATTAAAGGGAACGCGTGTTGGTTGGGGCGTGCCCTCTGGCACTGGAGTGGGTGAAGCCGGGAAAATATCATCCGCGCAAATCTGGATCGTCTCTTCATTCGACGGGCGGGTTGGGTGATTGACGATTGCCTGGCAGATGATACGGCCATCCTGGTTTGAGACCAGTTCCCAGATATATTGGGTGGTCTGAACCTCCTCCATTCTGAAGCGGCTTGTATTACCATCCTCAGCATATGACCCCTCTATTCCGAGTATCAGTAACGCGGAAATGGCCAGGAGGACGCCCCAAGTCAGCACCCGGCGGTTCATACGCCTCACTTCTTGCTCGTAATGCGGCTGGTGACACGTTTCCAGACCGCAGTAGGGGCGGCCGGCGGAATATTCTTTAAGGACTCCTTGCTCATCTTATACGCGACATCTTCAAAGAAAGCTGTAACAGGCGAATCTGGTGTGCTTTTCACAACCGGCTCGCCAAAGTTAATCGCGCGTGTGAATTCATTCCCCGCATAAGGGATAATGTATTTTATCGGTCGTTTCAGAACGCGTTCTACCTGTCCGACTTTGATCCCTGACTGCGGTTGGATGTTGTTGAGGACAGGATAAACTTTATCCAGGGAATAATTCAGTTTATCGTATATGTTCAAAGCGCAAACAGCCGCGCGGATCGAGGCCATCTCGGGCGTCAGAGTCATCAACACCTGATCCGCGCAGTTGAGCATATGGATGGCGATGTTGCTGAAATCATGCGGCGTATCGATGACGATAAATTCATAGATATTCCGCAAGCCTTCCAATATGGTCTGCCAGACCTCATCGCTGAAGGAATCGACGGCAATCGGAAAAGACGGCGCCGCGATAAAATCCAATCCACTGGGGTGTTTGCTCGTCAGGCTCTCAACAACATTGGAATCGATGTCGTTGATGTTGATATCACTCAGGTCTTCCCAGGTGTGAATTGGCGATGCGTTCAACATCAATGCGACCTGGCCAGCATTAAGCACTGCATCAATGACCAGGGTGGGGCGCTCCCAGAGGCGGTACATGGCCATTGCCATATTTACCGCCACACTTGAGCAGCCAGTCCCCCCTCGCAGGCTGTGTATGGTCATCACCATTGCCTGGTCTTTGACCTCTTTCTGGCGGACCATGCGCAGCGCCTCGCCGCGCCGGACCAGCATTCCTACCCGGGCAACCAGTTCTTCTGGTTGGAAAGGCTTGCTCAGGTAATCATCCGCGCCAACTTCAAATGCTTTGAGCTTGTTGCTCAGGTCAGCCTGGCTGGTTAGGAAAATCAGCGGAATGTTTTCAAAACGCGGGTCGCGGCGCAGCCGTTGAGCAACCTCGTATCCCGAGAGGTCAGGCAGGCGCACATCGGTGATGATCAGATCAGGATTAAAAAGGGGAACGGTCTTCAAACCGTCCATCCCAGTTCTTGCGTATTCCACCTCATAGCCATGCGGCTTGAGGGCGTGAACGATCATCTTATAATAGATGGGCTCATCGTCAATTAATAAAACCCGTGCCATGGATCGACCTCTTCGTTATTGCGTTTCTACCTAATCCCTTAGGTGATTCCTTCTCCCTTTTCCATTTCCTCTGCTGCACAGGTTTTTAACCGCCCAGCCGCGGCTTCCACCTCTGCCATCAAACTCCGCGCTGCTTCAAGATCGCCCACCCGGCATTGCTCATCAAGAACGGCAGACAGGCGGGCTAATTGGCGCGCGCTGAAATTTGCTGCTACGCCTTTTAAATTATGCGCCAGATAAGAGAGCGTTCGGGTATCTCCATTGGCCAGTGCCGCTCGCATTTCTTCAAGCCGCACGGGTAGAGAATGGAGAAAATCACTTAATAAATTATAGTAGAAATCTCTGTCATCACTAAATCGGTTTAACGCGCTTTCAACATCCAACGGAACATCATCATTATAACTGGGTTCTTTTGTTGGCTCGCCGGTTTCTTTGTCACCTGCGTTCTTTGTGTTTTGCTTAAGCGAAAGCGGCTGTGTGGCGCCCGGTGGTGTCGTTTCGGCGGTTTGGGGTGCTGCTGGTTGGTTCATTTCCGCCCAGCGTTCAATGGCCTGAAATACCTTGCGCGGGTCGAGGGGTTTTGATACATAGTCATCCATGCCCGCATCCAGGCAGCGCTGGCGGTCGCCGTGCAGGGCATGCGCCGTCATTGCAATGATCGGTATATGCCGCCCGGCCAGTTCCCCTTCTTGTTCCATTTTTCGGATAACCTGTGCTGCTTCAAAGCCATCCATCTCCGGCATCTGTACATCCATAAAGATCAGGTCGTAATGGTTGGTTTTGGCTGCAATGACTGCTTCCAGGCCGTTTACTGCCAGATCCACGGTGTGTCCCTTGCGGGCCAGCAACGTCCGCGTCATTTTCTGGTTAATCTCGTTATCTTCGGCTAACAGGATGTGCAGCGGTCTGGTCGTTACCGGCAGTCCGAGCCGCTCGCGGCGTTTTCGCTCAATGCGGTCGTCCGCGCGCTTGCTGCTGAGCACCAGTTCCAGTGTTTCACGAAGCTGCATTTGTTTGACCGGCTTAATCAAGTACCCGGAGCAGCCCATCTCATTTACTCCACTGAGTTCGTTTCTCCGGCCAATCGAAGTCAGCACAATCACCTTTACATCTTGTGTTAACGGCTCGCGGCGGATTGACCGCAGCGTTTCCTCGCCATCCATCCCGGGCATTTGCATATCCACCAGCACTACCCGGTAAGGGGCATTGGTCAGCAGCCCGCGGAACAGAGCAGGCATCACTTCCAGGCCGCTGGAAACGGTGGCAACGTGGCAGCCAAAGCTTTCCAGCATGCGGCTGAAGACCCTCCGGTTGGTGGCATTATCGTCCACCACCAACACGCGCACATCGTGCAGGTCAGCATAATCCTGGCTTTCTGCTCGCTCCAAATCCGCCATCTTTTCAAACGTAACCGTGAACCAGAATGTACTGCCTTTCCCGGGTTCGCTTTCTACTCCGATGTGTCCGCCCATCATCTCGGATAACTGCTTTGAAATGGTTAACCCCAGGCCGGTCCCGCCAAAGCGGCGCGTGGTGGAACCATCTGCCTGTACAAAACGCTCAAAAATAGCCTGCTTGCGTTCCAGAGGGATACCAATGCCGGTATCCGTAACCGAAAAACGCACCTTCACCAGCGCCTGGTCCGCACTCTGTGAGGTATTGTCCATGGCTTCGTCATCAGTTTCCTCTGCCAGTTCCGTGCGGATCAAAATTTCACCGTGCTCGGTAAACTTAATCGCATTTTCCACCAGGTTGACCAGAACCTGGCGCAGCCTGCCAGGGTCGCCCTTTACTATTGTGGGAACAGCCGGGTCAATAAAAGACACCATTTCCAGGCCTTTGGTTTCGGCGCGGGCCGCTGAGGTTTGTGCTACTCCTTCAACAACATTCAGCAGATCAAAATCCACCATTTCCAACTGGAGCTGACCTGCTTCGATCTTGGAGAAGTCGAGGATATCATTAAGAACATTGAGCAGCGCATCCGCGCTGTCTCGCGCGCTGATCAAGAAGTCGTACTGTTCGTCGGTCATCTCGGTGCCCAGCGCCAGCTCAATCATGCCGATCACGCCGTTCATTGGCGTGCGGATTTCGTGGCTCATGTTTGCCAGGAATTCGCTCTTGGCGCGGTCGGCCTGTTCTGCTACGCGGCGGGCCTGAACCAGTTCGGTAATATCGTGGAACAGCCAGAGCACGCCCGGCAAATTGCCTTCAACTGTCAGCGGCACGCCGGATATTTCCATATCCACCATCGTGCCGTCTTTTCGCTGGCGTTGGACGATCGTCTTCACCGCTTCGCCCCGTAGCACCCGTTCGGAGGGAGCTGCCAGGCCGTGATTTTTGCCATTGCCTGATTGCCCTGCCAGCAGTTGGTCCAGATTTTTCCCCATCATCTCGCCATGCGTATAACCAAACATGCTCTCGAAAGTCGGGTTATACGATTGGATATTCAGGCCCTGGTCCAGAGTAACGATTGCCACAGGGCTGTTATTGACCAGCGTTTGCAGGTAGTCCTTCTGCTGCCGGATAATGGCCTCACTGCGTTTGCGCTCGGTGATGTCCCGGATGTTAAAAATCGTCCCTTTCTTCTCATCATCGATCTCAATCGGATAGTAAGTAATATCCAGCCAGCTGCCCAGTGTTGGGATATACACCTCGCCGTTCAGCGTAACCAGGCGAATAGACGTATCCTGGGCTTTACCCAGCAAAACCTGGTCGATTTGCGTGTTTACCAGTTGGTCAAAAGGTGTGTGCAGCAGGTGCGTCGCGGACCGGTTGCACCGGATAATGCGCCCGTGGTTGTCGGCCACCAGGATGGCGTCGTGGGCCGCATCAAAGATACTTTCCCACTCGCGCTTGCCGCGCTCCAGAATTTTCTCCAGGTTGTGGCGTTCGGCGTTTTCCTGAATGAGCTTGCGTTCCCGGCCAGCAAAGCGGGTGATGTAGTTTTGCGCCTCTTCATTCGCTTGTTCCAGCAGGTCTTGCTTGCGCCCGGCAAGCGCGCCAGCCGCCGTCAGGCTGATAGGTACCAGTGCGATCAGGATAAACAGCACCAGGCGCAGCCCTATCGGGTACACCCCCACCACATCGTGGAAGTAACCATACGTCATGATGACCCCTGCCATAACAAAAGACAGCCCTAACAGGAGGCCAAGAAGGGCAAACAGGTACACGTTTTTCTTTTGTACAGGTGGCTTTTCAGTCATAGATCGACCGTGTTTGAAGGACGTTCCGCACCGCAGTAACATCCTTCCATTGAGCCGTGGAGATCAACCGATCGGTGCACTCATTATTAACGCTGCTGGATGAGCAGGATGAACCTTCCAGGCAAAGGCGTTTTCGCGTGGTGCTGCTCCTCTACCTGGCTGAGAGGAATGGGGGAGTGGAAAGATACAAAGTTGTGGAACGGGTCTTTATGCGGCAAGCAGTCAACATGCTTTCCCCCTTAGCATGATACCTGATGACTTTAGGATTTCCACAAATACTTAACAGGTGAAAGAACCCCTATTTAATTTACAATTGCTGACCGTTGCTGTCAAGGTCTAATATTACAAAAAGCCAAACATTTCGGCCTTTTTTACGCTCGAACCTGTACAATTAAAATCGTTTGGGGCGATTTTTTGTTACACCTATAGATCGAAATTGATTTATTTTCGTTGATTTTATCTATCCCACGCACTGAAGTCCCACCCTTTCAGCATCAATCGCAGTGCGGCGCGGTCCGTTAGCCCGAACTTGATCAGGGCATGTTCCGCATGGGTCTTAACCGTCTCTGGAGAAATTTGCAGTCTCTTGGCAATTTCACGACTGGTGTAGTTCAGGCAGATCAGCGCCGTGATTTCCTGCTCGCGCGGGCTCAGGCTCTGCCAGCGCTTCCAGTTTTCTCCCTGAGCCTGGTGATCGCGTAATGCCTCTCCCAGAAGATTGTTCGCGATCTCTTCTGGGGTGCGCTGCTCTCGCTCGGCAAGGAACTCAAGCGAGCGCAGGGTATTGACATCCAGCGTGAAATTTGCGCCCTGCCTGGGTCTCAACCGGCCCCGGATGGCGTTTATGATCCGTTGAAGGAGAATCATACACCCATTTTATAGAACGCCTGTTCCTATGTCAATATGGGGCCGTAAAAGATGCGTAAAATTTGAGTGAGAATGTACGCCCCATATGCGTATAATTACCCCATGCACCCCCTCTCAGCGTTGGAAGATCTGGAGGCATACTGCCGCCTGTTCACCGACATCCCCTTATGGGCGCCTTATGTTCGAGAAGTTTGCGCCAGGCACCATCTCTCCTGTGACGATGTGCACACTGGCGTGCCTGGCACCTGCCCGGTTTTTCTGGTTTCCGTGGCCGGCGCCAGGCGTTGGGTGGTCAAATTCTTTGGCCGATTATTTGATGGCGTCCAATGTTTTGCCGCTGAACGAGAAGCTGGCCGGCTCGTAGGGCAGGACCCGCGCATTCGCACGGCTGGCCTGGTTGCCACTGGTGAGCTTGGCGGAGAGGGCTGGCCCTGGCCTTACCTGGTTTTTGATTATATTCAGGGTGTTAGCATCGGCGAGGTGCTCGAGCAGGTAGCGCCGGAAGACCGTTTGCGCGCCGCGCGCGAGCTTGGGGATACCGTGCGCCGCATCCATGCCCTCCCGCTGCAGGGTTCTACCGTTTTCCCCAACAGCTTTGAAACCTACCTGCGCTTTCTCGAGGATCAGCGTGTTGAGGTTGCTGCTCGTCATTACCAGTGGGGCAGCCTGCCTGCGCATCTGGTGGCGCAGATCGATGCTTTTCTTCCCCCTCTCGATACTCTGTTGGGTAGCGCCCGCACACCCCATCTTATTCACGCCGACCTGACCCGCGATCACCTGCTTGGCCGTTTGGAAAACGGTCGCTGGACCAGCCTGGCCGTGATCGATTTTGGCGATGCCATGACCGGCTCTTTCTATTATGAGCTTGCCGCCCTGCACCTCGACCTGTTTGCCGGCGACTCTCGCTTGCTGGCTGCCTTTCTGGACGCTTATCACCTGCCTGCCGCGCAGCGTGCGGATCTTCCCCGCCGGGCGCTGGCTACTGCGCTGCTGCACCAGTTCAACGTGTTTGCCGCGCTGCCGCCCGCCGTGCTGCAGACGGATACTCTCCATACCCTGGCGCAGCGTTTGTGGGGAAGCTCATAATTTTTTTTATTTCTCTAAATGCGCTCAGGCGGCTCGACCGGCTGGTAAGGCATGCGGAAAAAGCCGTATACCATTTGTTCGGCGAGTACGGCGCGCCTCTTCCCTCTTTCAACTGTTGACAGTCCGTACAGCGGCTTCCCCTCGCTCTCCCCTACCTGTACCTTTTCGGCGTGCAGGATAACATCATCATTGTCGGGCTCGTTCGGGTCATAAATGCGCACATCCATTGAGCCGTCCGCATTCTGCTGATACCCGTACGCCAGTACCTGGTGGTTATTCCATATATTTTGGGCAATTTCTCGCGCGCCTTCCCCTTTTTGATAAATGAGTCCCAGCGGCGCCAGGCGTTGTTGGTCGAGTAAATCGTGGATCTCCTGGTATTCACCCAAAGTGAGCGCGAACGTGCCATTTGGACCGGAGTCTGGCAGCGCCATCCAGCGGGCAAACTGCAGCACCGATTCCCCCATAGCAAAACTGTCGATTGCCCGCCGGAACAGGTAGCGTTGGAAAACGGACCCGGTTTTAGGTACCTCCTTGGTTTCGGGGGCTTTTCTCCCTGCCAGCAGAAAATCGTACGCTGCCGCTGACATCCCTCCGCACAATCCATAATAGCTGTTTACCTTTGGAGACACGAAAGGGATGCTGAACGGCAGCATGAAACCGGAAAACAAGTTCGGGAAGCGAAAACCGTCTCGGGTAGGAATAAATTCAACGGGCGTGGTTTCGGGCAGTAAAAATTGGTCCTGGAATAGGCTGATATGGGCTGTATGCATCCGGTTCTGTCCTTCGTGAGAATACTGGAATTGCAGGTACGGCGCGTAAATATCCAGCAAATCGGGAAAGCGCAGCCCGGCGGAGGCATCGTCTCTGTCCGCTGGCCGGCGCAGGCCCATGAACGGGATGTTGGCAAAATCGATATACCTCCCCGGCTCATAGGTAACGACAAACCTTCCCCGGCTGTCGGTGCATCCCGGCGTAATGGTCAGGTCATCATCCCCTTTTCCGGGAGTATCCTTGTCGAACACGCGCACTTCCACGTTTTTCGCTGCCCGCCCATTTGCGTACCGCACTTTTCCGCTGATTTCAGATGCCATATCTACCTCCATCATTGTGCTGTTGCCCATCACGTTACGGAAGCCGTATTCCAATTATTATCATTCTACATTGCGGTCCATGTTATTTCGAGTACTTGGCAATAGTTTCATTACAGACTCTTCATGCCCATTCTCGGCTGGTCTCCTTCTCAATTTGCTATTTTTCTTCATATTTACTAAACTATAGTTACCTGTTCCCAATACGAGAGGAGAGAAAAGATGCAGGAATACGAAAAACTGGGTGCATTCTTTCTAGGGAAAGAATACGACCTGCAAACAAAAAAAGCCAACGATAACCTGATATTATATGATTCGAAAGATCTGGTCACGCATGCCGTAGTATTGGGCATGACCGGCTCGGGCAAAACGGGTTTGTGCGTAGGGTTGATTGAAGAAGCGGCGATTGATGGCATTCCATCCATCCTGATCGATCCCAAAGGCGATCTGTGCAACTTGCTGCTCACCTTCCCATCCCTGTCGCCGCAGGATTTCTTACCCTGGATTAACCAGGATGAAGCGCGCCAGAAAGGCCTGTCGCCGCAGGACTACGCCGCCAAGCAGGCCAAGCAGTGGACCGATGGCCTGGCATCCTGGGGGCAGGATGGCGCGCGCATCCAGCGCCTGCGCGACTCGGCTGATTTTCGTATTTATACCCCTGCCTCCAACGCTGGCATCCCGGTCTCCATTCTCAAGTCTTTTGCTGCCCCGCCTCCTCAGGTGATGGATGATGCCGAGATGATTCGCGAGCGCATCTCTACCACCGTCACCAGCCTGCTGGGCCTCACCGGCATCGAGGCTGACCCGGTGCAGAGCCGCGAGTTTATCCTGCTCTCCAATATTATCGATTATATGTGGCGCCAGGGCCGGGATTTGGACCTGGGCCAGTTGATTACCCTGGTGCAGAATCCACCCATAACCAAGATTGGCGTGCTGGACCTGGAGTCGTTTTATCCCTCCAAAGATCGCTTCGGGCTGGTCATGGCGCTCAACAACCTGCTGGCCTCGCCCGGCTTCAGCGCCTGGCTGGAAGGCGATCCGCTGGATATCGGCTCTATCCTCTATACCCCGCAGGGTAAGCCCCGCGTGGCTATTTTCTCCATCGCCCACCTGAACGATGCGCAGCGTATGTTCTTTGTATCGCTTCTGCTGAACCAGGTGCTCGGCTGGATGCGTGCGCAGCCCGGTACCACCAGCCTGCGCGCCCTGCTGTATATGGATGAAATCTTTGGCTACCTGCCGCCGTTGAGCAATCCGCCTTCGAAGTTGCCTATGCTGACCCTGCTCAAGCAGGCCCGCGCCTTTGGTCTCGGCTTGGTGCTGGCGACCCAAAACCCGGTCGACCTGGACTATAAAGCCCTCTCCAACGCGGGCACGTGGTTCATCGGTCGCTTGCAGACGGAACGTGATAAAGCCCGTGTTCTGGATGGGCTGGAAGGCGCATCGGTCGCCGCGGGCTCAGGCTTTGACCGCAAGAGTATGGACCAGTTGATCTCCGGGTTAGGCAGCCGGGTCTTCTTGCTCAACAACACCCACGAAGATGAGCCGGTGGTGATGACCACTCGCTGGGTGCTCTCTTACCTGCCCGGCCCGCTCACCCGCGAGCAAATCCGCACGCTGATGGCGCCGGTAAAGGCGGCAGGTACAACCGCCGGAGCAGGTGCGCCGTCTTTCGCCGCCAGCGCAGCCCCGGCTGCAGCGGCAGCGCCCGTTTCGGCTGCTGCCCCTCGGCCTGCGGCCCATGCGATCGATTCAGCCGCACAGGCTCCGGCCCTGCCCCCCGACGTTCCCCAGTGCTACCTGCCCACCCGCGGGCGGGCGCCAGCCGGTTCCACTCTCGTCTACCAGCCGCGCATTATGGGTGTTGCCCGAGTGGCCTTTGCGGAAACCAAGTCGCGCGTGAATATGCTGAAGGAATATCAGTACGTCACAAAAGTTGAAGACGCCGCCATTCCAGTGGAGTGGGAGGGCGCCGAAACGATCGAGGTCGCCATATCCGACCTGGACCGCCGGCCCGCGGATGTGGAGGGCGCGCGCTTTGCCACGCTGCCCAGCATCGCCGGGCAGGCGCGCAGCTATTCTGCCTGGGAACGTGAATTTGCCACCTGGTTGTACAGTTCGCAGGCAATCGAACTGCTTTACAGCCCCGCTTATAAACTGTATTCCAAAGTGGGCGAGGAAGAACGCGATTTTCGTGCTCGCCTGGCCCAGAGCGCACGTGAAAACCGTGATGATATGGTGGAGAAACTGCGCAAGAAGTATGCGCCCAAGATCACGACCCTAAAGGATCGCCTGCGTAGAGCCGAGCAAACCGTAGCAAAGGAAAAAGAACAGGCCCGTCAGGCCGGTCTGCAGACAGCCATTTCGATCGGCGCCACACTGTTGGGTGCTTTTACCGGGCGGAAGAGTTCCGCGCGCAGCGGCGCAACCTCTGCTGCCCGCGGCATTGGCCGGTCGATGAGCCAGAGTTCGGATGTTGGCCGGGCGGAGGAGTCGGTAGAAGCGATCCAGAAACAACTGGCCGACTTAAACGCCGAGTTTGAAGCCGAATCGGCTGAATTGGCCTCCCGCATTGACCCAACCAGTGAGGCGTTAGAAACCTTAACCATCCGCCCCAAGAAGGCAGATATCAATGTGCAGTTGCTTACGCTGGCCTGGGTGCCCTACTGGCAGGACGAAACCGGCGGGCGCGAACCGGCCTGGTAAAGCTTAGCTTCCGCGGATGGTTGTCCATTTTTGTTTCATGCTGTATACTGATAAAGTATTTCAAAGTAAGTTCCCAATCATATCTCTGGAGGATAGAATGGCCGAACCAACTGAACCAAAAGATGCAAAAGAACCAAAAAAGAAGAATATATTTGATGCCGCGATTGATGCGTTAACGAATCGTGATGAGAAAGCAGCCGAGGCAGCCGCGAAGGCGGAAGCAGAAAAGGCGGCAGCAGCCAAAGTCGCAGCAGAGAAAGCGGAATTAGAGCGAGCCAAGGCTGAAGCCGCGAAAGCGCAGGAGAATGCCGCCGCGCTACGCATGCAGTTGGAACAGGCCCAGAAACAACAGGCCGAAGCTGAAAAACAGGCCAAGCTCAAAGCCGATCAGGATCGGCAGGCAGCCGCTGCCGAGTACAGCCGCCAGGCTGCTGAGAGAATTAAGCAGGAAATGGAAGCCAGAGCCGCTGCTAAGGCCGCTGCCGAAGCCGCCGCATCTGTCGTAAAACACGTCTGGACCAAAGATGATACCTATGCCAGCCTGGCGCAGAAATATTACGGCTCCATCAAGGAACCCTACTGGCGCTTGATTTACGACCACAATAAAGCGATCATTGGCGATCATCCCAATGCCATCCGGGTCGGTCTTGAGATTGAAATCCCACCCCTGCCCGACGAATTGAAGAAGAAATAGATTAGAGACGGGGAGAGACCCATGCCACAGCAGAGCAGCGTTGACCTGGCAAACATCTTTCAATCGGTTACCCAGGCGCTGGCGGAAAACCAGCAGGCATTAAATCAGGCCGATGAACTCAATCGCGACCATGGCACCAACATGGTTCAAACGTTCCAGACGATTACCAATGCATTGGAACAAAAGAAAGGCTATTCGGCCAGCGCCGCCTTGAACTATGCCTCCAAGCAGTTGGAGAAGAAAACAAGCAGCGGTTCTGGCCATTTATATGCGCAGAACTTGGCGCAGGCCGCCGGCCAGTTTAAGGGCAAAAAAGTGGATGCCCAGGGTGCAGTACAGCTCCTCCAAATGCTGATCGGTGGAGGGCAGGCAGCACAGCAATCACAGGCGCCCCGCCCTTCTAGTCAGGCAACCGGTGGCGACTTGCTGGGCACGCTGCTTGGCGGTATGACCGGCGGCGAGATGCCGCAGCAGCAGGCCTCTCAGGGCAGTGACGACATGCTGGGTGCGCTGTTAGGTGGCCTCACCGGCGGCGGCATGCAGCAGCCGCAGCAGCAGGCTCCTCAGGGCGACGACATGTTGGGCGCGCTGTTAGGCGGCCTCACTGGCGGCGGCATGCAGCAGCCCCAGCAGCAGGCTCCCCAGGCCGGAGGCGACTTGCTCGGTTCACTGCTCGGTGGAATGGCTGGCGCTGGAAGCAGCGGCAGTGCGGGTGGGGGCGCGGCAAGCGGCGGCCTGCAGGATGGTTTAGGTCTGGATGATCTGCTGAATGCCGGCATGGCCTATTTTGCGGCCAAGCAAAGCGGCGGAAGCAATATGCAGGCCCTCATTCAGGCGCTCCTGGCCGGAAGCGGCATGGGCAATTCTGTTCACCGCAACGAATCCACCACGATTGTCGTAAATACTTTCCTGCAAGCGCTCACTTCGATGGGCAAAAAATAGGGAAGGTTTGATTTTCTAGAAAAGGAGGCTGCCCTACCCTGGGTAGCCTCTTTTCGTTCTGGAATTCTGCTAAAATTATCTGGAGACCAATCACTCAATCCAGGAGGCTCCGCATGCAAATCACAAATGTTGAAGTCACCCCCGTTGAGTTGAAGTTGCGCCAGCCCGCGCGCATGGCCGGCGCGGCGCAGATTGACCAGGTTTTTGCCGTTTTTGTGCGCCTGGAAACGCGCCAGGGGCAAAGCGGCTGGGGTTGTACGATTGCCCATCCAAAGCTGAACGGCGAAAAGCCTGAAGAGGTTATCCGCTCCTGCCGGGAATGCGCTGCTCTGGTTGTCGATTTGCATCCAATTAATATTGAATATTCGCTCAGCGAGCTATCCTCCCGCGCCAAGGCCACCCCGGCTGCCTTATGTGCTTACGACCTTGCCTTCCATGACCTGTTGAGCCTGTCTGCCGGGATGCCGCTCTATCGCATCCTGGGTGGCTACCGCGATCGCATCCAGACCTCCGTGACCATCCCCATTTCCTCCGTTGCGGAAAGCGTTCAGCTTGCCAGCAGCCGCGCCGCTCAGGGATTCCGCATGTTAAAAGTCAAAGGCGGCCTGAACCCGGATGAAGATGTGCAGCGTGTGGAGGCTATCCATCGCGCCCTTCCCAACCACATTATCCGCCTGGACGCCGATGGCGGCTATTCTGCTGAGGATGCCCTGGATGTGGCCCGCGTGCTCAGTGGCATGCTGGAGATGCTCGAACAACCCATTCCGCCCGGTAATCTGGATGCGCTGCGCCAGATCCGCGAAGTCAGCCCGGTGCCGATCCTGGCTGACCAGAGCGTGCGCGGGCCAGCCTCCGCCCTCGCACTGGCCGCCGCCCATACAGTAGATGGGCTGAGCATCAAGCTGGCTACCTGCGGCGGCCTGCGTTGCGCCCGTCAGATTGATGCAATTGCCCGCGCGGCACATATGGATATTATGGTCAGTTGCTTCGTTGAACCGGCTCTGCTGATCAGCGCCGGGCTCAGCCTGGCCCTCAGCAGCCCCAACGTCCGCTACGGCGACCTGGACGGTTCCCTCGACCTGCTCAACGATCCCTCACGCGCCGGTTTCACCCTGCAGGATGGCTGGCTGGTGGCAAGCGATGTGCCCGGGCTGGGGTACTCGGTAGAGTTGGGATAGAACCTTTACCGCAGCTTTTCCTGTCCCTGGTATTCCCGTTCTGGCGACATAATAGCCAGCACCTCTTTATCTTTGGCTGTTAGCTTATCTGCCACCATGCGCGCCAGCAGCTCGCCCATCCCCGGGCCAAGCATAAAACCCTGCCCGCACATGCCCACTGCGTTGAGCAGCCCTTTCACTTCCCTGGCCCAGCCCACAATCGGCGTGCCATCTGGCGTCATCGGGTACAGCCCGCGCCAGGTGCGCCGCACGCGGATGTTCTGCAGCTTGGGCATCACCGCGATCATGCGTTTTGCCACCTGGGGAAGGAAGGTGGCCGTCTCGTTCACGTCAAAACCCCAGATGGATGGGCTGGGGGTGATGCAGAAGATGATCTGCCCGGTCTTGTGCTGGTAGAAATAGAAGTTGGAAGAACCCGGCCCGGGACGAATATCCACCACCATCGGCCCCAGGAACGGCGCTACGGATTCGGTAATACCAGCCTCGTGGCAGTCCGGGTTAACCGGCAGGTCGATCTCTGCCATTCGCCCTACGGCCCGCGCCCACGCGCCCGCCGCGTTGATCACCACCTCCGCGCCGTATGTTCCATGTGCGGTCCGCACGCCGTGGATCTTGCCGGAGTGGATGTCTAGACCGGTTACCGGCTCATTATAATGAAAGACGGCTCCCTGCTGGCAGGCGTGGACGTAGAAGGCGTGCAGCGCCAGCAGTGGCGAACAGTTCCCATCCTCCGGCGAATACGTCCCACCCAGCAGCCCTGCCGGATTGAGGCCAGGGACGATCTTGAGCAGGTCATCTTTTTCATACCAATCGATGTTCAGCCCCAGGGATTGCTGCTTCGCCAGCAGGGTCTTGAGCGTCTGTTCTTCTTCTGGCCGGTATGCGACAAAGTTGTACCCTCCGGTGACCCATTCGATATCTTCGCCGTATGTTTCCTGCCAGGTGCGGAAGATCTCAATCGAACGCAGGCACAGCCGGATTTTCGCCGGGTCGGAGTGCGTGGCGCGCACGCCGCCGATGGCGCGCTTGTTCGAGCCTTGCCCAACCGATGGCGCCCCATCGACGACCAGCACGCGGTAACCGGCCCTGGAGAGATAAAAAGCCGCTGGCGTACCGATCGAACCGGAGCCGATGATGATCACATCGTAGTGTTTGACCGCATCAGTCATGGCTGCTCTCCCCGGCGCTATGATCGCCGTTCGATCCTTCCGCTTCATGTTGCATCCCGGCGAACACCTTCAGCGGCGCTTCGATAAAGATGGGACGGCGGGTGGTGTCGGTCACGTCCGACAAGATAATGCCCTCATCGCGGAACAGGCGGAAAATCAGCGAGTGGCAGGTTTTGGAGCCGCACGCGCCCATCGCCGCCCGGGTAATGGCCTTGATCTCGTTCAGGTCGCGGTAGCCCTGCCGGATCAGGGCGCGAATTTCTCCGGCAGTCACCCGCTCGCAGCGGCAAACGATCGTATCATCGCTGATGTGATCCACGTAGTGGTTCATCGGCTGGGTCACCTGCGCTTCCTGGATGCGGATGCCCGCGATGCGGTTGGCAACCTCATGCGGCGCTTTCACCTTCACAATGATGGTGTGGTCGCGGCTGGCCACGCGCTCTACCTTCACCACTTGCAGGTCGCCCAGCACCCCGCCCTCGGTGTCCAGCACGGTTACCGTCTCGCGCTCTTTTAACATTTCATAATTGAATTCAAACGGGATGGCTACCGTTGGCGTTTCTGGCGTCTTGCGGTAATCGACCAGGGTAATTGCCAGCCCGGGGCAGATCGCCAGGCATTTCTCGCAGCCGATGCAGTCGGTCGAGCTGCCGGTAAAAGCGGGTACATGGCGGATGTCGCTCGAATCAATAAAGATCAGTCCTTTAGAGCATACGGACGCGCACGGGTTGCAGGGGATTTCCTGCGTGCAGTGGAACACCGGCAGCACGCCGGAAGGGTGTTCCACTGCCGCCGGGTTTACCTTCGTTTCGTCTACTTCCACCGGCCCGGGTCGCGATTTGAGAATTTCGCCGGTGCGGTACCAGTCCGAAGGAATTTCGCCCACGTTGCAGCCCAGCGCCTGGGCAATCTCTAACCCCTTGATCTTCCCGGAAAACATTGCCGCGGACGCCTCGGCAATATCTTCGGCGTCGCCGGCGGCAAACGCGCGGATGCCGAAATCTTTCGCTTTGCGGTAAAACTCATCCACCGGTTCCAACCCCACCGCGATCAGCACGCTGTCGCAGGCATACGATTGTTCCGTGCCGCGCATGGGCCGGAAATTTTCATCCACCTTGGCAATGGTAACCGATTCGACTTTGTCCGCGCCGTTTGCCGAAAGGACCGTATGGGAGGTATAGATGGGTACGCCCATGCGTACCAGCTTATCTTTATGTACTTTGTACCCGCCGCATTCAGGCAGCGCTTCCACCAGGCCTACCACTTCAATACCCGCCTGCAGTGCGTGGTACCCGGCGATTAACCCCACGTTGCCCCCGCCCACGATGAACAGCTTTTCCGCCGGGCGGATCAAGTCACGGTTCACCAGCGTTTGGAAAGCTCCCGCGCCGTACACCCCGGGCAGGGTGTTGCCGCGGAAGGCCAGAAAACGCTCTCTTGCGCCGGTGGCCGCCAGGATCACCTGTGGAACCACCAGCACGTAGCTGCTGCCATCTTTGAGGATGCCCACCTTTTGATCGCTGAACACCGCCAGCGCGGTGGAATGGAGCCAGACCTCCACCGTTTCGTATTTGCGCACTTCATTTTCCAGGCGGGTGGCGATGTTGATGCCGCGCGTACCGGCATACACCGCGTCGGTTGAGCCAAAGAAACGGTGGGTTTGCAGCACCAGTTTGCCGCCCAGGCGGTGCTTATCATCCACCAGCAGTGTCCGTATGCCCAGCTTGCCCAGCTCGATTGCCGCCGACATCCCCGCAGGTCCCCCGCCGATGATCAACACCGGTACTTCCAATTCTGGGATGGCCTGTTCTACCGGGGCGTGGTCGGTGTCCGGCAGCCTCGGCAGGCCGTCTGCGGGTTCCACGCGCATACCCGGTGCTACCAGCTCCGCGCACGATTTTAACGGCAGCCCGTTGGCAATCACCATGCACTGCGCGCACTGTCCGTTCGCGCAGAAAATCCCCTGCGGCGCGCCGTCCTTGTGATGGTGACCAAACACGCGCACGCCGTTGGCAAACAGCGCCGAGGCAATCGTCTCCCCGGCGTATGCCGCCATCTCCTGGCCCTGCCAGAAAAACCAGATGCTTTCCCTTTCCGGCGCATTCAAAATCGGGTGTTTTTCGATGCGGTATTCGGGCATGAAATGTCCTCGTATATCTGTTGTATGACAAGCTTATCTATCATCCGCACCTGCTCACAAGTGACGTTAATGCATGAATTTGGGTGAAGATGGTTATAGAATTTCGTTGTGCTACAATAAAGCATATTTGAAGCTCTTTACTTTTTTTCGAAGGGGCCCGTATGGACAGCGAACGTTATATCGAGCAAATCCTTGGAAATGAGAACCTGACCGATGCTCTGGACGATGATGACGCCAGCTGGCTGCTGGATTGGGGCATCGCCAAACTGGATGCTGTTCTCCAGGAGATTACCGACCGGTCAGCCGCGGACCGCCGCGCCAGCGCCGTGACGGCGGTAATGCGCAAAATGAACACCATCGTCGGCAGTTATGCCAAAAAAGATCCATCCGATCTGTCTCTAGACCTCGCTGACCTGCACGATTTGTTTACTGCGGCCTTTGCCCCTACCTCCCCACCTCACAAGCCCGATTTTAAGGCCGCGGCAGCCTCCCTTTCGAAATGCTCATCCCGCAAAGTCCTCGAGTATTTCGCCGGGGATTTTTTCCCCTTATCACGGTAGTACGGGCCGTATTTTGAAAAGCTCCCACCCAGCCGCCCGGTCAGAATTAACAGAAATGCTGTCCAAAAGGAATCGGGCCTTTCTTGATACGTTGGTCGATATCTACGATGTCTCGCTGCGCTGTGGCACTAAAACCTATATCTGGGGCGGCCTGGTTCAGGATGTGCTGTCCGGCAAATTTCTCCGCGAACATGGTGATATCGATGCTTTTACCCTGAACCTCTGGGCGCTGCAGGATGATTTGATTGCCGCATATCAGTCCAGAGGCTATGTTGTAAAAATTGTGGAGGATGTCCAGTTCCTGGTAATCGAACGGGGAGAAGTCCACGTAGTGTTCAATCAACTGGAACTGGATGGCGAAACAGCTATGTGGCGGCATGCCGGTAGAGAAGGCACAGTGTATTTTCCGGCATCCTGGTTATCGGACACGCCCCAGGATTTTTACCATACCAGAGTTTACCTTTCTGGGATCGCCCTTGAATACTGCATGAAGACCCATCCCCGGTTGCTTTCGCCGGAGTGGAATGGGCGTGAAAAAGATGCTGCGGCGATCAAATGGTTGAAGGCCAGGCTGGATGCGGGTCATATCGACTGCTTAGAGATCCTCAAGCGCGTCTGGAGTTACAACCCGTTTTGGTTAAAGAAGGGCTACCCCGAATACGCCATGCCGGTTGTGGCCTCAACTTTAGAGCCAGGAGAGTGAGAGAACCCTTGCCATCTCGTAGTCGAAACAACGCTTCTCAAAGTATCCGCGGCCTGATTATAACGGCGGTGGTTGGTCTCGTTATGGTCATCGCGATTGCCTTTGGCTGCCGCAGCTCAGGTGGGTTTTCCTTCCCTTCCGTTCCTACCGGGCAAATGCCCACCGTGGTGCCCATCGAAGACCGCTTCTTGCCCAATGATCTGGCAATCTATTTTACCGATCCCAACCCGCCCGATAACCTCGGCCAAAGCATTATCGACCGTCAGGTCCAGCCAGCCCTCAACGCCGCTGCCACCAGCATCGATGCGACCTCTTTTGACCTGAACCTGCCCGGCGTCGTCAATGCTCTTGCCGCCGCCAGCCTGCGTGGGGTAAAAGTGCGGGTTGTGTATGATGGCCTGAACGGCAATCTTGAGCTGGATAACGCCGCTACTGATTATCGGGTGTTTAACGCCATTCGCACCATGAAAGCCAGCGGGGTTGCCCTGGTGGATGCCGGGCGTGAGAGCGGGTTGATGCATAACAAAATGATCATCATCGATGGCAAAACCCTCTTCGTTGGCTCATGGAACCTCTCATATAATGACACCTACCGCAATAACAACAACCTTCTGAAAATCACGAACCCGCGCCTGATTGCCAACTACCAGGCCAAGTTCGAAGAACTGTTTACCGACCAGCGCTTTGGAGCCGATGCCAGGGTAAAAGTGCCCAACCCCATCGTTACCCTGGATAGCGTGCGCGTTGAAAACTATTTTGCTCCCACCGATGATGTGATGGATAAGCTGGTCAGCTACGTGCATAATGCTGACCAATCGGTGCATTTTATGATCTTCACCTTCACATCCAGGGATCTTTCGGATGAATTGATTGCCCGCTGGAAAACCGGCCTGGATATTCAGGGAGTCATCGAAAGTCGTGGCGCCAGCCAGGGCGTGCTGGCATCACTGTACTGCGCCGGTCTCCCCGTTCGCACCGACGGCAACCCTTACACCATGCATCACAAGGTGCTGATCATCGACAGTAAAATCGTCGTTACCGGCTCATTCAACTTCACCCGCGCCGCCGATACCATCAACGATGATAACGTTCTGATCATCCACAGTCCTGCTGCCGCCATCATGTTCGAGCGCGAATACCAGCGCATAATGAGCGATGCAAAAACCCCCCAGGTCTCCGAGCTTACCTGCCCCAGGGATTAAAACGACAGATATTCTGTGGCAGCTTGAATGCACCATTCCCGTAAAATGATTGTATAATTCAAATATCAGTTCCACTAATACCAAACCAGCCTGTTGAAGGGAGGCAACATGTCCGAGCCAAGTCGGATGCCCCGTTATGATGTCCGTAATGATGGAATGGGGCCGTACGCCGTTTTTTATTGCGAATGCTGTGACCGCGAGTTCCGCAGCCAGCCTGATCTGAAAGGAACCATTACCACCGATTTAGGGCGCAAGATGGCCGGGGATCTACTTCGCAAAGTTCCGCTGTTTGGCGGCACGCTGGCCCAAAATGTCGCGGGCCAGGATCCTCGCTACGTCTATAATCTCACCGCCGACCAGCTCCGCGCCCATTGGGACCAGGTTAAGGAACGCTTCCGCGAATGCCCTACCTGCAAGAAAGTCGTCTGCATCTCTGACTTTGACGAGCGGGCGGGTTTTTGCAACGAAGACAGCCCGCGTGTGAATGAAATCACCGAATCACGCGCCGAACAGGCCGGGGCCGCCCTCAAAGGCCTGGCCAGCGCTTTTGGCTTGAATGAGACTTTTAAACAGGTTGGCGATGCTGCAAAGCAGGCTGGGCAGGCTGCCCAGCGCGCCAGCGCCAGCATGGCCCGCTGCCCGCAGGACGGCACCCTGGCCGCCGCCGGTACCAAGTTCTGCCCGGAGTGCGGCGCTGCTATGGTTCAGCCGGCCAACACCGCCTGCCCCAAGTGTGGAACGGAAACCCAGGGGGCCAAATTCTGCCCTAACTGTGGCAACAAAATGGAACAACCCGCCCCCGCCGATGTTTGCCCCAGTTGCGGTGCCAAAGCCAACGGGGCCAAATTCTGCCCCGAGTGCGGGACCAAGATCGGCTAACGCAAGAAAATAAGTCAGAAGAACCCTGACAGGCGCTGTCAGGGTTCTCCATTTATTTTGTCAAGCGCCTCATATTAAACAATATTTCCACTTTCTTAATCTTGCCTTAATTTAAATTAATCCCTTATAATATTAGAGATCCCTTTTAACGGAGGTGACCACTCGATATTTCTCATCTATGCATTTAATCGCAAAACCCCGACACTATGTTTCAAATTGTGGAGAATGCCAATGACCAATAAACTGATAAAGATCTTGTTGGCTTTGGGAGTCCTCGCCCTGATGTTCCTGGCAGTGGCAATCCTTAAACCGGTGGACGGCAGGGCTATCGCCCAGGGGACAACTCCCCCCGCCCCCACCCTGGAGGTGCCATTCGTTCAGGAGTGGATGAAGTCGCCCCATAACGACGCAAAATCCGAGTCTTTTATTCACTGGGACGAAAGTGAAAACAAGACAGTAGAGGTTGCCTGCGCGCAGTGCCACAGTACGCCTGGCTATCAGGACTACCTGGGCGCTGATGGTTCGAAAGTGGGTACCGTAGAAAAGGCGCCCGCCATTGGAACCACCGTTCAGTGCGCTGCCTGCCATAACAAGGCTACGGACAACCTTTCCAGCGTGCAGTTCCTCTCCACGGAGATGGTAGAGGACAAGGCTGTGCCGGTGGTTATTTCTGGTCTCGGCCCCGAAGCGCGCTGCATGGTCTGCCACCAGGGTCGCGCCACAAAGACCCAGGTAGATGCCCAGATCGAAAAGTTCAAAGCTACCGACCCGGATGTAGTGGTAGCCCCGATCAAAGAGAACGGCAAGGATGTTCGCTTCGGCTTCCTCAACATCCACTATTTCGCAGCAGCAGTTACCCTGTATGGGAACGAGGTGAAGGGTGGCTACCAATATGAAGGTAAAGCCTACGATGCCAAGAACGACCATGTTGAAGGCTTTAATACCTGCATTGGCTGCCATGATCCCCACTCTACCGAACTGAAAGTTGCCCAATGCGCTGAATGCCACACGGGCGTCAAGACCGTAGAGGATCTTAGGAAAGTCCGCGAACCCTCCTCTGCTGCCGATTATGATGGCGACGGCAACATCAAGGAAGGCATGGCTGACGAGCTCAAGGGCGTGCGCCTCGCCCTCTTGACCGGCATTCAAAAATATGCCACGGAAGTGGTCAAGACCGGCATCGTGTACGATCCAGATGCCTATCCATACTTCATGCAGGATAAAGATGGCGATAACAAGCCGGATAAGAATGAGAATGGCGGTAACATCAGCTACTCTACCTGGACCCCGCGCTTGCTCAAAGCCGCTTACAACCTGCAGGTAGCCACCAAAGATCCGGGCGCGTATGCCCACGGCAACAAGTACATCATTCAATTGATGTACGACTCGCTCGAAGATCTTAACAGCAAGCTCGCCACCAAAGTCCCCATGGACAAGATGGCTCGTGAAGACGCCGGGCACTTTGCTGGCAACAGCGAAGCCTTCCGCCATTGGGATGCAGAGGATATGGCGGTTCCGGGCAGCTGCGCGCGCTGCCATTCAGCCAGCGGCCTGCCGCAGTTCCTCAAAGAAGGCGTCAACATCACCAACCCGGCCTCCAATGGCTTCGCCTGCTCCACCTGCCACGACAGCGCCAACTGGCCCGAGGTCTATAAGATCGCGGACGTAACCTTCCCCAGCGGCAAGAAAGTCACCTTCGCTGAGGGCGCTACGGCCAACAACCTGTGCCTCGAATGCCATCAGGGCCGCGAGTCGACTACCAGTGTGAATCGGGCGATCGGTACTTCTGAAGCGGATACCGTCAACGACAAACTCACCTTCCGCAACGTACACTACTTCGCCGCGGGCGCCACGCTTTTCGGCACCGATGCCCAGGGCATGTACGAGTACAAAGATAAGATCTATGCTGGTAAGTTCGCACACACCAAGGGCGCCGAAACCTGCACCGACTGCCATGATAAACACGAATTAGCGCCGGATACGGCCAAGTGCGCTGGATGCCACAAAGTGGAAGATCCTGCTCTAATCCGCATGAAGTCGGTAGATGACTTCGACGGAGATGGGGACGTCAAAGAAGGCATCGCTGGTGAAATTGCGACCTACCAGGAAACGCTGTACAAGGCCATTCAGGCTTATGCCAAGGATGTAGCCAAGACCGGCATCGTCTACGACTCGCATGCTCACCCGTATTTCTTCACCGACAAAGACGGCGACAACAAGGTTGACAAAGACGATAAGGGTGCCAGCGTTCGCTTCACTGCCTGGACCCCGCGCCTGCTGCAAGCCGCCTACAACTACCAGTTCGCCCAAAAGGACCCGGGTGCGTATGTCCATAACGGCAAGTACGTTCTCCAGGCCCTGTATGACTCGGTCGAGGATCTGAACAGCAAGCTGCCGACCAAGATCGATATGTCCAAGATGGTCCGCCCGAAGTAACCTTCGCGCGAATCGAGCGTATAAAAAAGCTGGCGGGAGCAATTCCGCCAGTTTTTTTGTTCATTCTATTGTAAAGAATGGGTAAAAAATCTCTCCTGTTAGTATGCTGTAAACTAATCCAATCTGGGAACCCGTATAATTAGGAGAAAGTATTCTATCCACTATATACTCGTGACATAATCATTAAGGACGGGCCCGAGGCGACCAGGCCCGGGGTGAGAGGGTCTTATGAATTTTTCAGCATCAACATTCGCGGATATCAGCCATACTTCGCAGCCGGCGGCTTCTGAGGAAGATGCGGCAAAGACGCGCTCTTTACTGGTCTTCCACCTGGGCGACCGTTCTTACGGCCTGGCGGTTGAGCATGTAGTCCAGATCATCGCCATGGTAAAGCTTACCCCTGTGCCGCAGGCCGATCAGATGGTGGAAGGCGTGGCAAACATCCGCGGCAAAATAATTCCCGTTCTCAGTGCTCGCCGTCACCTGGACTTGCCAATGGTCGCTCCACAGCTGTACACCCCCATCATCTTGCTCAATGCGGGCGATCGCATGATTGGCTTAATTGTCGATGAAGTCGCCGATGTGGTTCGCTTGCCAGCCAATCAGATGACCAGGCCAGACAGCCTCTTGCCCCAGGATGCTGAAGATGCCGGCGTGCTTGAGGGAGTTGTTCACCAGGATGAAAATGTAATTATCCTGATCAATCCTCACTACCTGCTTAATTCGGCCAAGATGCGTGCTTTCCAGCGCGATGCGCACAACCTGCCGGGAGCCAATGCAAAATTCGCTGAAGAGGAACCGCTTCCTTCCAGGCCGCGCAGAACACGCCGGGAAGAGTCACA
The DNA here is from genome assembly GCA_964437595.1 of uncultured Anaerolineaceae bacterium. GTDB lineage: Bacteria > Chloroflexota > Anaerolineae > Anaerolineales > Anaerolineaceae > DSYU01. The sequence goes on from CAYTHO010000001.1 coordinate 154,893, forward strand.
GCCTGCGCACAGCGCCCAGCCCGCGGCTGCCAAACCTGCCCCGGCTCCAGCTCAAGAGAAAAAACAGTCCTCCGGTACCGGACAAGGAAAATCAAGAAAAAATCGCCGCAATTTCGATCAAACCCTTGCCGGTGAAATTGCGGGCCTTGCCTCAGAGATCCCACCCAGCGATGGGCAGCCGCAGGTGGATGATGCGTCAGACCAGGATACGCTGCCTTCCACGGATAAAAAATAAGGGATAACGGGAGACAAATCTACCGGTATGCTTGCTTCTAACCTTAGCCCCACCGATCGAGCGACGCTTTCCCTTAGTTATGGGGATTTTGTTCGCTTTTGCCAGTTAATGGAAGACCGCTTTGGCCTGGCCTTTACAGAAAAGCGGCGCATGGAGCTGGAAATTGGTGTTCGGCGGGCCTTTGCTGCTTCAACCTGCACGGATCTTAACAGTTACTTTCAACTTCTGAATGATCCGGTGAACGGCCAGTTAGAACTAGAGCGATTGGTTAATAACCTTACGGTAGGTGAAACCCACTTCTTCCGCGATGCTGGCCAAATTGATGCGCTGGTCAACCACGTTCTTCCCGAGATCATCGAGCGGCGGCGTTCCATTCGGACCTTGCGTATCTGGAGTGCTGGCTGCGCCAGCGGCGAAGAACCTTACTCTATTGCCATGCTCCTCAAGGATCTCATCCCCGATATCGCTGCCTGGACCATTACAATTCTTGGTACAGATATCAATACCCATCACCTGGATCGGGCCCGGCGTGCCGTATATGGCGAGTGGGCGTTCCGCGAGGTTCGCTCAAAACAGTACCGCCCTCGCTTCTTCACCCAGCGCGGTCACCAGTATGAGCTGAGCCAGGATATCCGCCGCATGGTCACCCTCAGCCAGTTGAACCTGTCCGAAGATGCGTATCCATCGTACGATAACAATACGATGTACATGGATCTGATCTTGTGCCGCAACGTGACTATCTATTTTCCGGAATTGGTTACTCGCATGGTAGTGGACCGGTTTTACAATTCCCTGGTGGATGGTGGCTGGCTGGTCATTGGTCACTCGGAGCATTCGCTGAGTGTCTATCAGCGCTTCACCGCGCGCAATTTCCCGGACGCGATTCTTTACCAGCGCCTCGGTGAGCAGCCCAAGGAAGAGTCCCGTCTACCATCGCTGTCATCGAAACCCAATACCCTGCCGCCGCCGCGTTCGATCCTGAATACGCTTTCCATTAACGCTACGCCGCCCGCCAGCACCGCCGGGTCTGGCGCCGCCGCGCCGGGTTCATCGGCGCGTTCCGCGGCAACGCCTGTACCTTCCAGGCCCATTGCTTCGAAACCCTTCCCCCCTTCACTCACTTCATCTCAATATCCGGGGGATGAAGATGTTGAAAACCAGGGAAATGAATTTGAGCAGGCGCAGTCCCTCGTAGCTTCCGGGCGGATCGATAAAGCCCGCGACCTGCTGCTGCGCTGGCTGACCGAGCACCCCAACCATGCCCAGGCGTGCGCGCTTCTGGGCACCGTCTATGCCGACCTGGGCAACTGGGCCGAAGCGGAGCGCTGGTGCCAGCTTGCCACCGGCCTCGACCGGCTTAATTTGGATGGTTACTATACCCTCGCCCTGGTATATCAGCACCAGGGTGAAAGCGGAAAAGCCATTGAGTTGATGAAGAAGGTTGTTTATATCGAGCGCAACGATATACTCGGTCACTTTAGCCTGGCGAACCTGTACTATAGCTCTGGGCAGCTTCCTTTGGCTCTCAAATATTTGGAAAATACCCAGCATATATTGGAAGCGCGTAATCCAACCGATCTTGTCCCGCGTTCTGGCGATCTATTCGTGGGGCGTCTGGCTCAGTCGGTAACGGAGATGCGTAAAACCTGGGCAAGCAAACTGCCCAGCCAGACCAAGATCCTCGGCGCAAAGTAATCAACTGTGATTCTGGAGTGAGTAAAGAATGAGCGAATACGAAATTCGAGAGGAAGATTTAGAGGCCCCCGCCACTATCGATCAGGAGCAGGTCGAAAAAGTTTGGGCGCAGCGCGCTGCCCAGTTGGCAAAGGTTGTAAAGCGGGAAGAGTCAGGAGAACAGCTCGCCATTGCCCTGGTCCGCCTTGGGCGCGAGCTGCTTGGTGTTGAGGTACAGTACGTGCAAGATATTCGCCAGATTGAAGCGCTCACGCGCGTACCGCGTGTACCCGAATGGGTCGCTGGCATCTCGAATGTGCGCGGGCGCATTCTTTCCGTTATCAACCTGCGTTCATTCCTGGGCCTGCCGCCTGCGCCGCAGTCAGGGGAAGGGATTCTTGTCGTTGTGCAGGCCGCTTCCATGGATGTGATCTTATTGGTCGACGACGTTCCCGGTGTAGAAGTTCTGCCTGTGCGCAAGGATCTGGCTGGCAATAATTTGCTGCACCACCTTCGCTCTGAGTATATCCTTGCGGTCGTTGAGCGCCGCAACAGCTCGGCTGACCAGCGCCATATTACTGTTTTGAATATGGACGCCATTCTGAGTGACCCGCGCATGATGGTTCATGAAGAATTGGCATAAAAAGAAGGTATAGAAGTATTGCCTAACTACGCATTCCAGAGGATGGATTTTTCTAAAAAAGGTAAGCACCTATGAGAGATTTTTTCAATTTTCAATCCATCACGACAAAAATTGTAGCAACAGCCACTGTTAGCTCATTTATTACCGCCTTTGTTTTGATTGTCTCGAACTTTTTAATTTCGCCTGCCTTCCTCCCGCAGGTGGTTAAACCGGGGCCGCAGGGTGTCGAAGTATTGAATCCAGAGATGTTTGAAGGGATTAGGAAGCTTAACTTGACCCAAATTGGGGTTGGCCTGGCCCTGGTTGTGCTGGTTACGATTGTAGCGAATTTCATTGCATGGAAAATAATTGGCCGACCGACCCAACAGCTTACAAAAATGGCCGAGGCAGTCGCATCTGGGAACCTGGATACCGTTGTAAATGTCTATTCCAAAGACGAGATCGGCACGTTAGCCCAGTCTATCAACAAGATGGTGGAGCGTTTGAAGCAGATCATTCAGCAAGAACACGAGCAGCGCGATATCCTGGAAGCCACCGTCCGGCGCTATCTCGTTTGCATGGCCGAAGTTGGCAGTGGGAACCTCACCATGCGGGTCCAGGCCAGTAATAATGGGCAAGGAGACAGCGACCCCTTACTGATGTTGGGAAACAGCCTGAATGGTTTAACCTCCAACCTTCAGCACATGATCACCCAGATCCGTCAAGCATCCAACAATCTGACCACTTCCTCAGCGGAGATCCTCGCTGCAACCACGCAGCAGGCTTCTGGCTCCAGCGAGCAGTCGGCGGCGATTGCCGAGACATCAACCACGGTTGATGAGGTCAAAGCCATCGGAGAGCAGGCCTTCTTGCGCTCTCAGGAAGTGGTCGACGCTGCCAACCGCACCGTGGAGGTTTCGCAAGGTGGGCAGAAAACGATCCAGGAGACCATCGATTGCATGACGCGCATCAAGGATCGGGTTGAAGGCATTGCTGAAAACATCCTGGCATTGTCTGAGCAAACCCAGCAGATTGGTGAGATCATCGCCACAGTCAGCAATATTGCGTCACAGTCGAACATGCTGGCTTTGAATGCCTCGGTAGAAGCAGCCCGCGCCGGAGAGCACGGGAAAGGCTTTGCCGTGGTCGCCGCCGAGGTGCGCAGCCTGGCGGAGCAGTCGCGGCAGGCTACCGCACAAATCAAATCCATCTTGCAGGATATTCAGAAGGCCACCAACGCCACCGTAATGGCAACCGAAGAAGGCACCAAAGTGGTGGATCAGGGTGTCCGGCTGGCCGCGCAAACTCAGTTAGCCATTACCCAGCTTGCCGATGTGATTAACGAATCCGCGCAGCGGGCCTCGCAGGTGATGGCCGGCGGTCGGCAGCAGGCCTCGGGCGTTGAGCAAATTGCCCTGGCAATGCAGAACATCAATCAAGCCATGATCCAAAGCCTTACCAGCACTCGCCAGTCTGAGAAAGCTGCGCAGGATCTGAACCAGCTCGCCCATGAGCTTAGCGAAATGGTCAAGCAGTATACCGTCTAATCGTTCATTTGATCTCCGCCAGGATTATTCCTGGTAGGTTCTTCCTATATAGAGGAAATGCCCATGTCAATGGCAAAGGATATTCGCGAACAACTTCTCAAAAGCTTTCGGGCTGAGCTGGCCGAACATATTCAGACAATGACCACCGGCCTGCTTGCGATGGAGCAAGCTACCGGGCAGGGAGCAGCGCTGGATCAGGAGGTGATCAACACCACCTTCCGCGCGGCGCACAGCCTGAAAGGGGCCGCTCGCGCGATGGGGGTAACAGCCATTGAACAACTGGCTCACGCCCTGGAGAATATCTTGGATGGCCTGCGGCGCAGCACCATGTCTCCAACGCCTGATATGTACACCGCCTGCTACCAGGGTTTGGATGCTATTCAGGGCGTGCAGAAGGCTTACGAAGCCGGGGAAACGACCCCTCCAGTACAGTCGCTGCTGGCCCTGGGTGAGTTGGAAAAGATAAGGCTGAACGCCAGCAAAACCACCACTGCAAGCGCTCCCGTGGCTGAACCCAGTCATCCGGCGGTGGATGCATCCGCATCCGCACCCCCGTCTCAAACTGCCAGCGTCTCCAGTGCGTCCGTTGAAGCACGATCTACTGCGCCAGAAGTTACGCCAGTGGCGCCAGCGCCTCCGCCCGTCCAGACCGCTCCAACCGTTATGGCGCAGCCGCAGCAAGAAGCCGCCCCTGCGGAGCAGGCAGTGGAGCAGAACGTCCCGGCAGCGCAAAGCAGCCTGCCCGCAGCTTCCGACGAAACCATCCGCGTTGATGTTCAAAAACTCGATGCGCTGATGGCGAACCTCAGCGAGCTGCTGGTTGCCCGGATTCGCCTGGAACAGCGCCACGAGCAGGTGCGCCAGCTTCAAAGCCAGCTTAACAAAATGCAGCGCAGCTGGTCGCCGGTGCGCGGCCCGTTCAACCGCTTACTGCGGCAGCAGGAAAATGGCCTGCTCAGTTTCCATCGCCCGCGCTCAGTGGATGCTTTTGTGCATACCGACAGCCCGAGTGGTGGCAACGGATCCCGCTCGCGCAACGCGTCAGGCTCGCCTTCCCGCCTGATCGCCTATCGGGATGAAATTCGCCCTGAAAACTTCACCGGCGACGTAAAAGGCATGGTTGAGCTTGGTAAAGATGCCGCCATTGTACTGCGCTACGTTAATTCTACGCAGGAGCAGCTTCGCGAATTCCATGCCCAACTGAACGAGCTTTCACGCCTGTACACGGCGGATACCATGCATCTATCGCTCGTCATCGATGAAATGGAAGACGAGATCAAGCGCTTGCGCATGCAGCCCTTCAGCACCATCACCACCCCATTTGCTCGCATGGTGCGCGACCTGGCCCGCCAATCGGGTAAAGAGGCCGTGCTTACCATCCTGGGCGGTGATACCGAAGTGGATAAGCGCATCCTGGAAGGGATTAAGGACCCCCTGACCCACATCCTGCGCAACGCAATCGACCACGGCATTGAAAAGCCAGACAAACGTCAGGCATCAGGCAAGGCGCGCACCGGGCAAATCACCCTGAGCGCCGAACAGACCGGTAAAGAAATCCTCATTCGCGTGTCAGATGATGGCATCGGTTTGGACATCGAATCCATCCGCCAGGCCGTTATCCGCATGCCCTCTGCCCAGCGTGGTGGTCGCGATCCCCGTACGATGACCGAGTCCGAGCTGATTGACTCGATGTTCTTCCTGGGCATCTCTACCAGCCGCATCATCACCGATGTATCTGGGCGCGGCGTGGGATTGAACGTAGTCCGCAATAACATCGAAGAGCTGCATGGCCGCATTGACGTGGATTGGAGGCCAGGTGAGGGTACGGTATTCACCCTGGTGCTGCCGCTGGCGCTGACCGGCACCCGTGGTTTGTTAGTTCGCACCGCCGGTCAATTGTTCGCCATTCCCATCAATAACGTGGAGCGAACGCTTAGCCTGGACCCGGGTGAAATCTTTACCGTTGAAGGCCACGATGCCATCCAGTACGGTGACCGTCCCGTGACCCTGGTTCGCCTCAGTGAAGTCCTTGAGTTAGATCAGAAATCCAAACCAGGCCTGGAGAACGGTAAAGAACTATCGGCCATTATCCTTGCGGTAGGGGATCTGTTGAGTAGCCAGCAAGGCACGGGCCGGCAGGCGCGCCAGGTAGCCTTCATCATCGATGAACTGGCCGGTGAGCAGGAAATCGTTATCAAAGACCTGGGCAAACAGCTCTCAAGGGTAGGGGGTGTTTCAGGCGCCACGGTTCTGGGCAGCGGAGAGGTGGTTTTGGTATTGAATGCCGCTGACCTGATGAAGCTGACTGTTCGCCGCAGCAACCGCTCCATTCTGGAAAGTCTTTCCATTCAGGAAGGACAGGAAACGCAGTTGGAGCGCAAGAGCATCCTCGTGGTCGATGACTCGATTACAACCCGCACGCTGGAAAAGAACATTCTTGAGGCCGCGGGGTATAATGTAACCATTGCAACCGATGGGTACGAGGCTTTGGGAATACTGCGCTCCTCGGAGCGGCCCAATCTGGTGGTAACAGACATTGTCATGCCGCGCATGGATGGCTTTGAACTGACCCGCCAGATCAAAACAGATGCTCAGCTTGCCAACCTGCCGGTAATTCTGGTCACCTCGCTGGATTCAGCCGAGGATAAAGAGCGCGGCATTGAGGTAGAAGCTGACGCATATATTGTGAAGAGCAGTTTTGACCAGGTCAATCTACTCGAAACAATACGACAGCTAATTTAAGGTTAACAAATCAGGGGGAAGGAGTGTAATGAGACGGCGGAGTGGCCCGATTCGGGTAATGGTGGTTGAAGATTCACCAACAGCTCGCAACCTTTTGGTGACGCTCTTCAACCAGGCCGGGGATATTCAGGTGGTTGGCACAGCGCTCGATGGCGTGGAGGCAGTTCGCCGCGCCGCTGAGTTGCATCCAGATGTCATCACCATGGATGTCCAGATGCCCCGTTTAAACGGGCTGGAGGCCACCCGTCAGATCCTGCAAATCGCGCCCATTCCCATCGTTATCGTCACTGCCAGCCTCAACCATCCCGATATGGACCTGACCTTTGCCGCTATGCGCGCCGGGGCGCTGTCCGTGGTCAAAAAGCCCGGACTTGGCGAAATGGAGACCTGCGATCAGGTGGTCCAGACCGTGCGTTTGATGGCAGATGTTCCGGTTGTGCGCCGCTGGAACCATGACCAGGCGACCCGGCCTGTGCATAGTGTAACGCTGCCTCCTTACCAGCCGGCCAGCAGCACAGCAGTTGCCCTGGCCAGTGCCCTGCCGGCTCGCAGTCCAGGTGAATCAACCCCTGGTCTCAATTTACGAGCCGACCAGAAAAAACCCTGGAAAATGATCGGCATTGCATCCTCAACCGGGGGTCCAAGCGCCCTGGTCAATTCTTTGAAGTCTCTTCCCGCGGACTTTCGTTTGCCGATCATGGTTGTTCAACATATCACCCGTGGCTTTGCCGGGAGCCTGGCGGATTGGTTGAATGGAGAACTTCGACTGACCGTTCGCCTGGCCGAACAAGGCGAGGTGCCTGCTCCTGGCACAGTGCTGATCTCTCCAGATGACCGGCACATGCAGATTAGTGACCGCGGCACGGTTTTGCTCCACAGCAGCCCGCCGTATAAAGGGCTGCGCCCATCTGCCAATTACCTTTTCTATTCGCTGGCCCGGGTTTATGGTAAACTCGCTATTGGTGTAATCCTCACTGGTATGGGCGATGACGGTGTAGATGGGCTGACCGAGCTGCATAATCAGGGCGGCATGGTGCTGGCCCAAGATGAAGCCAGTTCGGTAGTGTATGGCATGCCGCGGGAGGCGGCTGAGCGCAAAGTGGTTGACCACATTTTACCAGTTGACAAAGTTGGCTCGGCGCTCATGCAGTTATCGGAGTTTGGAGGCTGAGATGAACAAGACCCGTACGATACCAATCCTGAACCAGGTGGATATCCACGCCGCGCGCATGTACACGCGCGAGGCCGCGCGCCTGGTTGGGTTGGAGTTAAGCGAACAGGCGCAGGTTTCCATGGCTACCTCCTCGATGGCAGACTGCTTGAAGATGGCATCACCGGTTCAACCAGTGCCTGGCCGGGTCACCGAAACCAATCAGATTATTGTTCAGATCATCGATAATGGGCATCCAGGGTTGCAGGTGGATTTTGAGACATTAAATATCCCGAACAGCGAGACCATTCAATTTCAGCTAAAGCGTATCCAGTCGCTTGTAGACGAAATTAAAGTTGAAGAACAGCCCGATGGAGTTATTCGGGTAATCATGATTAAGTGGGGCCGCCAGGCAGTGGCGAACTCCAGAGCAAACTAGGTAGGACTACACTGCGGAGGTAGATATGTGGCAGGCATCCACAGATACAAATAGCGATGAACCCAAAAATATAAAAAAGACAATCCTGGTAGTGGAAGATAGCCCCACCCAGGCCGTTCAGATCCGGGCTTTATTGGTGGCGAATGGACTGCACGTTCAGATTGCCGCGGATGGTATTGAAGGTCTCGAAATGGCTGCCGATATCCTGCCTGACCTGATCATCCTGGATATGGAAATGCCCCGCATGAATGGCCTTGAAATGGCGCACGCCCTCAGAGAAAATCCGGTCACCGCCAAAATCCCCATGATTATGTTCACTCGCCACGACTCACCCGAGGTAATGGCCATGGGGCTCGGTGAAGGCATCGTGGATTTCATTCCCAAAGATGCCTTTGCCAAAGTAGTCATGATCGAGACTCTCAAACAAATGGGCATCATTAACCGCAATAACGATTAGCCCCAAAAAGCATAAATAAATAGGCCGCGCGGAGCCCCATATGCTCGGCGCGGCCTATTCTATTTCAGCCCCGGTTCTACTAACCCTTTCCAGAACAATTCTGGCAACCCGCGCAGTAAAGCCAAATCGCCTTTCCAATGGCTGGCTATCTGCGAATCAAAAGGCCCAAAGTCCACCAGTGACCGTACCTGTAAGGCTGCGGCGGCCTGTTCCGCCGTCCAGCCTGTGGGGATTTCGAAGTTAACCGTTATTGTTCGCCCCGCTGGTAGGTCAAAGTAGTTATCGCTGAACCTGGCCTCGGTTCCCTGTAATGAAAGCACCACGAAGCGCGCCAGGCGCCTGGCTGTAACCCGTGCGGTCATTCTTCCGTCTGTTCCATCGATTTCGCAGTCCAGTTCCGCTTGGGTCAGCGGCATGCGTTTTTCCGCGACAAAAGGAGCCATCTTGATTGCGATTCGCTCCGTTCCCGACCACAGTTCAGCGACGAATACAACCCGCCGCCAATCCACCTTCCCGTTGTGCCGCGCAAAATCCAGCTTCAGCAAGCATTCCGCCGATTGGGGTGCGCTGCGCACCGGCTGGTCACCGCCTTCGATCATTTCGCCGTCCAGTGTCTCCAGCGTCCAGTGCACCTTGCCCTGCCAGGCCTCGCGTAGATCGTTACTCACCCATACATTCATCTTCCGCTGGCCGCTCTGTGTAACATCCTCAATGGAAAGAAGCACTGGCGCGTAGAAACGCCGGGCCGCATAATGCAGCGCCTTCCATCGACCATCATAATCGATGCTCGACCAGGAGATAACCGGCCAGCAGTCGTTCAACTGCCAGTAGAGGGCGCCGCTGGTCAGTTCAGGATGGCGCCTCCAGTGTTCTACCCCGGTCCGCACGGCTTCGGCCTGGTACACCTGCGTCAGGTACGCCATCCCCGCCAGCGTGCGAGGCAGCCGGAACTGCTGTGCCAGGTACCAGATCAGCTTTGGGTTGCCGGCCATCGCTCTCTGGTGGCTGCGCATCGCCGCCGAATTGAGCTTGTAGTCGTCTGCAGGAAAATACTTCTCAATCGTTCGCTGATCGGGCAGTGACTGAAAACCAAACTCACTGATAAAACGCGGATTCTGCTGGCGATAGAATGCTGGCAGCCGGAACTCGTGGTACACCTCCCAGAGGTGCGCGTCGCCGCTATGCTCTCCATTGACTTGTCGGAAGGGCTTGCCTGAAGACGGCGACCCGGGCCAGTAAGGCCGCTGCGGGTCTTCGCGGGCAAGCAGCTCTGGAAGCTGTTGGTAGAAGAACTGCTCATGGGCCTGCTTTTGCGCCGGGACCCTCTGAAACCAGCCCAGGCGTTCCCCCAGCATCTCAATTTCATTGTTTCCACACCACAGCGCCAGGCTGGCATGATGGCGCAGCCGGCGCGCCGCATCGATTACTTCGCCGTGGACATTTTCCAAATAGGTCGAGTCTTCCAGCGGGTACACCGCGCAGGCAAATTGGAAATCTTGCCATACCAGAATCCCGTACCGGTCGCACAGATCATAAAAATAATCGCTCTCGTAATACCCACCGCCCCACACGCGCAGCATGTTATGGTTCGCCTGAGCAGCGGCCCGGATCAGGCTTTCAACTTTTCCCTGAGTGATCCTGGCGGGAAAGGAATCCACTGGAATCCAGTTCGAGCCTTTGCAGAAGATGGGCAGTCCATTGACGATGAACGTGAAGCGTTTCTCTTGAGCCTTTTTCTTTTCACCGGGCGCGTCGGCTGATTCTTCCTCGCGTTCCTGTTCCAGGCGCAGTTCGATTGTTCGCAGCCCCAGGGCATACGATCGCGTGTCGATCACTTCTTCCTCGCCGCTCAGCAAATCGATTTCTATGTTGTAGAGCGGCTGCTCTCCATAGCCGTTTGGGTACCATAACTGCGGCCCGGCGATGGTTACCGTCATATTCGATTGCGCCCTGGCTGGCGCGTCGAGCTGCCACATCTGCTTGTCCGGCCCGGTGATGCGCAGGCGCAGGGTGTGGCGCTGGTCAGTCAAGCCGTTATCCTGCTCCCACAGTTCGCATTGGATGCGTGCGGTCAGGGTCACCACGCCTGGGGCGTGCTCCTGGTCAAAGCGGATATCGCCCAATTTCCCCTGGCTTGCGCCTTCCAATTGGATATCTTGCCAGATGCCAATGCACGGCAGGCGCGGGCCCCAATCCCAGCCAAAATGGCTGGGCGTTTTCCGCAGGTGCGGCCCGCCGCGGATACCCATATTCATCTCGCCCCCAATCCGCTTTACCCGCTGCCGCGCGCGGATATATGCCACCGGGGAGCGGAACAGGATTTCAAGCCGGTTTTCACCTTCCAGCAGCAGGCTCTTGACTTCCCAGCGCCATGTGCGGAACATGTTATCCGTTTGCCCCAGAATCTTTCCATTCAGCCGCACTTCGGCCAGCGTATCAAGCCCGGCGCAGTGCAGCCAGATGTGCTCCTGGTGAAGCAGGGTCGCGCTGGGGTGAAAAAAGTGCCGGTATTCCCAGTTCTTTTCGGCAACCCACTGGACCTCTTTTTCATTCGTGCCCATAAAGGGATCGGGGATTTTCCCGGCGGCTATCAAATCAGTGTGTACCCCGCCAGGTACACTGGCTGGCAGCCATTCTTGCGTGCCTGCCTGCCGGACCTGCCAGTAGCCGTTGAGGGATTGGTTATGCATATTGGGGGCCTCAGGTTCCTCGGTGTCTAGCTAGTTTGGAGGAAGATGGTATTCTGGCAGCGCTTCCATTCGCTGTAACTTACATATAGGTGTCCTATCGCGAGCAGGCCGGCGGCGATGGCCAGCGGAACAGCTTGCAGGAAAATAGCCGCGGCGGCGAAATACACCACCGGGCTGATGGCCATTGGCAGCGGAATGTGGAACAAAGGTGCATACAGCAGCACAAACCGGTGCCCTTTCAGCGCATAGCGCGCCCAACTGATGTAATAGATTACCAGCGCCAGCCCCATCACCACCAGGGCATCCACGCTCGTAGCGCGCAGCGCTGGAAGAGGATAAAAGAATGGGATGAGAAAGGACCCTGCCTGGCCAATGCGCTCAATAACCTCCATGATCTTCATCAGGCTATCTTTCTTATCTCGGTTGGGAGGAACGCCGACCGGGGGCCGAATAAGCATAATCAGATTGGGTAGCAGTACCAGGAAGGTGATTATTCCGCCAAGAGGCATCCAGGGTCTCCGCTGAAATGGCTAGATTGAGAATGTACCTGCCGAAGGTCAGGCAGTGGTTAAATTATATACTAAACCAGTCGGTGGATGAGAACTCTTCATTTTACACAGCATTGCGAGTGTTTCGGCAAACGCTCGGCCTCAAAGTTCCAGAAAATACACTTCCATCTCGCAGCGGAGACAGTTAAACCGAAGCGGGTATGTCTTGCCCTGCTCATCGATCAATGCCAGTGGCTCTTCTAAGCGAGCAGGCGGTTGTTTCGGTGCAAGGAATTTTGCGCAAGCGCCTAACTGGTGTTTGATGCAGTGCCTGGTCGTCATCACCTTCCTCCCGCGCATCTCCAGCCCGCTTTCTGCGGCTGGTTCTATTTGCGTGACGCCGTGCCTGCGGTAGAAAGCCTGCGCTTTTTCATTGAGCACATTGCCCATGTAAGTGAGTGTTTTCTCCGGGTAGGGGGCGTCATTCTGTATCGCGCCGCCTTGCTGCCGGGGAAAGTCAGCCAGGCGTTGTTTTTCCAGTTCTTCCAGAACCGCCCTGCGCAGCCCGTTCAGCGTAGCCAGTGGAATAAAATACGGTTCGGGCAGGTCGCTTCGTAAAAAGGTGCACTCGAACGGGGTTCCACCCAGCTTGCGCAGCTGCTTTTCTACCGCAGCGGCGGCCTGCTCGGGCTTCTCTGCCCGAACTTTTTCGACAGCCAGTGCCGCCATAGCCTCGCAGCCATCTTCATCCCGGGCAAACAGCGCCAGCCCGCTCTGCGTAGCCGCCAGGCGAAACTGCACGCCAATCTTCCGCTCGGCCTGGCTCTTTTCCAATTGCGCTGTAAAAACCTGGTCGTGGTTGCGGTATACCATCGTGCCTACCATCAACCCTTCCATCTTATCCGGAAAGATCGCCGCACCCTGTACATCATTGACCACCGTACCGGTCAGTTCGCGCTGTTTGTTAAAAAAGCACAATCCATCGCCACGGTGAACTTCCGTGGCGCCACCACGGTGAACTTCCGTGGCGCCACCACGGTGAACTTCCGTGGCGCCGCGCTGAGTCTCCGCCGCGCTGCCCAGATAGAAACAGTTACGCCCCAACCGGGTCACCGTGCCCACCGGCTCGCCCAGCGACTTGGGAGTATCGATGGAACCCACCGGCTCTTTACGCCCGTGTAGAAAGTAAGATGTGTACCCGCGGTTGAAGGTTTTCCTAGGATCGGGTGTGAAATCCAGATTCACCTTCCCGGATGCTGCCGGGCGCAGTTTCTTTCCCTCCAGCAGCGCATCCAGCTTCTGGCGGTAATGCCCAACCACGTTCCGCACGTACGTGATATCCTTGAGCCGTCCCTCGATCTTGAATGAACACACCCCGGCGTCCAGCAGCGCCGCCAGGTCCTGGGTCAGGTTCAGATCGTGCAGCGAGAGCAGGTAGCGGTTATTTTCCAGCACGGCGCCGTTGCGGTCCACCAGCCGGTAAGCCCTGCGGCAGGGCTGCGCGCACTGCCCGCGGTTGCCGCTTCTCCCGCCCAGCGCGTAGCTCATGTAGCACTGCCCGCTGTAGCTGACGCACAATGCCCCGTGGATGAACGTTTCCAGTTCAACCTTCGTCTGCGCGCGGATCTGGCGGATTTGCTCCAGGCTCAACTCGCGCGCCAGGATCACCCGCCGGATGCCTACCTTTTCCAGAAAAGCGACTCGTTCCGGGGTATGGTTGTGCATCTGCGTGCTGGCGAAGAGCGGCAGTGGAGGCAGGTTCATCTCCAGCAGCCCTGTGTCCTGGATGATCAGCGCATCCGTGCCGGCCTCGTACAGTTCCTGAGCCATCCGTTCTGCCTGGGGCAGTTCTTCATCATGGAGCAGTGTATTGAGCGTCACGTACACTCGCGCCCAGTACCGGTGCGCATAGCGAACCAGTGCTTCAATATCACCCAGGCTGTTCCCAGCAGCCTCGCGCGCGCCAAACCGGGCAGCGCCAATATAGATGGCGTCTGCTCCACAGTTAATCGCCGCCATTCCCGTTTCCAGGTCTTTAGCCGGTGCTAGCAGTTCAATTCGTTCCATACTTTCGCTTTTCTATTCCTTGCTTGCCCCCGAACGGCAGTTGTGCCATTGGATTGCGGCCTCAAATGCTTTCGCGCCGCTCTCCAGGTTCGTTCCGGTCAGGTACCAGCGGTCATTCTCGCCAGGGTAAAGCGCTTTTAAGAGGCTGACGCGCTCCCCGGGTTTGATCTCATTGATGTAATTGACTTGCAGCCATGCTGGGCGGCAGTCCGCGTAATCGCTTATCGAAAAACAATCGCTGATCCAATCAATATAGCGCACGTTGTTCACGTGGCCCATCAGGTCGATCATGCTGTATCCTGCCTGAAGCGTGTAGCATTCACTCAACCCTTCAGCCGCCGGTAGTTTTTCCAACCCTTCATCGATGGCGCTCTTTCCATTGTTGTCTGGCACGGGCAGGTCCAGTGCATTGTGCGGCACAATCCGCCGGGCGCGGGTGTTCACCAGAACATACGCGGTGGTAGAAAGCGCCAGCAGCCGCCCATCCTCCCCGTTTACCTGATGGTCGCGCATAAAAAACAGCTTTTGTTGGATGCCCTTTGGCCAGGTCTGGATGACCACTTTTTCGCCCATTTTCGGAAAGTCAAAAAAGCGCACCTTCTTGCGCGACAGAATCCATGCGAGTTCGCGCTGCATCAAATCGTGGTAGCCCACTCCCAGGTGTTCGGCGTGGCTGGAGGCAATGTCCTGCATCCAGGTAAAAAACATGGATAACTTCAACCGTGCCTGAAAATCCGTGTCCGACGATTTGACTGTAAATTCTTCCTGCCAAATGGTTTGTACTGCCATGCGCGCCTTCCAAAGGTTAATGCATCCAAGGATAACACGATTTTGGAAATTGTCGAAAGAATCCCCCGCTGCAGGTAGGGGATTCCCCCATCCTTTTCGGGGAAATGCCGTCTGGTCATCCTGATACGTGATGCGTAGAATCATGAGTATCAAGGATTATTATCCTTTGAGCGGACCTATCCCCTGCCACCGGGAACCCAGCCCATAAAAGATTTTCGCGGTGGTTGTGGTTATTTTCTCTCCGCTCTCGCCGCGGTCAGGCGCCTTGGGGGCAAGTGTCCTGACCGGGTGCGGTAATGCAGGGAAGTAAAAAAAGACGGTGGTTTTGTCGATCAGGCAAAACCACCGCTTCTTTATAAGTGCAGCATTTTAGCTGTATAGATTCCGCGCGTACATCAATAGCACCAACAGGCCTGATTCTACCGTCTTAAACATTGCCGAGCGCAGCACCATTCGCGCCGACTGCTGTAAGGCCAGCCAGGTGCCTTTCCATGCCACCTGGGCCGCAGCTTTCGGAGTCGATATTCCTATTCTTGGAGCCAGCCTCCGGCTCGCTTGCTGCAAGGCGTGCCCTGCCAGGCGGCGTCGGCTGTGCTGGCACAGCACGCCGATGCGCTGCATAATTTGCCCGGTAACTTCGTGCACGCGTTCCCGATCCTCAGTATTACCCTGGTATGTTACCGCTTCACCCACCGTCATCGCATACGGACCGTGCAGGTACCATGTTCCGACCTCGGGTTTCCCTTCAACTTTGGTATGGATGTGGTGGAGCTTTTTCGACTCCAGGCTGATGCCGATCGGAATAACCGGCGCCCCGGTTGCCAGCGCCATGCGCGCCGCGCCGCTGTGCGCCTTTTGAAAGCCATTTTCTGGGCTGATTTCTCCCTCGGGAAAGATAATCACTGTTCGCCCGGCCTTCAACAGGCGGATGCCTGTTTCTAGCGCTTCCTGGCCCTTACCGGCGACGACCGGCACATGCCCTGCCATGCGCAGCGAGCGCCCAAACAAGGGAACCTTGAACAGCGTTTCTTTGATCAGAATGGTGGTATGTTCTTTCGTGAGTACCGTTACATAAGCTGGGTCGGTAGTGCTGGGGTGGTTCACAACAAATATTTTCGCCCCTTTCGGTAAGGGAGTGGGGTTATGGATATCCGCCCGCACCACGCTGTGAATGTACACGTTAACAATCGCCCGCCCGATCTGATACCATAAATTTTGAAACATTTGCCAACCTTAGCTGTAATCGTTTTTTTGAGAAGCGGCACCCGTGCAAAATGATTACATCAAATAATCGCGCCAAGGATACTGGCAAATGCCCGAGATGCTTTTACCGGAAAGGAAACGTTATTATAATCACGATCTCAACATTAATAACCCACGAAATCCGTTTTCGATACACCTGTAGCATGAATGTAGGATTCTGTAAGGTTTCTTCAATCCATCGCCCGTGCCGCGCTTGCGTGGTAATTTAGTGGTAACATATTCCCCATGCGTTTTCGTATCATCCCCGCCTTTTTCTTCCTCATGATCCTGGTTTCAGCCTGCGTATCTCCAACGCCAGAGCCCACCCAAATCGATCCCCAGTCCGCCAGCGACATTGCCGTCAAAGCTGCGGTTGCTACCATGGTGGCGCGTACACTGGAAGCTCCGCCATCGCCCACGCCTACCGCCACGATAACACCCCTGCCCACCCGAACCCTCGCACCCTCCGCGGTTCCCGGCGCGCCCGATCCGGCCCTGCTGCGCTCTAACCCGCACTACAAGCTGAACGTCGATTTTTCCTATGCCGAGCGGTATGGGAAGGTGACCGGGGAAATTGAGTATACCAACCGCTCCGGCGACACCCTCACCGAGCTGCGCCTCATGGTTGAATTGTTCGCATATCGCGATTTATTCACCTTTACCGGCTTGTGGTGGCAGGATGGTCAGGTGGTCGAGAATGCTTCCTGGGAAAGCATTCAGGTCCGGATTCCCCTACGGGAGCCGCTTCAGCCAGGCCAGAGCACCGGGCTGAAAATGACCTACGAGTTTCGCCTGCCTCCCCAGTCCTCGTTGAACAGCGAGCGGCCCTTGCCCATCGGCTACACCTCCCGCCAGGCTAATCTGGTGGACTGGTATCCCTTTATTCCGCCCTATCGGAACGGCACCGGCTGGCTGGCCCACCCACCCAGCTATTATGGCGAGCACCTCGTATATGATATGGCCGATTTCGAAGTCAATCTGCGCCTTACAGACCAGCGCAGTGATCTCGTTGTCGCTGCCAGTGCTCCCGCCCGGCAAGATGGCGACTGGCTGCGCTACCGCATGGACAATGTGCGCAGTTTTGCCCTTTCTATCGGTCACGAATACGAGACAGAATCGGCTAAAGTTGGCGATATTACCATCACCAGCTATTACTTCATCCTGAACGCCTCCGCCGGTAAAACCGCCCTGCAAACCACGGTCGAGGCCGTCAAACTCTACCAGGAATTGTTTGGCCCCTATCCGCACTCCACCCTGGCCGTAGTGGAAGCCGACTTTTTTGACGGTATGGAATACGATGGCCTGTTTTACGTCAGCCGCGCCTTTTATAACCAGCACGTACCCGACCAGCCAGGCGAGTACCTGGTCGCCATCGCCGCCCATGAGACGGCGCACCAGTGGTGGTTTGCTCTGATCGGCAACGATCAGGCCAATGAGCCCTGGTTGGATGAAGCCCTGTGCACCTACGCCGAACGATTATATTACGAGCGATATTACCCCGCCGCTCTCGACTGGTGGTGGTATTACCGCATCGATTACTACCGTCCGCGAGGCTGGGTCGACACCAGCGTGTACAACGCCAATGGCACCCTCCAGACCTACCAGGATTACCGTAATGCCGTGTACCTGAACGGGGCCCATTTCTTTGAAGACCTGCGCGAGGCTGTCGGTGATGAGGCATTTTTTGCCTTTCTGAAAGATTACGCCGCTAGGTACTCCGGTCAGGTGGCCCTCAGCGTCGATTTTTTCGCCACGTTAAGCCAGCATACCCAGGTTGACCTTACACCTCTGCTAAAAAAATACTTCTTCTCAAAACAGTGATCTTGCCATGCCAACCCTGCGTTACTCTCGCCTCGACCCCAATGCCAGGCCGCCCGCCCGCAAGCACCCCACCGATGCTGGCGTAGATGTCTTCGCTAATGAAACCATCACCATCCCACCCTTTGCTGCCGCCCGCGTTCACACCGGCCTGACCTTTCATATCGCCCCTCAATACATGCTCCTGGCTAAACCTAAGAGCGGCAGCGATTTCCTTCTTGGCGCGGGTGTCATCGACCCCGGCTACCAGGGCGAGATCCTCATCAAAGTGGTCAATTACACCCCCAACCCCCTGACCATCCAGAAAGGCGATCCGCTCGCGCAGCTCGTCCAGGTCGCCATCTTCGCGGATTCCCTCGAAGAGGTTGCCCTGGAAGAAATCCATACGCAGCCAACCGCCCGTGGCGCCGATGGCGGCATCGCCCGCCAGAAAGATTAATCAGATCACGTCCCTTCATCCGAAACGCTTGCCCGTTTTTCACTTCTGTGAAAAAATAATTGCAAGTCATCCCCTCTGCGGCAGGCTTTCGCAATGATCTCCATTTGCCACCTAACCTGTAACGATCAACCTAATCCGCTTGGTATCGATATCCTCCCGCCCCGGTTTTCCTGGCAGTTCCAGTCGACAGAACACAGCCAGGCACAAAGCGCTTACCGCATACTGGCGGCAACCAGCCTGGGGCTTCTCCGCCAGCAACATGCCGATCTATGGGATTCTGGCCGCGTGGTTTCGGATCAATCCATACAGGTTCGCTACGCGGGGCGCGGTTTGGCGTCTCGCCAGCGCGTTTTCTGGCAGGTAAAAGCCTGGGACCAGGATGGTGCGGAAACGGCGTGGAGCGAGCCGGCCTGGTTTGAAACGGGCCTGCTCCAGCCTGAAGACTGGCATGGTCAGTGGATTGCCCATCCAGAAGCCTCCTGGGCCGAAACCCGCCCGGCTCCATTTTTCCGTAAAGTGGTCAATTTCGGCGCTGTTTGCCGCGCCCGCGTTTATCTTTGTGGGCTGGGCTACCACGAGTTGTACTTGAACGGCGCAAAAGTAGGGGATGCTGTCCTATCCCCTGCATTCACCCGTTACGACCGGCGTGCGTTATACCTTACCTATGATGTAACCGCATTACTCCAGGCTGGTGAAAACGTGTTTGGCGTCATTCTTGGCAACGGCTTTTACAATCAAGCCGCCCGCGATGCCTGGTACTTCGAAAAAAGCCCCTGGCGTGCCTCTCCCCGCCTGCTTTTCCAGGCGCATATCGAGCTGGAGGGCGGCGGCGAGCTGATCCTAACCAGTGACGCCAGTTGGAAAACAGCCGAAGGTCCCATCCGCTTGGATGCCACCCGCCTGGGCGAAACCTACGATGCGCGCCTGGAACTGCCCGGCTGGAATTCCGCCGGGTACGACGATTCTGCATGGCTTCCCGCCCGTATTGTGGATGCCCCGCGCGGGAAGCTGGCTGCGCAGAGCCTGCCGCCCATTCGTGTCACCCGTACGCTGCGCCCTGTCAAGCTGTGGCAGACTTCCACCGGTGCCACCGTTTATGACATGGGCCAGAACATGTCTGGTTGGGCGCGTCTGTGCGTTTCTGGCCCGGCTGGCAGCCAGGTAACCCTGCGTTACGGGGAGTTGCTTGGCCCTGATAGTTCTGTCGATCAATCCAATATCAACTCCTTCGTTCATCCTGAGGAAGGCGAATTTCAAGTGGATCGCTACATTCTGAAGGGCCAGGGCGTAGAGACCTACGAGCCGCGCTTCACGTACCACGGCTTCCAATATGTTGAAATTTCCGGCGCGCCCGCTTCCCTCACGCTCGATGACTTGCAGGGCTGCCTTGTCCACACGGATTTCACCCGGGCCGGGTCGTTTACCTGTTCGAGCGAACGGGGTAACCGACTGCAGTCCTGTACCGAGTGGTCATACGCCAGCAACTTCGTTGGTGTTCCCACCGACTGTCCCCAGCGCGAGAAGAATGGCTGGACTGGCGATGCCCACCTGGCTGCTGAGGCTGGCCTGTACAACTTCCACGCTGAAACCGCCTATTGGAAATGGCTGGATGACCTGGCCGATGAGCAGCGCGAGGATGGCGCCCTGCCTGGCATTGTCCCTACCAGTGGTTGGGGCTACGAGTGGGGTAACGGCCCCTGCTGGGACAGCGCTGCTGTCCTCATCCCATGGTACATTTACCTTTACCGCGGCGATTTGGCCATCCTGGCCCGCTCTTATCCCATGATCCGCCGCTACCTGGAATATCTCGGAACAAAATCTGGCGGCGAGGGTGATCTGCTGGCGCTTGGGCTGGGCGATTGGGTGCCTCCTTATGGTCGCCCAGAGGATTATACCGCGCCGCTAAGACTGCTGTCGAGCGCTTACTTTTACATGGATGCGCAGATTGCCAGCCGGGTTGCGGAGTTGTTAGGCTATTCAGAAGATGCCCGGCGCTATGCGGATTGGGCTGATTCCCTCTCCCAGCGTTTCAATGCGTTGTTTTATGACCCAATCAGCGGTTTGTACGCTGGCGGCTCGCAAACGGCGCAGGGCATGGCCCTGTACGCTGGCCTGGTTCAGCCGGATGAGCGCCCGCGCGTGGCCCGCCAGCTTGTCGCTGAGATCCGACAGCAGAAAGGGCGCATCAACGCTGGAATTCACGGCGCCAAAGCTGTGCTGAATGCGCTGGCGGAGAACGGTTTCCACGACCATGCCTACCACCTCATCACTCAGCCGCAGTATCCCGGTTGGGCCTGGTGGCTCGCGCAGGGGGCCACCACACTCTGGGAAACCTGGGACGGCGCTGCCTCGCGCAACCACATCATGTTTGGCGATATTTCTGCCTGGTTCTATAAATACCTGGCCGGAATCCGCCCGGACCCCGAACGGCCTGGTTTCAAGCATGTGCTGATCCGTCCCTACCTGGCTGAAGGGTTGGATTGGGTTCGCGCCGATTACGAAAGCCCGTATGGCGCCGTCCGTTCTGCCTGGCAGCGCCGCGGCGATACCTTCCAATTAGAAGTTACCCTCCCGCCCAATACAACTGGTTGGATATACCTGCCCAGGCTGCGCCCTGGCACCGTTCGCGTGGATGGAGCAACGCTGGAAGAGGCCCGGCTGCAGTTTGTCACTCAGCGCACCGGTGGCATCGTTGTTCAGGTAGGCTCGGGCACCTGGAAGTTCCAGTGCGCCATAACCCTCAGCAAGGTCTGAATCAAGCCGCCCGCAGCAGGCAGTCGCTCCTCTGCTTTCGCATCCCGCTCTCTGAGTGGCTTCGCGTAGCAGCGTAAGGCGTCATGGAATGAGGGCGGTGCCTGCGCGCGCCCTTGACTGGAAACAATAAAAATACAGAATGATCATCAACATATGGGCGATATGGTTTCAAAATGATACAATACCTGGTGTATCATGTCACAGACTAAGAGCTCCATTTTTCGTGTTGTTATCCTTTATTTATCGTTTTCGGCGCTGTGGATCTATACCACCGATCAACTGGCATATTTTCTAGAAACAACCTTTGGCGTTCCAAAACAAATTGAGACCCTTAAAGGCTTGTTGTTTGTTCTCGCCAGCGCGCTGCTCTTGTTTTGGCTGCTCTACCGCGAATTGAAACGCAGCGAAGCAGTTTACCAGGAGCATTTATTCGAAAAAGAACGCCTGCTGGAACAGCTTCGTTTTAAGAATGAAGAATTGTTGGATGCCTACGACCGTACCATTTTGGGCTGGTCGCACGTGCTGGAAATGCGCAACCGCGAGGTAAAGGATCACAGCCGCCGGGTAACGGATATGACTCTCCACCTGGCACGCTATATGGGTATTCCAGAAGCGGATATCATCCATATTCGCCGTGGTGCGCTCCTCCACGATATTGGGAAAATGGCCATCGCCGATTCGGTCATCCTGAAGGAGGGTGACCTGAGTGAGGAAGAGCGCGCGCTTATCCGGCGCCACCCGCTGTTTGGTTTTGAAATGGTCTCAGAAATCGAATTTCTACGGCCTGCCATGGACATCCTGCTCTGCCACCATGAGAAATGGGATGGCAGTGGTTATCCGTTTGGCCTGTCTGGTGAAGAGATCCCTCTATACGCGCGAATTTTTGCCATCGTTGACGTGTGGGATGCCTTTACCTCCGATGACCGCGCCTACCGCAAAGCCGATCCACCTGAAGTTGCTGCCGATTACCTGCGCTCTCAAGCGGGCGAGCATTTCGATCCGGCCATTGTAGATACCTTTCTGAAAATGCTGGTAGATCAGGGTGTGATTGACTTAAAATCAGAAGAGGAAAGCGACCCCGGCGAATCTCGTCTGGAATAAAAGCGCTGGGCGCGCTGTAAGCCAGCCGCGGGGCATTTCCCTTCGCCAGTCACATCGCTTCCATCACGCCTTCGTTCACCCAGCGAGTTAGCTCGCTGACGCTCAGGTTGTTGATACCCAGCTTATCAATTGTCCTACCGCGCCGCCAGTAATCGGTACGGTGAATGATGCACGCCAGCCGGATGATCGAGTCCATCCCTGGTACGGATACGCCGTAACGCTGCCCCAGGGAGGCGATTGGCACCAGGCTCATTGGCACATCCTCGAAGATGTAGCGGTGGTTCAGGGTTGGGGGCGCCTTAATTCCGTAATAGCCCGGCTGGTTGTGGATGGCTTCATCCAGGTTCTCACCTGTCGAGTCGTAGGCCAGTTTCAGCCATTCCATCGCGGTACGGGCGCGCAGCCCCAGCGAAGCAGCCACCGTTACCCGTTCGCGGTCCAGCGCTTCCAGCACCCGCCCGACCGATGGCGTAACTCCGTCAATGTAAAACTGGTAATCGCCGTGGGTGGCTTCGATCCAGCCGGAATTGAGAATGGTCAAAGCCGGATGAAAGATTGCACCCATATTGTTCAGGCCGGTTTGCAGAACGTTGCCGCCATCGATGAACTCGGGGTATGCCTGACGGATAACATCGAGAACCTCTTGAGTGCGGTTGGCGGGCAGCGCCGCCAGTGGAACCGCCTCTTTGATGCGAAAAATACGCGCCTGGGCTGGTCCATCTGAGCGCGATGCGTAAATAAACGTTTCCGTCTCCGCAATGATTACATCTGCACGGCAGTGCTGGTCGTGCAGCCCCCTGGCAAACTCGATTGCCCCGCAGGTTCTCCCCGGGTGCAGCACGATGATTTGCCCATCCCGCAGCAGTGGCGCGGCCAGGCGGGCGATGTCTGTGTGCGCCGAGGAAGGCACCACCACCATGATCATGTCTGCCCCTTGCAAAGCCTCTCCCATGTCCGATGTAACCTTTGCCAGCCTGCCAAAGCCGTGCGGTCCGCCCTCGCCGCTATCCATTTGAATGCCGCCTAGTTCCTTGATCGCCGAGATATGGTCAGGTGTGCGGTTATACAGCGTAACCGGAAAATCCAGCAGGGCCAGGTGACCGGCCATGGCTTTACCGCCATGCCCGGCTCCGATAACAGTGAAGTGCGTTGTTTGGTTCATGAGAGGCTCCTCCTATCCAAAGCTCGCATGGTTTGAGGGTTTCAGGATCGGTTGCACGCAGGGGGCTGCTTTGCATCACCTGCCAGAACGAACGTATCGGATCTAGCGTGTGCCGATCCGTTCTTTTTCGGTAAGTGGTTTGCCGTTGGCGTCGACTGCTACACACGCGCCCTGGATGATACGCGTGTTGATGGCCCCGCGCCCGTAGCGGTTGTTGCGTAACTGGGGCGCATCCAGGATGCCCGTAGTTACCGCCTGTGCCAGCACGGCAGGGTCTGCCAGTGGGTCCGCCTTGTCCTCTCCCAGCTTGCGGATAGCCTGCAAGGTTTGTTGTGCTTCAGAAATCAGTTCCGCTTTGCGCTGCTGCACCTGCGGGTCAGCCGTCATGTCTGGCGCCCCGCGCACTGCATTCTCGATCGCCCGCCGGGCCAGCCCGCAGGCCTCAATGACGTCCTCGGCGGTCGCCGCGTGATGCGCTTCAGTATGCCCCACAATGTGGATGATGTGCGGGCACAGCGCCATCTGTAAGTACACACTGGCCGCCAGGTGACTGCGCGCGGCAGCCGGGTCAAGCGGGTAGCTCAACAGTCCGGTGCGAGTCTGCCGCCAGATGCGGAATGTTTCTCCCGCCAACGGTTCGATGAGTTCCAGCACAGCCAGCATTTTTGCCAGGTCCATCGCATCGGAATGCCCCGGCGGGCTGTTGAACATCAGTTGGGCAATATAATCGCGAACCCCAGCGGAGCGCGCGTTGTAAGCAGAAAGATAGGCAGCTGTTACAAACACAACATCTGGCGCGTCTCGCATTCCCCAGTGGTGGGGCTCGTTCAACTCGACGGGGACATCATGGGCCCCATACCAGGCCATCACCTGCTGGTGCTCGCGGATCGATCCTTCCAGGTCCCACGGCCCCCGCCCATCCATCTGGTTGAACCAGAACAGCGGGATCGCGCACCACGCATTGTGGATGGTGTCCATATACATCTCGGCCAGCCGCACAAAATCATCAGTACCCGAATAGGTGCGCAGCAGCGGGTAGTTGCCCCTCCGGCTGGCACCATATAAAGCCCGGTAATCCTCGGCGCTGCGCACCGGCACTCCACCAGCCCCATACCGGCGTGGGTCCTGGCGCTCGGGGTGGTAGAAATTCTCCTGGGCATCCTGATCAATCCCCAGTGAAATGACATCCAAAGCCTGCGCGGTCGCGATCTGCTCGATCCCTGCCAGGGTTTGTTCCATCGTGGGCAGGCCAAAATGGTGGCGCAGCAGCGGGTAGGGGGCTTTCCACCGTATGCGCTCGATGGTTGCCTGCGGAAAACTTGTTTCCTCTGTTTTCCCTTCCACCTGCTCTTTCAGGTAGGCCAGTACCCTCTCTGCGGGCTCGCCGCCTTCGAAGACGCGCTCAAAAAAGCCCATCGCGCGCGCCCGCTCTGCCACCGGCGGCGTCCCGCCGAATGCAAAACGTACCCCCCTGGCGTGCAGATCATCAGCGGCTTCTGCAAAAGTGCCCAACAGACGCTCGCCGGTTTCCGGCGTCAGCCGGTAAGATACGCCCACCAGCGCGGCATTTTCGCGTTCTGCAGCCTCCAGCACCTGTTCGATGGGTACTGCCGGGCCAAGAAACACCGTGCGCCAGCCTGCTTCTTCTGCCAGGCGTAGGAAATTCATCACTCCCGCAACATGGACGCATTCCCCCAAGGCGGCTCCGATGACCGTTTTCTTCACGAGACTCTCCTTTTTTATTTTGTTTGAATCATTCCGCACAGTTTTTCGCGTACGCTGGGATGGGCGGTGAGCAGCGGTTCGATTGGCTTTTTCCCGTCGTTCATTACGGACGGTTGGTATGGCTTCCCTTCCAGGTTAGCCATTTCTATCCCGGCGGCCGCAAGCAGGGGCAGTATCCCGGCGATATCCCACAGGTAGATGGTTCGAGTGAGGGCGCCTACTGCCGCGCCGGTGATCACATACGCCAGGTGCGCGGCGGTGCTGCCCAGCGCCCGCACCCGCGGATAGCTGATCGAAAAATGCATGTGCGAGCTGGACGGAACGGCCATAAAAGCCAGCGGACTGTTGAGGTCTACACTTTTTATGGGCGGGATGGGTTGGTCGTTGTAAAATGCTTGCTTGCGAGTGCCCCAATACATCTCGTTAGTCACCGGCATATAAAACCCACCGGCTACTGGCAAAT
This sequence comes from uncultured Anaerolineaceae bacterium, assembly GCA_964437595.1. Taxonomy (GTDB): domain Bacteria; phylum Chloroflexota; class Anaerolineae; order Anaerolineales; family Anaerolineaceae; genus DSYU01. The sequence goes on from CAYTHO010000001.1 coordinate 180,497, forward strand.
TATTTTGTAGAATGCCAACCGAAATGCCCCAAACGGGCAGCCCGCTGGCAAACGAACGCGTCCCATCAATCGGGTCAATGGCCCATGTAAAATCGCAGTCGTGGCCGTGAATACCGCTCTCTTCCGAAAGGATTTGGTGCGCCGGGTAGCGGCTGTGAATTTTCTGGATCAAAAAATCTTCCACCTGCTGGTCCACTTCCGTTACCGGGGTGTGGTCAGCCTTTACCATACTGGTCATCTGCCCGCGCTGACCCAACGCGATCTCCCCTGCCTCCAGCAAAATTCCTCGTAGAAATGCAAGATCAATGTTTGCTTCTATGGCCTGTTCAGACATGCTCGCTCCTTTATGAATAATTGTACCAAGAATTCCTATCGATTTTCTGTTATTTGTTTGACGTTGGATTCTTAACCGCGTATACTACATTAACATCCTACCATGCATCATGATTGTGAATACATACAGGAATCTGACCACATATGATCGAGATTGGCAGTGCGTTGGACCCGGGCCGCAGGCGGATTGGAAAGCAAAATCAAGATTCACTGTGCGTGATCAAGCCGTCCCTTTTCTACAACCGCCCGCCGCTGCTGGTCATTGCCGATGGTATGGGTGGGTATGAAGGTGGAGCAATCGCCAGCCAGTTAGTGGTCTCTAGTTTTCAGAACGCCTATGAGCGCGACTATAAGCACGCAGGCAGCGGAGGCTCACCGATTGAGATGCTTCAGTCCGGTATTGAGGCTTCGCTCAGCGCCTTGCGCCAGCAGGCAGCCCAGGATGATGACCTTTCGAAAATGGGCAGCACGGTGGTCGCCGCTGTGTTGAAAGACAACAACATCTATCTCATCAACGTTGGCGACAGCCGGGCCTACCTCATGAACGATCACCAGGTGCGCCAGCTCAGCTACGATCACAGTCTGGTGGGTGAGCAGCTTCGCCAGGGCATCATCACGGAAGCCGATGTGCGCCATCACCCTCGCCGTAATGTGCTCAGCATGTCCATCAGCGCCCAGCGGGAAGATGTTCAGGCCTATACCTGCACGGTTGCCTGGCAGCCCGGCGATTTCCTCGTTCTCTGCTCGGATGGCCTGTGGGGGCCGGTGACCGAAGCGCAAATACAGGCCGTGGTGCTCGAATACCGTCCCCAGCAGGCTGCCGACCGGTTGGTTTTCCTCGCCAATGCCAACCAGGGGCCGGATAACATCTCGGTAATCGTTGCCAGGAACCGGTAAGTTCTGCTGCATCCGAACTGTCACTGCCGCGCCAGGCTTCCGGCGCTGAGATCATTTTCGGTTAGCAGCCGCGCCCCATCAGGAAGAATCTTAGCAAAGCAACCCGGAAAACGCTGCCCGGATTTTCCTCAATTTCTATCAAGCACCGCGCGTTTTAGACGCCGCCCGTTGGCTTTCCAATCCCCGGATCACCGTCTCGATCAAGCGGCGGAAGCTTTCGTCCAGGTCCAGCGGCATGCCAAACCCGCCTGCCGCCTCGAGCGTGGTAAAACCATGTACCACGCTCCTCAGCCCGCGCACCGCATGAATGGCCTCGTCGCCTGCCAATCCAAATGATTCCATCAGCGCCAGCGTTACCCGCACCACCCGCTCTTCTTCCGCTTTCAATTCCGGGTCTGGCATTTCCATTGTACCTGACGCCCGCAGGCTCGCCAGGTACAGCCCGGAGAATTCCTGGATGTAAGCCCGGTACGCATCCGCCATCGCGAATATGCCCGCCGCGCCCGACTTGCCAGCCACCGCCGACACGATCCGGTCGCCCAACGCGCGCGTGCTCAATAAGGCCAGCTCGCGTTGAAGATCGGCCAGCCCGGCGATATGGTTGTACAGCGAGGGGGGCTGCACGCCCAAATCTCGGGCCAGCCGGTTGATCGTCAGGGCTTGTGCCCCTTGGGCATTGACCAACGCGGCGGCAGCGCGCACCACTGCCGCTCGATCGAGGCCGGCACGGCTGCCTTCTCGTTTGCGAAGGGTTACGCCAGCGGACTTTCCGGTGCTGTTATTACCCGCAGCCTGTTCCAAACCTGATCTCCTTACCTGATTTCTTTGAGAAATTTCACGATGTGCGGCCCGCTGATTTCTGGCATTTCTGTCTGCGGGTAGTGCCCGGCGCCTTTGATGATGACGCACATGCTGCCTTTGATCTGCCCGGCGATCCAGGCTGCCTCGCCCGCCGGGTCCTTGAAATCCGGGTCCTTGCTCCCCATCATCACCAGGGTGGGCACCCGCACCTGATCCAGCCGCGTGTCTGAATCGGGCGTAGGGGAGAGCATCATTTTGTGCAGCGCTTCCAGTCGACCGCGCTCAGCCATGTTCTTCCGGATGGCGCTGCTGAACGCTTCCAGGTCCGCTGGCTTGCGCGTGGTGAATAAGCCTTCGTAGTACCGCTGCCAGGCCAGCGGCCCCCACGGCCTGGCAAACAGCACCCCGAGCAGCAGGCGCATGGCGGCTGAAACCTTCCCATGCACGGCAGGCCCCAATAACACCAGCCCCCGCACCAATTCTGGCGCGCATGCCGCTGCCCAAACCGCCGCGCTCGCCGCGAACGAATTACCCACGACAACCGCTGGCCCCGCGTCCAGGTGGCGAACCAGGCTCAGGATGTCTTCACAAATGGCGCCCGCCGAGTAATCTTGCCACCCAACGCTCGATTCGCCATGCCCGCGCAGGTCGGCGGTTACCACCCGGTACCCTTCCGCCGCAAGCTGGGGAGCCAGGCTGCGGTACTCGCCGCGCAAATCTCCCATCCCAGGCAGGCAAACCACCAGCGGGCCGCTGCCCATTTCATCATAGGCTATTTTGCCTTTCGCAGTCTCGACAAAATTCGTTTTCATCATCCGATCTCCCAAACTAATTATATTAGTATAATAACTAATATTATTAGTTTTGTCAATACCCCAATTTTGATCGGATTTGATTGAATTTGACGGGGACGCAATCCTGTTCGAACTCCCGGGCGCCCAGATGCGACGAGTATTTTGGCCTGGTTTTCGTTCTGCTGCCATTTTACTCGGACAGCGGTTCGGTGATGCTGAACTGGAGTTTCCCGGCTTCTTCGGTGAAGAACTGCAGCGTCAGCTTGTGCTCGCCTGCTGCCAGGGGGGATCCCAGCACGCGCACGCGGATCTCGGAAAATGCCCGCACCGGCACCGGCGCGCTGCGCGTGATCTGGCTGCCAACAACCTCTTTCTCACCAACCTTCAAGCGGCAGGCGTCTGGACCATAGCTCGTCTCGTCTACCACCACCGGCCCCATGCCGGTCACCGTGCCCGAGTCGATGATGTTCTTGATCTTGAACTCAAAGCCGTCCTCTGTGTTCTTGAGGCTTTCTTTGACAAATAACTTTGCCAGCATAGATGCAGGGAACATGAGAAATCTCCTTGGAAAGGTTTGGTGTAGCTAAAGTATAACCCATCGCGCCGGTCCCCGCGCCCCACCGCATGCGCACAATTTTTCCAAAAGGGGATATAATAACGGCCTACGATCACGAGAAAAGCACCCATTGTCTGACGTATTACCGCCACCAGGCTGCTGATTTGCTATTTCTGGCACATAAGAGGATGTCCCTCTGCAACATGCGGCTCCTCATGCAACACTCATAAACGAAACATTGGAGGTTATTTTGATTACTGCGGAAACACGTTTGAACAAAGATGATCTCATCGTTATTGCGGGCGGTGGGGGGTTCATTGGCGGATCGCTGGCCCGCTATTTCCATAACAAGGGCTTCACCCGCATCCGGGCGATTGACAAAAAGCCCTTACCCGACTGGTACCAGCGGGTACCCGGCGTGGAATGCCTGTGCCTGGACCTGAGCGAGAAGCAAAACACTGTGCGCGCCGTGGAAGGCGCGGTGGAAGTGTACAACCTGGCCGCCGACATGGGCGGGATGGGCTTTATCGAGCGCTTCCGCGTGGAGTGCCTGCGCAGCGTGCTGATCAACACCCACCTGATCGAAGCTGCCTACCGGGCCGGGGTCAGCCGCTACTTCTATGCTTCGTCGGCCTGCGCCTACAACACCGACCTGCAGAAAGACCCCAACGTGCGCGCCTTGAAGGAATCGGATGCCTTCCCGGCGATGGCCGAACGCGGCTACGGCTGGGAGAAGCTGATCAGCGAGATGTTCTGCCAGGAGTACTGGGCCGAGCGCGGGCTGGAGACGCACATCGCCCGCTTCCACAATGTTTACGGCCCCAACGGCACCTGGTTCGGTGGGCGCGAAAAGGCCCCCGCCGCGCTGTGCCGCAAGGTGATCGATGCCAAAGAAAATAATAAGCTGGACATCGAGATCTGGGGCGACGGCACGCAGACGCGCTCTTTCATGTACATCGATGACTGCACGCTGGGCATTGATCAGATCACCCACTGCGATCCGCTCATTGCCACCCCCATCAACCTGGGCACCAGCGAGCTGGTGTCGATCAACCAATTGGTGGACTACATTGAGGAGATCGGCGGGGTAAAACTGCAGCGGCACTATAAGCTGGACGCCCCGCGCGGGGTAGCCGGGCGCAACAGTGACAACACCTTCATCAAGCAGGTGCTGAACTGGGAACCCTCGACCCCGTTGAAGGATGGGCTGCGCGCTACCTATGCCTGGATCGAGCAGCAGTACTATGATCAGAAAGCTGGCAAGCGGGTTGTGACCGATCAGATCTAACCTTTCTTGCTGTCCTTTCGGTCAGAGATCCAAACCATTCGTATATACAACAATGAGCGGAACGAACTGTTTCGCTTGTTGTTTTTTAAAGAGCAGTTGGTTTTCGTTCTTCCCTTTCCACGATCCTTTTTTTCTTTCCTATTCTGTGATATAAATACCCTATTCAATTTATAAATATAAAATCATTGAGTATGTCTCCTCGCCAAACCGCTCCACTCTACCTTGAACACATTCTGCTGGCCCTGCTGGATGACGCCCCTATGCATGGTTACGAGCTCCACCATGCTTTAGCGAACACGCAGGGCATTTCTATGATCTGGAACATCACGCAGAGTATGCTGTACGTGATGCTCGATAAACTTGAAGAACAAGGCCTGCTGTCATCAACGCTGCTTCAAGGGACCTCCCACCCGCCTCGCAAAGTGTTCAGCCTCACCGAGCCGGGCCGGCAGTCGCTGCAGCGGTGGATCAAAACGCCTGTGCGGCGCCCCCGGCAAATGCGCCAGGAATTCCTGGCAAAGCTGATTGTCGCGCGCCGCTACGGCATCCCTCAGGTGCTGGAGCTGATCCAGATCCAGCAGCAGGCCTGCCAGGACTGGCTGGACCAGTTGAAGGCCAGTTTTCCGCCGGGTGATGCGGACCACAGGGACGCCTGGCTGGTGGTGACATACCGCATTCAACGCCTTGAGGCCGTGATGAAGTGGCTGGATATGTGCAAAAGCGAGCTTGTTCATGAAAACTCCGCGGCGTGAACCGCTCCTCCACCTGGGCCGTCATGCCTGGAAAATCAGCGCGCTGCCATTTTTGTTGTTTATCCTGTTTCCAATTTCTGCGCTGCTGGTCCGGACAAATACGACGCTGATTGTAGAAAGCCTTCGTCAGGAAGCCGTTCGCCAGGCAATTAGCCTCAGTATCGTTACCTCGTTGATGACTGTGACGATTACGCTGCTGATAGGGACTCCGGTGGCTTATTACCTGGCTCACAGCCAGGGCGGCCTCCATCACCTCCTGGATACGCTGGTTGATTTACCCACGGTGCTGCCGCCCTCGGTGGCGGGGGTGGCGCTGTTGATGGCCTTTGGCCGCAGCGGTGTTCTTGGCGGCTGGTTGAGCGCCTTGGACATTTCGCTGCCCTTTACCTCAGCCGCGGTGGTGCTGGCGCAAACCTTTGTGGCGGCACCATTGTTTATCAAATCGGCGGCGATTGGCCTGGGGAGTGTTGACCTTGAGCTAAGAAATGCCGCCGCGATCGATGGCGCAAACCGCTGGCAGACCTTCTGGTACGTGACCATGCCCCTGGCCTGGGTCTCTTTCCTCAGCGGCAGCGCGCTGACCTGGGCGCGCGCGCTGGGCGAATTTGGCGCGACCATTATCTTCGCCGGGAACTTTCCAGGCCGCACGCAGACCATGCCCCTGGCGATATACCTGGGCTTTGAGGTCGACCTGCGCGTGGCCCTGGTGCTCTCCACAATATTGATCCTCCTTTCATTCCTCACGATCCTGCTGGTCAAACTGCTCCTGCAGGTTTCTATCTCCGCTGGCTTCCAGCCCGAAAAGGACTATTGAATGGACCATTTACGCTTTCCTCACCAGTCTGGTCTCGCGCGGATTTTCATTCGCTTCATCACAACTTTGTCCTTGATACTCCTCTTGATCGTTTCTGCCTGCACCCCAGCCGCCCCATCTGGGTCGATCACGGTCATGGCAGCGGCCTCGCTGACATCCGCCTTCCAGGAGATTGGCCAGCAGTTTGAGGGTGCTTATCCGGGTGCAAAGGTTCAGTTCAACTTTGCCGGGTCGCAGCAGTTGGCCCAGCAGATTGCGCAGGGCGCCCCGGCAGATGTGTTCGCCAGCGCCAACCAGAAGCAAATGGATGCGGTGATCCAGGCCGGCCAGGTGAAATCGGGCGCCGCGCAGACTTTTGCCCAAAACCGCCTGGTGGTGATCTTCCCCAAAGCCAACCCTGCCGGGCTTACCGGGCTGGCAGACCTGGCAAAGCCGGGGGTCAAGATTGTGCTGGCTGCGAAGGAAGTGCCGGTGGGGCAGTACGCAGTGGATTTTTTGGATAAAGCCAGCCAGGACGCCACGTTTGAGCCTTCTTTCAAGGAAGATGTGATCAAGAACGTTGTTTCCTATGAGGATAATGTAAAGGCTGTTCTCACCAAGGTTGCTCTCAACGAAGCCGATGCCGGGATTGTTTACACGACTGATGCCGCCGCTGCCGAACCGGATACCGTCAGCCAGATCGAAATTCCGGATGCTTACAACGTTATCGCCAGCTACCCAATAGCCGTGCTGCAGGGCAGCGCCAACCCCGCTCTTGCCAAAGCCTTCGTCGATTTTGTGCTGTCACCCACCGGCCAGGCGACCCTGGCGAAATATGGGTTTCTCCAGGCGGAGTGAATTTCCGGAAGAAGAAACTACTTGCTGATGGCCGGGATGCAGGCCTGGTACGAGCAGTTGAGAATATCCACCTGGTAGGAGGAGCAAGCGGTTCGCTTGGTTACAGAATTGGTGACAAGGACAAAATCTTTCTTGGCGGGAACATTGAATGAGAACAGCACAAAAGGTTCCTCACCCTCTTCTGGAGGGTTCTCATCTTCCGGCACAGGAGAAGAACCGGAATCGGCCAGGTAATACTGGCTGGGCTTCGTTTTGTCATAACTGTTCAGATAGGCAGTTGTAAACGGCGCAAATGGGTGGCATAGGTTGGTTAATTTCACGGCCAGGCAGGCAGGTTGATCGAGCGGGTTGGTGAGCTTCAATTCATCATAGTAGTAATATGCATCTTCACCGTCATTAAAGATCCCTGGATAGGTATCTGGGAGCGTGCACGATCCGCCTTTCCCATCGCGCTCCAGGCGGTCGGGGAAGGTTTGGGCTGGGTCTTTAATCGTTCTGGTATAGGTCTGGGCGTAGCAGTCGCAGCGTGTTACTTTTAACGTATATGCGCCGCAGCCCAGCGCCGGGTTTACATCATTTGCCACCACAACAAAATCCGTCTCGGCGGGCACAAAGAAGGAATAGGATTGGGTGCCTCCGTTCGCTGGGCTTCCGCCAATATCCGCCAGGTAATTCTGCTGGGGGTTGGTGGGATCAAAGCCGTTGAGGTAGGTGGCGACAAACAGGTTGCGTTCGCAGTCACTGATGTTGCTCACCTCAACGGTATAGCATGTATCCACCGCGCGGGCATTGCTGTATAGGTAAGAACGGTAGTGGAACTTGGTCAATTCAGGTTCAACCAAAGTTGGCACTGTCTTTGGAGCAAGGCAGCCGCTTACTGAAAATTCATCGCGAAACAGGCGGCCTTTCATCAGCGGGTCGGTGGATTTCAGGCTGCCGCTGACGGTGGCGAGCGTGCTGCAGGTGGGGTCTGTCCTCACCAGGCTGGCGCGGGATGCCGCTCCTGACTGTTCCTTCTCTCCCATCAGGAAGGGCACCAGGTCGCTGGCGGTGACCGGCTCAAGCGGGCCTTTGGGCTGGTCTTCTATCGGCGGCGGTTGGGGGGTGGGCGCGATCCCATCGGATGCCGAGGGCGAGGTGGGGGTCGGCCCGGCCTGCGGGTAGGCGGGCTGGGCGGTCCAACTGGCCTGCATCTTTACCGTGGTAAGCGCCAGGACAGCCAGGATGGCCACGAAAATGGCGGCGCGCAGGGCGAAGGCGCGGTCAGCGCTGGCGCGGATCGGGCGCACGTAATTAGCAAGGGCGCGTTGAGCTATGGTGCGAAGTTTTGTCATTCTCTCCTCCAGTTAAATCAAACCAGAACCAACGATGCTTTCTGCTTTGATTATAGCGTACCTAAAAAACGGCTCGCGGGTGACTCCAAACGTATCAGACAGGATTGCAAGGTTTATGCCGCTGGCTGCTCGAGAGATGATCCGCAGGTAGGGCGCGGTGGAGATTTATTCTGAGTCCTTTGGCGGAGGATCGGGCCTGGGGATGAATTTGGGAAGCTGGTCGATGAGCCGGCGCGCCATTACGTTGGGCTTGCCTGGACGCTTGAGGCACGCATTGAGCTTGACACGAAGAAGCAGGTCGGGGCTGGGGATAAAGGGCTTGTAGGGCGATTCGCCGGTAATGGGCTCTGGAAATGGGTTTTCCAGGCCAGGTAGGGAATCTTCGTTTGAAGAAGGCGACGCCCAGTCAGACTCAGGGAAGGCAAACTCGACCGGGATGGGCGGTTGGGGGGCAGCGGTTGGGAGCGGCCCGTCAGGCTCAGGGGCGGCGGATTCTACAGGAGCCGGGGTGGGCGGGGGCTCTTTGGATAAGCTCTCGTAATCGAACGGATCGAAAGGGATGCCATCATAGTCGCCCACGGGGGTTGGCTGATCTTCATCACCATCGAAGGTGTCACCAGGAATGCAGCCTTCGACTTCTTCAAGGAAATCCTTGATATCGTAATCGGGGAAGGCTTCCGTAAATTGTTCCATGAAATTGTCGAAGCAACCTTCGGGAGGATGCATATCGGAGACCCCGGTGCGGGCCTGGCGGAGACTTGCGAGGGTGTCGACAGGCTGGGCGGACATGGCGCGGTGCTCGCGGGTGAGGCGGGCGAGGGTGGAGAGGCCCAGACAGAGGGTGCGGAAGAGGAACATAAAATCGTGGAAGTCTGTGGTGCCGCCGCTGCATTGGAGCATGCGGCGGATGTAAGCGCGCAGGACGAAGATTTCTTCTTCGAGGCCGGGGAATTCGGTGTCGAGCTGGTCAAGGGCGACTTTTTTGAAGCCCGGGAGGCGGCGGGTGTAGAAACCGTGCTTGAGGGCGTTTTTGTTGCCGGGCTGTGCGCCGCGAGAGCGAGGGGAGGGGGAATCGGTCATAGTTTGTGTCCTTGGTATGTGTTTGGGCGTATTCGTTCCTGGGAAACGAATCGGGAACGAATGGTAAATGGGGGTTGGTTAGTGGAAACTGTTTGTTGAGGATGCGCGTGGCTGGGATGCGGAATGCGAATGGGCTGCGTGGAGGAGGAAATTGTAAAAGTACTGCGACGAGAATAGCAGAAATGGCAACAAAAAAACATCCCCCGCGTGGGGGATGGGTGGGGGGATTTAAGGGGGAGGGGCCTTTTAGCGAGGCAAAACCGGGGCAACGAAAATCAAGAATTTGCTTCGATGCCCTATTTACTGAGAATTTTCCAACCAATATTTGTTTTCCTTGTTATAATAAACTGCAGCACCAGGAAATTTCAACCAAATTGCAATTTAGTGGGGATTACAGCTTCGTCGCCAGGAGGACCCTGGGGACTGGAGCAGATTTGTTTTTTGCCATCCATACAACATCGATATTGGGAGGGAAATATTTAATGAAGCCGCACGTCTTGATCTTCGTCATCATTATGCTCGTTCTGTCCGCTTGCGGGCAGGCGCCAACACCGGTAGTGCAGGAACCGACTGCTGCGCCGCTGCCTTCGGATACACCCATGCCGACGGCGACCAGCACGCCACTGCCGCCGACCAATACCCCGGCCCCAACGGAAACACCCCTTCCGACGGCCACTTTTACCCCAACCGCTACCCCCGTCCCGGAGGTGATCTCCGGCGCGAACGCGGCCAAACTGCAGCTTGTTCGCCGGTATGGAGACGGCATGGTCCTGCAGACGCTGTGGTCGCCAGACGCGAAACAGCTTCTGGTTTTAACCACCCTGGAGATTAAGGCCTTTGACCCTGCCAGCGGCGGCGGGTTATTATGGGAGGCCGAAACAGGCTCGCCCCAAAAAGAAATGGCCTATACCGCGGATGGCAAATCGATCGTCAGCCTTTCGAAAGATGGCGCGGTGAAGATCTGGGATGCCGCGACGGGTGAGCTGAGCAAGACCACGATTGAACCTAAGGATGGCATCGACTATTCGGACCTTTCCGCGTCGGGGAATGTGGTGGCCCTGGGTAATTCGGCCTACCAGATGACGCTGTTCAAAGTGGATACTGGGGAAACGATCAAGACGTTCAACGGCTCGGCTTTCCCATTAGGATTGTCGAGTGTGCTGGTCTCGCCGAATGACACCAACGCCTGGATGGCCGGGTTTGGTTCCAGCGAAAAACACCAGGTCCAGTTATTGGATGTGAACAGCGATAAGTTCATCTTCATGCTCGGCATTGGATGGAGCTATATCACTGAGCTGATGGTTTCTCCAGACAGCACGAAAATCGCTGGCATGAGCCGCCTGGCGCTCACCTCAGAGGTTGAAAATGCGTTCCTGGTGTGGAACACTACCTCGGGCAAGCAGATCAGCAAAACCGTGTTCCCGATGGACGTGGACACTTTTGCTTTTGTTCCCGGGCAGGAACAGGCCGTTGTTGCCAGCAACGGCGTTTTCAACCTGGTTGATGTGACCAAGGGGGAGAAACTGGAGAGCTTCGGTTCGTATAAATATCCTGTGACCAGCATGGATGTTTCTTCGGATGGGAAGCTTCTCGCGGCGGTTAGCACCGATGGTACGGTAACGACCTATGACCTGGCAAAGAAGGCGAAGTCAAAAGAAATAAAGATTGAATTATCCCTGACGGTGCCTCCCTATCGCATGAGCGGCATCAATTACTACGTGCGTTCGGATCGCAGCGCCGCCGTTGGCGCGGACCCGAATGGAAAGTTTGTGGCAGTTCTCAAATCGGACCGCATGGGCATCGACCTGGTGGATCCTGTCAGCTTGAAGATGATTAAGACGGTTGGAAAATCCAGGTTCGCGCCGTTTACAACCTTTACGATTTCGAAGGATGGGTCATTACTTGCGGCGGTGGACGAAATGAACATTCTCTACGTGTTTGACACCGCTTCGGGATCGCAGAAACAAATGATCGGCACCAAGCAGGAGAATTACATCAAGAAGGTGGAAATCGCGCCGGATAACAGCACCGTGGCTACCGTGAGCGGCGGGCGGCTTGGCGAGCTTTACCTGTGGGACACCAAAACCGGGGAGAAGGTGAAGACGCTGTCTGGGTACAACGTGATGGCTTACGCGCCAGATGGCAAGACGGTGGTGTCGGATAATGTAGATTTTGGCGTGTATGTTTGGGATGTTGCCACGGGCAAACAACTGGCTTCGCCCGCCGCCGAATGGATTCTGGACCTGGCGTATGCACCTGACGGAAGCAACGTAGCAATCGCCGCCATAAAGCTGCATAAAGTAGGCACGGATCGTGAAAACATGATCACGCTGATGGACACCGCGAAGAACACCATGCAGTCGACCAAGCTGCTTGGACATCCAGCCGCGCTGGACAAGGTGGTTTATGCGCCGGATGGAAAGATCCTTGCCTCTGCCGACCAGCACGGTAATATTCGCCTGTGGAGCATCGAAAGCGGCGAAATGCTTGCCGAGATCCGGGAAGCGGTCACCGGACCGGTGCAGATGACGTTCATCAACGAAGGACGCACGCTGGTAGTGGCGGGCCTGGACGGAACGCTTTCGTTCTACGAAGCGCGCTAAGTGGTGTATGCAGCCGGACAGCATTTTGCCCTTACGCAAAATGCTGTCCGGCTGGTGAAACTGGTTAGGGCAATAACCTTGCTCTAAATGATCCGGACAGACTTTAGGCATTTACACCCCAATACATTTTTGAATTGGAGGCGACACATGATTTGCCCAAGTTGTAAAGTGGAAACCAGGATTCAGGAAGTAAAGACGGAATATATCTATCCGAATTTATTTCTTGGCATGCCAACATTCTGGGGATTTATGACCCCGGCAACTGCGCGAATGGTGACAATTGGTATCGCAGTGGTGGGGATCATTATGGCGGTCATAGGAGTAACTGGATTGGTCAATGGTTCCGTCCTTTTAGGAATCGGTCCGCTGCTGATATTTGCCTTTACGGTCTATGCAGTTGTCGTATGTGTCTTATCGCTACGAAAATACCAGGTAAAGAAGCATTATCGATGTTTATCATGCCGCCTGGATTGGTACGAGTCTGAAGGTTAGGAATTCGCCGAGTTTACGAATTCCTCACTGCTGCCGATAACGCGTTCGTGAAGTGAATTTGGAATCAGCTCTTCTTTCGCCCGATCCATCTTCGAACCGTACCGCAGTACTGGCGGTAAGGTCCGCCAAATTTTGCTTCCAGGTAGCGTTCTTCTGGGGCAATGAGGATGAAATGAAATGCGGCAGCCGTGGGCAGCAGGAGGACGAGCAGCCAGGTGGAGTCTATTAGGGCCGCCAGGCCGGCGAGAAAAATCATGCCCGCCAGGTAAAGCGGATTGCGCGACCAGGAAAAGATGCCCGTGGTAATCAGCCGGGTAGTGGGGTGACCGGGATCGGTCGGCTGGCCTGTCTGGCGGAACTGGCCGCGGGTGATGGAGATCATCCATAAGCTGAGCAGGATCAAGATGATCCCGGCGGTGACCGACAGGGCTCTGGGCGCCAGCGCGGAAAGCGGCAGGGGCAGCAGGTAGCCGAGGGCCAGGCCGAGGAGCAGGGCCGTTGCGAGGATGGCTTCGGCGGTTTCCCAAGGACGAGTATGGGCGGAATGCTTGTCCATCGTTATCCGCGCAGCTTTGCTTCCCGCTCGAAGAATTCTTGCTCCAAAGCGGGGGTGACCGTATCTGCCTTCACGGCCTTGATGAACTTCGCCAGGGCGTTGACTTCCAGATCGCGCAGCTTTTGGCCCTTCTCGATGGTGGCGGCGGTGGCATCCCCGGCGTAGTGATCGGGGAAGTTGGCGTACCACCAGATGCCGGAATAGGCGCCCGGGACGTGAGACAGGCGGTTTAAGGGGTGCGTGCCGGGCTGGACGCGCTCCATGTGGACGAGATCTGCGTGGTTGGCGAGGCTGATGGAGGTTTCGCATTCGCAGGCGTGGCCGTGAAATTCGCTCTCGACGATGCTTCGATACGCTTTCTCGGCCTCTTCATCATGCGGCGGATTGAAGTAGTAGAGGGTGTAGGGCTTCTGCTCGTAGAGGCTGGCCTGGGCGAGGAAGGGCAGCAGGTGGGCGTTGCCGCCGTGGGCATTGAGCAAAATGATCTTTTTGAATCCATTGCGCCCGATTTCGTCCAGCACCGCGCCGATCACCTCCAGGAGGAGCGTTGGTTTGAGGGTGATGGTCCCGGGGAAGCAGCGCGCTTCATATATCTGCCCGAAATAAAAGGGCGGGAAGACGACCGCCGCTTCTTTGTCCGCGGCCAGGCAGGCAATCTTGTGCCCGTTGAGGAAATCGGTGCCGAGCGGCAGGTGTTCAGAGTGCTTTTCGACCACGCCAAAGGCGACAACGCACACGCCGGTTTCTTTGACCGCGGCGGCAAAATCAGTTGAGGTCAGGTGTTCCCACTGCATGAAAGGCTCCTTATTTATTGGCTGGTTTTATTGTACGCTTGCGGCGCAGAATAAAACCAGCCAATTTATGCCTCGATTTTCCAGAGCTGGCGCATTTCCTCGCTGGTCTGAAGCAGGTCTTCGAGCTTACCCTCGGCGCTGACTTTGCCGTCTTTCATCACAATGATGTGGTCGGCGCGGCGCAGGACGGGGCGGCGGTGGGAAACGACCAGGCAGGTGCGCTGGCCCGGATTTTCAAACAGGCGCTCCCAGAGCTGGCGCTCGGTTTCTACATCGAGGGCGGAAGAGAGGTCATCGAAGACCAGCAGCTCGGGGTCGCGGATGAGCATGCGCGCGGCGGCGGCGCGCTGGGCCTGACCTCCTGAGAGCTTGACCCCACGGGGGCCGACCAGGGTATCCAGGCCGTTTTCCAGTTCGGCCAGGTCGCGCTCCAGCACAGCCAGGCGGGCGGCTTCGGCGATCTCGGCGTCAGATTTATCGAGGCCGAGCAGGATATTATTGCGCAGGGTGTTGCTGAACAGGCGCGGAACCTGGGCGGTATAGGCGCAGCGCGGCGGGATGAAGAATTCACCTTCCTTCTCGATTGAGCCGCCGTTCCAGCGAACCTCGCCCGAGTCCTTGGGCAGCAGGCCCAGCAGCACGCGCAGCAGGGTAGTCTTGCCGGAGCCTACCCGCCCGGTGACCACGGTGAGCTGGCCGCGCTGGAGGCGCAGGCTGACGTCTTCGATGCCGCTGGCGCTGCCGGGATAGTGGAAGGTGAGGGCGCGGGCTTCGAGCGTTTGCAGGCGGTCGGCGGGCGCGCGGACGGGGGTTTCGACCTCCGGCGGGGCGCCATCCAGGTTGACGGTGGTGGGCTCGACCAGCGCCTCACGAGGCGCGCCTTCCATCAGGTGGTACATGCGCTGGACCGAGACGTTGAGCTGCTTGTAGCGAGCCACGAACTCGCCGTACATGGTGGCCAGGTCGCCCATGCTGTTGAGCAGGTAGACGAAGAGGGAGAAATCGCCGATAGTGAAGGAGCCGTCGCGCATGGCCTGCCCGGCGAGCAGCAGGATAATGCCGGTGCCCAGGCTGCCCATATTGCGGTAGATAGAATGCAGCACCGCATCGAACAGGCGCTCGCGCACGGCGAACCGGCGGCGCTCTTCGTTGATGCCGTTGAAATGGTGGATGACGTTCTTCTCGGCGGTGGCGACTTTGATGACCTGCACTGCGCCAAAGAATTCGCCGATAAAGCCGGTCACTTTGCCCGCGGCCTGGCGGCTGGCGATGCGGTACTGCTCGATGCGGCCCGCGGCGATATTGGCGATGATGCCCACGATCAGCACCGGGGCCAGCGCCAGCAGGGTCACCGAGACGCTGATGCGCACCATCATTACGATGGCGGCGGCGATGATGATAACGCCGACCAGCATGTCGTTGCTCCAGATAACGAACAGCGGAATCTCGAACACGTCATTGCGGAAGCGCGAGACGGCCTCGCCGGCGGAATCGGGCAGGGGGGCGGCCCCGGGGCGGCGCAGGATGTGCTTGAGCAAATTCTTGCGAAGCATGAACGCGCTTTCCGAGAACAGCGGCACGTCGGCCCAGTAAAAGCCATAGCCGCCGATCACGCGGCCCAGGTAGGCCGCCACGGCCAGCGCCACCACCGTCCAGATGTTGAAGCCGGCAGTGGATTCTCCCGCGAGCATGTCGAAGAAGGCCTGGAGGATCAGGCCGGGGGCAATCTGCCAGCAGAAGCGGAAGATGGAGACCGAGAGCAGATCCACCAGCCAGAGCACGGGCCGGAAGCGCAGGTTAGCGAGGATCACGCGCCAGGCGGGCAGGCTGTTGACCGGCTCGCTTTTGAAGGCGGGGCCAGCTTTTCCATTCTTGCCATTGTTGTTGATGCTAACGGCATCTATGTTCATGCCAGCACCTCCTCTAAACCGGTTTGCAGCAGGCGGTAAAACTGCGAGCCGGGGTCGGCGGCCAGGCCGGCCCGGGCGCCATATTCACAGATGTGGCCTTGCTCCAGGATCATAATGTCGTCGGCGCGGTGGACGGTGCCCAGCCGGTGCGCGATGATGATGGCAGTGCGGTCCCGCAGCAGTTTATCGATGGCGCGCTCGATGCGCTGTTCGGTGGCGGGGTCGAGGCGCGAGGAAGCCTCATCGAGGATGACCAGGCCGGGGTTGCGCAGGAAGATGCGGGCGAAGGCCAGCAACTGGCCCTCCCCGGCGGACAGGCTGTGCCCGCCGGTGTCGATCTGGGTATCCAGCCCGGCGGTGAGGCCGCGGTACCAGTCGCCCAGTTCCAGGTCTTCCAGCACGCGGATGATCTGGTCATCCGGGATGGAGCGGTCGAAGAAGGTGAGGTTGTCACGCACGCTGGCGCGGAAGAGCTGCACTTCCTGGGTCACCACGCCGATGCGGCGGCGCAGGGCTTCCAGGCTGCCTTCGCACAGGTCCAGGCCATCCACCCGGATGCGGCCCTCGGTGGGGTCGTACAGGCGGAAGACCAGGCGGGTGAGGGTGGTTTTCCCGCTGCCGGTGCGCCCCAGCAGGCCCAGCACTTTGCCAGGCTGAAGCTGGAAGGTGAGGCCTTGCAAGATGGTGTCTTCGGTGTTGTAGGAGAAAGTGACATTTTCGAAGTCCAGTTCCAGAGGAAGGGCGCCGCGCGGCGGCTGTGCCGGGATCGGCTCATGCGCGCGACCGTTGGCCCCGTCCAGCACCCTGGGCTGGATCTTGCGCAGTTCGGTAAGGCGCTGGATGCAGGCCCCGACTTTCTGAAAGCTCTCTACCTGGTGGGTCAACTGCCAGATAGGGCTTTCGAGCAGGTTGAAGTAATGGACGAACAGGTAGACGGTGCCAATGGTAACGAGGCCGCCCTGGAAAAGCAGGTAACCGGAGGTGAAGGCGATGAGGTTGCCGATAAGGAGGATGGCGCCCATCGACCAGTGGATGATCTGATCTTTCCACGAGGCTTTGCGGTTGTGGCGGAGGATGTTGGCCTGGAAGCGGAACAGCTCGCGGATGCTGAAGCTAACCGCGCCGCTGGAGCGGATATCTTCGGTGGCGTTGAGCTGCTCTTCCACAAAGCCAAATAAGTCCGCCTCGGCCTGGCGCAGGTTCTTCTGATCGACGATGGCGATATCGCGCACGGCGTTGAGGATCATCACCGAGATGACCGCGAAAATACCGAAGGCCAGCCCGGCGCGCCAGTCCTCGAGCGCCAGCGCGATCAGGATGCCCACCAGCAGCAGGCCGTTGCCGAACAGGGTCACCACCATGGTGGAGAAGAAGGTTGCCAGCTCGGTCACATCGCCGTCGATACGTTCGATCAACTCGCCGGGGGTGTGGTCGTTATGGAAGCCCATGTCGAGGTTGAGGCAGTGCCAGGCCAGCTCGGCGCGCAGGGCGTTGGTCGCCGCCCAGGCCACGTTCTCGCCCAGGTAGGTCACGGCAATGGATACTGCTTGCTGGACGATGGCGATGCCGATAAAGGCCGCCGCGGCCAGGGTGAGCTGGCGCATGGCGCCGCCCTCAAGCGCTGTATCGATAAAGAAGCGCATGATCTGCGGATTGATCACCTGCAGGCCAATGCTGCCCAGCAGCAGCATCACCAGCAGGGCAAAGCGGCCTTTTTGGGGCCGGATGTGTCGGGAAAGTAGTTCCCAGTATTGACGGAGGGGTAGAGACATAAAACCTCGTAAGAAGTCAATCAGTCAATCAGTGAGCGGTCAATCGGCGAAGGAGGACACCGGGTTTCTAAAGGCGTCCTCTTTTCCGGTCTTTCATTTGATCGCGGTGATGGCGGGGTCGACGGCGAGGCCGTCGATCTCCAGCGGGGCGGGCATCTGCACCACAACTTCCACCAGCGGGCGCAGCAGCGCATCCACCGCTTCGAGGGTGGCAGGGCGGGCGCCTTCCGGCAGGTGATGGAACAGCTTCTCCGCGAAATCGATGCCGTTGTGGGTGGGGAGGACCTGGGAGAAACCGGTTTCCTTCATCCAGCGGGCATACGTTTGGCCGGAGGGGTGGGTCAGCGTGCATGCGCGGGTTTCGGTGATGCGGTCGCGCAGGCGGGCCAGGGCGGAGGGATGGAGAGCTTCCCAATGGATGCGCTCTTTGCCCGGGCAGAGCAGGCTTAATACCTCCTGAGCGGGCAGGGCAAGCCTGATCTTCGCCATGCGGGCCCGCTCGCCGGGCAGGTCGCGGGCGTAGAGGGTCAGCCAGGCGGCCTGGTCCCCGGCGGGGTCCAGCTCGATGGCGTTCTCCTGCCCGCCGTGGTAGCGGCACAGTCCCTCGTAGCGGATGCGCAGCCTGCCGCCGGGGCGCAGCACGCGGAACAGTTCGGCCAGGGTAGCCTTGGGGTCAGGGGTCTGCTCAACGGACGAAGCCGCCATGACGCCGTCAAAGCTGGCATCGGGGAAGGGCAGGCGGGCGCCGGGCTGGTAATGGACAAAACTGGCATTGCGGATGCCCATGCGAGCGGCGTTCTGGGCGCACACTTCCACCCGCTTGCGCGACCCATCTACGCCGACCACTTCGCCGGCATAGGGGGCTACGATCAGCGAGGGCCAGCCGTCGCCCGGGCCAAAGTCTAACAGGCGCTTGCCTTCGCCCTGGGTGGCATACAGAAAATCAAGCAGCGCGCCGCGCTCGCCCCAGTGCCATGCGAGGGATGGGTCAAAGGGCTGGTAGATGACGGGCAGGCAGAACCCGGACTGGGACTCCATCTCATTGTAGAAGAATTCAGTGGAGCTGCAGGGGGTAGGATTCAGGTTGGTTTCAATCCAGTGGATGAGGTCCATATCGTATTCCATGATTAATCGCGGCGGCAGGTAGGGATATCTGCCCTACAATAGGCGCTTGGCATAATGGTAGGATGGGTCAGCGCGGTGGAAACCGGCGGACAGCGCGGCTTTCTGCATGGCGATGTTGTCGCTGCTGGTGCCCAGGCGGGCGGCCTGCAGGCCGCGCTGTTTCATGCGGTGCGCGGCCTCCAGGAGCAGGGCGCGGGATAAGCCCATGCGCTGAAAATCCGGGTGGGTGGCGACCGGGTCGGTAAAGCCGATTTGCTGGCCGCACAGTGCGATTTCTTCGCGGTTGAACGAGCCAAACACGTAGGCAGCCAGCCGGCCATCTGGGGCGACGGCCACCAGGTCGAGCTCGCGGTCGTAGTCGGCTAAAGAGGTCATTGACTGGCGTTCTTCGATGGTCATATTTTCGGTGCCGAAGCCGGCGCGGTGCAGGGCCACCCAGGCAGGGTTTTCTTCTGGGCCGGTTACCGGGCGGATGATGAAGCCGGGGGGAAGCTGCGGATCGGCAATCGGGGTTTGCAGATCGCGCTGCATGTGGATGACGAATTCCGCGTCCCGCACGTAGCCGTGTTTTTCAAGCAGGGCGATGCGCTCAAGTTGGGAAGCAAAAACGCTCGAAGTCAGCTCGGTGGTTTCACAGTGAAAGCTGTCGCGGAAAGCTGCTTCACCCCAGGCGATCATCTGGTCGCCAATATCGCTGGTGGTGAACTCCGCGGCGTATTCAAAGGCCAGGCCGGCGTAACCATCGCCATGGTTGATCAGCGCGTAACCGGCAAACTGTCCGCTGTCAGTCTCCCAGATGCGCGTGGCGGCCTGGATTTTGGGCCGATCCAGCATTTCTTGCAGGTCTACCAGGCAGGGGTAGTCTAATATGCGCTCGGCAGGGCGCTGTTTGACCAGGTTCAAGATGGCCTGAAGGTCGTGTGTTCCGCGGTAGGGTCGTTGGTTGGTTTCCATTATTGCACTCCATGTGTTTTATAAATGCGAATCGATGATCTTCAGGCTGCCAGTTTTTCCCACTCAGACATCAGGCTTTCCAATGCAGCCTGGGCCTGGGCGACCTGCCAGCTAATTTTGTTGATCTTGTCAAACGTGCCGGCCTGCCCCGCCTTTTGCAGCTCGCCAGACAGGCGCTGGATGTCTTTTTCTTTCTCGCGGATGCGCTCTTCCAGCATCGTCAGGTCGAGGGCGCGTTGCTTGGTCTGCTTGCTGTTGTCACGCATCATTGGCCTGGGGGCGAGCAAAATCTGCTTTACCGGAGAGGCCGCGCCGGGGGCTGCTCGCCGCAGGATGTATTCGCGGTAGGCGCCCTGGAATACGTGCAGGCGCCCGCCGTGCAGGTCCCAGATTTGGGTGGCCAGCCGGTCGATCAGGTAGCGGTCGTGCGAGACGAGCAGGATGGTGCCGGTGAAGTTTTCCAGCACTTCTTGCAGCGCCTCGCGGGCGGGCATATCCAGGTGATTGGTGGGCTCGTCCAGCAGTAGCAGGTTGGCGCCGTCCAGGGCCAGGATCGCCAGCGCCAGCCGGGCGCGCTCGCCGCCGCTCAGGGCCGAAACCGGCTTGAACACATCTTCGCCGCGGAAGAGGTAAGGGGCCAGGTAGGCGCGCGCCGCCTCGGCCTGCATGGGCTTGTGACGCACCAGTTCATCGATGACGGTGTGGCTGCCGCTGATGCTGTCATGGGCCTGGGCGAAGTATCCGATCTTCAGGCTGCCGCCCAGTTGAATTTTTCCGCGCAGCGGCGGTACCTGTTCGAGCATGGTTTTGAGGAAGGTGGTTTTGCCGCTGCCGTTGGGGCCGATCAATGCGGCGCACTCGCCGCGGCGCAATTCGATACTACGGGCGGTAAACAGCTCGCGGCCCGGGTAACCGATGGTCACGTCCGCGGCGCGCAGTACGATGGTGCTGCCGCTGATATGCGATTCCGCCAGGCGCGGGCGGATCACCGGCGGGCGGTTGTTGGGCAGGGCGATGGCGTTCACCTGGCGGATGGCGTCGATCACATCCAGGGGGCGGTCGGTGTGGTAACTGCCAAAGTCGTAGTCGCTCCACTTTTTCTTATTGAGCAGGGCCATCAGGCCGAAATGTTCGACGATCTTCAGATCGCGGGTGAGGCGTCGAAGGCGGCCCAGGGCCTGGGCGTGCGTACTGGCGCGCACCCAGTTGCGCTGGACGTAATCGACCTCTTTGAGCAGGCGGTCTTTTTCTTCCTGGAAAATGCGCTGGTAGTACTCCCAGCGCTCCTGGCGCTGGAGCAGGTAGGCGCTGTAGTTGCCCGAGTAGACCTCGATGCCCTCCGAGCTCATCTCCCAGATGGTATTCACGGTGTTGTCGAGGAAATAGCGGTCGTGGCTGACGATGAGCACCGCGCCTTCCCACTCGCGCAGAGTGCGCTCCAGCCATTCCACGGCCTCGATGTCGAGGTGGTTGGTGGGCTCGTCGAGCATGAGCAGGTCAGGCTTTTCCAGCAGCAGGCGGGCCAGCAGCGCGCGGGTCTTCTGCCCGCCGCTGAGGTGGTTGAGGGGCATGTGCCAGTCATCCTTGCCCAGGCCCAGGCCTTCCAGAGTCTGCCGGATGCGCAGCTCGTAGTCGTACCCGCCGTCCTTGTCGAATGCCTCCTGCTTCTGACCGTACTCTTCCAGCACCTGGTCCATTTCGGCGGAGGAAAGGCTCGTATCGGCCATTTTGGCTTCCAACTGGTGCAGGTACGCCTGGCGGTCCTGTAAATCGGCGAAGACGGTAAGCATCTCGCTGAACACAGTATTTTCCCGGTCGGCGAAAGCATCAACCGCTTCCTGGCGCAGGTACCCCAGCTTGCGCCCGCGGGCGATACTCACCTGGCCGGTGGTGGGGGCATGGATGCCCGCCAGCAGCAGGAGCAGCGTGGTCTTGCCGATGCCGTTGGGGCCAATAAAGCCGATTTTGCTGTCGTTGGCAATGGTGACCGAGATGCCTTTGAACAGGTCAAACGCGCCAAAGGATACACCCAGGTTATTGGCAGTGAGTATAGACATGATTCCTTCCTCCGAAAAATAAGCTCAACAATAGGTTCTTGCAAATAAAACCGGCCGCGGGTTCAAGCCCGGGCCGGAGGAGGCAGGTGTATCTATCTGTCTGCACAAACAAAACGGCCGCGGGCTGGAGCGCACCGCGGCCGATGGGTTTCGTGTAGGTATTCCGTCAGCAGGCGCACTCCGATAAGGCAAACCAAACACCTCCCCCATTGAGGGCGGTGATGTGGAACTGGTTTACATTGACTAGGACGCGAGCCATTTCATCGATTCCTCTAAGATTCTAATTCTGTTGACAGTTTATCAAGGAAGCAGGCACGTGTCAATACCCGCAGGAGAAGTCTAGACTTTTGGGCAGGTAGGGAAGGCGTTTTTATAACGAGTTAATCCTGTTAGGGGTTGTAAGCCAGGCGCTCATCTGCAGCCATCTTGCCCTGGAAATTCCACAGCATAAGCAAAGCAATGATACAGAGAATAACCTCGGAAACTGCCTCCGAGATCCAGATCCCGGTCAGTGAGAACAGGTTAGAGGCGAGCAGCAGAATCGGCAGCTTGATCAGGATGATGCCCCCCAGGGTGAGTATCAGCGCTTCTCTGGCCCTGCCAGCCGATTGAAAATATGCCGCCACCATCACCGAAATTCCGCCCAGCGGGTAAGCCAGCGCCATTAACCTTAATGCCGCCTGTCCTTCGGTGATGATCCTGGGTTCCTTGGAAAGCAGCCCAATCAGCGTTGCCGGGATAAGCAGGCACAGAATGCAGATCAGCAGCCCGTAAACAATCGATAAGCCTAGCGAATAGGTGATGGTTGTCCGTACCCGGGCAAAATTCTTTTTGCCGAAGTTGTACCCCAGGATCGGCTGCATGCCCTGTACGATGCCCGTCTGCGGCGTGTTCAGGCTGGAATAGAGGCGGCTGATAATTGCGAACACACTCAGCGCACTGTCGCCACCAATCACCTTTAAGAGATTGTTCGTAATGATGACCATCAGGCTGGCGCTGAGACTCTTGATGAACGATGGGAACCCAATGGCGATGATCTCGCCGATGAGCGGCCAGTTTGGTTTGAAATAAGCCGCCTTAATGTTGTATGACCGGTTCTTTCGGAAGAAGAAAAAATAGATACTCATTCCGGCGGAGAGGGCCTGCCCCCCAATGACGGTTGCCAGGGCGGCACCGGAAACGCCCATACGCAGCACGATGATAAACAGCCAGCACAGCAGGGTATTGGCAGCCACCGGGATGATCCACATGGCCGTCGAGTAGCGGATATTGCCATCTGCCCGGACGATGGTCGAGAAACCGGTGCTGAAGATGGCGCCAAGGAAGATGATTCGCCCATAGGTGATGGCATAGGGCGCGACGCTTTCCGTGGCCCCGAACAAGTAGACGATTGGCCGGATGAACAGCGCGCCGAACACGCTGATAATGATCGCCGTGACCCAGAAGATCAGGAAGGTGTTGGCAACTACCCTGGATGCTCTCTCAGGATTTTTCTCGCCCAGTGCTCGCGAAACGATCGATGCTCCGCCGGCCCCCACTGTGGTAGCAACGCCGCCGAGGGCGATCAAGACCGGAGAAATGATCGACGCCCCGGCGGCAGCCAGCGAGTTAATACCCACCGAAAGGAAGTAGGTGTCCGTGACGCTGTAGATGGCATAGACCAGCAACGAAAGCGTGGTCTGAGAAGACATCTCCCAGAGGAGGCTGCCGATCTTGTCTGTGCCCAGGCGTTCAACCTTGGAAGCGCTTGCCGTGGCGTTTGCCATCGATAATTAGTTCTCTTGCAGCCATTTCATGGTTGGAACCATCAGGCTCATGGCCCAATTGGACACATCATCCGTATCGTAATGGCGGTAATAACCTTCGGTTTTCGCTACCAGGGCAAGATGCAGCGTATACAGGTGCTTTCTTTGCTCTTCCTCATGGGTGAAGCTGGTTTTTCCATACCCGCGCAGATATCCGTTGATCCCATCGCCAAACAGGGGCCGGAATTGCGCTTCCATCAGGGGGTCGCTCCACAGCACGCGTTCAAAGTCGAGCAGGCCGGTGACGCGGCCATCCTTCACAAAGAAATTGAGGTCCCAGGCATCCCAATGGACCATCCGCGGGGTGGTGACCGCATCCAGGGAGGGTGCATGTTTCAAGATAACTTTCCGGATTTCGCTTACATCGAACTGCCAATATTCAGCGTTTTTTCTGCGGCCATCTTCCAAAATGGAATCACAAATTTTAGTGAAAGCTTCTTTCCAGGTCTCCGCCCGTAGATCGCCGTTGCCCGGGTATCCAAAATACGTTCCGGTAAAACCGTTAATCTCGCGCACAATCGCGCCAATTTGCTCGTCCACCTGCGCCTGGATTTTCGGGTCCACAGATGTCCGGATGAGGCCATAGTTTTCGCCGGACAGCTTTTCCATGAAGAAATAATCCGAGTCGCACAAATCGCGGGTACTGTCAAACTGATAAATCTCTGGCACAGGGATGGCCGGGTTGTGCGCCGCCTGGCGCATAGACGCAACCTCAGTCGACATAATATTCTGCTCATACGTCATCACTTCCGCATGCGGAGGCGGGGCTATCTTGAGGATGACCTCCCGGCCATCGGATAGGCGGACGTTGTAGGCCGCGTTAAACCAGCCCTCTTTTAACTCGCTTACCGCATCTTCACCGGTGGCAAGCGTCAGGCCATCAAAAGCCCGTTCGACCATGCGCGCAACCTGCTCTCGCGTCTTTCTGTTTTTTGTTCTGCTTTCCATGGTATACCCTCTTTGCCAGTAACAGGATTCATTTCCAATCACTCCAGCCTATGCGTATCGCCCGGCTAGAGCCTAAAACGTTCTCACCAAAGGAATGTGGTATCTCAGATAAACCGATGAATGTTGTTTATAACAACTTTTTCAAAGTCAACAGGCGTACGGCTTTCCTTATCATCCTTCCTGCCATTTCGATAGGGATGCGGAGCGGCCAGATTGTTTACATATGGCTCAAAGCGGTGATTATTTCGCCGCTCTTCCTCAATATCCAATCTTTTTCGCCACTCAACTACACTGCTGACGACTTGTATTTGTACCATAATTTGCTCCTTTTTGCAATCGATTGCAAAGCTGTGAAAAAAAATAAGTTCAGCTTCCGCTTAAGCGGTTTTCCGAAGCACCAGTTCAACGGGTATCGTTACGTTCGTGATGATGCCTGTTTGGATATATTGGATCAGGTTCTGCGCCAGGAGTTGGCCAGCTAAAGGGATGTTCTGCCGAATCGTAGTAAGGGGCAGATCGTAATAGCGTGCGATGGGTAAATCGTCATACCCCACAACGGCGATATCTTCTGGAACGCGTTTTCCATGATCCTGGATGACATGGATTGCCCCAAGCGCCATCAGGTCGCTGTTGATAAAAACGGCATCCAGGTCAGGCGCTTGTTCCATTAAGTGCTGCATAACAGACATTCCAGAATCGTACGAATAATCGCTGTAAGCAACAAGATGAGGATCGACGCCGCGCCCGGCATCTTGCAAAGCGTTTTCATAGCCCTTATACCGGTACTGCACTGTCAAAGCATCTTCTGGCCCGCCCAGGAATGCAATCCGCTGCCGGCCAATGCGGATCAAGTGCTGGGTGGCCTGCCTGCCTCCAGAAAAATTATCTCCTGTAACCGAGCAGTAGTTGAGGCCGGGTATGGGAGTACCCCAGCCAATGAAAGGGGCTGCCATATCAGCCAGAGTTTTAATGAGCGACTGCTTGATGGTTGAGGTCATAAGGATGAAGCCATCTACCCGCCCGCTGTCCAGATAATCGTGCGCCCAGGCCGTATCGCGCGGGTTGGCATGAATGACAAGCAGATCGTAGCCCAGGGTATGCAGCCCATTCCCTATTCCACCCAACATCCCCATCCCAAAAAAATCTTCCGCGGCGAAAAATTCCGGGGAATAATCCGGAGCAACAAAGGCTATGGTACGGCTGTGGCGCAACCGGAGATTGCGGGCCGGAGCGTTGATGCGGAAATGATGTTCTCGGGCGATGGCCTGAATGCGTTCTTTTGTCTCCTGATTGAGCAGCGGGCTGTTATTTAAAGCACGTGAGACCGTCGATCTTGAGACGTTTGCCAGGCGGGCGATATCTTCGAGGGTTTGAACGGTCTGTTTACTCACGGTAAAACTCTTAATTATTGCAATCGATTGCAGTATAGCATTTACCAATACCTGAGTCAATGGCCGGGGCGTGTAGAACCAGGGTTTTCACAAAGTCGAACGCTTTGTGAAAACCCCGGACAAGAAGCCATCCC
>CAYTHO010000002.1:0-173451 GCA_964437595.1 uncultured Anaerolineaceae bacterium
CTCCACCGAGATCTACGCGGGGCAAAAGCTGTTCATCATCGCGCCTGCCAGCATCTGGCCCACGCTGACAGCATCCCCTCAGGACGGGTTGGCGCCGCCCAGCGGCGAGCAAACGATCACTCCGGGCCGGGCCATTATCGAGGAGCCCGTAGCCGCCACTGAGAAGGCCGCCTACCAGACCTCGGTAGCGAAGACGCAAGGCCCCATGCCAGAAGGAATAGCCTTGCGCGAGACTCTCCCACCCCCAGCACAGCCTGAATCGCCAGCCATCAATTCTCCCGCGGAGCAGCAGGCCCAAGCCCAGACGCCAGTGCCAACCGATAAAGGACCAGGTCCCACGAGCAGCGCCACGGCTGTGGCGGAGAAGGGCCTCCAGGCCGACCACCTTCCATTGGCAGCAGGCATGTTGATCTTGCTGGGCGGAAGCCTGCTGGTAGTTCTCGCGTTCTCCCTGATGCGCAAGCAGTAAAAGCGGTGACATTTATCATACTTGCACTATGAAACCTTTGGTGATTTAATATGAACTAAGAGTTCATAATTTATGAATTATAAATTCACTGGAGCATAGCTTATTGTGAAGACATGGATGTTCGCACGCAAATCAATTCTGGAGTTATGGCGCAGCCCGCAGTTATTCTGGATATACCTGCTGTTCCCCTCCTTAATGGTCATGATGTACTATTTTGCCTATGGGCAGTCCAGCGGCATGGCAAGCTACATCACCGTGCTGGTCAACAACCAGGATGAAGGCAAGCTTGGCGCCGGGCTGGTACAGGCAGTGCGCGATGCCGAATTTGATGGGAAACCAGTTTTTACCGTAATGGAAGGGATTTCATCAGAAAAGGCTAGAGTGATGCTGAATGAAGGGAAAGCTGCCATGCTGCTCACCCTGCCCCCGCAGTTTTCCAGCGCCATCACCAATCAGCTTCCAAGCCCTGTGCAAATTGAAATGCTAGGCGACCCGCTGGCGGATACCTACGCCTTTGCCCAAAGTTTTATGGGAGAGGTTGTGCAGAACTATACTGACCAGCTTACCGGCTGGAACCAGGAACTTCCGGTCAGCATTGAATTTTTACCCAACACCGGCACATTGAACGATTTCCAAATCGGCGTCCCTGGCCTGGTGATGTTTGGCATCCTGTTCGGGGTCATAACCAATGCCCTGCTCCTCACCCGCGAACGCAGTGATGGCACCCTCAAACGCATCAAGCTGAGCAAAGCCGGTGCCGCGCATTTCCTGGGTGGCGTGGCGCTGTCCGGGCTGCTCCTTTCCCTGGTGCAGATGATCGTTACATTTACCGTGGCGGCCCTGGTGGGCTTCAAGCCCGTTGGCAGCCTGGCGCTCACCATTGGCATCGGGATGCTCGCCAGTTTCGGAGCCATTGGAGCGGGGTTCCTCGCGGCGGTTTTCTCTAAAAGCGAAGGCGAAGCCACCGGATACGGAACCGCTTTGATGGCCCCGCTGGTGTTCTTATCCGGCGCCATCTTCCCAATGCCCGCCGTCGAATTGTTCCGCATCTTCGGCCAATCCGTTCAACCCTATGACCTGATGCCTTCCACACACGCGGCCCGTGCGATGAGTAAAGTAATCCTATACGGTGAAGGGATCAACAGCCTGGGGTACGAGCTGGTGATGATGACGCTGCTGTCTGCTGCGCTGTTCGCTCTCGGCGTCTGGTTGTATCAGCGGAATGTGTTGAGCAACTCATTGTGAGTGGAGAATAAGATACACCTCCGGAGTTACATATAGAGACGTATCGTTTCCTCGAAAAGAGATAGGCAAAACTTTATAGGAGTCATCATGGCTGCCATTGTTCTTGAAGCACAGAATTTATTGAAATCATACAACGGCCTGCAGGCGGTCAAAAACCTGTCATTGACCGTAGAAGAAGGTGAGATCTTTGGTTTTCTTGGTCCGAACGGCGCTGGAAAAACCACCACCATCAACATGCTGTGCGGCCTGCTACGCCCCGATGCCGGCTGGGTGCGGCTGAATGGGGAGCGCATCCAAAACGGGCGCCAGGAAACCAAAGCGTTGGTTGGCGTCTGCCCGCAGAATATCATCCTCTGGGAAAAGCTCACCTGCCTGGAGCAGTTGGTATTCATCGGACAGATGTATGACCTGCCCGAACGAAAAGCCCGCGAAAATGCCCTGCGCCTGCTTCGCGAACTGGACCTGGAAGAAAAGCGCGACAAACACGCCGGAACCCTATCGGGCGGCATGCAGCGCCGTTTGAACGTTGCCATGGCACTGGTGCACGATCCGCAGATCATCGTTCTGGATGAACCGGAAGCCGGGCTGGACCCGCAAAGCAGGGTAAAAGTCCGCGAGTACGTTCAATCCCTGGCTCGCAAGAAAACCGTCATCCTCACCACCCATAATATGGATGAAGCCGAAAGAATGGCCGACCGGGTAGCCATCATCGATCACGGCCAGCTTCTGGTTCTGGATACCCCAGAGGCGCTTAAAGCGCGGGTCGGCGAAGGCGATATTCTGGAAATCGGCCTGACCAATGGGCTTTCGGATGAAGCAGTTGCCCGCCAGGCGCTAGAAGGCATTGCCAGTATGGTGAAATTCGAAGAGAGCAGCCGCAGCCTGGTCATTCGCGCATTGAATGCAGTTGCCCACCTGCCCACCATCCTGAGCCGGCTCTCGAATGCGGGCTTCGCCCTCGGCGAGGTTAAAATTCGCCAGAACACGCTCGAAGACGTTTTCATCCAGCTAACCGGAAGGCGGTTGCGCGAATGAACATCCAACGCACGCTGCTCGTTGCTCGTAAAACGCTCCTGGAAGCCCTGCGCGACCCTATTCTGCTGGTCTTTGTTCTCGGGATGCCGGGGTTTTTCATGCTGCTGACGTACATCGGTTATGGGCATACGCCCAAAACAGCCACCTACCCCGTGCTGGTTCTTTCGAACACCCCCAAAGCAGGCTCGCTGCTGGATGAACTATCCCAGGCAGCCTATGCCGATGGGCGGCCTTATTTCAACCTGGTGTTGGGTACCAATCGGGATGCCGCTGAGACAGCCTTAAAAGACCGCAGCACAGCCGTTTTGTTAATTATTGAAGAAGATGCTGCGGGGCAGGTACACTACACGACCCGCGGCGACGCGCTCTATATGAACTACATAAAGGCCGCTACTCAGCTGGAAGCTATCGTTCTTCCCTGGTTAGCAAAGCAGCAGGGCAAGCCCGAGCGGTTTTCGATGATCGTCCGGCCTTTGGAACGCCCCCGCCCCATCAGCGAGTTTGATGCCTACGTGCCCGGTATGATGGTATTTGCCATCCTGCTGATTATTCCAGAGACCGCCATGCTGATCGGTCGGGAGCGCCGCTGGGGCACTCTGCGCCGCCTGGATCTCAGCCTGCTGCGGCCAGCGGAATTGTTGGGCGGCATCTGCCTCGCCCAGTTGGTCATAGCAGCCGCGCAGGTGCTGGTAATGTTTGCCGTCGCCATGGCGCTTGGTTTTCATAACCGCGGCTCGCTGGCGCTGGCGCTGTTGATCGGGCTGGTGCTGGCCTTTAGCTCGG
Organism: uncultured Anaerolineaceae bacterium; assembly: GCA_964437595.1. Lineage (GTDB taxonomy): Bacteria > Chloroflexota > Anaerolineae > Anaerolineales > Anaerolineaceae > DSYU01. The sequence continues at coordinate 3,533 of CAYTHO010000002.1, forward strand.
TAGGAATGGGCCTGTTGTTGGGCTGCTTCATGCGCACCGATACGGATGCCCTGAACACCGGCAGCGCCGTCGGTATGACCCAGGTATTCCTATCCGGGGCGTTCTTTACGATGAACTCACCCATCCTCTTCTTCTGGACGTACCATCCAGTGAACCTGTTCGATTTCATCCCAGCCAGCCACGGAATGCTGGCCTTGCAGCAGGTGCTGTGCGGTGGGGCAAGCATCCAGGAGGTCGGTTTCCGCACAGCCGCCACCCTGCTGCTTTCCCTGCTGTACTTCATCATAGATGTGCTCGTTTACCGGCGCCTGAACCACGCATAACGGTAAAAAATAATGGGCATTACCCCACAATATCCACGGCGACAACTTCATGGTCAAGTACCACCGGGACACGAATAATGAGCTGGTCATCCTCCCAACTTGTCATGGGTGCCGCCTTTGCCCGCAGTAGATGAACGCGTTTCACCTGTACTCCCGCAGGCAGTCGCATGCGCACCACCTGCTCGCCCAGCGGGAGCAGCTCGCGGATGGGGCCTTTCATCATCATCGGGTTAGTCAGGTTGACCAGATGGACGGTAATCGACTGGCGCTGTTTCCATACGGTCACATCCAGCACGCCAGGGCCATCCACGGTCACCGGCTGCGGGCCAGGGTGGGCGATCCGCAGCGCGTTGATTAAGAGTTTCCAGTGATCGACGCACAGCACTTCCCAAAAGGTGCGGTCGATATCCCAGGGGAAGTAAATCACCGTGCCCTGCCCGTACGCGCGGATAATGACGCCGGGTATATCCGTCACCGGCTGGCGCACCCACACCATTTCCATGGGCAGATCAGGGTAAGAAGGGATCAGCGTCAGCGGGGAATAGGAAAGCGGCGGATCCACCGCCACATCCACCCGGCGCACGCCGTTGATAATGCGCCCGGCGTCCTCGATCCCCCGCAGAATGGGATGGTATGCGCCGGTAGCCGGGTCAGGGTTGACGCTCAGGTAGGAATTGTGCATTCGCGGTTCGATCGACTGGAAATGCGCACCAAACAGGTCCGCCAGGCCAAAGTCCGCCCGCGGTGTTCCCCATTCATCATATCGGGATGTTTCGTGGGTGGCGATAATGCTGCCGCCCGAGCGGACATACTCACGGATTTGCTGGCATTGCGCATCCGACAGAGTCGCCAGGTTGGGGAGAATCAGAACGTTGAAGTCGCGCGTTGCAGCTTCGCCTAACAGATCGGCGTGAACCATTTCAAAGGGAATGCGCGCCTCAACCAGCGCCTGATACCAGCCGCGGATAGGGTCTTCCACCAGCGCTTCGGCATCCTTCCCCGCGTAATAGTCGACGGAGCGCTGCGAATATACGATGGCGACGCTGGCGATAGGCGCTTCATTGCGCAGGTAAGGCTCCCAGGCGGCGTAGAGGTGATACATATCCTTTACCGTATCTAACCAGCGAGGATCATAGACCATGCCGCCAAACTTGGTAAACCAGGGGCGCAGCCCGTTGGCAACGCCATCGGCGACGAACATGCGGATCTCTGGGCCATGCTGGACCGAGTCCTTCCAACGGTACGGATACTCAAAACCAACACTGAAAAGACCCGCGACCGGTTTTTGCCTCACAGCAGCCCGGTATTCCTTGGCATTTTTGCCGTTGGACCACAACGGCTGGAGGTAACTGCGTCCCTGGCGGTCAGCGACGAGGAAATCAGCGCGCCTGCCAATGCAGGCCATATCCACGTCGCTGAGTGCGCCGCCGCCTGTGTTGGGGATAAACCGCGCATGGGGGTTGATAGCGCGAATGGCGGCATCCCAGCGATCCCACAGCGCGAACAGGCGATCCTGCCGCCAGGCAACATAGGCGCGGTAGGCCGGGTCGGCTGGATCCATACCGGGCGGAAGTTCGTATCCCATTTCATCGCGGAAGGTCTGGCGGCAGTTCTCGCAGTAACAAATGCCATGCCCCGCCCAGCGGTTGCTGAAAATGCCATCCACCGTGTACATGCGCACAATCTCTTCATGGACTGCGGTCATATAGTCGAAGTTGTACGGACCCAGCGCGCAGGTAACCCACAAGTCAAGGTCAGCCCAATGCTTGCGCGGGCTGCCGTGGATATCGACTGCCGCCCATTCCGGGTGGGCGGCGAAAGCATCTGCGTGGATGGCATGCGGGTCGGTGCGAGCGATCACCACCATGCCCAGCTCCCGGCAGCCATGAACCAGCTCACCAAAACAGTCGCGGTCCTTCATATAAGGGGTAACATAGTGATAGGGAACGCGCGAGGGATAGTAGGCCACACACCCCCCGGCGCTCAGGCAGGCAGCATCCGCCTTAACTTCACGGAAATAATCCAGCCAGAAGCGCGCATCGTAGGTTTCGGGGTCTTTCTCGGCCAGGGTAAGCTGGGCCCAGCGCATGGGCCGGTCAAACCAACTTTCAGATGGGTTGGTCACTCGTGTCACTCCTTCTGATTGGTTATTCCAGCTGCCAGTCGAAAAATCGGTTTTCGAATCCGTTTCTCTTCATCCTGGCAAATCGATCGGTCAATGGCTTTTCTTTTGATAAGCCTTTTGCGTCGCCTCGCGGGCCGCTTGTTCTTTGGGTTCGAGCCGTCCGCCCTCGATCATCGCGCGCGTCACCTGCTGGAGCACTTCTTCCGGCGAGTCAGTAACGGTCAGCAGATCCAGATCCGCGGGAGCAATTTTGCCACCCGCCAGCAGGGTATCTTTGAGCCAGCCTAGCAGGCCAGACCAATACGCCGATCCAAAGAGAATAACCGGGAAGTTAGAAACTTTCCCGGTCTGAATGAGCGTGAGTGACTCGAATAGTTCATCCAACGTGCCAAAGCCGCCAGGAAAGATCACAAAAGCCTGGGCGTACTTAACGAACATCACCTTCCGAGCAAAGAAATAGCGGAAATTGATGGGAATATCGAGATAGGGGTTCAGATGCTGTTCGAAGGGCAGCTCGATATTTAACCCAACCGAAACGCCCCCGCCCAGCTTCGCGCCCTTGTTACCTGCCTCCATGATACCCGGCCCGCCCCCGGTAATCACCGCCAGCCCGGCCTGTGCCAGCAGGCGGGCCGTATCCACAGCTGCCTGGTAATATGGGTCATCTTCGGGCGTGCGGGCGGAACCAAACAGGGTTACCGCGGGACCGAGTTCAGCCAGGGTTTCAAAGCCCTCCACAAACTCTCCCTGAATGCGCAGCACGCGCCAGGGATCTGTCTCAGTAAACAAAACCTGCTCAGGGCTGGGACTCTTGAGTAGTTTTTCGTCCTGGGTGATACCACGGCCACGCACCGCAGGTGTGCGGTTGACATCGGATAAATTCCCCATCAGGTGATCCTTTCCTATTTTGACGATTAGAAAATCAGCCGGTCTCCTTCAACACTCACGGAGTCCTCGCGATAATGGCAGCCGCGGCTTTGCCGGTTATGAAACGCGGCCTGGGCGATAATCAAAGAGACTTCCACCGCGTTGCGCAGGCCAATGAGACCATCGCTCAAGCGGGTAGTGCGGTAGAAGGTCTCGATCTCGTTCCATAAGTGGCGCAGCTCGCGGATCGCCCGCGCCAGCCGGTCAGCGTTGCGTGCCAGGCCTACGTAATGCCACATGATATTCTGGATGGTTTGCATATCCCCCTGGATCAGGGCCGAATCGGCGTCCGCCACCAGCCCGCTCTCGTCCCAGGGCGGGATGTCATCACGACCGGGCATGTTCAGTACAGGCGTGTTCGCCAGCCGCTCAGCGATATGGCGCGCGGACCGGTCGCCCCAAACCAGGCCTTCCAAGAGCGAAGTGGAAGCCAGGCGGTTTGCGCCGTGCACGCCAGTGCAGCTGATTTCGCCAACAGCGTACAGGTTCTGGATGCTGGACTGTCCCCATCCATCCACCAAAACGCCGCCGCAGAAGTAATGCGCCGCTGGTACAACCGGGATAGGCTCAGTAGTAATATCGATGCCGACTTTCTTGCACTGCGCATAAATGTTCGGGAAGCGCGCGCGAATCGCATCGGCTTCCATGTGCGAGGCAATATCTAGCAGCACGTACGAGTAACCATACGTCTCCATCTGGTGATGGATCGCGCGGGCAACCACATCGCGCGGGGCAAGGTCTTTCCATTCCGGCGAGTATTCAGCCATGAAGGCGCGGCCTTCGGGAGTCAGCAGAACAGCCCCCTCCCCTCGCACGGCTTCGCTGATCAAGAAACCTTCCGCGCCAGGTACGGCCAGGGTAGTTGGATGGAACTGGACATATTCTGCGTTTACGATGCGCGCGCCTGCCCGATGCGCCATAGCCAGCCCATCGCCGCGAGCGCCGGGCGGGTTGGAGGTGTTGCGGTAAATTCGCCCTAAACCGCCGGTCGCCAGGATAGTCGCCGCGGCCACATAGCGGTGGATGGTGCGCTCTTTGCGCGAGAAGGCATACGCCCCGTGACAAACAACCGGCTCATACGTTGCCAACGGATCATGCGAATGGTGCGGAAAAGTGATCAGATCCACGGCAGTGGTATTGTACAGCAGGGTGATATTGGGCTGGTGCTGCATGGCAGCAATCAGGCTGGTCATAATGGCCTGCCCGGTCCCGTCGCCCACGTGCAGAATGCGCCGGCGCGAATGGGCCGCCTCGCGCCCATATTCTGGCTCGCCGCCCGGCTGGCTGTCAAATTGAATGCCAGCCATGTTTACCAGCATATCTTGCAGGAGAGCCGGGCCTTCTTCGGCCAGGATGCGGGCGGCCTTCGGCGAGCTGGCGCCCGCCCCGGCGGCAAGGATATCTTCTACCAGGAGTTCGGCGGTATCATCTTGCCCCCGGCCAATAATCCCGCCCTGCGCGTAGCGCGAATTCGATTCCTGGGGGTCCGGGTTACGGGTGATTACGAGAATTTTACGCTGGGGATCGGAAGCCAGGCGTAGGGCAGCGGTAGCCCCGGCAATACCGCTGCCAATGATCAAAACATCGGTTTGCAGCATAGTAAATTTTCCCTGTTATCCAATGGCGATCATGCGCTCTACCGCGCGCAGCGCGCGCAGGCGAATTTCTTCCGGCACATGAATGTCGATCTGGTTGGTTTGCAAGGCGTGCAGCGTATTTTCCATAGTGATCTGGTTCATGTGCGGGCAGCGCACGCTGCACATGCGCAGCATGTTCTTCCCGGGGCTGGCGGCGGCAATGTTCTCCCCCATCGAGCACTCCGTCAGCAGCAGGTAGCGCGGCGCGGAGGTATTGGCAATATAGCGGATCATTGCCGAAGTGCTGCCCGAAAAGTCCGATGCCGCGGTTACCGCCGGGCTGCACTCCGGATGGGCCAGAATAAGCACATCCGGGAACTGCTCGCGGACATTACGGATATCTTGCACAGTATATTTCTCATGCACTTCGCAGCGGCCTCGCCAGCCCACCATCTGGTAGTCTAAACCATCCGGGTCGGCGGGTTCGTTCAGCCCCAAGGTTGGGAAGATAATGTGCTTGCCGGTTTCGCGCGCTACGTTGCTGGCGAGGTATTCATCAGGAAGGAAAATAATCGTTTCCGCGCCCAGCGATTCGACCACCGCAACCGCATTACCCGACGTACAGCAGATATCCGATTCCGCTTTGACGTCAGCGTAGGTATTCACATAGGTCACCACTGGCACGCCGGGGAAGCGCTGCTTGAGCATGCGCACATCCTCCGCGGTAATGCTGGCAGCCAGCGAGCAGCCAGCGTCGGAGGGTAACAGCACAGTGCGGGTGGGGTTTAAAATCTTGGCGGTTTCCGCCATAAATTTCACCCCGCAGAAGACGATCACATCTTTATCGGTCTGCGCAGCCTTGCGGCTGAGTTCCAGGGAATCGCCTTGAAAATCGGCCACGGAATGATACAGCACCGGCTCCATATAGTTATGGCCCAGAATGACCGCGTTTCTTTCATTTTTCAGTTGGTTGATCTGGACTGCAATCTCTGCCTTATAACGCAGTTCCACATCGGGAACCACATCTGCCATTTTTTCTTTCAAGCTGTCGTACATTTCATCAACGGTCATAGGTATCCTCACTTTACATATAAGAAACTGGCATCGAACACTTTGGCTGAATGGGTCAGCCCGCCGATCGAGATGAAATCGACGCCGGTTTCAGCGATCTGGCGCACGGTGGTGAGGTTGACATTGCCCGAGGCTTCCAGCTTCGCGCGTCCAGCGGTCATTTCAACCGCCTGGCGCATCATATCCGGCGTCATATTGTCCAGCATAATGCGCTCCACACGGCAGGCCAGCGCCCGCGCAACTTCATCCAGCGTGCGCGTCTCTACTTCAATTTCCAGGCCACCGGCAGCCGACCGGGCCCGTTCAACAGCCGCCTCCAGGGAGCCGGCAAAGTCGATATGGTTGTCCTTAATCAGGATCATATCAAACAGGCCAATGCGGTGGTTTTGTCCGCCGCCGCGTTTTACAGACAGCTTGTCGAGCATGCGCAGCCCGGGGGCGGTCTTGCGGGTATCGAGGATGACGGCTTTGGTCCCGGTCACGATCTCGACGAATTGGTTCGTCAGCGTGGCAATCCCCGACATTCGCCCCAGGAAGTTTAACGCGGTTCGCTCGCCGGTCAGCAGCGCACGCGCCGGGCCGGTCACCTTTGCCAGTACCTGTCGGTTCTCAACCCGCGCGCCTTCAGATACGCAGGCCTCAAAAATGACGCTCTCATCTATTTCATGGTACACTGCCGCCGCTACATCCAGACCAGCAGCCACGCCCGTTTGCTTGGCAATGATTTGGCCTTTCATCAAGGCCCCTGCTGGCACAATGGCATTCACCGTAACATCACCCGTTCCAATATCTTCATCCAGCGCCCTGCGGATGCAGGCCAGGATTTCAGGGGTGATGGACTCGGTTGGATTGTTCATGGATTTTCTCATGGTAAACCTGTCAAAGAATCGAATGGGTTGATTGTAGCCCGTCTCGTGGTTACGGGCAAGAGTTCAGCGCAATCGATGGTTGCCCCACACGGTTCGGTATATAATGCGCGCATAATGGATAACAGCCCGTTGAAACAAGAAATTGATGCTTTAATCGCTGCGTTAGGCGAGGATCTCACCATCGCCAGGCCGGCAGCCGAGCGCGAAGTACTGCACAAAATCAAGGCGCTCCTTGATCTGACTCGCGCAGAGCGCACCCGTTCTGCCCATGAGGCCTGGGAAACGTATCTGCCCTATGCCGCGAAGCGCTGTGATCAATTATCCCGGCTGGAAGAAGGATGGGAAGAGGTTTTGGAGTATTTTTCCAGCGAGAACGCCCAGTTCTGGCTGGATTACGCCGCCGCGCTGCTGGAAAACAGGGAAATTGCCGCGGTTCCCCATGCGCTTGACCAGATCATCGAAGCAAGCCGGATGATGAAGCGTGATCGCATCACCCAGGTGGAGATTTTGTTACAAGCGATCGAGTTCGCCATGGAAATCAACGACAAGAAACGCTCCGTTCAGTTGTATGAAGAGGCTGAGAAGGTTTATCAAAAGCACCTGGTTAATGGGGCTGAATATACCGGGACGGGCTGGCTGCCGAAGATAAAGAAGATGGGCAAGCAGTTAAGGAGTCTCGGGGAGAAACTGCGGCGATATTATCATTACGCAGAAAGCGTCAGCATCTCGATCGAGGCGGATTCGGCGGAAGACCTGGAGAGAGTAATTGAATATCTCCAGCAGAGCCTGGTCGGGAAAGTAAAAATCACCAGGCGCTCGAAAGCCGTAGAGGCCACAGAAAAAACCATTCAGAGCCGCTGCCGGGCGCGCTTGAAAATCACATTGGAATAAACAAAAAGGCCAGCCCGTTTCTGAGCTTGCCCCTGGATGGCATCTTATTTCGCCAGGAACTGCTTTCGCCTGGCATCGATGGTATCAATCAGCTCGATGTAGGCATCCGCAAAGGCTTTGACCCCTTCATCCTCTAACTGTTTGGTAACTTCCAAATAGGAGATACCCAGCGTTTTGAGTGCCACCATCACTTCTTCGGCGGCAGGCAGGTCGCGTTCCAGGCTGCCCGGGGTTACGACCCCGTGATCGAGGAATGCCGCCAGCGTCTGGGGAGGAACGGTGTTGACCGTATCTGGCCCTACCAGTTCTTCCACATACAGCACATCGCTGTACTGCGGATTTTTGGTTCCGGTGGAAGCCCACAACGGGCGCTGAACGCGCGCGCCGGCGGCCTTGAGCGCCTGGAAGCGCTGCGAGCCAAATACCTTTTTGTAATCAGCATAAGCCAGGCGGGCATTGGCAATTGCGGCTTTGCCCATCAGCATGCTTGCCGCACTCGCCTGCGGCCCAGCCGCGGAGATGATCCCGCCCAACTGCTTGTCAATGTTGGTGTCTACCCGCGAAACAAAGAAGGACGCAACCGAGGCAATTTTATCGACCGGCAGGCCCTTTGCCGTGCGCTGCTCAAGGCCAGATAGGTAAGCATCCATAACCTCGGCATAGCGCTGGATTGAAAAGATCAGGGTTACATTCACATTTATGCCATCCGCGATCGCGCTGGTCACGGCGGGCAGCCCGGCTTTGGTAGCCGGAATTTTGATCATCAGGTTGGGCCGGGAGACGAGTGACCACAGCCGCCTGGCCTCCGCCAGCGTACCTGCGGTATCATGCGCCAGCGTAGGGCTAACCTCCAGGCTCACATAGCCATCACCGCCAGCACTCTGCTGGTAGAGGGGGAGGAACAGATCGGTAGCCGCTTGAATATCTTTGACGGTCAGTTCCCCGTAGATTTCCTCCGCGCTGCAGCCCTTCAAGGCCAGTTTCCCAAGCGCATCATCGTAATCGCTGGATTTCGCAATAGCGTTCATGAAAATCGTTGGGTTTGAGGTAACCCCACGAATTTCGCCGCGCTGAATCATTCCAGCCAATTCTCCATTCTTGAGCAGCGCTCGCTGAATATTGTCATACCAGATAGACTGTCCAACTTCGTGAAGTTTTTGACTTGCATTCATCATATTATCCTCGTTGATTGAGAGAATTTTTCAATGATTACATAATGGTGATTACCTCCATTATACCGGAGGATGCGCATTCACAACATAGAAGAGCTTCCTCACACCCAAGTGCAGCTTTCCCGCAATCTCCCCTGTGGGGGATAGTAAACACATTTACTTGCCACTCAAGTGTAGTGTAGTGTAGTAATATACCCCCCCCATACCCCGCCCCCTGATTTCCGCTTCCTCTTGCGTCTCACAATTCCGGATCGCTGGCTGCGCACGGGGAGAATTTAGCCAAAATTGTAAGCCGCGAAATGGAATACTGGAATTACAATAATAGGTGTGCGAGCCTGTACTTGGTGTTCGAGGCTGTATTGCCAGCCTGGCGCAGCCACCACCGCGGATAGGAAGCCGCTTGAAATCACCTGCGAGTATCTAACAGCAGAGAATAAAGTAGCATCCTGTTCCATAATGGGTCGCACAAAACCAATTGATTCAAAATAGGAGAATGATTATGCCCCGGCTTGAAGAAACATCCGCCTGGCAGGCCTTGATCCAGCACCAACAAGAGATCAAAGATGTGCATATGCGGGATCTTTTTGCTCGTGACTCAGAACGTTTTTCACGCTTTTCATTGCGCTTTGAAGATATCCTGTTTGACTTTTCGAAGAACCGTATCACGGAGAAAACACTGTCCTTGTTGATCGAATTGGCCAACCAGGCGAACTTGAGGCATAAAATCAAAGCCATGTTCACTGGACAGAAGATCAACACAACTGAAAACCGGTCTGTGCTCCACGTGGCGCTGCGCAATCGTTCCAATACCCCTATTTTTGAAGATGGCAAAGATGTGATGCCAGAAGTCAATCAGGTACTGGAACAAATGCGCGCTTTTAGCCAAGCCGTTCGTTCTGGCGAATGGAAAGGCTACACCGGAAAGTCCATTACCGATGTGGTCAATATCGGTATCGGCGGCTCGGACCTGGGCCCCAAAATGGTTTGCGAGGCGCTGAAGCCTTATGGCAAACCGGACCTGCATATGCACTTTGTTTCCAATGTGGACAGCACCGACCTGGTTGAGACCATCAAATACCTCAACCCCGAAACAACGTTGTTCTTGGTAGCCTCCAAAACCTTTACAACGCAAGAGACCATGACGAATGCGCACTCGGCCCGCGAGTGGTTCCTGGAACAGGTAAAAGATGAAAGCGCGATTGCCAAACATTTCGCCGCGCTGTCAACCAACACAGAAGCAGTCGCAAAATTCGGGATCGACACGAAGAATATGTTTGCGTTCTGGGATTGGGTTGGCGGGCGATACTCGCTTTGGTCAGCCATCGGTCTCTCCATTGCGATTTTCATCGGCATGGAGAACTTCGAAAAGCTGCTTACCGGCGCGCACAAGGCAGACCAGCACTTCCGGAACACGGATTTCAAAAAGAACATCCCGGTGATTATGGGCTTGCTCGGCATCTGGTATAACAATTTCTTCGATGCCCAGTCTCATGCCATCCTGCCTTATGATGAATACCTCGTTCACTTCCCGGCCTATTTCCAGCAGGGAGATATGGAAAGCAATGGGAAGAGCGTTTCGCGAGAAGGTGAATGGATTAAGACTTACCAGACCGGCCCGGTGATTTGGGGACAGGTTGGCACCAACGGGCAGCATGCCTTCTACCAGTTGATCCATCAGGGCACCAAGCTGATCCCTTGCGATTTCCTGGCTGCGGTGCACAGCCACAATCCGCTGGGCCAGCATGACATCATCTTGCTGTCCAACTTCCTGGCCCAAACCGAAGCATTGATGAAAGGCAAGACCCCTGACGAGGTTCGGGCAGAGCTTACCGCCGCGGGCTATTCCAAAGAACAGATGGACCTGCTCGTGCCCGCCAAAACCTTCCCAGGCAACCGTCCAACCAACTCTTTCCTTTACCCAAAGTTGACCCCAGAGGTGCTCGGTTCGCTGATTGCCCTGTATGAACACAAGATTTTCACCCAGGGTGTGATCTGGAATATCAATTCCTTTGATCAAATGGGCGTAGAGCTGGGCAAGCAGCTGGCAAATAAGATCCTGCCCGAATTAGCTGGTAAAGGTCCCGTCACCAACCACGACTCTTCCACGAACGGGCTTATACACGCGATTAAAGAAATGGACATCATTGAAGAATAGACAGGCGCAGCCAAACGCCCTTTTGTAGAATATTATCGTATGCGTTCGATCGTTACCTGCAAATGTAACGCTTCGATACGCTGGCGCGAGCCAACTCCCGTTCCATCCTGGCTGGCGGCTGCCGCGCCGCAGGCTACACCCCAGCCCAGCGCTTCAGGCAGGTCAAAGGATTGGTTCATTGCCCAAACTACTCCACCAACCAGCGCATCCCCGGCGCCAATGGGGTTCCTCTCCTCGATCGTTGGGCTGCGCGCCATCCAGGCGCCCTGCCCTGTGTACAGCAAGGCTCCTGAGCCGCCAGATGAGATGATTACATTTTCGGGGCCGATTGCCTTGATGGCAGCCGCGCAAGCGATCAGTTCAGACTGCGTTCCCTCTTTGCCAGTTTCCAGCAGTTGACCGGTGAGGAGCTGAGCTTCAGTAAGATTGGGTTTCACCAGGGTTGGTCTGGCTGTGCAGCCCAGGCGCAGCGCTTCACCGCTGGTATCCAGAATAGCATACGCCCGCGCCGTATTGACAATGCCAATGGCGCGGGCGTAAAAATCATCCGGGATGCCCGGCGGCAGGCTGCCTGACATGACCCACCAGTCCCCTGCCTGAGTTCGTGCTTCGATATTCCGCAGAATTTCGGATTGCTTTTCAGGAAGAATAACAGGGCCGCTTTCATTGACTTTGATGGAATGACCATGCGCCGGAGTGACGATACTGACATTGGTACGGGTTTCGTCCGGCACCCACACAAAGTCCGTCGGGATACCCAGGGCCGCGAGACCATCGCGGAGCATCTCACCGGTCCGCCCACCTAATAGAGCCACGGCAGTGCTGGCGGTCCCCATCTCCTGGAGAAGGCGCGAAACATTGAACCCTTTTCCGCCAACATCGACCCTGGATTCAACTGCCCGAAGTACCGTATCAAAGGTCAGGTCAGGAACGGTCAGCTCGCGGTCCACCGCCGGGTTGAGAGTGAGGGTATAAATCACGGTTGATCGAAGTAAATCGGGTTCGACAGCAGCGCCGGAAGCATGGGCACCCCCGGCAGGAATGCGCGCCATATCTCAACACGGGCAAAGCCCGGCCCATCGAGATCATAAGAGATCTGGAAACGGCCCGTGGAAGGGGCTTCGAAAACAGTCGTACTGCCCGCCGCCGTAACTACTCGCACAGCATCCCCGGCATGCAGATCACCCGCATTCACCTGAACGGTGCGGGTCACGGGCCAGTGCACTGTATCGCCCATAATCGCATCCCCGGCGGTGAAGGAAAGCGATGGGCCATTGGGCGCAAAGGTGATGTAGGAATGACCCTGCTTCAGGGCAGTCAGAATATCGCTGATTCCTGGAGACAGGGCATAGACGCAGGTGGTCGGCCCGCCGAGGAATAGAAAAGGCGTATCGCGGTGAAAATCGCTGCCGCCGCAGATGGGGGTCTTCTTCCCAGCCGCAAGCAGGCTCTGCCACACAGCAACCGTCCGCAGATTTGGTTCCCGCATGGGGCCATTCCACACTTCCAGGCAGTCAAAGGGAAAGCTGTTCATATCGAACTGAAAAGCGTACGGCGCTTCCAGCGGGTGATTGAGCGTGATCAATGCCCCGCGCTCTCTTGCTGAGTCAAACCGGGCGCGAGCTTCTTCGGGTGTACTGGTAAAAAAAGGGCCATCATAAGGCTGGTCGATGCCCAGAAAGTTGGCATGCCCCTGGTAATGCGTCCACTCCACGCCGGGGATCATGGTCAGGCCGGGAATATGCGGCAGCGCATCCCTGGTCACCATCTGATTGTGGTCGGTAATGGCCAGGAAATCCAGCCCATGACGCAAAGCGCGCCAGCCAAGCTCTTCGGCTGTAAGCACACCATCGGATGCCATGGTGTGGGTATGCAAATCGCCTTTGAACAGGCGCAGGCGCTTAGGGATAAACTCAAGTTCATAGGTAACCTGAACGCCCTCGGAAGCAATCTTGTAAGCCCCCACCAGGATCTGCCATTCTCCGGCAGCCAGGCGTACAGGTCGGTAACCAGGTGTTGCCTCTATCTCGCTGATCCAGATATCGGTCTTATCTGAGCCAGAAGCGCCTACCTGCTTGCCGTCCGGCGCAACCAGGCCCAGGTCGATAATATTCACCTCACGGTGTAAAAAAAATGTACCACTTTCATGGGTTGATTCGGCCTCCTGGTGGCGCTCATAGCAATAAGTAAGATGCAGGCGTTCCGTATCTGCCGGCATGGTAAAAGGGAGCGTGAAATAGGTTCCCGCCCGATCAGGCTCAATAAAGAACTGCAAGGACAGCTTAGTTTGCATGGTTTATCTCCGCCTCAGGCTGTTTCCAACGCATCTGGAGCCTGGTCATTTTTGCGGAAGTCGATAAAGAACGAGAAGGCAAAACTAATCACCATCAGTGCTGGAGGAAATACAGTCAGCAAGAACCGGGCGGCATTGTCCGGCTGCGGTCCAGGTTCCAGGCCGCTTTTAAAACCAAACCATGCGGAAACCAGGAATAAGGCCGAGCTGGTGAACAACCCGTTAAGCCGGTTCATGAAACCCATGGCACTTGAAATAATCCCTTCCCGACGCATGTTGTGTTTCTGGGTATCCTCATCCATGATTTTTGCGCCGATCAGATCCATTGTCGTGAGTACTCCAGCGTAACTAAAACCAACCAGTGCGCCGCCGAGCAGCGCCGTCACCAGCGAATTGGCAAAAAACATGGGAATAAAGGCCACTGCCAGGCATAACAAGGCTGCCCGCCAGACAGGAATTAGCCCAAACTTGCGCACCAGTCTGGCCCAAATCGCAACACAGGCAATCGATACCAGCAGTACCGAGGCAAACAAGTACGTGGTTTCGTTATCCGGGATCTTCAAAGCGTATTTGGTAAAGAAGGGCATGGCAATCAACACCAGTGACATGGTTGCACTGTAGAAAGCATTGGCCAGGCCTGCCATCCAAAATTTCTTGTTGGTCAGCAGGCTCAAAATGCTGTCCCACAGGGGTGGTTTTGCTTCCTGGCTGGTAATGCCTACTTCACGGCTGGTGAAAGTCATGTATAAAATCACCGCGCCGCCCAGAATGCCATAAATGACCGCCGTCATCTGGAAACCGATAGCGCTGGTCACCATGGGGGTTAGCGCAATGCTGATAATCATCGCGACAAGTTGAAAAGCCTGGCGCAGGGCGTTGGTGCTGGCCCGGCTGGCATCACTGCGGAACAATTCTGGAAACAGCGCGCCATAATTGGCGTTAATCACCGAATCGAGCGTTCCGGCTAGAATGTAAAACAGCATCGCGTAAGCAAACAGCGCATTACCAGCCAAAAACGCCGGGGTGCTGTAAAAGGCGATAAAGCACAACACCAGCAGCGGCGCGCCAATCACCAGCCAGGGCCGCCGGCGGCCCCACTGCGAGCGTGTCCGGTCAGACAGAAAGCCATAAACCGGGTTGTCAATGGCATCGATGAAAGTATAAATGAGCAAAATTACGCCGAACTGAACCATGGTCAAACCCAGGTTATCTACGTAAAATTTCACAGCATAGGCTTTCAACATATTGATGGGGATCGATGTACCGAACATGCCAATCGCGTAATTGAAAGACTTCCACCGAGATTCGATCATGAGCTGATACCTCCTGAAAGGTTAGTACAGTAGATACTTCTTCGCGACCTTTCCACACCGAATTTTCCACAGTCTCTCCTATTATCGCAAATAACCGGGCAGCATACAGCCAGAAATCGGTTATTTTCTTCGGAGTAATTGACATCCCCCTTTGACCATGCTATATTACTAACAAGTTTTACGAATTATGAAAAGCTCATTCCGCTTCTACTTTTGGTATGCCTATTATTATGGCTCCGGGTCACCGGCTGCCAATGGCGACGCTTAGGTAGGGAAGGAAGAACCCGAATACCGAACCGCGAGGCCAAAGGCTTCGCGGTTTTTCGTGGATCCGGGAATCGTTATTCACCCATTTTATTGTTCTTCAGGAGAAACTCTTATGATGATTATCATGGCAACCGAAGCGACCACGGACCAGATTGCGTCGGTCGTTGCGCGCGTAGAAGCGGAAGGGCTGCACGCCCACCTATCACAGGGAACAGAACGCACCATCATTGGCGTAGTTGGAGATATTCGCTGGGTCAACCGCGAACAGTTCCAACTGATGCCCGGCGTGAACAGTATTGTGCCCATCTCACGGCCTTATAAAATTACGTCTAGGGAATTTATCCCCAACGACTCCGTCTTCCCCATTGATGGCATTTCTATTGGCGGTAAAGACCTGGTGATTATTGCCGGACCGTGCGCGGTGGAAGACCGCAGCCAGATATTGGAGATCGCCCAGGCGGTAAGAGAAGCCGGTGCGCAGGCGCTGCGCGGCGGCGCATTTAAGCCGCGCACCTCACCCTATGCCTTCCAGGGATTGGGAGAGGAAGGCCTGGAACTTCTGGCTGAGGCTCGCGAGATCACCGGCCTGCCCATCGTCACCGAGGTGATGACCCCCGAGATGGTCCCGCTGGTGGCAAAGTACGCGGATGTACTGCAGATTGGGGCGCGTAATATGCAGAACTTCGCCTTGTTGAATGCCGCCGGTGAAAGCCAGCACCCGGTGCTGTTGAAGCGCGGCAATTCCGCGACGATCGACGAATTTCTGATGGCCGCAGAATATATCCTGTCACACGGCAACCGTAGGGTAATTCTGTGCGAGCGCGGCATCCGCACCTTTGAAACCGCCACCCGCAACACGACCGATATCAACGCCATCCCGGTCCTCAAATCGCTCACCCACCTGCCGGTGATCCTGGATCCCAGCCACAGCACCGGGAACTGGCAGTTTGTGGCTCCGGTCGCCCGCGCTGGAATCGCTGCCGGTGCAGACGGCCTGATCGTGGAGGTGCACTGCAACCCAGAGAAAGCGATGTCGGATGGCGCTCAGTCGTTGAAGCCCGAGCGCTTTGCCGAAATGATCAGCCAGATGCGACTGCTGGCCGAAGTAGTAGGCCGCAGTGTACCAGCGGTTCGGCGGATGCCTGCGAAGTAATAAAACTTTAAAAAACGCCCCTTCCCACACCCGAGATATGGCATGAGAAGGGGCTGAGCGAAGAGTCTTATGGGTAACAGGCGATCAGCGATCAGCGATTTTGTTGGTCATAAATTGTGCTGATCATATAGACAATTCCTGGCACAATTACAATGGCTGCCAGAACGTACCACAGTGCATCAGCAGAGAGCATCGGCAGGCTGCCGTTCGATGCGAAGGAGACCCACATCAGCAAGGCATAGGTAAGGATGGCCGATACCCAATAGGCCCGGCTACCGGCCCGCGCGCGGATCATCTGCGTGCGCTCATCACGTTCCTCGCTGACCAGCCGCTTGGCTGCCTGCAAGCTACGCTGGGCCGCCCCATAACGTACCAGGTAAGACACCGCAATCCCTAACAGCAGGATGCCAAGCCCGGTAACAATGCGGGCATTGAATGGCAGATTCTCGAACGCCCACTGCAAGATCAAACCGATAATCGCCAGCACAAGGCCTGCCGCGAAAAACACCCACCCCAGGCGCACCTGGCGCTGAATCCATTTAGCATTGTTATTCATAGATATCCTCCGTTTCTGAGTACAAAAACAAATCTTCAATAGCGACCTCGAACAGGCGTGAAAGCCGGAATGCAAGTATGATGGATGGGTTATAACGCCCCCGCTCCAGCGAAATGATCGTCTGGCGCGAAACCTGCACCTGGTCCGCCAGTTCCTGTTGAGTCATACCTCTTTGGGTGCGAAGTTCTTCTAATCGGTTTTTCATAGTTCCTCATTTGTAAAGTCAACTTTACATAGTATAGCACGATATTTCGGAATGTCAAGCCAGCTTTACATATTGGTCTCATAGTGTAGAGTAATATTGAGCATACTTGCTATAGAATAGCCATAATCACCTTGTTGGAGTAGATCACCATGAAATTTTCTATTTCTTCGAAACCATTAAATATCGCTCACCGGGGAGCGCGGTCGCTCGCGCCTGAAAACACCCTGGCTGCCGCACGTATTGGGCTAGAAAGTGGGGCGGATATGTGGGAATTGGATGTGGCAGTCACCTCAGATGGGGAGCTGGTGGTACTGCACGATGACACCCTGGAGCGCACCTCGAATGCCGTACAGATTTACCCGGACCGTCGCCCCTGGTTAGTGCATACGTTCACCCTGGAAGAGCTGCGCAGGCTGGATTTTGGCTCATGGTTCAATCGGGCTGACCCATTCAAGCAAATAGTCGCAGGAGTCGTAACCAGCGAAATGCAGCAAAGTTACGTGGGTGAACCAATCCCCACGCTGCATGAAGCGCTGGTTCTTACTCGAGACAATGATTGGCAGGTGAACATTGAGATAAAGGATGCTACCGGCACACTTGGGGACCAGAAGGTTGTTGAAGAAGTGGTCGCTTTGGTAAAAGAACTGGGCATGGTTGACCGTGTGCTGATTTCCTCATTCAACCACAACTATTTGAAGAGAGTCAAAGCAGCCAACCCTGACCTTCCAACCGCCGCCCTGGTTGAGGAACCGGCTGCCGACCCGGTTCAACTGGTTCAAGCGCTGGGTGCGATGGGGTATAACCCCGGCGGCGAACACTTCCTGCCTGAGGAAATTCCGGCAATACGCCAGGCGGGAGTGGAAGTATATGTGTGGACGGTCAATAACGCACAAGATATGCGCACGCTGATCAAAATGGGCGCCAGCGGGATCATAACCGACTTTCCTCAGTTATTGAGCGAGATTCTGGCTAACGAAGGGTAGTCATGGCTTGGGCAGGTTGTCCCCGGCTCATTTCCACAGGTTCTATTGGTACTTTAGTTTGCGATTCTCTATACAATAATAACTGTTATTGATCATCTAATCGACTTAATAAGGAGAAGCATCATGAGTATTCTGCTCGGGGTATTGATCGGGTTTGGCGCCTGGTTCTTTATCCGCTATGTGCTGGCTGCTTTCTACACAGTGGACCAAAATGAGCGGGCGGTTAAAACCATCTTTGGACGTGCCGAACGCCTTGGCCGCTCGACCATCGCCAGCACTCCCATTGGCGAAACGCTCAGCGATGAGCATAAGAAGCGTTACAACTATCCGGTTGTGCGCGTCATCCAGCCCGGCGGTCCATATTTCAAATGGCCTTGGGAGCGGATTTACAAGGTCTCAATCGCTACTCAGACCATTAATATGGCCCAGGACCCAGAAGACCCACAGGCCAATATGGGCGGAACGATCCTGGAAGCGGTTACCAAAGACCAGCTTAATACGGGGCTAAATGGGCAGATACGCTACCGGGTAGCTGAAAGCAACCTGTATGCGTACCTGTTTGGGGTCAAAAGGCCAATCTCGCACGTGATGGGTTATTTTGTTTCGGTGTTACGCGAGCGCATTGCCAGCTTTGAGGCGCCTGCCAATAGCGCTCCGCAAGAAGGCGAAACCAGCATTGTCACTGGTGTATCGATTAACGATCTACGCAAGAACCTGCGCGATTTGAATGAGCATATGGAACGCGAATGCGCATCCTCTGCTGCTCGCTACGGGATCATCCTGGATGCCTCATTGATCACGGGCATTGATCCGCCAGCAGAAGTAGAATCGGCCCTGGCGGCGATCAACACCGCGCACAATCAGGTTTCATCAGATATCAGCCTGGCTCAGGCGCAGGCTGACCAGAAAATTGTGCAGTCAAAACGTGCGGTCGAAATCGAAACGCTCAACGCCCAGGCCGAAGTCGAACCGTTGAAGGCGCTGGCTGAACAACTGATGGAGCTTAAGAAGAGTGGACCAGACGCACTGGAGGCGTACCTGCGCAATGTGCGCCTGCGCCTTTACTCCCATGCCCAGACAATTTTACGGGAGGTGAAATAATGGACCCGGTCCTGGAGTTTATCATCGCAGCAGTGGCAACCTTCTTCGCCATGTGGATTGTCATGCCAATCGTGATGTTCCTGCTGCGCCAGCTAGGCATCTATACCATCGTGCAGGAAGGCACCTGCCAGGTATTTGTGTTATTCGGTAAAGTCATCAGTATCCTGAACGAGCCGGGTCTGCATATTCTCCCCTTCCGCATGGGCCTGAGCGCCTTCCTGGTACGGTGGCTGGGAAGCTGTCGCGTGCTGGACATGCGCCTCGACCAGCAGTACCTGCGCAGCAACCCGGTGAACTCGGAAGAGGGCGCGCCTATGGGTGTGGGTATCTGGTACGAGATGTACATCAGCGACCCAGTAGCTTACCTTTTCAAGAATGCCGATCCACGCGGTTCGCTGGCAGCCAACGTCAGCAATGCAGTGGTGCGCTCGCTGAGCAACATGCCGCTGGACACCATGCTGGTTAACCGTCACAACATGAGCCACATGGTGCGGGAAGAAGTGTCGCCGCGCTCGCACGAATGGGGCTATAAACTGGGCTCTGTCTACATCCGCAAAGTTCACTTCCGTGACACGGGCATGATCATGCAGATCGAGGCCAAAGTGGTCAACCGCCTACGGCAGGTTACCTCTGCTATTAAGCAAGATGGCGCCAACCAGGTGAATATCATCACCAGCACGGCTGAGCGCCAGGCGGCAATTGAATTCGCCAAAGCCGGGGCCATCCGCCCGCGTATTGTTGGCGAGGCGATGAAAGAAATCACTGCGGACAGTGCAGTGGCGAACGCAATGTTTGAAGTGCTGGAAACCCAAAAAATCTTAGAGGGCAAGGGGCAGCTAACACTCGTCCCGCCCAACAATGAACTGCTTAAGCAGCTCATCGCCGCCAGGTAAAACCATAACCGATCGCGTGGTGTATGACGATTAGAGCATACACCACGCGAATTGCTACTTACCGCTAGCTGTTGGAAAACCCTGCGACTGCCATTGGTTCATGCCGCCAGCCATGCTGGTTACCTGAGAAAATCCCGCGCTGCGCAAGATATCTCGACCGGTGGCGCTGCGATTACCACTGCGGCAGACAACTACTACCTCGCGGTCCTTGGGCACTTCATTCACCCGGTTGGACAATTCCCCCAGTGGAATAAGGGTTGCATTGGGAATATGAACCTGCTGCCATTCATCCGGTTCGCGGACATCCAGGATAAACGCACCCTGTTCCCGTTTTTCTGCAGCCTGAGCTACAGTAATTTCAGCGGGATAAGCCGCTTCCGCCGCTGGTTGAAGCTGTGTAATAACCAACACAATCAAAATGATCGCCAGCACGAATATGGCAGCCCATCCCCAAATGGGAAATTTCTTAGTTACCGGTTGTCTCGTTTTGTGCTTTGCCATAAGAATTCTCCAATATCAACTAATTGTACCCGATACCCAGAAGATACAGCGCCTGAGGTTTTACAAATGCCTTTAGCACTTGTTGTTATCTTCCGCACATGTTAGACTCTATCTATCACAATTTGGAATGGAAATGATCATGAGCGACCAATTCATTTACATTACCCAGTTCGATAAGGACCGATTGGTTCATTTGCTGGGAGAAGCAAGGCGCGGCGAATACCGCGGAAGCCACTACCTGGACCGGTTGGAGAAAGAACTCGATCGGGCAAATGTTGTCTCCTCAAAAAATATCCCACCGGACGTGATCACAATGAACACGAAGGCATTCCTGGTGGATGTCGATTCAGGGGAGGAGATGATCTTTACTCTGGTATTCCCCGAAGATGCGGATATCGTACAGGATAAGATTTCGATCCTTGCGCCCATTGGAACGGCGATGCTGGGATACCGGGTGGGAGACGTATTTGAATGGATCGTGCCAGATGGTATCCGCAAAATTAAAGTGAAGGAAATTTTATACCAACCTGAATCCAAAGGCGATTATCATCTCTAAATCTCTTTGAGCCCATTTTTACTATACAAGCCCCTCGTGCCGTGCAATAATAAAGGCATGGAGGGGCTTTTCAATGAATACGAATAAAATCTCGGTGCCCTCGTGGCTGACGATGACTCTGGTAGGGTTGTTCGTTCTTTCACTTTCCTGGTTCATGTATATGAATTACAAGGCCGGTATGAGATCATGGAATCTGGCTGTCAGTGCCATTCTCCTGGCAATTCCGCTCGCGCTGCTGTATTTTTCGGTCGGTGTGCTGGTTATGGCCGCCCGGCAAAGAAACAGCCAGGGACAGATCGATTCAAAATTAGCGAAATTCATATACTGGACTCCACGTATTGCCGGGGTGGTGATTATTCTGTTTGTAGCGATGTTCTCACTGGATGTATTTGATGGCAGTGGTAGCATCTGGGAAATGCTTGGCGCTTTTGTCATGCACTCCCTACCATCAATCTTCATGGGAATCATCTTAGCCATCGCCTGGAAGCGAGATGAGGTAGGCTTCTTTGCGTTCCTGATTGCGGCTATATTCTTCCTGCGTGTCTTACTTGGTAACCCGCTCGAGAATATTGGTTCGCTGCTGCTCTTCTCAGGGCCAATGGCCGTGATTGCCATGTTATTTTGGGCGAACTGGAAATGGAAGAAAGAGCTGCACCCCAATAAATTAGAAAGCCCTGTGTAGAATTACTTCCAGTTGCGGACCTGGTGTTGAAGCGTTTCTAGTTGCTTCCAGTACTGGTCAACCGCCTGTTTTCCCGTCTCGGTGATCAAGACCTGGGTGTTTGTCCGCTTGTTGACGAACACCCTTTTTGTTTGTACAAAACCAGCTTCTTGCAGTTTGACGATGTGATTGGACAGGTTGCCAACCGATAGTCCAGTGAGGCGCTGGAGCGAGACAAAATCGGCACTGGAGACCGCGGAGAGCGCTGTTAAAATTAAAAGACGGGCCGGCTTGTGAATAAAGCGATCCGATTTGTCTCGAAAGGACGAGCTTCTTGACGATTCTACAAACTATGCTATACTGGGGTATAGTATATCGCTTAAGGATAATGAACCAATGCCCCTCTATGAATATCGTTGTAAAGCCTGTGGTGAAGTGTTTGAAAAGATGGTACGTTGGTCCGACGCAGACCGCAGCCCTATTTGTCCAACTTGCCTGAGCCAGGATACCCAGAAAAAGGTCTCTACGATTGCCTCTATTGGAACAGGAGCAAACAGCAGTGTTTCTAACAGTAGCTGTGGAACCGGCGGCGGTCGTTTTTCCTGAGCGGGTTAACCTACCGGCCGTGCGCCGGCAAGTAGAAGAATATTCATGAGAATTCAAAATCAGGAAGCCAAAGAAAAGTTGATCCAGCGCCTGCGCCGGGTGGAAGGACAGATCCGAGGGGTAGAGAGTATGCTGGATGAAGAGCGCGACTGCCAGGAGATTCTGCAGCAGCTTTCGGCCATCCGTTCGGCGGTGCAGAGCGCAAGTCGAATCTTCCTCCAGGAATACGCGACAGCCTGCCTGGTAGAACTAGATCAAGATGAATCTGCTCTTGGAGACAAAGCAGAAAATAAAGGCAACGCGCGCGAAAAGCGCGAAAAAATGATCCGGGATATGATTACGCTGCTCGATAAAGCGCCTTAAGGCGCATCTGGCGAAAGGAACACCATGGGAACCACAACGATTAAATGGATTGGCGGACAGCGATACATAGGCATAGACAGCACCTCACACTCAGTTGTTCTTTCCAGCACCGGAGAAGGCGTGGGCTTAAAACCATCGGACCTGCTGCCCATTGCTCTCGCATCCTGCACATCGGTAGATTTCGTGGAAATTCTCAAAAAGAAGCGCATGCCGCTCTCTCTTCTCGAAATCAGCTCGAGCTCTGAACAAGACGAAAATCCTCCGTGGACCTTCCGAAAGATTCATCTGCATTTCCGCGTTGCGGGAAAGGGCCTGACTGAGAAAGCAGTTGAACAGGCAATCCATCTGGCGGAGGAAAAATACTGCTCGATCGCCGCGACGATCCGCGCCACAACAGAGATCACCACCGACTTCGAGATCATCCAACATTTGGAAAATAACGGCTAAAGGACTGCCCTACTCAGGTCTGGTCAGTGATAAAAGATAAGGGCACAGTGTTTTACTGTGCCCTTTTTTGCGGATTTTTCAGATTGTATTGATCGCTAGAAAGCCATATCCGGCTTCCAGATTTCCCAAACTTTTCCAACCAATTTTGGCCCAGGGGTCAGGGTAGGTTTGCCCGGCTGCCAGCCCGACGGCGTTACTTCACCAGTCTTCATTACATGCTGGAAAGCCTTCACCTGCCGGAGTAACTCTGACACATTGCGGCCCACTTCTGGGGTCAGTACTTCCATGGCACGGATGACAAAATCGGGGTCAATGATAAAGCGCCCGCGGATATCCACCCCGGCGTCCTCATCATATACTCCATATGCTGAACCAACGCGCCCGCCAGCATCCGATAACAGCGGAAATGGCACTCCATTGGGAACCATCTTAGACAGCTCTTCTTCCTGCCAGATTTTATGCGAGAAGCGGCTGTCTGTACTCATGGCTAAAATTTCGACACCCAGTGCTTTGAATTCTTCGTATTTGACGGCAACTGCCGACAATTCGGTCGGTCAAACAAAGGTGAAATCACCGGGGTAGAAACATATAACGATCCATTTGCCCTTGTAATCGGACAATCTAACGTTCTTAAAGCCGCCTTCATAATAGGCGCTCAGCTCAAAGTCTGGTGCCGGTTTACCAACACGCGCAAGCATTTTCGGTGCCTCCTTTTGAGTCGCAACTGGGGTTCCACCACTGGAACTTGCTTTTTCCTCCGTGATGGGGCCCTTTGAAGGTTTGACACACCCATCTTTTGGATCTGCCATATGAAGCTCCTTTCTTGAATGGATTTTGAGAGAATGATCAAACAATCTGTTCACATAATTGTATATACTTTTGTGAATTTGTGCATTCATTCCTGAGATGACATCTTTCACCAGGATATTAAGAAGGTGTCATGTAATTGATAATCACTTTACTGGGTTATTTCTATGCTTTGGCCGTATAGAAAATCCTTAACTTGACCAGCCAGGTCGGCTCCGCCGGCTTTTTCAACGACGCGCATAAAATCCTTCGAAGAAACGGTTTTCCGCAGGTTATAGAGATCGAGCCAAAGCGCATCCAGTGAGGATCCTTTCGCTTGCAGACGCCTGTCCAGGTGATAAGCCAGGAATGCTCCACCAGAGTAAACCGCCTCATAAGCATCGCGGTTATTTTTTCGCACCAGTTCATTCGATGCATCAATCAAATTGACCGCTCTGGGAATGCCGTTCTCCCAAAGCCGGTAAGCAAATTTTTCGGTTTCTTCCAAGAATTCTTCTTCAGTCCAAACCCCTGCAGCATATGCGCTCTTCGCAGCGTAGTACGTGGTAAAACCTTCTTTCAGCCAGTTCGCATCTGGCGTCGTTGCAATGGTAGAACCATTCCACCAATGAAACATTTCATGCGCGATAATATTTACCCGGTCATCTACCACCAGGCTGCCCATCCCAGATGCGCCGCCGTGTATAGACTCGACTGGCACAATGGTCATCGACCAGTAGCAGGAATTTGAAACCGGCGAGAAACCCACCATTTTCTGCATCGTTTCGAAGAGAACTGGAACCTGCCGTCCCAAGGTGACGCTTCGTTCCTCTGGAAGCCCTTCATAAACACCCAACAGCAGCGGCGTACCGTCTAAGGTAAGATCTTGAACGGCAAATGGGCCGAAGCCAAAATATGCATTCCGTAAGCCAGCAACCGGAGTGACAATTTTTTCCGACCCAAACGGGGAAATCATCGCCCACCCCTGCGGTAGCAATACTTCCGCATCCGCAAAACCCGACTCCATGCCCTGATCGTCAAAATCCGCCTGAATTATTTCATCGATGGAGAGCGTGGTATACAGTGTGACCATACCGCGGATGTATGCAAAATCAGCGCCAAGGTAGCTCCGCGGAGATTGGGAACCCTTCATCCATAAAGGATCAACCTGGTATGAAATTGTCAGCGGCTCACGGCTGAAACCATTCCAGAGACGGATCACATCAGGGTATACAGGCAAAGTCTGCCAATGGGGTATCGGGCGGCCAGCGCGTTCGGCGGTAAAGCTGGTGACGCGCTCCCTGCCATCTTGCACGGGCTCTCTTAAATAAAGGTCCAGAAATGGCGATGGACTGGGCTCTATAATCAAATTAACGGAGACGGTGCTTGTCTCGCTTGAGGAGACATGCGATGGATCAGGCAGGCTGATCGAATAATACAAGTGCGTTTGCGCACTACTGGCGCCGCTGAACAGATAAACGGCGCCCAAAGCCATGAGCATAAGAAGAACACCAAAGAAAATACCGAGGAATCGAAGAATACGGCGGTTAATCATCTTGTTCTTGGGAATCCTTATTGGGCAAGATCTACGGCTGTTGATTTTATCATAAGTGACCAGGCGGATAATTTCACTGGCGCCACTGAATCACCAGCGCGTTTTCGCGGTATGATACTGCTGATAAGCAGTTCAAGCGCACGAGGAGTCACGTAATGCAGATTCATCCCTTACCTACCGGGTTCGGACTGGGGTTCTTGTTGGAGGAACAACATGGGCTTTTTCTGATCGACTGCGGTTCACCCGGCATGCATAGGCCAGTGATTGAAAAAATGAAAAGGCTTCGCCGCAGCGATTTGAAGTTAATCTGGATCACCCATGCGCATTACGATCATTACGGAAGCGCCGCTGCCCTGCGAGAGCTTACTGGGGCAAAGATTGGAGCGCATGCCCTTGATGCTTCTTACATAGAAAGCGGGCAGTCTCCGCTCGGTACAGCTCGCCGGTTCGGTTACATTTACCCTATACTACAACCTATGCTGAACAGGATCTGGACCCTAACGCCAACGCCTGTGGATTTCACACTCGATGATGGCGAGACACTCGAGAGATACGATCTAGAGGCTGCCATCCTGCATACCCCTGGCCACACGCCCGGCCATACCTGCGTGCTGCTGGAAAACGGAACAGCATTCGCCGCCGACCTGATTGCTCGCTCGCCTTATCCCAGGCTGCAGGATTTACTGGCAACAGATTGGAACCAGCTGCCTGACAGCCTGTCACGACTAAAAGATGCCAGGCCACAATGGATCTACACCGGTCACTCAAGCCGGGCAATGCCTGGGGAGTCTTTGCAGAATTTTTTTTAGGGCTTGTATTAATTTCGCAAGCTGTGAATGGGAGCGGGGATTTTTCCGCCAAAGCTGACAAAACGCGTAGATTTGCCCACATTGCGCACGGGCGCAATGGCGCTTTCGCCAAACAGCCCACCAAAAGAGACAAAATCGCCCGCTTCCTTACCCGGCACTGGTATCAGGCGCACCGCGGTGGTTTTCCCGTTAATCAGCCCGATGACCATCTCATCGGCGATCATCGCCGCAATCGTCCCTGCATCAACACTGCCAGGGATAGCGATCATATCCAGGCCAACCGAACACACGCTGGTCATAGCTTCCAGCTTCTCCAGGCCCAGGGAACCGTCACGCACAGCGCCGGCCAATACCTGATCTTCACACACAGGGATGAACGCACCGCTTAAGCCGCCCACACTCTGACTGGCAAAAGCACCACCTTTTTTCACCGCATCATTCAACAGCGCAAGGATGGCTGTTGAGCCCGGCGCTCCGACCACATCAACTCCCAGGACCTGGATGATCTCTCCTACACTGTCACCCACATTGGGAGTGGGAGCAAGGGAAAGATCGACAACGCCAAAGGGGATGTTAAGCTCCCGGGCCACCTGGCGCCCAATGAGCTCGCCGCAGCGAGTGACGCGGAAAGCCGTTCGTTTGATTTCTTCCGCCAGGTCATGCAGTCCCAGGTTTTCACCACCGGCCTGTTTGATTTTACGTTCCAACGCGCGAGCGATCACGCCTGGCCCGCTGACGCCAACATTAATTACCACTTCATGCTGGTCAAGACCATGCATAGCGCCTGCCATGAATGGATTATCGCCGGGTTGGTTGGTGAATACAACAAACTTTGCCGCTGCAAAGCCGCCTTGCTCCGCACTCTGCTCGGCCAGGTCTTTAATCACCTGACCAACCAGTACCACTGCATCCATGTTAATTCCAGAACGCGTGGTGCCAACATTCACTGACCCACACACTTTTTGCGTGCTGGTCAGGGCATCCGGAATTGCGGCAATCAGATGGCGATCCCCCTGGGTAATGCCATTGGCTACATCCGCGGAGAACCCACCCAAGAAATCTACACCCACACTGCGAGCGGCTTCATCCAGGGCGTGCGCAACAGCCACAAAGCCCTGTGAATCGAAGCCGGCGCCAACAACCGCAATAGGCGTAACTGCGATACGCTTATTGACTACCGGAATAGCATATTCGCTGCTGATCGCCTCGCAAACACCCACCAGGCGACCAGCATGGTGCTGGATCTTCTCCTTTATGGCCTGACACGTGGCGCTTAAATCCGCGCGGCGGCAGTCGAGCAAGCTGATGCCCATGGTTACGGTGCGTACATCCAGATTTTCTTTCTGGATCATATCAACGGTATTGAGTATTTCATCCGAGCGCAGCATGGTGATCCTCCCTTTTAGCGTACCGGTAAATTTACTTCATTAACGGCTTTAAAAATATCATAGTGCTGTAACACAATTTTTAAGCCTTTTGACTGGGCGAAATGCTGCAAATCACGGCGTACATCTGCAATGGACGCACACTGGGTCAGGTCCACCAGTAGGATCATGATGTACTCACCGCTGGTAGCTGTGGTGGAAAGATCGAGGATATTGATGTTGTGAGAAACACAGAATGAAGTCACCATGGCGACAAAACCCACCTGGTCGGAGCCGGTGGCAGTCAGGACGTAGGCATTATCCGGGCGAGGCGTATAGACTTCTACTGCCGCTGGTTCCACTTTCTTCACTGCAGCATCAATAGCAGTTTCACTATGCGCATCTACTTCTGCCAGTTTCCGTTCGATATCCCGTTGGGTAACCCCGGCAGGAAAGGCAGCCAGCAGGATCATGGTGAAGTAGCCGCACAATACGCTCTGTCGCGTATCGGCAATATTGCCCTGCAACTCACTGATTGCTTTTGAGACTTCAAAGATAATCCCAATGCGATCACGCGACATTATCGAAATAACATATTCCGATTGTGGTGAATCAACTTCTTTCATTTCAGCCATAGGAGTACCTGTAACCAAAAGTCGGGTGGTTTATAGATGGGGGTAAGTTTACCACGGTGAAGAGAAAACAACCCGCCAGAGCCAGAACAATTGATATAATCCTGGTTATGTTTCTCGTAGGGGAAAATTGGGAAGCTTACATGGATCATAGCGAAAACACGGAGAATCACCGCATGGCTGATGATTGGGTAATTACACCACGTCCAAACACGCAAGCGCGATTACGCCTGTTCTGTTTTCACTCTGCGGGCAGCGGCGCTTCCATGTTTGTACCCTGGGTAGCACATCTGCCAGGAGACATAGAACTGAATGCCGTTCAACTGCCTGGCCGCGAGAACCGCCACAAAGAACCACCGTACAAGCGGATGGAGCCTTTAATCAACGCACTAGATGATGCGGTATTTCCCCTGCTTGACCGCCCTTTTGCGATCTTTGGCCTATCCCTGGGGGCATTGGTCGGGTTCGAGTTTGCGCGCAAGCTGCGCCAGTCCTATGGAATTGAGCCGGTCCATTTCTTTGCAGCCAGCCGCCGCGCTCCACAGACTCCAGATCGGTTACCTCTGATCTCCCACCTGCCAGACGCAGAATTACTGGACGCCATACAGGATCGCTATCAAAGCATCCCCGAAGTAATCTGGAAAGATAGTGAGTTAAAACAGCTCTTCCTGCCATTACTTCGAGCAGATTTTACGCTATTGGAAACCTATAGTTATTCTGATGATGCGCCAATGAATTGTCCCCTATCCGTGCTGTATGGCGAGGAGGATAAAACAATCAATACCGATGACATTAATGGCTGGAGGGCGCACACTCACGCACAATACACTCAGCATGCGTTTTCTGGCGGACATTTCTTCCTGGCTAACAAGAGTGCTGACACGATTCACTTTTTAGTGAGACAAGGATTGGCAGACAAAGGTCATTAATTTTTGACAAATAGGGTTGATTTTTATCTGTTTTATGCTAAGATGTTCATACTGTGTACGATTGACATTCATCTTTATTGTCTGTATTATATAGGGGGGCATTTTTAGACTTGGCTTCAAACGTTGTTACTATTCTTACGATTCGGAAAAGAAAGAAACGATACGTTTCTTGCCTGGCTTGTCTGAACTCCATTTAGACCATCCCAAAGCAAGACTTGATAATTGCCACTCCCCCAGTATCACTGGGTTTGTTTAGCGAATTGGTAAAACCAATTTGCCAGCAAAGTATAGTTGAGTTCAAGCAAGAGGATGATAACAACCGCAATTTTGTTCGCAAACGGGCTGTTTTTTTTGTAATCTTTGATTAAAAAATTTGGGGGCATATGGAACAACAAAGTGGTAGAGGACTACCCTCTCAATCCATTGCGATTGTTGGTATTGGGTGCCGGTTTCCTGGTGGCGTAAATTCACCCCAATCTTACTGGCAGCTACTGCTCAATCAAGTAGATGCAATCAAAGAAATTCCACAAGATCGTTTTGATGTTAATGCCTATTACGATCCGCGGCCCGCGACACCCGGCAAGATTATGACACGCTGGGGCGGTTACCTGGACAACATCGATCAGTTCGATGCATCCTTTTTTGGAATTTCTCCCCGAGAGGCGGACCGCCTGGATCCACAGCAGCGCTTGCTATTAGAAGTTGGGTGGGAAGCGATTGAAGACGCTGGAGAGGTGCTTGGTTCGACTAATCTGCTAAACGGCGGGGCATTTGTTGGGGTTTGGCTGAATGATTATGAAACCCGCCTGTTCCGCGATCCCGCGAAAATTGATTTCTATATGACCACAGGTTCTGGCCGGTACTCTGTCGCGGGGCGGCTTTCGTATTTCCTGGGCATGCAAGGCCCCAGCCTGACGGTGGATACAGCCTGTTCCTCCTCCCTGGTGGCAGTACACCTGGCATGCCAGAGCCTGCGAAACGGCGAGTGCGACATGGCGCTGGCAGGCGGAACCAGCGTGATTCTTCAACCGGCCATTACTATCGCATATTCGCAGTCACGCATGATGGCAAAGGATGGGCGCTGCAAGTTCGGTGACGCACGCGGAGATGGCTATGTGCGCAGTGAAGGCACAGCTCTTATCGCACTAAAACGCCTGGAAGACGCGATCGCCGATGGAAACCCAATCTACGCACTGATTCAAGGCAGCGCTGTTAATAATGATGGCCGCAGCAGCGGGTTTTTGACCACTCCAGGCGGGGCCGGGCAGGAAGATCTATTACGTAAAGCTTATCAGGATGCAGGTGTTTCCCCAGGGCAGGTACAGTACATCGAAGCGCATGGGACGGGCACTCGGGCCGGCGACCCAGTAGAAATTGGAGCAATCGGCGCCGTTGTTAAAGAAGGCCGACCGAAGGGCTCTGTCTGCCGGGTTGGCTCGGTGAAAACGAACTTTGGACACGCAGAAGGTGCGGCGGGGGTAGCTGGTCTGATCAAAGTAGCGCTAAGTCTGAAACACCACTTCCTTCCCGCAAGTCTGCACTTCCAAACACCAAACCCGGCTATCCCGTGGGATGAGCTGCCGGTACGCATCCAGGCACAGCCCGAACCCTGGCCAGAACACGAAGGGACAGCTCTGGGTGGGGTCAGTGCTTTTGGCATCGCCGGGACCAATGCCCACATCGTTCTCACCGAAGCTCCCGAGACAGCGGTTCCAGGCGCAGCGCCCGGGCGTGCATCCGGAAGCCCCTACCTGGTGCCACTTTCCGCACGCAGCCCGGTAGCATTACGCGATCAAGCCGCTGCACTGCAAGCATGGATTCATTCCGAAAAACCTCCTTCTTTACGCGATATCGCGTACACCACATCCATCCGGCGCAATCACCATGATCATCGAACGGCAATCACTGCGCAGAGCCTGGAAGACCTGAGCCAACAACTCGCCGATTACACTGAGGCCTGGGATGCAGAATCTGTTTTAGCGGTGGAGCCTGCCGAACGAAAAATATTATTCGTATTCCCGGGCCAGGGCTCGCAATGGGTTGGTATGGGCCGCCAATTTATGGAACGCGAGCCTGCTTTTCGCCAGGCGCTCCAGCAGTGCAGCGACGCCATCCAGCCGCTTACCGGATGGTCGTTGGTGGATATTTTATGTTCGGATGCAGTGAAAGAACGGCTGGAGCAGATTGATTTTATCCAACCAGCTTTGTTTGCCATGCAGGTATCGCTGGGGATGGTATGGCGTGCGTATTGCATCGAACCTACAGCCGTAGTGGGCCACAGCATGGGCGAGGTCGCCGCGGCATATTTTGCCGGAATTCTCAGCCTGGAAGACGCGGCGCGCGTTATCTGCAAGCGCAGCCAGTTGATGAAAACCATCAGCGGTAAAGGCGCCATGCTTGCCACCAACCTGTCATATGACGATGCCCTGGCTGCACTTTCGGGGTATGAAAATCGACTGTCGATTGCTGTTTCCAACAGCCCGCAGTCAACGGTGCTGTCTGGCGATGTAGATGCGCTTGAAGAGATGAATGCCGCGCTGCAGAAGAAGAACGTATTCTGCCGCCCGGTGAAAGTGGACGTGGCAGCGCACAGCCCGCAGATGGAAGCACTGCGCCCACAGCTGGAGGCATCACTGGAAGGGTTGAAGGCTCATCCAGCGAATGTAACTGTCTATTCGACAGTGACCGGCAAGACCGAGGCGGGGGAATATTTCGATGTTGCGTATTGGGGCCGCAACCTGCGCCAGCCAGTGCTGTTCTCAACAGTTCTGCAGAAGGCCCTGGCTGATGGGATCGATACAGTAATCGAGATCAGTCCGCACCCTGTCCTGCTTCAGGCGGTTGAGCAGGGTTTTAAGGCCGCCAATGTTCCCAGTGAAAAAGTACTCGCGGCGCTGCCTTCTTCCCGGCGTGATGAAGAAGACGAAAGCCGTGTTCTGCTGAAGTCGATTGGCAGGTTGTATGAGTTGGGTCACCCGTTGGACATGCAAAAGCTCATTCCAGAGGGCGGGCAGTGTGTAGCTCTGCCCACCTACCCGTGGCAGAAGGAGCATTACTGGCTGGAGATCGACAGCCCGACTACCGCACTGCGGGCCGGGTCGCACCCGCTCAGCGGTCGCCTAGTTGAAACTGCGGCGTTGCCATCGGCAATCATTCGGGAAATTCAGATCGACAACACCACCCATCCTGAACTCTACGCGCACCGCCTGTTTAACACTACCCTGCTGCCTGCCTCAGCATACATCGAACTGGTTTGGGCAGCCGCGGACGAACACCTTGGCGCAAGCCCACTGGAGATCAACGACATCGTATTTGAACGGCCGCTGCAGCTTCAAGCGGATCAAAAGACTACCTTACAGATAGTGCTCACTCCCGCACAAGAGAACCAGCATACCTTCCAGATTGCCAGCCGCAGCGCAGGTAGCTGGCTGAGGCATGTAACCGGCAGTTTGCGCCGTGGCGCAACAGCTTCCGATGGCAAGCCTGATTGGAGCGCCGCCCGGCAGAAGATGCAAACCTCGCAGGCTGGCAAGGCATATTATGCCTGGCTGCAGGAACGGGGCATCCGGTTAGAGGCGCCTGTCCAGGTCCTCCAAACTGTCTGGACAGCCGATGGAGAAGGTTTGGCCGAACTTAGTGAACCACAGGTTCAGCCTATACTGCGCCTGGATCCATTGTTCCAACTGATCCCCGCCGCACTGCCCAACACAACTGATGGAATATTTCTGCCCGCATCTATAAAGTCAATTACCATCCGTGGAACAGCATCTGGAAATGGTTTGGTTTATGCGCGCAGCCTCATTCCTACAGATAACCAAGACGTTCAACAAGATATATCGTTGATCGGACCAGATGGCTTACCGCTAATAGAAATCAATGGGGTAGAGCTACAGCAAACGGGCCAGACAGCTCTGGAAAAAACTGAGGAGTTGCTGTATCAGCTAGAATGGCAGCCGGTCGAGCGGGCTGCCCAAAGTGCAAACACGCCCATTCAGCCTGGTAACTGGATACTCCTGGCCGATCGCAGCGGGCAGGCAGAAGTTCTGGCGCGAACGCTGGAAAAGGCGGGGAATCGCTGCATCCTGTTCTATGCCAACCCAGGCGAAGCGCTGTCTGCAGCCGGCATCCGTCAAGCAATTCAGCAATTAAACAATCAACTACGCGGGATTATATATTTATGGAGCCTGGACCAAACAGAACCTACACCGGAGAGCAGTGTAAATGAAGTTGAATCCGAGATAACCCATGTGTGCCTAAACGCTGTTGAAGTGGTCCGAGCCATCAGTGAAACATCCATGCCTCAGCCCCCGCGCATGTGGCTTGTCACCCGCGGCGCGCAGCTGGCTCGTAAAGAAGCCCATCCAACTGCACTGATGCAAACTGGATTGTGGGGATTAGGCCGCGTGATTGCCGAAGAACATCCTGACTTGTGGGGCGGGTTAATTGACCTGGACCCTAACACAGACACCAATACAGCCGCAGCGCAGCTTGCGCGAGAGATAATGGACCCTGAAGAAACGCAGCTTGCGTATGATGGTGAAAGGCGGTTAGCTTTAAGGCTGGTGCGCTCGTTTCCGCAGAGTGATTCGTCCGCTCCTTACCATTTCCGCTCCGATGTATCCTACCTGATCACTGGCGGAATGGGAGGCATCGGATTAGAAGTTGCGCGCTGGCTGATACAGCAGGGAGCACGGCAGCTCATTCTGATGAATCGCACCCCACTCCCCCCACGGGACAGTTGGATGGCGCTGAAACAGGATCACCCGTTTTATAAAAGGGTGAGCGAAGTGCGGCAGTTAGAATCACAAGGGGCTTTTGTCCATCTGGCCGCCATGGATGTAGGAGACGAAACAGCCCTGCGCAACTGGCTTGAAGAATATAAAAATGAAGGCTGGCCAGCAATCAGGGGCGTGCTACACACGGCAGGCGTTGTACGC
The DNA here is from genome assembly GCA_964437595.1 of uncultured Anaerolineaceae bacterium. Taxonomy (GTDB): domain Bacteria; phylum Chloroflexota; class Anaerolineae; order Anaerolineales; family Anaerolineaceae; genus DSYU01. The sequence continues at coordinate 37,553 of CAYTHO010000002.1, forward strand.
GACAAGCTGGTGACGCAGATGAACCAAGAAGATTGGGATGCTGTCGTACGGCCTAAGGTGCGCGGCGGCTGGCTGCTGCAACAACTGCTACCCGATCTAGAACTATTCATCCTGTTCTCTTCGATTGGCTCTCTTTTTGGCCCTACCGGGCAGGGAAATTATGCCACGGCAAACGCCTTTTTAGATGGGTTAGCCAGTTACCGCCGTGGTTCCGGCCTGCCTGCCACCAGCGTCAACTGGGGGTTTTGGAATGATATCGGTCTGGCCCGTTCGAGTGGATCACTACAGACCCAGCACTCCATGGAAAAACAAGGCTTTTCAGCATTCAATGCCACCCAGGGCATTGATGCCCTGGCAAAGATCCTGGCGAACGCCCCCACTCAAATAGCTGTGATGGGCGCCAGGTGGGAACAAGTGCGAACCACCCGCCTTTCAAAGCATCACATAGATTTATTAAAGGCGCTGCTTGCCAGCAGCGATACTGTTGAAACATCGGATGTTGATGAACAAGCCAAAACGGGAGCCAGCCTGCGTGAAACGCTGCTAGCTCTTCCCACCGAACAGCGCACGATGCACCTGGCAACGTATCTTCAGGGGCAAGTTTCTCAAGTATTAAAAATGCCCCCTTCCCGTATTCCGTTGACAAAACCCCTCGGACCGCTTGGGCTAGATTCGCTGATGGCGATTGAACTGCGCGGCCAATTGGAAAGTGCTTTAGGCATCAGCCTCTCGGCAACATTTGTCTGGAGCTATCCAACTTTAATGCAGATGGCGCCATTTATTGCTGGGCGCATCGATGTTCCACTTGAAGCAGAAAAACCAGCCGTTTCCGTTGCAGCCGTGACACCAGACAATCCCCAGCCAACATTGGACACATTTGAAACGTTGGTCGATGACTTGCTATCTGGAATTGAAGGGTTATCGGATGAAAGCGCGCAAGATACCTTGTTAAATGAGTAATCCGAGGAATATGAAATGACAAGTCGCAGTGAACGCATTGCCAATCTCTCAACAACCAAACTAGCCCTGCTTGCCCGCCAAACCTACGGGCAGGTAGAGGATATTCTCAACGCTGAGCCCATTGCCATTACCGGTCTGGGCCTGCGCTTTCCTGGCGCGGACCATCCGGATACCTTCTGGCAAATGCTGATCGAAAAGCGCACCGCCATGTCCATGATTCCACCAGATCGTTGGGACCCCGAACAGTTTTATGATCCCGACTTTGCCGCGCCAGGAAAAATGAATTTTCGCCAGGCTGGTTTCCTGCGGCAGGTGGACCAGTTCGATCCGGCCTTTTTTGGGATTACTGAACGTGAAGCCGCGCAAATGGATCCTCAACAGCGCTTTGTTCTTGAAGTCACGTATGAGGCGCTCGATGATGCCGGGCTGGCCGACCAGGTTGTTGCTGGAAGCGACACGGGTTTCTTCCTCGCAAGTTACCATAACGATTACTCACGCCTGATATATTCCAGGATTGAGGATATTGATTTACGCACGCTGACGGGAACACTGCACTGCATATCCGCTAACAGGCTTTCCTATCTGCTTGATCTGCATGGGCCAAGTATGGCAATCGATTCAGCCTGTTCCTCTTCCCTGGTTGCTGTGCATCTGGCCTGTCAATCGCTCCGTACCCGCGAGTGCGATGTCTGCCTGGCTGGTGGTACCAACGCTATTCTGACACCTCCAACGAATGTAGCACTGACAAAAGTTGGCTTCATGTCGCCCACTGGTGAATGCCATACGTTTGATGCCGATGCGGATGGATTCATTCGAAGCGAAGGCTGTGGCGTTATCGTACTAAAACGGCTTTCTGACGCGCTTGCCTCTGGTGATCGGATTTACGCAGTGATCCGTGGCAGCGCCGTGAACCAGGACGGTAGATCGACAGTACTGACCGCGCCCAACGGCGTAGCCCAACAGGCCTTAATCCGCCGCGCGCTGCGCAACGCCGGGCTGCGCCCAGAGCAGCTTGGCATGATCGAAGCACACGGAACCGGCACGCATCTGGGCGATCCGCTGGAAGTCGAGGCAATCGCGCAGGCTCTGGGGCCAAAACAATCTCCAGATCACCGCTGCTACCTGACGGCAGTCAAAGCCAACATTGGTCACCTGGAAGCAGCCGCAGGGATTGCCGGGATCATCAAAGCAACGTTGTGCCTCTACCACGGCGCGATCGCGCCTCAACCGAACTTTCACCGGTTGAATCCAGAAATCAACCTGGACGGCACGCCGCTGATAATCCCTACGGAAACGGTTCCCTGGCCAGAGGGCGACCGTTCCCGGTACGCCGGAGTTAGTTCCTTTGGTGTAGGCGGAACCAACGCACATATCATCCTCGGCTCGGCGCCGGTAGTAGTAAATGAAACCAGCGAACCAATTGCCGAGGATAAAAGCAGCTGGGCTTCCCTGCTGCCTATCTCAGCCCGCAGCCCACAGGCCCTTGCCGACCAGGCGCAAGCCTACATAGAATTCTTAAAAGGTCCGGGCGCGGCTACCCGGCTGGTTGACGTCTGCTACACAGCCTCCCTGCGCCGTTCGCACTATGAATACCGGTTAGGCATATCTGGCAAGACACACGAACAGATGGCCGAGCGGCTTTTGGTGCTGATACAAGACCCGGCATGGCTCGATTCGGTGCGTCTCCACAAAGTAGAAGAAGAAGCACCGAAAGTGGCCTTTGTTTTTTCAGGACAGGGCACGCAGTGGGCTCGGATGGGTTTCAGCTTGCTTAACCAGGAAACGGTTTTCCGAGAGATCATTGAGCGCTGCGACACACTATTGAAACCGCTCGCGGGATGGTCTTTGATCGAAAAGCTGGCGGCGCCTGAAGGTGAAAGCGAAGTCGATCAGACAGCCATAGCCCAACTAGCGATTTTTGCTGTGCAAATGGCGCTGGATGCACTGTGGCGCTCCTGGGGCATTACACCGTCCGCCGTTCTTGGGCACAGCCTGGGCGAGATTGCTGCGGCATGTTCTGCCGGGATCCTCAACCTCGAAGATGCCATATTCCTTGTTTATCACCGCGGTCGGCTGATGCAGGAGGCTACCGGTAAGGGCAAAATGGTTTCGATTGACCTGTCTGCTGCTGAGGTGGCGCCCTTTGTCGCACCCCACACTGACCAGGTTTCGATTGCAGCGATGAACAGCCCCCGGGCAACGGTTATCTCGGGAGCGGTGGACGCAGTAGATGCGATCCTGTCAGAACTGGCAGCAGCCGGCGCGAGTGCTCGCGCGCTGCGGGTCAATTATGCCTTTCACAGCCCACAGATGGCGCCTTATGCGCATGAATTGGTTAACACTCTCGGAAAGCTAACTTCACGACCTGAACAGGTGAGCTTTGTTTCCACCGTCACAGGGGAACCCATACCCGGTACGGAATTGAACGCGGAATACTGGGGGCGGAATATCCGCCAGACCGTGCGCTTTGCAGATTCGGTGCAGCACCTGGTTGAGCAGGGTGTAGGGGTTTTTCTAGAAATTGGCCCGCACCCGGCGCTAACGCCGATGATTGAGCAATGCCTTGCGACCTTTGACAGCGAGGGAAGCTGCCTGACAGCCTCATCCTTGCGGCGGAACCAGCCCGAAGATGAAACGCTGCTAACCGGCCTGGGCCGACTATACCATGCGGGCGCACTCGTGCGATGGGAGGCATTCTATCCACGGCGAGGGAAGGTGGTCTCCCTGCCGCCGTATGCCTGGCAGCGCAAGCGCTGCTGGATTGAAGAAAAACCGGCGTTACCTGCGGATCAGGAAGGCATGGCCCCAGGGCATCCGCTGCTCGGCAGGCCCGTCGAATCGCCGGTCTTCTCGGGCGTGCTGTACCAGCAGAACATATCTGGCAATCGGCCCGCTTTCCTGGAGGATCACCAGGTATTCGGGCAGCCCGTCCTGCCAGCCGCGGCTATGCTGGAAATGATGCTGCAAGCAGTAACGGACCGGGCCCTAGGAGGACGGATTCGCCTGGCGGAAGTGCACTTTGATGAAGCCATGATCCTTCAGCCCAGCCACCAACGCTCCATACAGCTTCATTTGGAACCGGATGAAAAGGCTGGTGGGGCCGTTCATATTTACTCGAAGACTCCAGACGGTAAATGGCTGCGCCATGCATCCGGCCAATATGATAGTTTGCTGGAAATTCAGGATTCCTCTGATGAAGAAGCACTGGAATCGATTCGCCAGCGCTGCACGCAGGCAATTGACGGGAAAGCATTTTACGCGGATGCTCATGGAGTTACTTTTGGTCCCGCATTCCAGGGGATCCAGAAAATCTGGCTGGCGGACGATAAGCCAGGTTCAAAAGTGGAATGCGAGGCGCTGGCAGAAATTCACCTGCCAGAGGCGCTTCAATCTGAATCAAATGCATATATCATCCACCCGGCGTTGTTGGACGCTGTGCTGCAGCCGTTAGCAGCCGCGCTGCCTGCCGCTGCCAGAAGTGACTGCTACCTTCCACTCGGTATCGAAGCACTGCACGTTGAGTCCCAACTGCCCCAGAAAATGTGGAGTCACGTTCAGATAGAACTGCACGGGAATTCCGCGGACGAAAGTTACACCTGCAATGTGCGCGTAATGGATGACCTGGGAAAGACTCTGATAGTGTTTAATGGCGTCACCCTAAAGCGTGTCAGCACGGAGACGATGCGCCGTATCTTTGATCGTCAGGCCCCACAAAGCGTGGAACCGAAAGGCAAGGGCTGGTTTTATCAGCTCCAATGGGAGCCTGCCGTCGTGAGTGTTGACAGCCCGGCGGAGCTTTCAGGCCGCTGGATTATCTTTGGAGAAACCCTTTCCGAGCAGGATCGCCTCACCAGTGCACTGGTGGAAAAAATCCGCACAGCAGGCGGTGATGTACTGGTCGTTTGCGCGGGAGAGCACTATCGGATGCTGCCAGACGGGCACGTGGAAATCAATCCGGACCAGGCAGAAGATTACCGGGTGCTGTTCCAGGAATTGGAGAAAGAAGATTCTGTCAAAGGAATCATCCATCTTTGGGGCCTGGCTTCCAATGATATGAGGGGTGTCGTAGATATTGATTTTCAATCCCTCAAACGTTCTTTGTACCTCAGCCAGGCCATTCTTAACACATGGACGCAGGACCCACCGGCGCTGTGGCTGGTGACTGCCGGAGCACAACCCGCCGGGCGCTCCGTGAGCAACCCGAGCGCGATCACACTGTGGGGACTGGCGAATACCCTTATCATGGAACATCCAGAACTATCCTGCTTCTGCATAGACCTGGACCCATTAGGGATGAATAACGATCAGGCGCAGGCAATTTTCACAGAGCTGCTGTTGGCCGCCACCGGAGAAGGAAAAATGGACAGGGTGGCTTACCAGAACCAGGGTCGCCTGGCTGCGCAGCTACGAGTGATTGAAAACCGACCGCAGGCCGGCGCGGAACAACCCGTCAAGCTTACTGTAAGCACACCGGGCCAGTTCGAAGCGGTGTCGCTGCAGCGGATTCCACGGCCGCTGCCTGGCTCGGGAGAGGTGGAAATTCAAGTACATGCCGCCGGATTGAATTTCCGTGATGTACTGAAAACGCTTGGCCGCTATCCCGTCGAGGGACCCCAAAACGAAATCCAGTTGGGAGACGAATGCGCGGGGGTGATCAGCGCGGTGGGCAGCGGAGTAAACGGCATGCAAGTGGGTGACGCCGTCATTGCCCTGGCTGCTGGCTCGTTTGCTAGCTATGTGACCACCCCAGCCAGCCTGGTCTTCCCCATGCCCCCTGGCTTATCCGCAGAGGAAGCCGCTTCTCTGCCGATTCCATTCCTGACAGCCGCATACAGCCTGCTGCACCTGGCAAAACTTTCCAAGGGGCAGTCGGTTCTTATCCATGCCGCCGCAGGTGGTGTGGGATTGGCAGCCGTTCAGCTGGCGCAGCGCGCAGGGGCCGATGTATTTGCCACCGCTGGCAGCCCAGAAAAGCGCGCCTTTCTTCAGGCGCAGGGCGTAAGGCATATCTACGACTCACGCACGCTCGATTTCGCGGAAGCGATCCGCAAGGATACTGGCGGGCGTGGGGTAGATGTTATCCTCAATTCGCTGGCGGGTGATTTTATCCCAGCCAGCCTCTCGGTGCTTGCCCATGGCGGGTGTTTCCTCGAAATTGGGAAAACTGGCATTCTTACCAAAGAACAGGCTGCCAGAACGCGCCCAGATATGACCTACCATCCGGTCTACCTTGGGGAACTCTACACCAGCGACCCAATGCTGGTGCAGCAAATGATGAAAGATATTCTCAAATGGATCGAGACCGGCGAGCTGCGGCCACTGCCCAGGCGAGTCTTCCCGATCGAACGGGCCGTGGATGCACTGCGGTTTATGGCGCGGGCGCGGCACATCGGCAAGATCGTGTTCACCCTACCAGCGTTGGAAGCAGAGCGATCATTAGCCAGGGCTGTCACTTTCCGTTCGAATGGAACCTACCTGGTTACCGGGGGCATGGGTGGAATTGGCCGATTGGTTCTGCTCTGGATGGCAGAAAATGGCGCGAAACATCTGGCGCTGGTCAGCCGCAGCGGCAATGATCATCCCAATGCCAAGGAAATTTGCCAGCAGCTCGAGGCAGCCGGCACGCAGGTCAGCATTTACCGGGCAGACACAGCCTCCATGGAAGATATGGCCCGCGTGTTCACCAATATACAGGCCAGCCAGCCGCCGCTGTGCGGAGTGATCCACGCGGCAGGCGTGGTGCAGGATGGCGTTGTTCTCAAGCAAAATTGGGAGAACTACCGGACCGTGCTGGCAGGCAAAGCCACAGGCGCGTGGAATCTGCACCAGCTAACCCGGCACCTTTCACTGGATCACTTCATACTGTTTTCTGCTATCGGCGGCCCACTGGGATCACCGGGACAGAGTAACTATGCCGCGGCCAATGCCTTCCTGGGAGCGCTGGCCGATGCCCGCCGCGCAGAAGGGCTCCCCGGTTTATGCATCGACTGGGGCATGTGGAATCACACCGGGATGACAGCACGGTTAGACCCGGCGGGCGAGCAGGCTATGCTGCGGCGCGGTCTGCAGCCGATCCAACCGCAGGCCGGTGTGGATGCGCTGGATGAAGCCATGCGCTTGCCAACGAATGAGGTTTTAATCCTACCAGTCGATTGGCCCGTTTACCTGCGAGAAACCCATGCCGCAGGGCGGTATTTCTTTAAGGATATACAGAGCAGGAGCCCCAAAACCTCGGCAAAGGCACCGGCGAAAGATACCAGGATCTCCAAACCGGCTTTGCTGCGTTTACTGGAAGAAACTCCGGCTGTCCAGCGGCGGGGAGCCATTATCCAGCATATCCGCCAGGAGGTGATACGGTTAGTTGGTCTGCCGCCCGATCAGATGATCGATCCGCGCCAGCCTTTGAACACGCTCGGACTGGATTCATTGATGGCTGTTGAAATGCGTAACGCGCTTACTGTAGCACTGGGAAAATCGCTGCCTGCCACACTGCTGTTTGACTACCCCACCAGTGAAGCACTCGCTGGCTACCTGCTGCAGGTGTTACCCAGTTTGCATAGCGGCGAATCGACAGCAGAGAGCCCCACCTCAGAAAGAGCCTCTGATTCACCGGCTCGCGGAGAGCAAGCATCCGTCCAGGAAGTACAGCAGCTTACCGATGAAGAAGCCGAAGCTGAGCTGCTGGCCGAGCTGGCCCGGTTGAAGAAACATTAACCGTAGAAATATCCGGCTGATCTAAACCATTGTATTGAAGGACAATGCCATGCCCGAAACCGCCTCTCAAAACAGCGAGCTATCACCAATCAAGCAAGCCCTACTTGAAATACGCCGCCTGAATGCACGGCTTTCAGAAGTGGAATCACGCCGGGTAGAACCCGTGGCAATTACCGGCATTGGCTTGCGTTTCCCCGGCGCCAACAGCCCAGAGGCATTCTGGCAGATGTTGACCAACGGCGTTGACGCTATTGAAGAGGTGCCGCCGGAGCGTTGGGACCTGGATACCTACTACAGCGCCGAGGCACAAACGCCCGGTAAAATGAACTGTAGATGGGGCGGATTTTTGCGAGAAATCGACCAGTTTGATCCTCATTTTTTTGGGATTTCGCCGCGCGAAGCCAGCAGCATGGACCCGCAGCAACGGCTTCTGCTGGAAACCACCTGGGAGGCATTGGAACGTGCTGGTCAGTCACCAGAACAGCTCTTTGGCAGCCGCACGGGAGTCTTTTTGGGAATCAGCAACAGCGACTACTACCGCATGCTACTCAATGATGTTCAAAATATTGATGCCTATGTGAGCACTGGCAACGCATTGAGCGTGGCCGGTGGAAGGCTATCCTATACATTGGGTCTGCGCGGTCCAAACGTTGCGATTGATACGGCATGCTCCTCGTCGCTGGTTGCGCTGCACCTGGCTTGCAAAAGCCTGCGCGACGGCGAATCGGACCTGGCACTGGCAGGCGGAGTAAACCTTATCCTGCTGCCCGAATTAACGATCAATTTTTCGCAAGCCAACATGATGGCCCCAGATGGTCGCTGCAAGACTTTCGATGCGGCTGCGGATGGCTACGTGCGCGGTGAAGGATGTGGAATGGTGGTGTTGAAGCGGCTGAGTGACGCGCTCTCCGCCGGGGACCCCATCCTGGCAGTGATTCGCGGCACAGCTATCAACCACGACGGTCGCAGCGGAGGGCTTACCGCGCCCAATGGTCCTGCTCAGGTAGCAGTTATTCAAAGCGCGCTGGCAAACGCGGGGGTGAGCCCGCACGATATTCGCTACGTTGAAACACACGGCACCGGAACTTCACTGGGTGACCCCATCGAGGTGGGGGCCGTACTGGAGGCATTCTGCCAGAACCGGCCCGCAGACCGCCCGCTGGTACTTGGCGCGGTGAAGACAAACGTTGGGCACCTGGAAGCGGCGGCAGGCATCGCAGGGGTGATCAAAGCTGTGCTTTCGCTGCAACACCAGCAGATTCCGCCCAACCTGCACTTTACTACCCTCAACCCGCACATCGAACTGGGTGACGCGCCGTTGGTAATACCAGTAGAGAACATGCCCTGGCCGGCCATGGATGAAATCAGGCGGCTGGCAGGGGTCAGTTCGTTTGGACTGAGCGGCACAAATGCGCATATTATCCTGGAGGAAGCGCCGGAACGAATGGATACGATCGGCGTGGCAGCAGATGCCCCCTCCCGCCCACTGCACCTGCTGGCGCTTTCCGGGCGCGGTGAGCCAGCAGTGCGCGCCCTTGCCGGGCAGTACGAAGCGCATCTGGCAGCCACAACCGAACGGTTCGAAGATATTTGCTACAGCGCCAATACCGGGCGTTCGCAGTTGAACCAGCGTTTGGCCATGGTCGCGAAAGATAACGAAGAAGCCATTCGGAAACTGCACGCCTTTCAATCCGGAGAAGAAGCGGAGGGTATTTACCAGGGTCGCACGCCTTCCTCGACCATGCCAGAAGTGACCTTCCTGTTCACAGGGCACGGCTCAACTTACGCGCGGATGGGCCAGGCTTTATACGAAAGCCAGCCGGTTTTTCGCGAGGTGATAGAACGATGCGATGCGGCGTTACAGAGCATCCTGGGGCAGCAGCTTGTACCCATGCTTTACCCACCGGCTGGTTCAAATGGAAACGGGCTGGCAGATATGCGCGTTGCGCAGCCAGCGCTGTTCTCCCTGCAAATGGCGCTGGCTGAACTTTGGAAGTCCTGGGGCGTGGAGCCTACTTTCGTTATGGGTCACAGCGCCGGGGAGTATGCGGCAGCCTGCCTGGCAGGGATCTTCTCCCTGGAAGATGCGCTAAAACTGGTATGCGGGCGCGGAGAGATTTTACAATCGATCCCCAAGCAGGGGCATATGGTGGCTATTTTTGCTCCAGAAGAACAGGTGGCAGGAGTCATTGCCAGCATGCCTGGACGGGTATCCATCGCCGTGCTGAACGCCCCAACAAATACGGTCATCTCCGGAGAAAGCGATGCGGTAGAGGCAGTTGTTCGGCAGTTTGAGGAACAGGGAGTCAAGACCCGCCGGCTGGCAATTGGGCAGGCGGCACATTCGCCGCTCATTGAGCCGGCTCTGGACGGATTTCAAGCGCTGGCAGAAACAGTCCATTTTAAGAAACCAGCGATTAACCTGGTCTCCACCCTCACCGGCAGCCTGGCCGACCCCGCCGAGATTACCCGCGCGGACTACTGGCGCCGTCACCTGCGCCAGCCGGTGCAGTTCGTCAAGGCGATGCAGGCGTTGCGCCAGCATCACCAGGGCGTTTTCCTGGAAATTGGCCCGAACCCGGTACTTATTTCCATGGCACAGCGTTTTGTAACCGAAAGTGATGTTACCTGGCTGTCTTCCTTGCGAGAAAATCGCAGCGATTGGGAACAGATGCTGGAGAACCTTTCCAATTATTGGCTGGCCGGCGGTAAGGTGGATTGGGCAGCCTTCGATCATCCATACCCGCGCCGTAAGGTAGTGCTGCCAACCTATCCCTTCCAGCGCAACCGCTTTTGGACCAGATCGACCCAAACACCTGCTGGCGCGAAGTCACAACCATCTACATGGCAAGCGGCGGCGGCAGCCGCTCGGCGGCAGAGCCAGCAAGGGCCATTCGATCTCAACCTGCCTACCTACGCCGCGCGGTGGGAAATCCTCGATCGGCTGACTGCCGGTTACATGATCCAGGCCCTGACGAAATTGGGAATTTTCTGCCAAAGCAACGAAGCCTGGACGGTAGGTGATCTACTTGCCCGGGCAGGAATTCAACCAACATACGATCATCTGATCACACGCTGGTTGGAAAAGCTGACCGGAATCGGTTTGCTGCAGAAGAATGGGGATATCTACCAGGCCCCGCAGGCACTGACGGTTCCTGACCTGACTGCACTTACCAACGAGGCTAACGCGCAGATGGTCGATTCTCCAATGGTGATGGAATATATTCAGCGCTGCAGCGAGCGGTTGCCCGGGGTGCTAACTGGTAAAATCAGCGCGTTAGACACGCTCTTCCCGGGCGGTTCCGGGCAGCTTGCTGAAGACCTGTACCAAAACTGGGCGCTTTCTCGATACTATGGGATCCTGGTAGGAGCAGTGGCGGAATCGTCCGTGCAATCGCTGCAGAATGCAACCGCCAAGAAAATCCGCGTGCTGGAACTGGGAGCCGGCACCGGAGCAACTACCAGCCACGTACTGCCTGTGCTGCCACCAGAACAGGCGACCTATGCGTTTACGGATATATCGGACTTATTTTTGAGCCGCGCGGCAGAAAAGTTCAGCGAATATCCATTTGTCCAGTACCAACGGCTGGATATCGAAAAAAGCCCTGCCGAGCAAGGCTTTCCGCCACACAGCTTCGATCTGGTCATCGCTACCAACGTACTGCATGCAATTCCATCACTGCGGCAGGCCCTGTATCATACGCTGGAACTGCTGGCGCCTGGCGGACTGCTGATCGCCAATGAAGTCACCACGCACCTATCCTGGTTTGATATCACCACCGGGCTAATTGAGGGCTGGCAAAGTTTCAGCGATGATCTGCGGTCTTCCAGCCCATTGATCGCCGAGGATACCTGGTTGGATCTACTGAAGGAATGCGGCTTCATCCAGGCAGAGGCATGGCCAAAACGCGGCACACCGCCGGAAGTACTCGGCCAGCATGTTATCGTAGCGCAGGCCCCATATGATGAGGCCGGAGCCAGGGTAGATGACGAGATGTTTGCACCTACAGCCAGAACAGACGCGCCCAGAATGGAAGACAAGGTGACTGTAACTGCGCAGTGGGTAACCCAACTGCAAGAAGCAAATCCTGGCGACCGGCTGGATATGCTGTTGGCTTTCGTTCGAAAGAGCTTAAAACGGGTTCTGCGTCTGGAGTCGGAACAGGCGCTGGACCGCGGTCAGCGCCTGATGGATCTCGGGCTTGACTCGCTGATGGCGCTGGAGCTTCGCTCTCAACTAACCCGCGGCCTGGGGCTGGGCGAAAATGCGCTTTCTGCCACCCTGGCCTTCGATTATCCTACCATCCTGGCCCTGGCGACCTACCTGCTGGATGAATTACTGAAATCCACGAGTCAGACCGGGGCAGGTGCACCCGAGGCAAACCCGGCTGAAGCGCCTGCGGCGCAGCAAACTGGAGAAACCTCCGCATCCGCACGGCAAGCCCAGGTGGCCGACCTGACCGATGATGAGGTTGAGGCACTGCTCATGCAAAAACTCAATCAGCGTAAAGGCCGTCGATAGCCGCGGTGGACCGAACCGACCCCCGGCAATTATTGGAATGTACAACGGACTGACCAAAAGGAACCAATGACCAACGCTCCCGATTCCTCCCAACTTTCGCCGCTAAAACGCGCTTATCTCGCGCTAGAAGAAACCCAGGCGCGCCTCGATCGCCTCGAAGCGCAGGTCACGCAGCCCATTGCCATTATCGGAATGGCCTGCCGGTTTCCGGGCGGGGCAGACAGCCCCAAGGCTTACTGGGAGCTGCTGCGCAACGGTGAGGATGCCATTAGTGAAGTCCCGGCGGATCGCTGGAATATCGATGACTATTATGACCCAGACAACCATGCCCCAGGCAAAATGAACACCCGCTGCGGAGGGTTTCTACGCGAGCCGGTTGGTGCATTTGACCCGCAGTTTTTTGGCATATCTCCCCGCGAAGCCAACAGCATGGACCCCCAGCAACGCCTGTTATTAGAGGTGACCTGGGAAGCGCTGGAAAACGCGGCTATCGCCCCTGACCGGCTGGCTGGTTCGCGTACAGGGGTATTCATCGGCGCGACCAGTTTCGACTATGCGTACCTGTTTGTAAAGAAAGAGGATCACCGCTTGCTCGATGGGTATTATGCGTCTGGGATTGCGCACAGCATTCTTTCCGGGCGTATATCGTATGTGCTCGGGTTAAATGGGCCCAGTCTCACGGTAGATACCGCCTGTTCATCCTCGCTGACGGCCCTGCACCTGGCGGTGCAAAGCCTGCGCAGCGGCGAGACGAGCATGGCCGTGACCGGCGGAGTAAGCCTTATTCTGAGCCCAGAAAACTTTATTGCCTTTACAAAGTACGGCATGCTGGACCCCGAAGGCCGTTGCAAAACTTTTGATGCGGACGCCAACGGCTTTGCCCGGGGGGAGGGATGTGGAATCCTCATTCTGAAACGTCTCTCCGATGCCCAGGCTGATGGCGACCGCATCCTGGCAGTGATCCGCGGGAGCGCCGCCAGCCAGGATGGCGCGAGCAGCGGGCTGACCGTACCCAATGGACCTTCACAGGAGAATGTGATCCGGCGTGCATTGGAAAACGCCGGGGTCGAACCAGAGGAGGTAGGTTATATCGAAGCCCACGGTACCGGCACTTCGCTGGGCGACCCGATTGAAGTGCGGGCGCTAGGAAACGTCTTTACCCGCAAAGAACGAGGCGGACAGACGCTGTGGATTGGCTCGGTGAAAACAAACTTTGGTCACCTGGAAGCAGCAGCCGGGGTAGCATCTGTTATGAAAGTGGTGCTGACCTTGCAGAACGGCGCCATCCCGCAAAACCTACATTTCCACACGCCCAGCCCGCTGATTACCTGGGAAAACCTGCCGTTCAACGTTCCAGGCCAACTGACGCCCTGGCCTGAACCGGAAGGGCACCCGCGCATCGCCGGGGTCAGTTCGTTTGGTTTCAGCGGGACGAACGTACATGTGGTCTTGGAAGAAGCGCCGGTTTCGGAACCAGTAGCAATGGAAGAGGAAAAACCTGTCCGGCTGATGGCGATTTCCGCAAAGAACGCAAAAGCCCTCAAGGCGCTGGCTGAACGCTACCAACAGGAACTTGCCAATCCGGAAAATTCCCTGGCAGAGGCCTGCTACACGGCCAACACCGGAAGGTCGCATCTCAGTCACCGCCTGGCAATTATTGCTGGCGACCTGGAACAGGCTCGGAACCGGCTGGATGCATACCTGCACGACCAGGCTGGAGCGAACATTTTTAGTGGAGTTCTGCCGGGTGGGGACCCGCCCAAGATCGCCTTCCTGTTTACCGGGCAGGGAGCGCAGTACGCGGGAATGGCGAAGGGCCTGTATGCGAGCCAGCCAGTATTCCGCGCTGTGCTTGACCGGTGCGCGGAACAGCTAAAAGACCAGATCGACCGCCCGCTGCTGTCATTGATCTTCGCGGAAAACGAAAGCGATGCCGCACTGCTCAATCAGACCACTTATACCCAGCCAGCGTTATTTGCGATTGAAATGGCGCTGGTCGAGCTGTGGAAATCGTGGGGCATTCTCCCCGGAGCGGTGCTGGGCCACAGCGTCGGCGCATATGCAGCTGCCTGCAGCGCGGGTATTTTCAGCCTGGAAGATGGCCTGCGCCTGATTGCCCGGCGCGGGCAGTTAATGGGCTCACTGCCAGAAGGCGGCGGCATGGCAGCCGTATTCGCTCCAGAAGATCAGGTACTGCCATACCTGGCCTCACGCAGTGACACGGTATCTATTGCAACCTACAACGCCCCGGATAATACCGTCATTTCGGGCGATATCGATGATGTAAAGGCTGTCCTCGAAGAAATGAAGGCCGATGGGATACAGTCGCGTTCGTTGAAAGTCTCCCACGCTTTCCATTCCAGCCGGATGGATCACATCTTGGGCCAGCTAGAGCAGGCCGCCGCGTCGGTGCGGTTCTCCTCTCCGCGCATCACGTTTATCTCTGACACCAGCGGTGAAGCAGCGCCGGGCGGCACCGCCGCACGGGCGGTTTACTGGCGCAGGCACACCCGAGAAGCCGTCCGGTTCCAGCGGGGAATCGAGAGCCTATACGAGCAGGGTTACCGCTTGTTCCTCGAAATTGGCCCATCGCCCACTCTCACCGGCCTGGGCCAGCGCTGCCTGGCAAAAGCCGATGAAAAGATAACCTGGCTCACCTCCTTAAAGGCAAGCACGGGCTCCGCGAACACCGACCTTCAATTCATGTACAGCGCGCTGGCCGAATTGTACACCCTGGGGCACAGTGTAAACTGGGAAAATCTAGAAGAAGGTTCCAGGCGAGCGAGCAGGATTATCCAACTGCCCAATTATCCATTCCAGCGTGATCGCTACTGGCTGTCGGCCAAAGAAAGCGCCAAACCATCAGGCCGGGCGGCCCGGGCAGATGCCCAACAGCACCCGCTGATAGGGCAGCCTCTGCGCACAGCCACAAAGAACGTGATTTTCGAAAGCAACCTGTCCTGCGCCGAAATCGATTACCTGAACGATCACCGCATCTATGGCACCGCCCTGCTACCAGGTGCCGCGTTCATGGAAGCAGCCTTCGCTGCCGGTCAAAACCTGCTCGGGACAAATCGAGTGGCCGTCACCGGGATGATACTGAGTGATGCATTGATTGTAGGTGATCAAGAAACGCGCACCTTACAAATGATCGCCACGCCGGATGGAGATGAGGCCTACAGCCTGCAGATTTTCAGCCGCAACGAGAAAGAAAACGAGTGGAAGACGCACGCGACAGCCAGGATCGTTCCGGGCGACCCCGCCCCAAAGGCAATGTCTGTGAACGAGATATTCAGCCGCTGCCCAAGCGAGATCAGTGCGCAGGCACACCAGCAGCGGCTCATAGAGCGCGGGATGGCGTTTGGTCCCAGCCTGTTAGGCGTAGAAACCATCAAGCGGCGAGACGGTGAAGCCATTGGGCGAATCCTGCCCACCGCTGTTGAAGAAGGCAGTCTTTACCGGCTCCACCCGGCCCTGCTCGATGCGCACTTGCAGGTGATTGCCGCCGCCCTGCCGGAAGATGCCGGTACTTACCTGCCCTTCAGTCTTGCGCGGTATGAAATTTTCCGGCCTGGCGAAACACCCTGCTGGTCGCACGTGCGACTGCACCCCAGCGGCTCTTCTGCGAAAGTGGGGGAAACCGTCACCGCGGACCTGCATTTCTTAAACGAGCAGGGAGATGTGGTTGCGCAAATCGTAGAAATCAGCTTGAAGCGAACCGAGAAGAATGCGCTGCTGCGGCTGGCCCAGTCCCGGTTAGAAGACTGGCTGTATGAAATCGCGTGGCAGGATGCGCCGCTGCCGCCCGTCGCGGAATCTATCCGGCAGGAAACTGCATGGATACCCGAGATGCCCGAAGCGCAGCCTTCTTTCGAAAGCGATCCTGGCATTCTGGAATACGGGCTGGAAGTCCTGCCAGTGCTGGAACAAATCAGCCGGGAATATATTGTGTGCGCATTCGATGCCCTGGGCTGGCAGCCACAGCCTGGCGAAAGGTTCAGTCAGCAGACCCTGGCCGAGCAGTTGAAGATTACCTCCCGCCAGATGGACCTGTTCGGGCGGCTGCTGGCGATCCTGGCCGAGGACGGGCTGCTGGAACGGCAAGACGGCGGCTGGATGGTGCGGGAGGACTTTCAACCGGTAGACCCAACCGAACGACTGGCGGCATTAAAACAGGCTCACCCAAACTGCGCCGCGGAGTTTCGCTTTACGGAACGATGCGGACGCGGGCTGGCTGAGGTTCTGGATGGTCACGGCGACCCGCTGCAATTGTTGTTCCCTGGCAGCGATCTGAGTGACGCGGAAGCGCTCTATCAAAAATCCATCACGGCCCAGGCGTACAATCGCCTGATCCGCACCCTGGTTACCCAGGCATGCGCCCAACTACCCGCCGGGCGAACGCTGCGCGTTCTGGAAGTAGGGGCGGGCACCGGCGGCACCACATCTTTCGTACTGCCCAGCCTGCCGGAAGATCACGTGGATTATCTATTTACCGACGTCTCGCCGTTATTCCTGGCCCGTGCGAAAGAAAAGTTCGCTGGAAAACCTGGCTTCCACACCATGCTGCTCGACCTGGAAAAAGAACCGGATGAGCAGGGTCTGAAGGGCGAAACCTTCGATTTAATCATCGCGGCCAATGTGATCCACGCGACCAGCGATATCCGCCGCAGCGTACAGCGATTGGAGCAAAAGCTTGCTCCGGGCGGGCTGCTGGTGATGCTGGAAGTCACGGCGCCCCAGCGCTGGATCGACCTTAGCTTCGGCATGACTGAGGGCTGGTGGCTGTTCTCGGACCGCGAGCTGCGTAAAGATTACCCCCTGCTCAACCGGGCCCAGTGGCTGAACGTGCTGGCTGAGGTTGGTTTTGAGCACGCAACGGCTTACCCTGGTGACACCTGCCCGGTGGATGAAGCCATACTGGTTGCACAGAAACCTGTACAATCCGCAACGGCTGAGCAACGAAAGAGCGGGGCCTGGATCGTATTCAGTGGAAAAGACACTGCCGGAAGCCAGTTGGCAAGCCAGATCCGCGCGAGCGGAGCACGATGTATTCAAGTTCAGCCGGGAGGCAAGCGGACCGCGGCGGGCGATCAATGGCGGGTAAACCCGCTACGCCTGGAAGATTACCAGAGGCTGCTAAAAGAAGCCGCCCCCTGCCAGGGTATTGTGCACCTATGGAGCCTGGAACAGCCCGAAGTCGAGACGATCGAAGGGCCTGACCACCTGCTCAAATCACAAGAACTCACCAGTGGGAGCGCGCTGGCACTGATACAAGCATTGGTCAGTGGAGAATCAACACCTCTGCCGTCTCTCTGGCTGGTGACGCGCGGGGCCGAAAAGGTAAACGATGAAACCGGAAATCCGCTTCAGGCCGGTCTATGGGGCCTGGCCCGTACTGTTCGGCTGGAGCATCCGGAATTGCACTGCAATACCATCGACCTATCACCCGATGATGAGGGCGCGGAAATCTTATGGCGCGAAGTCCGGCAGGTGAGTGATGAAAACCAGGCCGCCTGGCGGGGGGGCAAACGCTATGTGGCTCGATTGAAGCGCAGCCGTCGAGCCGTATCTACTCGCAGCGAGCAGGCCGTACAGCTTACGGTCACCCGGCGCGGCTCGATCGATAACTTAATCTATCAGCCTATGGTCCGGCGCGCGCCTGGTCCAGGCGAAGTGGAAGTACAGGTACAGGCAGTGGGGTTGAACTTTAAGGATGTACTCAACACCCTGGGTATGTATCCTGGCGATGCTGGCCCGTTGGGAGGCGAATGCGCGGGAATTGTCAGCGCGGTGGGCAGCAAAGTAAGGGACCTGCAGGTAGGCGATGCCGTCATTGCCCTGGCAAGCGGCGCGTTTGCTTCTTATGTGATTGCCCCTGCCGATATGGTCTTTCCCGCTCCATCCAATCTGACCGCAGAGGAAGCCGCCTCGCTGCCGATCCCCTTTATCACCGCGGCATTTACCCTGCTGCACCTGGCGAATCTGTCCAAGGGTCAATCGGTGCTGATCCACGCCGCCGCGGGCGGTGTGGGATCGGCGGCTGTACAACTCGCCCAACAAGCCGGGGCCGAGGTATTCGCTACCGCTGGAAGCCCAGAGAAGCGGGCTTTCCTACAGGCACAGGGCATCCAGCACATTTATGACTCACGATCGCTTGACTTTGCCGAGGCGATCCGCAATGAGACCAACGGGCGTGGGGTAGATGTGATCCTCAACTCACTGGCGGGTGACTTTATCCCGGCCAGCCTGGGGGTATTGGCGCAGGGAGGGTGCTTCCTGGAAATTGGCAAAAGCGGCATCCTGAACGAGGAACAGATCGCCCTGCTTGGCGAAGGGCGCAGGTATCATGTGGTGGATTGGAGCGTGGAAGCGCGAGAGAACCCGGCCCTGATCCGTGGGATTCTGCTCGACATTCTGCGTCGGTTCTACGAAGGCGAACTCAACCTGCTCCCGAGGCGCGTTTTCGGCTCGGAAGAAATCATCCCCGCTTTCCGTTTTATGGCCCAGGCGCGGCACACCGGCAAGATTGTGGTTAAGATGGCAACAGGTGGTTCTCACCTGAGCATATCTCCCCATGCCACCTACCTCATCACTGGCGGCCTGCGCGGCCTGGGTTTGCTGACCGCGCAGTGGCTGGTTCGCCACGGAGCGCGGCACATCGTACTGGCTGGCCGCAGCCAGCCTGCACCGAAGGAAATGGAGAGCATCCGGCAGATGGAGGAGCAAGGGGTCGAAGTGGTTATCCGCGCTGTGGATGTAAGCCAGCATGAAGGCCTCGAAAAACTGGTGAGTGAGATCCAGGCAAACATGCCGCAACTGCGCGGAGTCTTCCACTCGGCGGGTGTTCTGGACGATCACGCGCTGATCCAGCAAGATTGGCAAACGTTCACCCGGGTGCTGGCGCCAAAGGCGCTGGGTGCCTGGAACCTGCACGATTTGACCCGCAATCTGCCGCTGGATTACTTTGTTATGTATTCCTCAGTCGCATCCGTGTTCGGCTCGCCCGGGCAGGCAAACCACTCCACAGCCAATGCATTTATGGATGCGCTGGCCTTCCACCGGCAGGCGCAGGGATTACCCGCCGCCAGCATCAACTGGGGTGTTTGGGAAGATGTTGGTATCGCGGCAGAACGCAACGTCAGTTCCCGCGCCGCACTGCAGGGGCTGGGCGCTATTTCACCAGAGGATGGCCTTTCGCTGATGGAGAAGATCCTGGAAAGCGGCCGGGCGCAGGTTGTCGCCAGCCCCATTCACTGGCCTACCTTCCTGCGCACCTTTGGCGGCGGGTTGCCCCAGCCGTTTCTGGCAGAAATGGCCAGTGAACATCCAGTTGAAACAACCCACCGCGCGCCAGCCCAGGCAGCCGCCGTACCCGCGGCCACGCGCATCGAAAAAATCCGCGGCGCGGCCCCCGCAAAACAGCGCACGCTGCTGCTCGATTTTGTCCGCGAAACCGCCGCCCGCGTGCTCAGCCTGAATGATGAACAGGCTATTCCCGATCAGAAACCGCTCAATGAGATGGGACTGGATTCGCTGATGGCGGTGGAACTGCGCAATCTGCTCGATGAAGGACTGGCAATGAAACAAACGCTGCCCGCGACATTGATCTTTAATTATCCTACCACCGCTGCCATAGCGGATTACCTGGCGCGCGAGGTGCTGGCAGCAGTTCAACCAACCGAAACAGAAAGCAAACCGCCAGCCCCACCTACGGAAGAGGCCAATGCCGAACCTCAGGCGAGCGCCGGATTAGTCAATATGCTGGATAACCTGGAAGAGCTTTCGGATGAAGAAGTCAACCGCATACTTGCCGCAAAAATGAAGGGAAAATCCAATGAGTGACTTTTTTGAGCGCATCCAAAAACTTTCACCACAGCGCCTGGCGCTCCTGGCCATCGAGCTGAATTCACGGTTGGAATCGATCGAAGAAAACCGCAAAGACGCAGTCGCTGTGATTGGGATTGGCTGCAGGTTCCCGGGCGGCATAACGGATGCAGAGAGCTACTGGCAGCTTCTTCAGAACGGTGTGGATGCTATTCAGGAAATTCCGGCTTCCCGATGGGACGTGGATGCTTACTATGATCCGGACGAGGATAAGCCAGGGAAGATCGCTACCCGGTGGGGTGGCTTCGTAGAAAATATTGATGCCTTCGATGCGCAGTTTTTTGGGATCACTCCGCGCGAAGCACTGACCATGGATCCGCAGCAGCGCCTGGTGCTGGAAGTTGCCTGGGAAGCGCTGGAAAACGCTGGCTATGCACCGGATAAGCTGACCGGTACAAAAACGGGGGTTTTTCTGGGCGCGTGCAACGGTGATTACTACCACATGCTGCTCGATGCCGGCACACAGTTCAGCGATATGTATATGTCGACTGGGAACGCGCACAGTGTAATTTCTGGCCGTGTATCCTACCTGCTCGGGTTGCAAGGCCCCAGCCTGACGGTAGATACCGCCTGCTCATCTTCCATGGTTGCCACACACCTGGCATACATCAGTTTAAAAAAGGGGGACTGCCGAATGGCAATCGCCGGCGGCGTCAATGCAATCCTCTCCCCCGAAACATCAGTCGCCCTTTCGCGGGCGAAGATGATGGCGAAAGATGGGCGGTGCAAGGCGTTCGATGCATCGGCAGATGGGTTCGTACGATCGGAGGGATGCGGCCTGGTTGTCCTGAAACGTTTGTCAGATGCGGTCGCTGATGGAGATCGCATCCTGGCAGTCATCCGCGGATCGGCGATTAACCAGGATGGCCGCAGTAACGGTCTGACCGCGCCAAACGGACCTTCGCAGGTATCGGTCGTTCGCGCAGCACTGGAAGAAGCAGGGCTCACCCCCGGCGATGTCAGTTACGTAGAGACCCACGGCACCGGAACTTCACTGGGCGATCCCATTGAAATCCAGGCCCTCGGTGAAGCGCTCGGTCCAGGGCATACCAGCGAAAAGCCTCTGATGGTCGGTTCTGTCAAGACAAACCTCGGGCACCTGGAATCTGCAGCTGGGGCAGCCGGGTTGATCAAGCTCATTCTCTCATTGCAGCACCGTTGGATTCCGCCACATCTGCACTTAAAAAAGCTCAATCCTTATATAGCCTGGGAACAGCTGCCAGTTTCCGTTCCTACCGATGGGGTCGATTGGCAGTCTGCCAATGGCCGGTGGATTGGCGGAATCAGTTCCTTTGGGTTCAGCGGTACTAATGTGCACATGCTCGTGGAGCGCGCCGAAGAGCCGGCGATGGTCAAGAATGATGAGGAACGCCCGCTGCATCCATTGGCCCTATCAGCGCGAGGCAGTACTGCTCTGCAAGCCCTGGCAGCCCGGCTGACAGATTATCTCCAAGATAACCCAGAGGTCCCCATCGAGTCGGTCTGCTATACGCAAAATACTGGACGAGGAAGTTTCTCGCATCGGGTTGGGCTCGTCGTCAGTAACCGGGAAGACGCCATCCGCCAGATCACTGAAACGGCTCGTGCGCTGGAAACCGGCGAACGGAAGCCTGCTCAAGTGCCAAACCGGCGCCCGCAGGTGGTTTTTCTCTTCACCGGCAGCGGGGCGCAGTGGGCAGGCATGGGTTACCAACTTTACCAAACCCAGCCGGTGTTCCGCGCCGCGCTGCAAAAGTGCGATGACCTGTTCCGCCCTTATCTGCCCGAACCTCTGCTGTCGGTCATCTACCCAGAATCAGGCGCAACAGCGTTGCTTGAGCGCATGTTATATACCCAGGCAGCCACCTTTGCCATTGAAATCGCGCTGGCCGAGTTGTGGAAATCTTGGGGCGTCACTCCGGATGCAACCCTCGGGCACAGCCTGGGAGAATATTCCGCGGCGGTAGTAACCGGTGTTATCAGCCTGGAAGATGGAGTCAAGCTAGTCGCGGCACGCGGACGCCTGCTCGATTCGATCACCGAACCGGGAGCGATGCACGCTGTATTCGCCACCAAAGAGGAAGTCGAGGAAGTTCTCGCCGGAATCCCGGAGGGCATCGCAATTGCGGGGATTAACGGTCCGCAGAATATTGTTATCTCGGGACGGGTGCGCAGTGTTGAGGAAGCGATCGAAAAATTTACCAGCCGCGGCGTAAAAACGCGCCGGCTGGCCATCTCGCAGGCCGGGCATTCGCCGCTGATCGACCCAATCCTGGATGAGTTCGAGCGCACGGCAGCCAGCATCACCTATCACAGTCCGCAAATCGATTATGTCTCCTGCCTGTTCGGGCGTCAGGTGGAAGGTTCAGAGATTATGAACGCCGGGTATTGGCGGCGGCACCTGCGCGAGCCGGTTCAGTTCTTCAAGGGGATCGAGTCGCTGCACAATAATCGCACCATTTTTATTGAGATTGGCCCGCATCCGGTTTTGGTTTCCATGGGCCAGCGCTGCTTTACAGAAAGCAGCGCGCTCTGGGTTCCATCTTTGCGTGAGAAGAAAGAAGATTGGGCGCAGATTCTGGAAAGCCTGTGCGCCGTATGGAAACAGGGCATCCCCGTGGATTGGCAGGGTTTTGACCTCCCTTACAAACGGCAGCGGCTGGCTCTGCCCACCTACCCCTTCCAGCGCCAGCGCTTCTGGGCCACACCAACCGGCCACGCCGGGCAAGGGGCTGGCATCAGCCTGTCCAAAGACAGCCACCCGCTGCTGCAGCGTCCGGTCCGCTCGCCTGGGCTGGCAGATACCGTATATGAAACGCAGCTCAGCCAGGAGTTTCCACCCTTCTTGCAGCACCACCGTATATTCGGGGAGATTATCCTACCGTCCCCAGCCTATATCGAGATGGCACTGACGGCAGCGGAACAAGTTTTTGGACCCGGCATACACCGGCTGGAGAACTTGTCTGTACAGTCGGCGCTGCTTCTTCCGCAGGAGGGTCAAACCACAGCACAGTTTGTCCTTAAACCAGTGCAGAATGGACGAGCTGCCTTTGAAGTCTTCAGTTTTGCCGATGACCGAAACGAATGGGTCAAACATGCCTCCGGCGAGATCGCGCAGCAGACATCAAATCCCAACCCATCCAGTGGACATGGCTTCCGGCCGGACGAGGTTCGCGCCCGCTGCGTGGAAGAAATCCGGGGCAGCGACTATTATCCGCGTCTTGCCGAGTTGGGATTGGAATTTGGCCCGAACTTCCAGGGAATCGAGCACATCTGGCGGCGGGACGGTGAGGCGCTGGGGAAAATCACCCTGCCTGATGACCTGGTGAGCGACAGCAGTCACTATCACATCCACCCGGCCTTCCTGGACGCATGCTTCCACCTGTTGGGCGCGCCCCTACCGCAGACGGACCTGGATCAGGCATATCTGCTGATTGGAATGGCGCGCTTCCAATTGTTCCAAAAACCCGGCGGAATTTTATGGAACCACACGGTTCTTGAACCGCAGAAGAACAGCCAGGAAATTTTCACCGCTACGTGCCGATTGTACAACTCCGATGGTCATCTGGTAGGTGAAGCAAGCGGCCTGACGCTGAAACGGGCTGGGCGAGAGGCGTTGCTGCGCTCGATTAACAAGCACAGCGACCCGGCCAGCGCCAATTGGATTTATAAGGTTGCGTGGCAGCCGCTGCCGCTAACCAGCATACCGCATAACCTGCCAGCGCCTAAGCAGGTAGCCGCCAGACTGGCGGAAAGCGTAGCATGCTACGAGGCAGAGCCCGATTACGCGGGATATGCCCGCCTTTCACCGATCTTCGATGCATACTGCGCCGCCGCCATTAGCAGCGCTTTTGAGAGAATGGATTTCCCGCTCGTGGAAGGACAGTCCTTTACCCTCGATGTGTTCATTCAGAAGGGTCAGGTACTGCCGCGCTATACCCGCTTGTCCAGGCGCCTGATGGAAATTTTATCCGATCAGGGTGTACTGGCCGCGGAAGGCGATGGCTGGCACGTGATAGGTCATGCTCCGGCAACCTCTTCCATCGAAGAAATTATCGTTGAATTCCCCGCTTACCGGGCAGAAGCGACCCTGCTGGCTCGCTGCGCAAGCGCCTTGGCCCAGGTTTTGACCGGGGAACAGGATGCCCTGGCGCTGCTCTTCCCAGGCGGATCGCTGGAAGCCACTGAAGCGCTGTACAGCCAATCTCCATATGCACGGGCATTCAACCACCTCATCGCGGAGGCGGTTGCCCAGCGCATTCCGGACGAGGGTAGGCTGCGCATCCTTGAAATCGGCGCTGGAAGTGGGGCAACCACTCGCCAGGTGCTGCCACTGCTGCCCGCCGGACGCTGCGATTACGTGTTTAGCGACCTCTCGCCCGTATTCCTGGATAAGGCACAAAAAGCCTTTACGGAGTATCCATTTATCCAATACCAGATCCTTGATATCGAGAAAGATCCTCAAAAGCAAGGGCTGGCGGGACAGTCATTCGACATCATCCTGGCAGCGAATGTACTGCATGCCACAGCGGACCTGCAGCAAAGCCTGGCGCACATCCAAAAGATGCTGGTTCCAGGCGGTCAACTACTGCTGTTGGAAAATGCCCGCAAAGCAAGTTGGGTGGACCTGACTTTTGGCCTGACCGATGGCTGGTGGCGATTCCAGGATACCCAGCTGCGGCCTGAGCACCCGGTTCTCTCTCAATCCGGGTGGCTGAACCTGTTCAAAGCATGTGGCTTTCAGGAATCGGCGGCGCTGCCTGCATCCGTGCCGGGCAGCGAAAGCGGCAGTTTATCAGGCCAGGTGCTTTTGATTGCCCAGGCTCACGAGAAAGTAAGCCAGACCGCACAGGAGACAGCCGGGAGCTGGCTGGTCTTCCACAACGCCACCAGCAGCGACGCCGCTGAGCTGGCTCAATCCCTGCGCCACAAAGGTCAGCGCTGCATCCTGATCGGTCAAAGCCAGTCCAATGATGAACAGGTTGTAAACATCACAAAAGATCAATGGGAGGTAGCCCCTGGATCTACAGCGGCAGTGGCTGATGTGCTTATGCGCGCCGCCGAAGGCGGGCCGCCAATCACCACAGTGATCGGCCTGTTCAGCCCCACCGAGAACGTCTCCCCTGCCAGACAGGTGGAAACAGACTGCGATCGCTTACTACACATCACCCAGGCGGTGCTGGCTATGCCGCAGGGAAACCGGCCTGCGCTGTGGTTGGCAACGTACGACGCGCAGGCTGTCGGAGGCCCCCCGACCCTGGAAGGCCTGCCTGCCAGTGCGCTTTGGGGATTGGGCCGTACGCTGGCGCTGGAGCACCCCGAAATTTGGGGAGGGATGATTGACCTGGATCCCAATAGCAGTAATAAAAAGAATATGGCACACCTAGTAAATGAAATCCGTTTTGCGGACGGCGAAGACCAGGTAGCCTACCGCAAGGGCGAGCGCTTCGTCGCACGGCTGGTGCGCGGGCAAGCGCCCGTATCCGCTGAGTTGATGCTGAAAGAAGATCGGGTTTACCTGATCACTGGCGGATTGGGTGGGCTGGGTGTGAAAATTGCTCAATGGATGGTACAGCGAGGCGCACGGCACCTGGTACTGACCGGTCGCCGCGGTTTACCGCCGCGTGAGGCATGGAGCCAATTCCAACCAGACAGCGACCTTGCCCGCCGGGCAGCCGCAGTCCAGGACTTGGAGAAAGCTGGGGCACAGGTAATTCTATATGCTGCTGACACCGCTGACGAAAATGCAATGGGAAAGTTGTTTCAATCCTTCGGAGCAAGCCTGCCGAAACTAGGGGGCATCGTGCATGCCGCTGCCGACCTGAGCAGCAGCACCATCGAAGAGATGGGGGTCGAAATGCTGTACAACATGCTGCGCCCCAAAGCCAGCGGCACCTGGCTGCTGCACAAGCTCAGCCAGGGTCTCGATATAGACTTTTTCGTGCTGTTCTCTTCTACCACCGCCCTTCTCGGTTCGCAGCAGTTGGGCCATTATGCTGCCGCTAACAGCTTCTTAGACAGTTTTGCCTCTTATCGAAAGTCCACTGGGCTCCCCATTCTGTCCATCAACTGGGGAACCTGGGATACCATGCGCATCGCTTCTCAGGCCGAACAACAGCGCGTTGCTCAGTTCGGGTTAGAGCAAATGCAGGCTGATCAGGCGCTGCACCTGTTAGGGAACTACCTGGCAGCGCAGGGCGAAGCCCAGGTGGTTATCGCTGCCGTAGATTGGGACACGCTTCGCCCTGCCTATGAAGCGCGCCGCCGCAGGCCGTTGATGGAGGGATTGACCAGCCGCACGCACGGTAAACCGGCTCAACAGATAACCACCAAACCCGCCGATGCAGATTTGGTTATGCTACTTAAGGAAATTCCACCTGAAAAGCAGTACAATATGATCGTTCGTCATGTGCGAGAACACGTGGCAGCCGTAATCGGCAGTACCAGGCCTGAAACAATCGATGAACAACAAGGGTTGTTTGAGATGGGCCTGGATTCGCTGATGTCGGTGGATCTCAAGGGGAGATTAGAAAAGAGTCTGGGGCAGTCACTGCCCTCCACACTAACGTTCAACTATCCAACAGTAGCCGAACTGGCAGGGTATCTACTGGAGCGAATTCGCCCAGCAGAGACTCCAACTGCTGAAACATCCGCGCCTGAAC
This sequence comes from uncultured Anaerolineaceae bacterium, assembly GCA_964437595.1. Lineage (GTDB taxonomy): Bacteria > Chloroflexota > Anaerolineae > Anaerolineales > Anaerolineaceae > DSYU01. The sequence goes on from CAYTHO010000002.1 coordinate 64,274, forward strand.
CAGAGCCATCTGCGGCGGAGAAAACGCAGGCGGACGACTTCGACGATTTATCGGAAGATGAATTGGCGAACCTGCTGCAAAAGAAATTAAAAGGGGGAGCATGAGGCTCTTGCGTCTAGAGCGCTTAGGAGAATGGATCCAGGCCAGGCCGGCCTTGCTGGCAGCCGGCTTAGCCTGCACTGTCGGCGCGCTTTGGGCAATAGTTGAAGCGCTCGGCATGTTCCTGCCTGCTCGTTATTCCCCTTATCAGGTCGTCTGGATGCGTTATGCAACCCACCTGTTGGTCCTGGCGGCGGTATGGGGACCGCGCCGCCGGTCAGGCATGGTTAAAACGCCCCGATGGAAAGGGCAGATCCTGCGCGGGCTGTTGATGCTGGCAATGCCCGCCACATTTATCCTGGCTGTTGGCAGTATGGATATGCATACGGTTTGGGGCATCTTCTGGCTGGCTCCATTGGCCGCAATGGCAGGAGCCGTGTTTTTGTTCAGGGAGAAAGGTTCCATCACTGCTTGGGCAGCGGCCCTTCTGGGGCTGGCCGGCACATTGTTCATCCTACGTCCTGCCCATTCAGGCAGTTGGCAGCAAGTGCTGCTCGCACTGGGCATGACCGCCTGTTTCATACTCTATGTTCTGGCAACCCGCTATATGGCAGCGGAAAATACGCTGACCAGCTTGTTCTATACTGCCTTTGCCGTCTTCCTTCCGCTATCGATCGTGATTCCACAGCTTTGGACGCCGCTAACCTGGAAAGCAGCTGCTGTTATGGCGATGATTGGACTGGTGGGGCTTGCGCTCCTGTTTGCCCTTGACCGTGCTCTTGAACTGGCTCCGGTCACTCAAGTCGCTCCATTCTTCTACAGCCAGGCCATCTGGTACCTGTTTTTTAACAGCCTCCTGAAACGAGCGCCAGTCAGCTTTCTGGATGTTGTTGGGGTTCTCATGGTGCTGGTTCCCGCGGTAGTCTTCATGAACTTCTTATATAACCACCCAAGGGCCAACCTTACTGTTCTCGCTGAGGGGGCGAGAGGCTGAAAAGGAAATTATGACCAACCAATCTGAACCGTTGGATCGAAAAGCATTACTAAAAAACGCCTTAATTGCTCTCGATGAGATGCAGTCACGGCTAGATGCCATGGAGCATTCCCAGCACGAGCCGATCGCGATTATCGGTATTGGATGCCGGTTCCCTGGGGATGCCAATACCCCGGATGCGTATTGGAAACTGCTGCATAACGGTGTGGATGCCATACAGGTGGTTCCTCCCGAGCGATGGGATATCAGCCAATACGCTGATCTCCAGATGGGTAAACCGATCTCCTGGTATGGGGGTTTTCTCAGTGGAATAGACCAGTTCGATCCACAATTCTTTGGCATCTCGCCCCGCGAAGCCAACAGCATGGATCCACAGCAGCGTCTGGTGCTGGAAGTCTCCTGGGAAGCATTCGAACGGGCGAACATCCCGCTGGATAAACTTCTGGGCACTCAGACGGGGGTATTTGTTGGCGTTACCACCAACGATTATTCCCACATGGTCCGCTCAATGGATCCATCTCAAATGGATGTGTATGCCGCAACCGGCAGCGCACTGAATGCCATCCCCGGGCGCGTAGCGTACACCTTCGGCCTGCACGGCCCATCGATTGCGGTAGATACCGCCTGTTCTTCCTCACTGGTGGCAATCCACCTGGCCTGCAAAAGCCTGCGCAGTAAGGAATGCGACCTGGCAGTCGCCGGTGGGGTGAACGCCACCCTGACTCCAGAAGCCTTCATCTGCTTTGCTGGGTGGGGCATGATGGCCCCCGATGGACGCTGTAAGACCTTCGACAGCCGGGCGGATGGATTCGTGCGCGGCGAGGGCTGCGGTATGTTGGTGCTCAAACGTCTTTCGGACGCAATCAAGACCGGCGACCATATCCAGGCGGTCATCCGCGGCTCGGCAGTCAATCAGGATGGGCGTAGCAGCGGTTTGACGGTGCCAAACGGGCGCGCGCAGCAGGCCGTAATCCGCGCGGCCTTGAAAGACGCCGGGATTGCACCCGCCCGGGTGAGCTACGTTGAAACGCACGGCACAGGTACCTCTCTAGGAGACCCTATCGAGATCGAAGCAGTAGGGGCCGCCCTGGGAGAAGGCCGTTCTGCCAGCCAGCCGCTGACGATTGGGTCTGTCAAAACCAATATTGGTCACCTGGAATCAGCTTCAGGTGTGGCCGGGGTGATTAAGACGATTCTGGCTCTCCAACACCGGGAATTTCCGCCGCACCTGCACCTGCATGAGCGCAGCCCGCGCATCCCTTGGCCAAATTTTCCCGTCGAAATCCCGGACCAGCCAACTCCCTGGACCGTACCCGAAGGCGGGCGCATCGCGGGAATAAGCTCATTTGGTTTCAGCGGTACCAACGCGCACATCATTCTGGAAGAAGCGCCAGAACTGCCGCATGCCGCATCCGGTGCAGCACATGCAGCCTATCTGCTGGCGCTTTCCGCGAAAACAGATGGCGCGCTTAAGGATCTGGCAGGGCGCTACGCGGACCGGTTCCAAAGGATAGATGGGCCTTCCGTTGGGCAGGCGTGCCAGGCCGCGCTTGCCGGACGGTCAATTTTCAACAATAGACTGGCTGTGACAGGCGCCTCGCCTGAAGCGCTGCGCGAGAGCCTGGCTGCTCACGCTTCCGGGCAGCACGATGCAGCGGTTTTCACCGGCCAGGCCGAACGCGGTGGACCGGGAAAGATTGCATTTTTGTTTACCGGGCAGGGCTCGCAGTGGGTGCAGATGGGCCGCCAGCTTTACGAACATCAGCCCGTATTCCGCCAGGCCCTGGATGCATGCGATGCGCTGCTGCAGCCGCACCTGCCGGCGTCGCTTCTGTCAGTTATTTACGGCGCAGATGGCGAAAGCGGCCTGCTGGACAATACTCGCTATACCCAGCCAGCCCTGTTTGCGCTGGAATATGCCCTGGTCCAGTTGTGGAAGTCATGGGGTATCCAGCCCGACGCAGTGATGGGGCACAGCGTGGGCGAGTACGCCGCTGCCTGCGCGGCAGGTGTGTTCAGCCTGGAAGACGGCATCCGCTTGATCGCCGAGCGCGCCAGGTTGATCAGCGCACTTCCGGAGGGCGGGCAAATGGCCGCCGTCTTTGCCAGCGAAGAGCGAGTAAGCTCGTTTCTGGCAGGCAGCCCGGAACCAGTGTCTATCGCAGCGGTCAATGGGCCAGAAAACACGGTTATATCCGGCAGCGGGCCATCAGTGCAGGCGGTGCTGGATGCTTTGCAGCAAGAGGGCATCCAGGCCCGGATGCTGCAGGTATCGCATGCTTTCCATTCGAACCTGATGGATGCAATTCTGGATCCCTTCGAGGAAGCCGCACGTTCGGTACAGTTTTCTGCTCCTTCCATCACGCTTATTTCAAACGTTACCGGCCAGCCCGAAACCGATCTGGTCTGCGATCCGGGATACTGGCGCCGGCACATTCGCCAGCCGGTACGCTTCAACCAGGGCATCCAGGCCTTATATGAGATGGGTTACCGCATCTTTATTGAGATTGGTCCCAACCCAATCTTGAACGGCATGGCGCAGCGCTGCCTGCCCGCAGAGGATGAATCGCTAACATGGCTCACCTCGCTGCGCAAAGGCCGCGGGGATGAACAGCAAACCCTGGAGAGCCTGGGCGCGTTGTGGGTACGGGGGGCTCGTATAGAATGGACTGTCGTTTTCCAGGATACTCCTGCCGCAAGCGTTGATCTGCCTACATATCCTTTTCAATATGAACGATACTGGTTAGAAGAAACACTGCCAACAGAACAATTCCGCCAGCCATCAATGACCAATTTAATCCATCCTTTGCTTGGGACCAGGCTATCTTCACCGTTGTATAGTGAGACGGTGATCGAAACAAGACTCACCACAGAGCAACCTTCATTCTTAAAGGACCACCGGCTGAACGGGAAAATCGTCTTTCCAGGTACGGGTTACCTGGAAATGGGTATGGCGGTTGGGAAACATATCCTGAAAGAAGAAGATTTCGTAGTAGAAGATCTTTCTATCGTAAACCTGTTAAGTATTTCGGAAAAGCAGGAAAAGATGCTGCAGACCGTTGTTGCTGCACACGGTGACTATCCGGCAAAGTTCCAAATCTTCAGCCTGGAGGATGCCGCACAGGGGAAATGGGTCCTTCATGCGGAAGGAAATATCCATTCTAATGGTGCTAATCCCGCTCAATCAGATGGGGTATTAGAGGAATATCGTCAGCGATGCTCGGAACCAGTCCAGGTGCAAGATTATTACAATACGCTTGAAGCAGTCGGCTTAGGATATGGGAAACGTTTCCGCTGCCTGCGAAATATTTGGAAACGGGACAATGAGGCCATTGGTGAAGTTGCGCTCCCGGATGACTTTGCACACGAAGCCGCGCAGTACATCTTGCATCCGGGCTTGCTTGATTCTTGCTTCCAATTGATTGGCGCTGTACTTCCAAGGCAGCAAGAGACAACAGGAGAGCAGTCATTTTATGTTCCTGTCGCAATCCATCGCTATCGATTTCAAGGTGGCGCCGGAACGCACTTTTTCGCCTGTATGAATGTTCAGAAAAACGAGTTCGACGGCGCAAGGCTCACAGGAAATATCCTTTTCTTCAATCTCGATGGGGCAAGCATTGGCTCAATTGAGGGACTGCAAATCCGCAAAATCAGTTCTGATACACGCGAACATGAGGCCAAGCTGGTGCATGCCAGCCAGGCATACAAGCAGCAATGGGTTCAAAGCCCCGTTCGTATTGCGAAGGAAAATAAAAGTAAACGCTCGGACAAATGGATACTCATCGAAAATGATCCATCATACGGTGAGATATTTGCCAGGGGCTTTGAAGAACGCGGTATACCTTGTGCCAGGATTGTCACGGCCAATACCAATAACGCATTGGATTCAGAAGTGAAATCTCTCGAATCCTTCAAGAATATGCTCTCCGAAAATATCAATAACCTCGCTGGTACATTAGAGGGGATTGTATTTTTATGCGGGAATGGTTCTGGCGAGGTTCAAACAACCTCGGATCTTGAAAATATACAGGAGCAAGTTGTAGGCAACCTGGTAGCAACAGCCCAGGTTATCCTCGGCTTACTTGAGCAAAATTCCGCTCAAACCTCATTGGTAATCGTCACGCATGGCGCGCAGAGCATTGTTCCCGGAGACATGCTGCCAGCGCTGGCACACTCGGCAGTATGGGGGATAGGGAAAACCATAGGCCTGGAAAACCCACAACTCAAATGCACCTGTATTGACCTGGACCCCTCCGCAGCAATGCAAGATGCTGTAGAGCAGTTGGTAATTACGATGCGGGCAGATTCAGAGGGTGAGACAGAGGAGCGGATCGCGTTCAGATCAAATACCAGGTATGCGGCCCGACTCGTTTATCTGCCTCCTGCGGATGACAAAGGCCATTCTGCTGGCGTTAAGCCCTTTGCTGACCATCTTTTTAAGCAGCCTTTTGAGTTGATGATCCACAACCGCGGTGTATTAGACAACATCGAGTTGCGCGCCTCAAAATCCCCATCTCTTGGCCCAAACCAGGTCTCCATCCGTGTTCAGGCGGCTGGTTTGAACTTCAGAGATGTGCTGAATGTCTTAGGGCTACTGCCAGGCGCGGAAGCCGCATTAGGACACGAATGTGTAGGGAAGATCGCTGCCGTAGGCGAAAACGTGACGCAATTTAAGATCGGCGATGAGGTGATGGGAATTGCCAGTGGAAGTTTTGGTACATATGCAGTGACATACCAGGATTTGATCGTACACAAACCAGATGAGATCAATACCGTCGAAGCCGCGACAATTCCACTTGCATTCCTTACAGCATACTATGCCCTGGTTCAGCTAGGGAGGCTACAAAAGGGCGAGCGCGTACTGATCCATGGAGCAGCCGGGGGAGTCGGCATGGCTGCTGTCCAAATTGCCCTTCAGGCAGGCGCGGAGATTTTTGCAACGGCCGGAAACCCTTCAAAGCGTGATTACCTGAAATCTTTGGGAGTGCATCACGTAATGGACTCGCGTTCGCTGGTTTTTGCGGATGAAACCATGCAACTGACAAACGGTGAAGGCGTCGACCTGGTTCTGAACTCCCTGACGGATGGTTTCATCCAAAAGTCCTTCGAGATCCTGAAACCAGGCGGAAGGTTCATGGAAATTGGTAAGCGTGGTATATGGAGCCACGAACAGGTTAAAGAGCTCAAGAAAAACCACCAGTATCACATTATTATGATAGGCGATATATGTTTAGAAGATCCTGCGCTGATTCAATCCATGCTTCAGGTACTTGCCAATCACTTTACAAATAAGAAGCTAATCCCACTTCCAGCCAAAGTTTTTCCCATTGGGCATGCAGTGGAAGCTTTCCGCTATATGGCACAGGCCAAGCACATTGGCAAAATTGTATTGACCGTACCGACACACTCAGAGTCTATCTCAAAACACGGCGAACCTATCTCGGCGCATTTCGGAACGAACCCAGAGCAAAGTCAGGCACAAATTTTTGCCCGCCCTGATTCTACTTACCTGATTACTGGCGGCTTAGGAGGAATTGGTCTTGAAACTGCTGATTGGCTAATCAGCAAAGGCGCAAAATCCATCGCGCTGATGAGCCGCAGGGACCCAGACGAAAAAATCGCGGCTCGTTTGGAACGGCTACGGGCCGAGGGTATTCAGGTTATGCTATTCAAAGGCGATGTAGCGAAAGCAGAGGATATCAAGAGTGTCTTGCAAAAAATCCACGCCATGCTTCCGCCACTCAAGGGCATTTGCCATGCCGCTGGAATTCTGGATGATGGCGTTTTCCTGCATCAAGATTGGAGCAATTTTGAGCGAGTCTTTGCTCCAAAGATCTATGGAGCATGGAACCTGCACCTTCAGACAACAGAGACCCCTCTCGACTTTTTCATACTGTTCTCGGCTGGCGCTTCGTTGTTTGGTTCTCCCGGACAGGCAAATTATGCCGGCGCAAACGCCTTCCTGGATTCCCTGGCGCATTTCCGACGTGCAAGAGGGTTAACTGCATTAGCCATCAATTGGGGCCCGTGGGGCGAGGTGGGCATGGCAGCCCGATTGCCAGAAGCTATGCACCAGCGTTGGGAGAAACAAGGCATACACCCAATTTCCACAGCCGCTTGTTTTCGGTGGATGGAAGAATTGGCTTCTTCGGATGCCGTTCATGCCGGCGTTTTCGATATTGAATGGCCACTATTCTTTCAGCAATTTGACGGTAGCAAAAAGCCACCTTTCTTTGATGAAATCACCATTGTAGATACAACATATGTAACAGTAAAGAAGCCGTCTGAGCGTACCGTTAACATACGTGCGAAGCTCGATTCTGCTGACTCGAATGATCGGAAAAATATCCTTGAAGGACATTTAAAATCGCTTATTGGTCAAGTGATCGGTCATAAGTCGCCCAATCAAATCTCCGCTTTATCAACATTCGCCGAACTCGGCATCGATTCGTTAATGGCAATCGAGTTGAGGAACCGGATTCAAGATGCACTGGGTGTTAACCTTCCTCTGAACATTTTCTTCGGAACCACTTCATTGACTGATCTGATGTATTCAATCACAGCAATTATTTGGACTTCAAAGGAAATACAAGTAACCACCCAAGAAGCTGCGGAAGATCGTGAGGATTTCCAGTTATGATAATTTCAGAGTTTCTATCCCGATTGAATGATTTAGATGTCAGGCTTTGGATCGAGAACGACCACTTACGCTGCAATGCCCCTAAAGGCGTCCTGACACAGGAACTGCGGGATGAACTTGCTACTCGTAAAGAAGAGATCATCAGTTTCTTAAAAACATTTGGTACAACACAGCCTGATGACGAAAGTTCAGCGCGTACAGATATTGTCCGCGTCACAAACCGCATTGATCCCCCACCGCTATCATTCTCCCAACAGCGGCTATGGTTCCTGGATCAATTTGACCCGGGCAGTACAGCTTATTCTATCCCGGTGGTTTTTAAATTTGAAGGCGAATTCCAACAGGATGTACTCGAAAAAAGTATCAACACGATCGTCCGCAGGCATGAAAGCCTGCGAACCACATTCTCTGTAAACTCAGATAATTTACCGCTGCAGATCATCCATCCTTTTTCACCTGTAACCTTACAAGTTAAAGACCTGATGGGTTTGCCACAGAATGAAAAGGAGCCCGCAGTTTTTCGTCTGGCCAGAGAACAGTCGTCTATTCCCTTCGACCTAAAAAAAGGACCTTTATTCCGGACTCTACTGATCCGTACTGCACCTCAAACGCATTATCTTTTCATCAACATGCATCACACCATCTCGGACGGCTGGTCGACCGGAGTGTTTACAACTGAGCTAGCCGCCCTGATGGAAGCATTCAGTACGGGTAAGGAGAATCCGCTGCCCGACCTGCCAGTACAGTATTCCGATTATGCCATCTGGCAGCGCCGTTCGCAAGGGAGCGAATCACTCCGTCCTCAACTCGAGTATTGGATTAATAAACTGAGTGGAAGATTACCAGTACTGGAGCTTCCCACGAACCGTCCTCGCCCTGCTTTTCAAACATATAAGGGCGAAACAATACAGACGTTCCTTCCATCCAACCTTACTCTTCGTATCAAGGATATTTGTAAACAACACCAGGTAACACTCTTCATGGTTCTTCTGGCTGCCTATAATGTATTACTGCACCGGTATACCGGACAAGAAGACTTATTGGTGGGCACGCCCATTGCAAACCGCGATCAGAAGAATATTGAAGGATTGATTGGTTTCTTCGTCAACACGATTGTGATACGAAACGAACTCTCTGGAAATCTTCGCTTCATTGATTTCCTTGATCGGGTCCGCCAGAGTTCACTCGAGGCTTTTACCAACCACGAACTACCTTTTGAACATATCGTGGAAGCCCTTCACCCTGCTCGTGATACGAGCCATTCACCAATCATCCAGGTAATGTTCATACTGCAAAATACTCCTTTCCGCTCAATCCATTTCCACAACCTTGAAATGCGCCCTTTTATCATTGACAGCGGGGCATCAAAGTATGATCTGACTCTGACCGTTTGGGAGAGCCCGGATGGCACAGGCTGCTTCTTTGAATACAACACAGATCTGTTCGACAAATCAACGATTGAGCGAATGGCAGGTCACTACCAGGTTATTCTAGAGAGTATTTGCGACAATATCGAGATGCCGGTCGCACAACTGCAGATGCTGACTGCTCAGGAACAAACACAGATTCTGCATCAATGGAACAACACGTATCGTGCTCTTCCATCAGAGCAGACATTACAATCCCTATTTGAAGCCCAGGTACAGAATACACCTGATTCCGTGGCAGTATTCTTTGAACAAGAACAGATTACTTACCGCCAGCTTGATCAACGCGCTAACCAGCTCGCTCAATACCTGCGGAAATTAGGCATTGGCCCGGAGGCACTGGTTGGGGTTAACCTGAACCGCTCAATCGATATGGTGGTGGCGTTGCTCGGCATTCTCAAGGCTGGCGGCGCGTACGTGCCTCTGGACCCTTACTTCCCCGCAGATCGATTAGCCTATATGCTGGAAGATTCCGGCGCGAAGGTGCTCCTCACGCAGGAGAGCCTGGCTGGAAAGCTGGGTGGCGAAGGTGTCCAAATGGTATGCATTGATACCGACTGGCCAGTAATCACCAGGGAGAGCACCGAACCGCTCGAAACCTCCAGCACCCAGGAGAACCTGGCCTATGTTATTTACACATCCGGCTCTACGGGCCGCCCCAAAGGCGTGCAGGTGCTGCAGCGCGGCGTAGTAAACTTCTTGTTATCGATGCAGCGCGAACCCGGCATCACCCCCGAGGATGTGCTGCTTTCGGTCACCACCCTGTCATTTGACATCTTCGGTCTGGAGCTTTACCTGCCGCTGATCAGCGGAGCCCAGTTGGTGCTGGTTAGCAGCGCTGTGGCGGCTGATGGATCGCGCCTGGCCGAGGCGCTGTCCACGCAGAATGTCACCATCATGCAGGCAACCCCAACAACCTGGCGCCTGTTGATCGCCGCCGGATGGATGGGGAACGCAAGGTTCAAGGTTCTATGCGGCGGAGAGGCTTTCCCGCCAGACCTGGTGGCCGCACTGCTTGAGCGTAGTGGATCACTATGGAATATGTATGGTCCAACCGAGACTACAATCTGGTCTACCATTTGTCAGATCACAACCGCCGACGAAATGGTGACGATCGGGCGCCCAATCCAAAATACCAGCGTTTACCTGCTAGATGCTTATGGCCAGCCGGTCCCGGTAGGGATTCCTGGTGAGTTGTATATCGGTGGTGAAGGGGTCGCTCGTGGATACCTGAACCGGCCCGAACTGACCGCGGAGCGCTTCCTGGCCAACCCGTTCTCCCAACCAGCCCAGGGCATTGACTGGAACACACGCTTTTACCGCACTGGCGACCTGTGCCGTTATCTATCCGATGGACGAATTGAATACCTGGGCCGTATGGATAACCAGGTGAAGCTGCGTGGCTTCCGAATTGAGTTGGGCGAAATAGAAGCTAACCTTTCGCTGCACCCGACCATCGACCAGGCGGTGGTGATCGCGCGCGAAGATACGCCGGGAGACAAACGGCTGATCGCTTACCTCACACCAAAAGGAATACCCCCCAGTACCACGGAGTTGCGCGATTACCTGCACGATAAACTACCCGATTATATGATACCGTCAGTGTTTATGGTTCTCCAATCGCTGCCGCTGACCCCCAACGGAAAAGTGGACCGGCGGGCGCTGCCAGTTCCTGAAATTGGCCGGCCTGACCTTGCCACCCAATTCACTGCCCCAAGCAATGAAATTGAGCGCACCCTGGCCGGCATCTGGCAGGCCGCGCTTAAATTGGATCAGGTTGGCATTCACGATAACTTCTTCGAGCTGGGCGGGCATTCACTTCTAATCGTGCAGGTACACCATCAGGTGTGCCAGCATTTCCAGACCGACCTGACGATCGCACAGATGTTCCAGTATCCGACCATCCAGGCGCTGGCGCAGTACCTCAACAAGCCACAACAGCACGCGGTGCAACCAGCAAGACAGGATGCTCGCGAACGCGCCTTGTTGCAAAAAGAGGCTATTAACCGGCAAAGAAGGTTTACTAAACCAGAAGGAAATAACGGATGAATCAGGAAATTACCAATGAGCTGAGTGGGGCAATCGCAATTATCGGCATGGCGGGTCGTTTTCCCCAGGCCAGTGATCTAGAATCATTCTGGCAAAACTTGATCCAGGGGAAAGAGGTGGTCCGATTCTTCAGCAAAGAGGAGCTGAAGGCCGCCGGGGTGGATGAAAAACTTATTGACCACCCCAGCTACGTGCCTGCGAGGGCTATCCTGGAAAACGCTGAGGATTTCGATGCCTCCTTTTTTGGCTACAGCCCGCGTGAAGCAGATGTAATTGACCCGCAGCACCGCCTTTTCCTGGAATGCGCCTGGGAGGCGCTGGAAAATGCTGGGTATGATGCCGAACGAACAAACGGCTCGGTTGGCGTGTTCGGTGGAACGAGCATGAACGCCTACCTGATCAACAACATCCTGGCAGACCCTGAGATAATTGAAACGATGGGTGGCTACCAAATAATGCTAGGAAATGATAAAGATTTCCTTACCACACGGGTATCATATAAATTGAACCTAAAAGGCCCCAGCGTCAACATCCAGACGGCTTGCTCTACCTCGCTGGTGGCAGTGCACCAGGCCTGCCAGAGTCTGCTCAACTACCAGTGTGATATGGCCCTGGCTGGCGGCGTATCCGCCAGCGCACCACGCATCGCAGGCTATCTGTACCAGCCAGGAATGATCATGTCGCCCGATGGTCACTGCCGTGCATTTGATCATAAATCGCAAGGAATTGTGGGAGGTGAAGGCGTTGGCATGGTGGTGCTCAAGCGGTATGCTGAGGCGATCAGCGATGGTGACACGATTCATGCCGTAATTCGTGGATCGGCAATCAATAATGATGGAGCGCTGAAGGTGGGTTATACTGCCCCAAGCGTAGATGGGCAGACCGAAGCTATCATGATGGCACAGGCTGTGGGCGGCGTTGCTCCAGAAACGATCACGTATGTGGAAACGCACGGCACCGGAACCGAGCTTGGCGACCCGATTGAGATCAGCGCCCTCACCCAGGCTTTCGATATTGGAACTGAGCGCGGGCAGTACTGCGCGATCGGCTCAGTGAAAACCAACATGGGCCATCTGGATGCCGCCGCTGGGATTGCCGGGTTGATTAAGACAGTGCTGGCGCTGAAACACAAAAAACTTCCGCCCAGCCTGCATTTTGAAAAGCCGAACCCGCGCATCGATTTTGCCCGCACACCATTCTATGTAAATACCTCCGCGAAGGACTGGCAAACAAACAATCAGCCGCGCCGCGCAGGGGTAAGCTCTTTCGGGATCGGTGGCACAAACGCCCATGTAGTCTTAGAAGAGGCACCATTCCAGCCGTCCGCCAAAACACACCGGCGCGAGCAAATCCTGATGCTATCGGCCCGCAGTGAAGGCGCGTTGAATACTGCTTCCAACAACCTGGCTGCCTGGCTGCGTCAGAACTCCGGTCAGTCCCTGGCAGACGCCGCTTATACCCTGCAAGTTGGGCGGAAAGTCTTTAAGCACCGCCGGGCGATTGTTTGCTCTACAAGTGAAGAAGCGGCTGCTATCCTGGAAAGCATGGACGGCAGGCAGTCGTTCAGTGATAATTCTGGAGCGGAAGGGCAGCGCGTGGTCTTTTTATTCCCTGGCCAGGGCGCTCAGTATGTGGATATGGGCAAAGGTCTATATGAGAGCGAACCCGTCTTTCGCGAACAGGTGGACTGCTGCGCGGAATTGCTCAAACCGCACCTGAAGCTCGACTTACGAGATGTGCTCTACCCCACCGCAGATGGCGTACAGCAGGCGGAAGCGCTGCTCCAGCAAACCTGGATTACACAACCCGCGCTATTCACCATTGAATATGCCACCGCAAAAATGTGGATGGCATGGGGAATCCAGCCGCAGGCCATGATTGGTCACAGCATCGGCGAATACACGGCTGCCTGCCTGGCAGGTGTATTCTCGCTGGAAGATGGCCTGGCGCTGGTGGCCGCGCGCGGAAAAATGATGCAGTCCTTACCTGGCGGCAGCATGCTTTCTGTCCCTCTGGCTGAGAGTGATATGCGCGCTCGCTTGAATCCACAGGTCACACTGGCAGCGGTCAACGCGCCGAAAATGTGCGTGGTCTCCGGCCCAGACGAAGCGATTGAAAAACTGCAGAAAACGCTGGCTGAGGGCGGGGTCGCCTGCCGCAAGCTGCACACCTCGCACGCCTTCCACTCGATGATGATGGACCCCATCCTGGAGCCGTTTACGCACCTTGCCGCCAGCATGACCCTTCACGCTCCGCAAATTCCTTATCTTTCGAACCTGAGTGGGGAATGGATCACGGTCGAGCAGGCCACCCGCCCTGCTTATTGGGCCGAACATTTGCGCTCAACCGTACGCTTTGCCCAAAACATCGAGGTCATTGGCCGCGAACCAGGAATTTTGCTCGAGACCGGGCCGGGGCAAACTCTTGGAACACTCGCGCGCCAGCAGGCAGGCAGCATGGCGCGGCAGGCAATTATTGCCTCTATGCGGCACCCACAAGAAACCATTTTCGATAGCGCCTTTCTTGCTGCCGCGCTTGGCCGGCTCTGGCTGGCTGGGGCCAGCCTGGATTGGAAAACTTACCATGCAGGCGAGATGCTGCACCGCATTCCACTGCCAACGTACCCCTTTGAACACCATCCTCACTGGATCGAGCCAAAGAGGAACGTTTCAAATACTCCGGTAACAACGGCGGGAGAAATCAAAGCCGTTTTCGAAGCCGCAAGAAAAGAGCTGACTGATTGGTTCTATCTTCCCTCCTGGCAGCGTTCTGCCTGGCCCCCATCCGTGGAGTCATTGATCAGGGAAAGCGGAGATTGGCTGATTTTCTCAGATACGCTGGGGGTGGGCGAAGCCATCGCCCGGCGGCTGCGATCAGCAGGGAAGAGGGTCAGCATGGTGAAACCCGGGGAGGGGTTCAGAAAAACCGGGGATCAAACTTTTACCGTCCATCCCGAAAACAAGGAGGATTACAGCACACTGTTCTCTGAGCTCTCGAGCCTCGTTTCCTTGCCAACTCACATCCTCCACCTGTGGACGCTCACCCAACAACCACCTCATCTGGAGAATGGCCTGAGTGAGCAGCTCTCCCTTGGATTTTACAGCTTGATGGCTCTGGCCCAGGCATTTGGCGATCTTCCGAACAAGAAAGCCGTTAAGATGCTGGTGATTAGCAATTACCAGCATGAGGTAACTGGAGGCGAACAAACCTCTGCAGTAAAAAGCCTTGTGATAGGTCCCAGTATCGTTATCTCACAAGAATACCCGGATTTATACTGCCGGTGTGTAGAAATCCCCGATATCCATACAACACCCGTTATCGTTGATCATCTGCTGGCTGAATTTACCATCGACCGGCCTGAACCGATCGTTGCGCACCGCGGAAATTTTCGCTGGGTGAAAGTGTATTCACCGAACCCTCTGCCCGAAACGGATTCCAAAGAACTTCCGCTGCGCCAACGAGGTACTTACCTGATCACGGGCGGGTACGGCGGTATCGGTCTGACCCTGGCAAACGCACTTGCACAATCGGTGCAGGCCAATCTGGTGCTGGTTGGCCGTTCTGTACTGCCCGAACGGCAGGACTGGCAGGCATGGTTAGACGCGCATGATGAACTCGATCGCACCAGCCAGCGGATCCGCGCCATACAGAACCTGGAACAAAAAGGCGCGGCAGTGCTGTGCCTTCAGGCAGATGCTGCGAATCTGGATCAAATGCGTTCAGTGATCGGCCAGGCAAAAGAACGTTTTGGCCGCCTGGATGGGGTGATCCACGCTGCTGGTGTCGCCGGGGGAGGAATTATCCAATTAAAGACACGGGAGCAGGTTGACGCTGTGCTGGATCCTAAAGTTGAAGGGCTGCGAATCCTTGATATTCTACTTGCTGATAACCCGCCAGACTTCCTCCTGCTATGTTCTTCATTCCATGCGGTTGTAGGGGGGGGTGGTCAAGTAGATTACAGCACCGCGAATGGCTTCATGGATGCTTATGCACACCAAAAGGCCGCAGAGGGTAGTCAGACCCGGATGCTTTCAATCAATTGGACGGCCTGGCAGGAAGTAGGGATGGCTGTTGATGCTGTTGTTCCAGCGCAACTGCAGCAATGGAAAGAGGAAAATTTACGCAGCGCCATCCACCCAGCAGAAGGATGGGAGGCTCTTTCTCGGGTGTTCAATACATCTGCCACGCAGATGGTTGTTTCCCCAAAGGATCTGGGAACAATTATTGCCTTGGCTTTTAGCCGGAACACGAAACCGGAAGGGATCGCTGGTGTAGAGATTACAGAAAAAGAAAACCAGCTATCGACCGATCAGCCAAGCACGCGCCCCATGTTACCGACAGCCTACTACCCGCCATCAAGTGAAATCGAAACCAGCCTGGTAAAGGTTTGGGAAAATATGATCGGCATCCACCCTGTCGGAATTCACGATAATTTTTTCGAGTTGGGTGGTCACTCACTGCTGGCGACCCAGATCCTATCACGCATCCGCGACCTGTATCAGGTGGAATTGCCGCTGAAGAAGTTCTTCGAGGTTCCCACAATCTCCGAACTGAGCAAACAAATCGAAGCGATTCGATGGGTTGAGCAAAACCGGGATACAGCAATCTCTGACTCTTCTGATAGAGAAGAAATAGAGTTATGAGCATTTCCTTGTTATTCGAGAAATTAAGAGCTCTGGATATTAAGATAACGCTCAACGGCGAGCAGTTGAAAATTAACGCGCCGAAGGGGGCTGTAACCCCGGACCTGCAGGCCGAAATCGTTGCGAATAAACAAGCGATTGTTGCGTTCTTACGCGAAACAGAGACCCTGGCACAACAGCGATCTAAACCCATCCAGCGGCATTCGTACGGCAGTACAATCCCCCTATCATTTGCCCAACAGCGGATGTGGTTTCTCGAACAACTTGGTAAAAATGATGCCACCTATGTTCTTTCATATGGGAAACAAATTGCGGCCTGCCTGGATGAAAAGGTACTAAATAAATGCTTTACGGAAATTGCCAGGCGTCATGAGATTTTGCGCACCAGTTTTCACCATCAGGATGAACAACCTGTTCAGGTAATCCATCCCTCCTTGGATATTTTCGTAGAAGTTGTCCAACTGGAAGATGCCTCGGAAGCCGACCAGCAAAAAAAGCTGCGGCAAATGATTGATGAAAAGTGCAGCTGTCCCTTTGATCTTTCACAGGCGCCGCTATTCCGCGTGACCCTTTTTCACCTGGGACAGAAAAGCGATTTCCTGCTGATCAATATGCATCACATCATCGGGGACAACGCCTCGATAATGAACTTTTCGAGGGAATTGTCAGCGCTGTACCCAGTATTCCAGCAAGGTAACGCATCTCCAGTGGAGGCTCTGCCTTTCCAGTATGCCGATTATGTTTTCTGGCAGCAGGAAACACTGCAGGGCGCGGTACTGGATGAGCAGGTGGCTTACTGGAAGGAGAAACTTTCTGGCGATATTCCCAGATTAGATCTTCCCACCGACCACCCATGGTTGGAGATGGAAGACAATCGAGCCGGAGAACAATATTTGCTGCTGCCGCCGGCGTTGAGCGAAGAACTGGAAGCCCTTTCACAGCGTCAAGGGATTACCCTCTTCAGCCTGCTGCTGGCAGCGTTTAAAGTGCTGCTCTACCGCCTCACCGGACAGGAAGACCTGACAGTCGGCACGCCTGTGTGGGGCCGCTCCCGGCCCGAATTAGAGGAGATGATCGGGCTGTTCTTAAATACACTCACGCTTCGCACGGATTTCTCAGGAAACCCTAGCTTTCGGCAGGCCCTGGAACGTGTAAATGAAACCATGTTAGGCGCTTTCTCACACCAGGAAGTCCCCTTTGAGCGCCTCGTCGAGAAAATCCAGCCGGAGCGCAGCCTCTCGCATCACCCATTTTTTGATGTTTTTATTAACTTCCTCCAGCCAAGATCCAACCTCCGCGATGACCTGATGCTCGCGTTAGAACCGATTAAGCTTAGTGAGCCGGAAACAAAGTTTCCCATCAGCGTTTATATTGTTCATACTGCTGAGCGGATCAACTTTGTCTTTACCTACCGCAAAGCACTGTATTCCAACGAGCGAATGGCCTGCATCGCCGGACAGTTTCAATATCTGCTTGAGCAAATCGTCCAGAACCCCGACCTGGGAATCGATAACTATTCGCTGGCAGCACCCTCAGCAAGCGATATCCTGCCTGATCCAACCGAAACCATCAACGCTCCAAACGCAGACCCCGTATTTGAAATGGTCCTGCATCGGGCTGCGGAGCAGCCCGATCACCCTGCCGTTGAACAGAGCGGTCACCGCTGGAGCTATCAGCAGCTTTCTGAAACAGCCCAGGCGCTGGCTTCGGCGCTGCAGCAAACCGGCTGCCAGCCCGGCGAGGTCGTGGCAGTATCCGGTTTGAAGAGTTTTGGGCTAATCATCGGCGTGTTGGGCGCACTGGGCAGCGGCGGCGTGCTGCTCACATTGGACCCGGCGCTTCCGCCTCGCCGCATCGAGACCATGCTGCAAGAAGCAAAGGCGAAATGGCTCATTCAGGTTGCGTCTCCCGATTTCACATTCCCGTCCATTCAGCTGCCGGAGGATCTATCCTGCCTGCAAATATCCGCGCAAACAGGCCGGCTGGAATATGGGATTCCTTATGCGGAAAACCTGCCGTTTAACTCCCCAGTTCGCCCGGAAGACCCGGCCTATATCTTCTTTACATCCGGAACAACCAATATACCCAAAGGCGTATTGGGCACCCACCGCGGGCTCAGCCATTTCCTCACATGGCAGCGCGATACGTTTAGCATTGGTCCAGGCGATCGCGCAGCACAGCTTACCGCATTATCCTTCGATGTGGTGATGCGGGATATTCTCACCCCGCTGATCAGCGGCGCAAGCCTGTGCCTGCCAGATCCGAGAACCGCGCTGGCATCCGAAGGCCTGCTATTATGGCTCCACGAGCAAAAAATCACCATCATGCACACCGTGCCAGCCATCGCTTTCAACTGGCTGAATCAGGCCCCGCCTGGCCTGCGGTTTGATGCGCTGCGCCTGGTCTTCTTCGCCGGAGAACCCCTGCTCGATACACTGTGCCTGCGCTGGCGGGATACACTTGCGCCCAACTGCAACATGATTAACCTGTACGGACCAACTGAGACCACACTGGCGAAGTGCTATTTCCAGGTTCCTGAAGTTCCCCTGCCTGGCGTTCAACCAGTGGGTCGCCCGCTGCCCCAAACGCAGGCGCTGATCCTCAATAAAGCTGGCGGTCTGTGCGGCGTTGGCGAGCCGGGTGAGATCGTGATCCGCACACCCTTCCGGACCCTGGGCTATATCAACAATGCCGAAGAACAGGCTCGTCGGTTCATCCCAAACCCCTTCAATATGGATCCGTCCGATCTGGTATACCGCAGCGGGGATAACGGGCGATATCGACCGGATGGCAATATCAACATTCTTGGCAGGCAAGACGATCAGGTCAAAATTCATGGAGTGCGCATCGAACTAGGGGAAGTCACCGCCGCACTGGCAGAGCATCCACAGGTGAAGTCTGCGTTTGTGATGGTTCGTAAAGAAGAAACCGGCCCTTACCTGTCTGCTTATGTAGTGACATCGCCTGGCACCACCATCCCCCCGGACCAACTGCGCTATCACATGGCTGATCGCCTTCCACTGGCGATGGTTCCATCGCGTTACGTATTTCTTGATAGCCTCCCTCTTGGCCCGAATGGAAAAGTAGACCGGAGCGCCCTGCCTGTACCAGCGGATTCTTCCGTAAATAATGAAAAACCCAGCCAGCCGCGGGATGTTGTTGAAGCAAAGCTCATCCAAATATGGAAAAAACTGCTCCGCACAGATAAAGTTGGGGTACAGGATGATTTCTTCGCCCTGGGCGGCCACTCGATGCTGGCTGTGCAAATGTTCATCCAGATCGAGGAAGCGTTGGGGGTCAACCTTCCCTTGACCAGTCTGTTCCAGAAGGCCAATATTGAACACCTGGCTGAACTGATCAATCAGCAGCGCGGTCCAACCACCTGGGCCTCCCTGGTGCATATCAAACCCTCGGGCAGCCGGCGGCCTTTGTTCTGCATCCACGGCCTTACTGGCGATGTCTTCTGGTTTGGACGCCTGGTGCCCCATATGGACCCGGATCAGCCATTATGGGGTTTGCAATCCCAGGGCCTGGATGGCGTACAGGAACCACTGACCACGGTAGAAGACATGGCCAGTCTCTACATTCGAGAAATGAAGAGCATCCAGCCAGAGGGGCCTTACAACATCTGCGGATATTCTTTTGGCGGCAGCCTGGCTTATGAGTTAGCTTGCCAGTTAGAAGCACAGGGCGATGAGGTCAGCTTGCTTGCTATCATCGACCATGCCAATGCGAAATCTGGCTATTACCAGGTGCACCTCAGCCCTTCATTCTTTATTTCGGTTCTAAAGAACCTGCCGCACCGCATCAATGACATCCTCAATCTCAAACCGTACCAGTTGTTCGCCAGGATTGAGCGCAAGCTGCGGTTGAGTGCTAAGCTCATGAAATCCAGTCCCTCGCAGGCACTGAATACTGCTGAGGCTGGCGAAATCATCGACCACGCCGCGCACCTTCCTGCTCACGTTCAAAAAGTGATCGAAATGAATTTTCGGGCGGCGCGTGAATACACGCCCAGAACATACCATGGCGAGCTAACGCTGCTGAAAGCGCGCGGTGGGAGACTATTGGTTTCACATGATCCGCTCTTGGGTTGGGGAAAGTTCACCGACCATGTAAAAGTTCGTATGATTCCCGGTTCGCACCTCAGCCTCTTTGAGCCCCATCGGGTGCAACACCTGGCGCAGGCGCTGCAAGCATGTCTGGATGAAATCCAGATCTGAAGCTGTTCGCGCAGGATTCGATCATCCAGTGGATGAAGGATAAAATAGGAAAGGAAAAATGCTCATGTTGCGTAAAGCTACTTTAGCGCTGGTTTTGTTGTCTGTAACTCTGTTCTCCTGTTCCACGGCAGCAACCCAAGAGGCAGAAATAAAAACGCAGAACACCTCAAAAGTCGAAAATACTCCCCTGGCTCAAGCGGTTCCCCAAAACGCTTCCGATCAAAATGCCCCGGCCTGCCCTACATGCGAGGCCCAGGTGCAGAATGACTGCGCGCAAAATAGCTGGCCACTCTCGGAGGGATTTGGTATCCTGGGCGACTCCTTTTATGATGAATACCAGGCTGATGACCAGCGCGGAGGGAACTATCATGAGACAACCTTCAACCTGGTCGAAATCCTGGTGCACACCCGGCATTTCAACCTGGGCCCATGGGGGCGGCGCGAAGAGCCGCGCCGCGCCGGTTATGCCTACAACTGGGCCCGCAGTGGAGCCACCAGCGACACGATGATCGAACAGGGCCAGCATACGGGGCTGGCGGAGCAGATCCGTGCAGGTAAAGTATCTTATGTGTGGATTGGCATCGGCGCCAATGATTTCAGCCCCTACTACCTGGAATCGTATAAAGATATTTACGATGGCAAGATGACCAATAAACAACTGCGTGAAAAAGTCGATCGGGCGATAGATAATGTGACCCTGGCCGTGGATACCGTGTTAGAGGCGGGCGCGAAGGGCGTGGTGGTGACCTATTTCACCCAGTGGGACCTTGACCCGCAGATCAGCCAGCGCTATCCCGATGCAAAGGGGCGCAAGCGCGTTGCCGACGCCATCGACGCGGTCAATAAAGGCATTCAGGCCATGGCAGACGACCGCCAGATTCACACATTTAACCAAAACAACATTGGAGCAAAAATATTGGAGAACTTGCGCGATAACCGCTACCTGCCTGTCGGTGATGTACGCATCGACTTTGCGGAAAACGGCGACAAGCCAAAATACTCACGCCTGGGTGACGATCAACACCTGGGTACGGTAGTGAGCGGGTTTTCGGCCAACTGGTACCTTATCGCCACGCTCAACGAAAAGTTTGGCTTTAATATCGCACCGTTGACCGAGGAAGAAATTTTAGAGATTTCCGGTTTTGGAGAATAAGGACCGATGGATAAAATTCGGGTAGGGTTGGTGGGTTGTGGAGCAATCAGCGGGGCGCATTTGGATGCTTACCGCCAGTTGGCCGACCAGTTTGAGGTTGTGGTGTTGTGTGACGTTGTGGAGGAGAAAGCGCGCAGCCGGGCAAAGGAGTTTGGCGTGGCGGAGGTGTCCGGAAATATCGAAGCACTATACCATCGTAACGATCTCGATGTAATCGATATCTGCACCCCACCCTATCTGCACGCACCGATGGCAGTGGGCACAATGGAAAGCGGCAAGCTGGCCATTTGCGAAAAGCCGCTGGCTGGTTCGCTGGGCGAAATTGACCGCCTGGAAGAAACGGAGCGGCGCACCGGCAAACGCTTGATGCCGGTGTTCAACTATCGCTTTGGGGCAGGTCTGCAGCGCATGAAGCACCTGCTGCGCCTGGGCATTCCGGGCCGGCTGTTTTTAAGCACGGTGGAGACCCACTGGCAGCGCCCAATTGGTTATTTTGATGTTCGCTGGCGGGCAGGCTGGCGCACCGCGCTGGGTGGCGCTTTTATCGGGCACGCTATCCATGCCCACGATGCGCTATATGAAATCGCCGGACCGGCGCGCAGCGTGCACGTGCGCGGCAAAGCACTGGTTAACCCGCTGGAAATTGAAGATACGCTGGTTGTTTCGTTAGAAATGGCAGATGGTTCGCTGGCGGCGCTGACGGTCACCTTTGGTTCGACGGTAGAAATTTCCCGGCACCGTTACTGCTTTAGCAACCTGGTGGCAGAAAGCAATACCGGCCCGTATGCCTCGCACACGGCTGATCCCTGGCTGTTCAAAGGTGTAACCGAGGAAGTGGACCGGCAGATTGAAACGTCCATGCGTTACTTCACCCCGGAGCCGCCCGAGGGGTTTGTGGGCCAGTTTTACCGCTTCGCTCGGGCCATCCGTGATAATCAGGAACTGCCCATTACCATCGCAGACGGTCGCAGGGCAATTGAGCTGGTAACTGCCGTTTATTCTTCCATGCATACCGGTCAAACCGTGGATCTACCCATTGGCCGCGACCATCCATATTACGAGAGCTGCATTCCAGAAGAAGCCGGGCCTCTTGAGGATTTTACCGATTTTGCCTCCCACCGGGAGAAATCCGGCTGGAAACCGAAAGACGTATAAAGTAAATAGGGTACAATAAACTCCGATCACATTGTTCGTCACAAACGATCCCCCTGGGTTCAGGGCAATCTACGTCTGCACTCCGTTTTGGCTACAAAACAATGTTGCGAAGGAGATATTGACATGGCAAAAAAGGTTGAAGTACCCGTTTCAGGGAAGCCCTTCAAAAACAACGCAACCTACTGCGTTGGAACTGGCAGAATGGGATTGGCCCTGCAAAAGGAGTACACAGATCATTTAAAGTTGGTTCAGGAGACCATCCACTTCCGGTATATCCGCGGACACGGCTTGTTTTGCGATGATGTTGGTATTTATCGCGAACAAGAAGTCGATGGAGAAACCCGTCCTTTCTATAACTTTACTTATCTGGATCGCATTCTGGACTCTTACCTGGAAAACGGAATTCGCCCATTCCTGGAACTTGGGTTTATGCCAGAAAAATTAAAAACCGGCGATCAGACTATCTTCTACTGGAAAGGCAATGTCACGCCTCCTGCTTCGTACGAAAAATGGGCGGACCTGGTAAAAAACTTACTTCAGCACTGTATAGAGCGATATGGCATCGAAGAAGTAATCGCCTGGCCAATCGAAGTATGGAATGAACCGAACATTCCATTCTGGGCGGGCACGATGGAAGAATATTTCAAGCTGTATGATTACTCGGCCCGGGCAGTAAAGGAAGTGGATCCACGCATACAGGTGGGTGGTCCAGCTATCTGCGGCGTAGAAACGGAAAAATGGCTGAGGAGTTTCTTCGAGCACTGTATCAAAAACAATTCACCATTGGACTTCATCACCCGCCACTGCTATACCGCGAAACAGCCAACCAGGAACGGGCATTATATATACCACGAGCTTTTTGATCCAACGCGTATGATTGACGAGTTGAAAGAAACGCGGGCTTATATGGCAGATTATCCGCGCATCGCAAACATGCCGCTGCACATTACCGAGTTTAACAGTTCATATGTCCCGGTTTGCCCGGTGCACGATACAGACTTCCATGCGCCATATATTGCGCGCATCCTCAGTGAAGCAGGTGAATATGCCGATTCGTATTCTTACTGGACGTTCAGCGACGTTTTTGAAGAAGCAGATGTACCGAAATCTGTATTCCACGGCGGTTTCGGTCTGGTTGCACTACATCAGATTAAAAAACCCACATTTTATACATTTGAATTTTTCTCTAAGGCTGGAAAAGAACTGCTCTATCGCGATGACCACCTGATCGTCACCAAAGATGATGGCAAATATGTCATCATCGGTTGGAACTGGCATGATCTGCGAGATCACAAACCCTCACCGGATGAAGCCTATTCCCTTTTGCTGCCTTCAATCGGTAAACAGGCGCTGCTTGTAAAACAGGTAGTGGGCGGGGAACATGCCAATCCCTTAAAAACCTGGAGCAACCTTGGCAAACCCCGTAATCTAAACAAGGAGCAGCTACGCATACTGCAAGCTTCCGCTGAACCCTGCCAGACCGATGCGAAGCTGTTCGAGCAGAATGGAGCATATGAAGTGGAATTAACCATCTCTTGCAATCAACTTTGCATGCTTGAAATCGTGCCGGTAGATGATTACACAGATACCTACCTTGGGCTGGATCCTGTGGAGTTTCCCGGGATGGAACCAGTTGAAGAAAGCAAAAAATAAACATCGCTTCTACTTGTTCGCCATGGAATTTTCAGAAAGGAAAATCCAATGATAACAACAGAAGATATAACCGCCCAGCTTCCCAATGGAAAGATATTTGCATTTTGGGAGATTGAACAGAAGTACGAGCGCGAAATTCATGTCGACACGAACCACCTACAGGCCTCAGACCAAAATGATGGTTCCATTTCCAAGCCCTTCAAAACGATCAACGCAGCGGCTCAGATAGCATCCCCAGGAACCAGGGTGTTGATTCATGGGGGAACGTATCGTGAAACAGTCCAGCCGGCAGTGAGCGGGCTTGCTCCAGATAAAATGATCAGCTACGAAGCTTACCAGGATGAGGATGTCATCATCAAAGCATCGGTAGAAGTAAAG
Source organism: uncultured Anaerolineaceae bacterium (assembly GCA_964437595.1). Taxonomy (GTDB): domain Bacteria; phylum Chloroflexota; class Anaerolineae; order Anaerolineales; family Anaerolineaceae; genus DSYU01. The sequence goes on from CAYTHO010000002.1 coordinate 88,628, forward strand.
AAATTTAAACCCAGCACGGGGTGGCGTCTGACGCGGGGCTTTGGCCCCAATCAACCCCCTTTGCCTGAAGGAATCCAGGTTTGGGAAATTGAGCTGGATCCAGAGGATTTTAAGGGTTACAACCCATTTTGCGCGGTCAATATTCTGCATGACCGGGTATTTATCGAATACGATAAAACCGATATGACCACCTACCTGAACCGCAGAGGGATGGTGTTTGTTGATGGCAAACCTATGAAGCAGTTCCCGCTGTACAATCAGTTGAGCAAAAATGAAAATGCGTACTGGGTTGAAGCAAACGGGCAGAAAGTCCACATTCGGCTGGCTGGAGATGAAGATCCGCACGATCATATCATCGAGCTCAGCAACCGCGAACAATGCTTTGCACCGAAAGAACCCTTTATCTCATACATCCGTGTAAAAGGTTTAACGCTCGCGCACGCTGCCACCGGCGCTCCAGTGCCACAGCGCGGATCTCTTTCCTGCCACCGGGGACATCACTGGATTATTGAAGACTGCACCATCGATTGGTCGAACGCGACTGGCATCGACTGCGGAAACGAATGCTGGCACCATACCCTTATCGAAGGGCAAATTGTTGGCAGCACCATCATACGGCGTAACACCATCAAAGACGCAGGCGTATGCGGTATTGCCGGAATGTTTGTCAGCAATATGCTCATCGAGGATAACCTGATCGTTGGCACCGGCTGGCAGCGCATGGAGCTTTCCTGGGAAGCAGGCGGCATCAAGGTGCATCACGCGGTCGATACGCTCATCCGCAGGAATGTAATCAAAGAATGCTACGGCTGTGATGCGTTGTGGATGGATGTTGGAAATGAAAACTGCCGCGTCACATCTAACCTGTTCATTGATGGCATCGATTCCAGAGAACACATCTTTATCGAATGCTCGCGGGATGTCGAAAACCTGATTGACAACAATATCATTTGGAACGTAGAAGGCCGCTACGATCGAAATGCTGTGCCCGCGGAACCGGGGTCTTCTGGCTGGTATAAAACAACCGAGCTGGATATTCGAAATGGCTATGGTATTTACCTGGAAGGTACTGACAGGCTGCGCATGGTCAACAACCTGATTGGTAAATGCAATAAAGCGGGATTTTTTGCAAAAGTCGTCGCCTTCCGGCTGATGATCAAACGCGGTGGAACTTCCAGAGAAAATAAGTTTTACAACAACCTATTTTATCAATGCGGAGAGGCCGCTATCATTTTGCCGAATGAGCATAACGAAGCAGAGGGAAACTGTTATGCTAAGATGCCCCCAGGGTATCTGCGGGTGATGTTTCCCGAACCCGAAATGTGCCTCGATCTGGAAACATGGCAAGAGTTCTGCGGCTTTGATAAAAATGGAAGCGTGTGTGATGTGGAAATTGACATAAACAGCACCGACCTTACCATGGAAATTTCCTTCAAAGGAACAATCCCCGAATTGGAAGCAGATAGAAAAGTCCAGACCGATTTCTTTGGTAAGCAGTGCGAAGGAAAAAGAGCCGCCGGGCCAATTTTCGATCTTGCCAGTAAGAAGGTCCGCTTCAGCATAGACCCGCGTAAATTGATAAGTAGCGGGAAGGGTTGAATCGTCCATTCGCACTCTCTAACCCTGGAATAGGATTTCGCACGGTCAGGTAGCACCACCGTCCAGGGAAAAATATAAAGCGGATCAGCAGGCAATGATCAACCATGCCCTAGCCTGCTGATCCATTTTTCTTTACAGTAAACCGACCGCGGGCACTTTATCGTTGGCCTATCGACTTTCGTTACACACATGACCCGCAAGGTTCCCACGACTTCGACTCTTTTTTTGCAACGTTCTTTATTTGACAACGTATATATGATAAATACACTATAATACTGCCTGGGAATATGCCCTTTGTAAGGGTTGGCATCACCAAAATTGAGCAGAAAGGTTCCAGTATGTTGGTTACTCCAACGCGTCGCCAGAAAGCATTTTCAATTATTATCCTCATTGCCATGGTTGCGCTCAGCCTGGCTGTTACATTTCTGCCTCTTGAACCAGAAAGCCTATCTGTTTTTGGATACGGTGGCATCTTTCTAATTACTCTGCTCGGGGCGATGTCGTTGTTCGTGCCCGGCCCCACGATGATCGCCGCGTTGATGGTCGGCGCTCAACTTAACCCACTGCTGGTCGGCCTATTTGCCGGTTCTGGCTCAGCGATTGGCGAAACGACTGGCTATGCTGCCGGCTATGCCACCCGCGCAGTGGTACAAGAGCCGACTCAAAATAAGGCCTGGTACTGGCGCGTGCTGGATTGGATGTCCCATTACCCCTTCTTGACCCTGTTTGGGTTTGCCGTGATCCCGAACCCGCTCAGCGATGTTTCCGGGCTGATTGCCGGACGAATAGGTTACCCGTACTGGAGATTCCTGCTGGCTACATTTCTCGGAAAGGCGATCCGTTTTGGCCTGACCGCCTATGTGGGTTCCATTCTCGATTTTCCGCTAAAACTGGGCTAAAGCCGCCGGTTTTGCACAGCTTCGTACTTATGTTTGCCAAGAGGCGTCACCCCTCGCCGGAATTCCACTATAACTACCGAGACGACAGAAAATACGGATGTGCAGATATTTTTAACAGTGATTACCTGCTGTTGACAAATCGTTAAACAAATCCAGGTAGAATAGTATCAGAATGATTGATCAGTCTACAAAAGCAGTTCGGAGAACGTGGTGCGAAAAAGAGTCTTGATCTTATGTACAGGGAATTCTTGCCGATCACAGATGGCAGAAGCAATTGTTAACCATGATTTAAGCCATTCATGGCAGGCTTTTAGCGCAGGTACACAGCCATCTGGTTATACACACCCTCTAGCAATCAGGGCTTTAGCTGAAATCGGGATCTCCCATCAAGGGGAATCAAAGCCAGTCGACCGTTTTCGTGGAGAGAACTTTGATTGCGTGATTACCGTTTGCGACGACGCAGCCGAAAACTGCCCGGTATGGCTCGGCAAAGGAAAACGCATCCACATCGGTTTTCCTGACCCTGCAAAAGCAGAAGGTAGTGAAAATGAGAAAATGGCGATGTTTCGACAGGTACGTGACGATATTCGTGTACGAATCATCCAATTTCTCCAAACATTCGATCCGGTAAAAAAAGTGTGATCCGTACAACGCTTCCCCCCGCTCTAGTGCGCTTGTCAAAAAAAATTCAAAATAAACACAAAATTTACATAATCTTCTATACAAGACTGTATAATTATCTTATCCCGTGTCCCGAGTAATTCGCCGACTTTTCAAAGAAGCTTCTACGCCTGGCGGATTGTAAGAGTTCTTTTACTACCCACCTGACAGCTTTATAGAAACGCTGTATTTTCATCTTTCCGGCGGGCCAGTCGCCGGGGGATCCCGGCTAAGCCTGTTGAATATGGACTGAGAGAAAGGCACTTCATTAAACCCGCTGCTGATCTTGCACTTTGTTGTCTCGTTCAGTCAGGTTTTCCTCAGCCGCCGACCTCACTAGAAAAACACATATGCTTTATCCGGGACCTTTCGTTAGGAGAATTTAGTCATGGAAAACAAACCACAGCCATCAGGAACTGAGATCAGAGATGAGGAGCTGCTCCGCGCCCGTCGCGAGCATTTCGCTCTCCGCCTCAGCCGCTACATGTTGTGGTTCACGCTGCCGACCGGCATTACTGCCATCATCATGCGGTTCATTTTTCCCCAGCTCTGGCAGCTTCTTCCAATAGCAATCCTGTTCCTGATCCTGGCGGCAAGCAGTGCCGCTTACCCGACATTCCAGCACCGTGGGCAACACTTACTGGGCGCCAGGTTGGTGATTGGCATCCTGGCGATATGTTGCCTGGTTGCCTATGTTCTGCTGCCAGAAGGAAGACTGGGCGTGATCAGTTTCTTTGCGATTAATGTGTTGGCGGGTTTTCTTGCTTTGGGGAAAGCAGGCGGGCGAGCGAGCCTGGCGAGCTGTCTTGTTCTGATAGTGATCAGCGTTCTGGCTGCAAACCATCCTCTTGCCCCCGAAGCGCTGGTGACTGACCCAACGTTCAACTTACTCCTCACCCTGAACGCAGCAGTCTTTCCTTTTGCCCTGCTCTGTTTGCTCTTGATGCATAATATGGAGGAGCAGGACAACTTCTTCGTCGCGACCAGGCGTTCCAGCCTGGAGATTGAGCGCAGAATAGCAGCGGAGCAGGAACAGCGCCAGCGCCTGCAGCAGGCCAGCCTCGAAATCGAGCGGGGAGCGGAAACGGAAAGGGCACAGCGCAATGCCATGGCGGATGTGTTAGACCGGGTGCGCGAAGCAATTAGTTCAATCAACAGCGCTGCCGCCGAAATCCAGGCCGCCACCACCCAACAGGCCTCCAGCGCCTCGCAGCAGTCCGCAGCCATTGCCGAGACAACCACCACAGTCGATGAAGTGCGGTCAATTACCGAACAGGTAATGGTTCGGGGCCAGGAAGCGAACAACGCTTCGCAGCAGGCCCTGGAGGTGTACGGATCTGGTCAGGCTGCGGTGCAGCAAACCATAGAGAGCATGAACCAGATCAAGACACAGGTAAGCGGCATCGCCGAGAACGTAAAGGCGCTTTCCGAACAGACCCAGAAGATCCGCGAGATCATCGCCTCTGTCAGCGACATCGCCGCTCAATCGAACATGCTGGCGCTAAACGCGGCGGTGGAGGCCGCGCGTGCCGGAGAGCAGGGGAAAGGCTTCGCCGTGGTCGCCGCGGAAGTGCGCAGTCTGGCCGAACAGTCGCAGGCGGCCACCATCCAGGTAAAGACCATCATCGACGATATCCAAAAAGCCACCAATTCCACCGTGATGGCCACCGAAGAGGGCAGCAAGGGTGTAGACCTTGGGCTGCAGTTAGTGACGCAGGCCCGCTCAGCCATTGAAACCCTTGCCGCCTCCATCAACACAAACGCCCAGGTAGCCGAACAGGCTTATCACGCTGGCCGCAATCAACAGGAGGGGATCGAGCAAATTTCGATCGCCATGCAGAGCATCAACCAGGCTACCGTCCAGAGTCTGGTGAGTACCCGCGAGACCGAGAAAGCTGCCCAGACCTTGAGTGGGCTGGCTCGGGATCTGGCGGGTGTGCTTGAAAAAAATTAACCGGATTGAATTCCGGGTAACAACGGTGGCCGGTTGATTGGGTCTTAAACAGGAGCAACCGTGAGGACTACGGTTGCATCTTAAAGAAGTTGCTTAAAAGCCGCAGTCCTCACGGCTACCTGATTTCAGTAGCCATGAGGACTGCTGTTGCCCTGTGTCGGGGCGGGCGGATTCGAACCGCCGACCTCACGGACCCGAACCGTGCACTCTATCCGGACTGAGCCACGCCCCGTAACGGCTTTATTGTACCATCCTTCTTGATTTTGACAAGGTTCCCACAGCCACCTTCACCTGACGATCCACGCCCGCTTTCCACCCGCGCCCTTCCGCAAAATATGACGGATCGTATCGATAGAGCATTCACACCTCCAAATGTCCTGATTTCCAATCCATTCCCTGAAGATTGATTAATCCTCAAGCGGGGGATGGTCGCGCCGCCCCAAATCTGCTATCATCATCACGCAGCCCCATCGCAGCACCTCAAATTAGTAGGGGGGCAAGTGTAGTGTAGTGTAGTGTAGTAGGCACACCTCCTACACCCCCTACCCCCCAATTGAAAACTGCTCGAAAATAATACAAAAGTATAAGACTAGCTGCAGCCATGGGGAAGTATAATAAAGCCCGCACGCAGTAAGGTTTGAAGCCTTTGCAAATAATAGAATAATATTCATAGGAGTGGCGAGATGAGTGAAAAGAAAGTTCGGGTAGCAATCATCGGCGTAGGGAACTGTGCATCGTCTCTTGTTCAGGGCATCGAGTTCTACAAAAACGCAGCCGAGGATGACCGTGTCCCCGGTTTGATGCATGTGAATCTGGGTGGTTACCACATTCGTGATGTTGAATTTACCGCCGCGTTCGACGTGGTGGACACCAAAGTTGGGAAAGATCTCAGCGAAGCGATCTTCGCCTACCCGAACAACACCTATAAGTTTACCGATGTTCCAACGTTGAATGCGCCGGTTTACCGGGGCATGACCCACGATGGGCTCGGCAAGTACCTTTCCCAGATTGTCAAAAAAGCTCCTGGCCCAACCGATGATATTGTTCGCATTCTGCGCGAGACCAAAACCGATGTGGTGGTCAGTTACCTTCCGGTAGGCTCAGAGATGGCAACAAAGTGGTATGCCGAACAGGTTCTGGAAGCCGGCTGCGGTATGGTTAACTGCATTCCGGTCTTCATTGCCAGCTCGGAATATTGGGGACAGCGCTTCCGCCAGAGGGGCCTGCCCATCATTGGTGATGATATTAAAAGCCAGGTAGGCGCCACCATCGTGCACCGCGCCCTGACCAGCCTTTTCGTGGATCGCGGCGTGCGCCTGGACCGCACTTACCAGCTCAATTTTGGCGGCAATACCGATTTTCTAAACATGCTCGAACGCGAGCGGCTGGAGTCGAAGAAGATTTCCAAGACCAACGCCGTTACCAGTATGCTGCCCTACCCGCTCCCGGCGGACGATGTGCATGTGGGCCCCAGCGACTACGTGCCCTGGCTGACCGACCGCAAGTGGTGCTATATCCGCATGGAAGGCACAACGTTTGGCGAGGTACCGCTCAACGTAGAAACCAAGCTAGAAGTATGGGATTCGCCCAACTCGGCTGGAGTAGTAATTGACGCCATTCGCTGTGTTAAGCTGGCTCTCGACCGCGGCATTTCCGGTCCATTGATTGCCCCATCGTCTTACTTTATGAAAACACCGCCTAAACAGTTCAAAGACAGCATCGCGCGTGAAATGACTGAAGCATATATTAAAGGCGAAGAATAGGAAAGCGCTGAATGCCCTGCCGCTCCCATTTGCAACAAACTTCTGACAGGTCACTAAGGACTGGCGGACAAAAAAGCTTGTGGCAAACGAGGTTTTGGAACCGCCTGAGGCGGTTCCAAAACCTTGGACGATTCCCGAGATTGAAAATCGTTACCTATCTCATCACTGCTACACTATGTGCTGCTAACTTGCTCAGCGCCTGTTCGCTCTCCCCGGCGGCGTCCGCCCCGGAGGCCAGTCCCACCCCTAACCTGGCGCTGACGGAAGCTTTTCAAAAAGCGCTGGACGAGGCCACCCGTTCGGTCCCTACGTCTACACCCACCACTACACCTACCCCGGTCCCGCCGACGCCTACAGCCACTGCAACACCTGTCCGCACGCCCCCAGCCCTTCCCGCCATTTTCAACACCTCGTTGATCACCAAGGGCAGCACTCCGCAAATCTATGTGCAGGATACCTGCGAATATCTGAAAGCCCGCTGGGACCCCAATAACAGCGCCCCTGGCACAGTGGTTATGATCATCATGTATCATTCAGTCACCGAGGATTATAACCCGCTGGCTGCTGATGGTTCCCAAGTCCACCACTCGGATGTGGTGATGACCCTCCAGCATGCCAAAGAGGTCGACTTTGAAACCATTACCACCAACCAGCTTGCCGACTTTCTGGATCATAATGCGCGCATCCCTCGACGCTCGCTGCTCATCATTGTGGATGACCGCAAGCGCAAAGAATTTTACGAAACACATTTCGTGCCATTCTTGAAGGATTATGGCTGGTCGATAACCAATGCCTGGATATCCGCCAAAGACACGCCCGACTACTTGTGGCAGGAAAATCAGGAAATGATTAACGCCGGCTGGGTGGACCCGCAGGCGCACGGCGTGGTGCACAACGTACCGGCGGATTCAACCTCAACGGACGAATTCTTGCGCGGTGAGCTTTTCGGCTCTATTGAGGCCATCCAGCAACATTTTGGGCGAACGCCAGTTGGTTATATCTGGCCCACGGGCAGCTTCACCCCGCGCAGCGTCCAGATAGCCCGCGAGGCCGGCTACCGGGTTGGGTTCACCATCAATCCGCGCGGCCCGGTAATGTATAACTGGATTCCGCAAGCCGAGACGGTGGACCCCAACCGGCCCAACTGGATGCCTGAAACCCCGGCTAAAGACCCGCGCCTCACCCTGCCGCGCTACTGGAGCAGTGATGCCGCTTACCGCATTGATGATGTAATTAATATCAATAAAGAAGCTGAAGCTGCAGCCGAGCAAACAAAAGCTACCGAACTGGAGTATTACGATATTGTCTGTAAAGGAAGAATGGGGGAAATTCCAACAGCAGCGCCGTGATGCAGTCAACAGAATAATGAGGGAAGTTTGGACTAACCTTCCCTCATTATGACTCAAATTTTGATTGATCTTACTGGACCTGCGTTATAATTTAACAACGAAAATGACCGAAAACTGTATTTTTTGCCAGATTGTTTCCGGTACGGCGCCCGGCAATCTTATCTATCAAGATGAACAGGTGGCGGTTTTTCCCGACCGGCATCCGGCGGCCTCGGTTCACCTGCTGATTGTTCCCAAGCGCCACATTACCTCGTTAAATCACATAACCGAGGAAGATGAAGCGCTGCTCGGGCATCTTTTGATCGTTGCACGCCGGCTGGCTGAGCAGAATAATATCAGCCAGTCTGGCTATCGTTTTGTCATCAATACCGGCGCAGATGCCGGACAGACCGTTTTCCATTTGCACGCTCACCTGATCGGTGGGCAGGTGCTTCCTGGATTAAAGCACTAAAATTGAGGAGCATTGAACCGCAAACCCTTGATCGTTATTGGCATTATCTGGATAGTGCTGACACTTAGCTGCACGCGCAGCGCCAGCACTTCACAGTCCTGGCGGGTGACCTCAGTAAGCGACCAGTCTCAACCTAAAGAACAGTCGTCCACCAGCCTGCCCGTAGGTGCCCCCAGGCGCGCACCTGGCGACCCGATCCTCACCCCCACACCCGATTTGCCGCGCATCCTTCCTACCCTGGCTTCTGACCCGCAGCAGTATACCGTCCAGCCCAATGATACGCTGGGCCAGATCGCCCAGCGTTATGGGGTATCGCTGGACAGCATCGTAACAGAAAATGGCATTGAAAACCCAGACCGGTTGGAAATTGGCCAGCTCATCATCATCCCCGCGCCAGACCCGTTGCCACCCGGCCCAGGTTTTAAAATCATTCCCGATTCTGAGCTGGTGTTCAGCCCTGGCAATCTTAACTTTGACCTGGCCGGATTTATTAAACAGTCCAAGGGGTACCTCCGCGGATACCAGGAACAACTGGACAATCGCAGTTATGATGCGGTAGGAATTATTGACCGGGTTTCAAGGGAATATTCGGTAAACCCGCGCTTGTTATTGGCGCTGCTTGAATACCGCAGTCAATGGATCACCCGGGCCACTCCGCCAGATGGATCCACCGATTACCCCATGATGGTCATCGATCTGCGCCGGAAGGGCCTGTATCGCCAGCTTGCTTGGGCGGCCAACAGCCTGAACCGCGGTTATTACCTGTGGCGCGTCAACGGCCTGGGCAGTTTTCTATTACAAGATAACAGCGTCATCCCGGCTAACCCCACCATCAATGCCGGTACAGCCGGCGTGCAGCACCTATTCAGCGAGCTGCTGGAGGAAGAGGAATGGGTAGCTGCTGTTGGTGAGAACGGATTATTCACAACCTATGTCGAATTATTCGGTTATCCCTTCGATTTTGCTATCGAGCCGCTGGTACCCCCCGATCTCCAGCAGCCTGCCATGCAGCTTCCCTTTGAGACTGGCTTTGTCTGGGCGTACACCGGGGGCCCGCACGGCGGCTGGGGTAGCGGTTCTGGCTGGTCTGCAATTGACTTTGCTCCTGCCGATACCCGCGGCTGCGTGCAAACCGATTATTGGGAAACGGCCGTTGCTGACGGCTTGATCGTGCGCTCTGACCTGGGCGCAGTGATCCTGGACCTGGATGGAGACGGTCTGGAGCAAACTGGCTGGTCTGTGCTTTACCTGCATGTTGAAACGCGCGACCGGATCGCCGCCGGAACACGTGTAGTGGCTGGTGATCGTATCGGTCATCCATCCTGTGAGGGGGGCGTATCAAATGGCACGCATTTGCATCTCGCCCGGCGGTATAATGGAGAATGGATCCCCGCTGATGGAACGCTGTCATTTAATCTGGAAGGTTGGCTTTCCAAGGGGGATGGTGTTGAATATAACGGTTATCTGGTAAGAGATGGAGTAACGGTTGAAGCCATGGAAGGACGCCACCCTGAAAACCAGATCAGCCGGTAATCGCCTGACGGCAAACACGCCTGGCAGGCGAGTGGCTGTGACAATAATCATTCTGGCCTGGTGGCTGGCGCCGCTGGCCTGTTCACGTGCGCTGGTTACCCCGGCGCAGATGACGGCTACAGCAGCTGCGGCCTCTGGCGGATCGGGCGGTTCGCTCAACCAGCAGCCAAAGGTTACCTTTACCTTATTTAACGCCAACACCGAAACCCAGCCACAGACAACAACTCCTGTCCCCGCCGCAACGAAGGCAGGGCTTGCGCCAACTCCAACAAAACGCGTCACCCAGGACCCACCAATTCTGTATTATACCCAGGCAGGGGATACCCTCCAGGCGATTGCTTCCCGTTTCAATGTTCTCCCGGAAGAGATCACCTCTCCGGAAGCGATTAAAACGGAAGGACTTTTAGATCCAGGCATATTATTGTTAATTCCTCCCCGCCTGGGGGAAACCAGTTCCTCAATCCCGTTAATTCCCGACAGCGAAGTGGTATACTCGCCCTCGGCGCTGGATTTCGACATCGATGTGTTTGTAAAAGAAGCTGGTGGAAAACTTGCCAAAGATTATCGAGAATGGCTCGCCAATGGCTGGTATGATGGACCCGGGGTAGTCCGGCGCGTGGCAACAGAGAATTCCATCAACCCGCGCCTGCTGCTGGTAGTTCTCGAGCGGCAGAGCCACTGGGTCTACGGCCAGCCGCAGTCGCTGGCAGAGACAGATTTCCCCATTGGCTGGTTAAGCATTGAAAACGAAAAGAAAGGGCTGTACTATCAACTCAGCTGGGCTGTGCAGCAGTTGAATATCGGCTATTACGGCTGGCGAGATGGCTCTCTGACATCCCTGACCTTTCCGGATGGGAATGAGCTGCGCCTCGCGCCCGATCTTAATGCTGGAACCGTCGCCCTTCAATACTTGTTTTCGCGGCTCTACACCCAACCGCAGTGGGCGGGCGTTCTTTACGGGCCAGATGGTCTGATGACACAATATGAAAATATGTTTGGCAGCCCGTGGCTGCGCGCGCAGTCGGTGGAACCGCTGTTCCCGGCAACCCTCACCCAGCCCACTTTGGAACTTCCCTTTGCCTCTGGACGCACCTGGAGCCTCACTGGTGGACCGCATTCCGCCTGGGGACCGGGCGGAGCAAACGCCGCCCTTGATTTTGCCCCAGGTTCCACCATTCATGGCTGTTATGAATCAGAAGATTGGACTACAGCCGTCGCTCCTGGCCTGATTGCTCGCTCAGAAAATGCGCAGGTGCTGCTCGACCTGGATGGAGATGGCTACGAACAAACTGGGTGGGTCATTCTCTATATGCATATTGCCACGAATGACCGCCTTCCAGCCGGTACCTGGGTGAGCTTGAACGATAAGATTGGACATCCGTCTTGCGAAGGTGGGGTAACCACTGGTACGCACGTACACATTGCGCGGAAGTACAATGGTGAGTGGATCTTAGCCGATGGGCCTATGCCGTTTGTGTTGAGCGGCTACCAGGCACATGCGGGTTCAAAATTGTATAAAGGCACCCTGACAAAAGGTGAGTCTACCGTATATGCTTCTGATGTGGGTTCCTTTGAATCCCGCGTAACCCGCCCCTAAAAGGCACTGCTTTCTTACCCGGTGGAATCAGGTATAATCCACCATTATCGTCAGAAAATTAGAGAGTAAATACGCCCCGTCAGTCGCGGGGTTTTATGCACGCAGCTATGAGCATTAAGTTACACCTTCTTTATTCGGTATTTGCACGGGCAGGCCAGCGCTTGCTTTATGTATGCCATCGCGGCCTGGTGTCATCAAGGAAGCTGGTGCTATTCTCGATGGTTCTGACCCTGTTAAGCAGCGCCTGCATGCCAGAACTTCCCACCGAAGTTCCGCCACAAGGGACCCCTACCCCTATTCCCACCAGCACCCTGCCTCTGCCAACGCCTCTTGCCACCCGTCCTGCCTACCAGCCTGGCGAGTTAGTCGATTACACGGCACAGATGGGCGATAACCTGCCGGCCCTGGCGGCGCGGTTTAACACCACCATTCCAGAGATCCGCGCGGCCAATCCCATCATTCCAGGCTCTGCCACCACGATGCCCACTGGCCTGCCGATGAAAATACCCATTTATTACCGGCCATTGTGGGGCAGCCCTTACCAAATCCTCCCAGACAGCCTGTTTATCAACGGTCCTGCCCAACGAGGTTTTGACGCGATAACCTGGGTCGATGAGCAGCCCGGCTGGCTGAAGAATTATGTTGCCTCGATGGCAGACCGCAACCGTCGCGGCGGCGAAGTAGTGGAATACATAGCCAGTATATACAGCGTTAGTCCGCGCCTTCTACTTGCTCTCATTGAATACCAGACGCATGCTCTTACCGATCCAAACCCACCAGATGAAGAAGAACTCTACCTGTTAGGCAAGGTAAGTTACGCCAACCAGGGCCTTTACCGCCAGCTTGTTTGGGCCGCGGATCTCTTAAATCACGGTTACTACAGCTGGCGGTCGGGGAGCTTGCTATCCTTCGAACACCTCGATGGACGTTTGGAGCGTCCCGATCCCTGGCAAAATGCAGCCACCGTAACACTTCAATATTACTTTTCGCGTATTATGGATGGTGAAGATTACCAGCGGGCGATTTCCGGCGCTGGGCTGGCTCATACATACCAGGCTCTGTTTGGCGACCCTTGGGCCAATATAGAATCGCATATCCCAGGCAGCCTGGAACAGCCCGCTATGCGCCTACCATTCGAACCTGGCCCTGCCTGGGCCTTTACCGGCGGGCCGCACAATGCCTACGGCGATGAGGTCACCCCTCTAGCTGCCCTCGATTTTGCCCCACCTGCGGATGTCAGCGGTTGCCAGACTTCTGACCAGTGGGCGACAGCCCTGGCAGATGGCGTTATCGCGCGCACCGGAACGGCTACGGTGATGCTGGACCTGGATGGCGACGGCGATGATCGCACTGGCTGGGTCATTTATTACCTCCATCTTGCAACCGCCAGTATCCCTCCCATGGGAACAAAAATGAAAGCCGGCGACCGCATTGGACACCCATCCTGCGAAGGCGGACGCTCTACAGGCACGCATGTGCACATTGCCCGAAAATATAACGGTGAGTGGATTGCTGCCGACGGCGTACTGGCATTTAACATGGAAGGATGGGTAGCTCGCAACGGTTCCGCCCCCTATCAGGGCACATTGTATCGTAATGGCAAGTCGATCAGCGCCTGTGTGTGTTCGGATGCCGCCAGCCAGCTATCTTCTATACCACCGGAAACCGGGCAGTGAGCAAATAAAGCTGCCAACACCATAGAGTAGCTGCTGGTGGCTTTATTCATTCTAATTTATTAGGCTTCTGCTTCTAATATCGTGATTTTATGTTCAATCTGCGCTACTTTGCCCAGCATTGCTGAAGCCGGACAGTAAACCTCCGCTGAAAGTTCAACCGAGCGTTCGACAGCAGCCCGGTCAATGTTGTGCCCGGTGACAATATACTCTACAACGATGCGAGTGAATATACGCGGATGCTGTTCAGCTCGTTCTGCCTGAGCGCGTACCTCAAAATGGGTTACTTCCTGCCGTTTCTTTTTCAGGATCGAGATCACGTCCATTGCAGTACACCCAGCCAGGCCAGTGAGCAGTAACTCCATTGGGCTAAAACCACTTTCGTCCCCGCCAAATGCTGCCACTGTGTCTAGCGGCATAGTAAACGCACCTGAAGCAGATCCTTCGAAAGCCATACGGCCTTTCCATGTCACCTTCGCTTCCATTTCAACCCTCCCTGGTTTGAGTATAGACCTATGGCGAGCGCGGCGGCACACCTTCTGGCAACCAGCGCGCGGTGATCCAAGGCTTATTTTACGATAGATTGCTTCAATGCTTCACGAATCTGCTCAACCAGGTCTTCCTCCGAAGCTGAACCAACAATCGTACCGGCGCCCATATTAATTGTCGTTTGAGGTACGCCCGATACAGAGAACTGGTCCGCCAGATTTGGGAACTCCATTGCTTCGACCATCTCAGCCTCTACCAGCGGGCTTTCCAGGGCAAATTGGTGGGCCAGCACCACTGACCGCGGGCAATAAGGGCAGGTTGGCGTTACGAACACCTGCAGATGCACCGGTTGGGTAAGCTCTTTTAAAAACTGTCGCGTCTCCGGTCTCAAGTTCGAATCGCGCCGCGCAACCAGGATCAGATCATTAATCAGCGATGCAAACTCGTGCTCTGCAGGGAGGCCCATATAACGAATGCCGTAATCAATGATCTGGTCACCATCTCTTCCTGCCAGAACGAAAGCCGGGGTGGCATCCACCTTATACTGGCGAGCCAAATCGGCATCTTTTTCAATATCATACACTTGTAAATCAAGCTGGTTAGAAAGCCCGCTGACCTCTTCTAACAATTGCTGCGTTTCACTGCAGTACATGCAGCGGTCTTTATCACTGCTACTCCAAAGAAGGATCAACACCGGGTTGGGCAGTTCCCCAAACGCTTCTCGTACCTGGTTCTTGATATTATCATCCAGTAGATTTGCCATTCTAACTCCAAGTATAGAAATAATATAAATAGATCACGTACAGCTATCTTTTAGACGCAAAACGCGCGATTTGGTTACATCGCGCGTTAATAAAAATTCCATATATCTTCGTTCGGTTACTTCAAAAAATCTTCCAGATTCAGGCGTAAAAACAGGCGTTCGCGGACATCAGCAGGTATGTGGGTCTCCTCGCCCGTTCCATGGTACAACTCGACCGTTTTTCTCATAGTATCTACCACGATGCGGCAGCGTTGGCAGTCTTTCATATGGCGTTCGAGCTCAGCGCACAATTGTCCATCGAGGTTTCCATCAACATATTCACCTAATGATGAAAGTAGCTTCCGGCAGCTATCGTGATCATCGCACTCATCCATGTAATGACCATGAGTCTCGGGTAAATGCGCCTGTTCAATATTCGATTCCTTCTTTCCAGTTCGCTTACTCATTAGGCAACCTTTCCCCATCCGGCTTAGCCGCCAACCGCTCGGCATAATACACAGACAACACCTCTCGTAGCTTCAATCGCGCGCGGAGCAGACGAGTTTTAATGGCTGCTTCCGTCAGGCCAAGTGTATCTGCTGCCTCTTTCACAGACAACCCCTCGATGTCTCGTAGAACAAATACTGCTCTCAGCGCTGGGGTTAAGCTCTGGATAGCTTTGTCAAGGAACCCACGCGCCTCTGCGGATAACAAATCACCTTCTGGCATACAGCACCAATCAACGATCTCGACCGGCTCCGTGTCGCCCTCTCCATCATCTTGCTCCATTTCAACAGAGACGGCTTCTGGTCGCCGCTTGCGCACCAACATCAATGCCTCATTTACCGCAATGCGATACAACCAGGTTGATAGGCTGGAACGTCCTTCAAATGATGGCAGAGCACGCAGCACTTTGATGAAAGTATCTTGAAGAACATCCTCAGCATCCTGCGGATCATTGAGAATCTTTAAGGCCAGCCGGTAAATGCGGTCGGAATACGTCTCCACCAGGCGAGCGAATTCTGATCGATCACCGGCACGAAGCGCAGGCAGCGAAAGCTCAGGGTCCTGATTCTGAATGTTCTTCTTCATTAGATGATCCCTCAAACAAAAAGGTTACATCTCATGAAAGCGGCCAGGTAGGCATCACATCCAGGTTGAGCGGATCGTGCTGCCCAAGCGCGTAGCGGTAGTATCCCGCCGCTGCAATCATCGCGGCATTATCAGTACACAGCGAAAACGCCGGGATGTGCACGGGGAATTCCTTCTGTGATAGAAACGCCTCGCGCAGGGCGCGGTTTGCCGAAACGCCGCCAGCTACCAGGATTTCTTTCGCATGAAAAGCTCTCGCCGCGGCAACCGTCTTACTGACCAGCACTTCTACCACTGCTGCCTGGAAGCTGGCCGCCAGGTCTTCAATCGGCAGCCCGCGCTGATTGGTTTCTATCTCCCGCACAAGTCGCAATACGGCTGTCTTCAAGCCGCTAAAAGAGAAATTCCAGGTACCTTCCAGACGCGCACGGGGGAAGTTAAAAGCCTGCGGGTTTCCGTTAAGCGCAGCTTTTTCAATGGATGGCCCCCCCGGATAAGGAAGACCCAGCAGGCGGGCTACCTTGTCAAAAGCTTCGCCGGCTGCATCATCCAGAGTGCTTCCCAGACGTTTGTAGTTCAGGTGCTCCGATATGAGGTTGAGCTCGCTGTGTCCGCCAGAGACCAGCAGAGCCAGCAGCGGGAACTGCGGCTCAGGCGGTGGCTCCTGGCCTGCTGCTTCCGCCGGGTACACCCACGCCGAGTATATATGCCCTTCGAGGTGGTTTACTCCAATCAGCGGCAAGTTTCTGGCCAGCGCCAGTCCTTTGGCCGTATTCATCCCTACCACCAGAGAACCAGCCAACCCCGGGCCGCGTGTTACCGCTATCGCATCCAGGTCCGACAGGCTCATGTGCGCCTGCTGAAGCGCTTGCTCGATCACTGCGTAGATGGTGCGGATATGCTGGCGCGAGGCGACCTCGGGGAAAACGCCGCCGTACTGTGCGTGTAGATCGATCTGCGAGGCAACGACACTCGACAACAGCACCCGTCCATTTTCGAGCACAGCTGCCGCCGTTTCGTCGCACGAGCTCTCAATGCCCAGGATACGGGCCGGAGGAAGGGGAATATTTTCTACTTGTTCCATTTCACCTACTTCATTTTGAGTATCAAGTCGTATGGATACTCTGCCAGTATTTCTATCGCTCCATCTGGGCGTACATAAACAGTATCTTCCAGACGCACGCCCAAACCACGCTCTGGGTAGTATAAACCTGGCTCCACCGTAAGAATGCTGCCCGGCGCCAGTATATCTTCCACCATGGCGGACGATCCGCTGAAGGGGCGCTCATGGACACGCAGGCCCAACCCGTGCCCAACACTGTGCACGTAGCCCTCTTCAGTTTCGGGCTGGTTCAGTACGGTGGGATGGCCCATCTCCTCAAACATCTCGCAGGTGAGACGCTGATATTCATAGAAGCGCTCACCCGGCTTCATTTCATTTAGCAAATTGTGAAAGACGGTTTTTACCTGCTCATAGATTACCTGTACCGGCTCAGGAGCGTACCCCAGGCACCAGGTGCGGGTGAAATCATAAAAATAGCCCCCTCCGGCTTCACAGGGAAATATGTCAAACACAATCGGCCTGCCCAGTCGGATCACCTCGTTTGGATCGCCGCTGGAGTGCGGCACGCCAGCATCTCGCCCGATGGCAAAAATAGTTCCCTCCGGATTCTCCGCGCCGCGTTCGGCCAGCCACAGGTTGATCAACCCCTTAACCTGACCGATAGTCACCGGTTTTCCATCAGAGCCGATCAGAGCCTCATCTTCGCTAACCTTCTGGCTGGTAAGGAAGTCCGCTACCTTGCCAACCACCTCCGTTGTAACTTTGCCCATCCTACGGATGCGCTCGACCTCTGCTTCATCCTTGGTAAACATCGCTGCACCCAGGATAGCCCCACCAACATCCCCAACCAGGGCAATTTCGGGCAGGCGCCGCTGTAATTCAGTGAAAATGGGAAAGGCTGTACTGAGATCAGCCATGCCGTACAGCGCAATACGCCCATTGGTGATGTCCATGTCGGCCAGCATGCGGCAGTAGCGGATGGCTGCGGCCTCGACCCGGTTGCCCTTCGTTTCTTTCAGATACTCCATGATTGGATAGTTGGAAAAACTGCGCGTGGCAAGCCCGGTCTTTGCCGCTTCATCGCGTTCCATCGAAGCATGAAACAGCACTGCCGGCTCACCGCGTTTTTTAATCAGATCAGCGCCGGTCAGGTGCGCGCCTCCGGTCAGATATACCATCCCGGGGTTATGATCGCCTGGACCTACTACCAGCAGAGCATCAATATTATTGGCCTGCATCATCGCATCGATATCACTTTTCACAGTATCTGGTCTCCGTTATCGTATTTCTCGCTTGAGGATCATATACTTTTTCCCAGCGCATTCTTCAGCCCCACCAGCAGCGCGCCTTCTTCCTCAGGAAGCACAGTGCGCGGGTCGAGCACCACGCGCTCAGCCTCCACACGGGCAATAATGGGCGGCGAGCTTGCCCGCAGGCGGGCTAAAAAGCGATTGGGCTGCATCCCTTCCAACGCCAGTAAAAAGGTCGGCAGAGTCTCTTCCGGTAAGCTGCCCCCACCGATTGTCGATTTTCCCTCAATAACAGTACCGGTCCCAATGATCTCGCTCCAACGGTTCGCGCGCGCGCGGATATGCGCGGGCGGGCAGGAAATCATCTGCCAGATTGGGATTTCTCGCTCGGCCTCGTCTTTCAAATAATGCAGCAAGGTAGCTGAAAGCCCGGCGAGGCACAGCTTATCAGCGCGCAGCGCGCGCGCCAGGGGATGTTTTTTTATTTTCGCCACCAGGTCGCCCCGCCCAAGAATGATCCCGGCCTGGGGGCCGCCCAACAGCTTATCTCCAGAGAAGCAAACCAGGTCGGCTCCGGTCGCCAGTGATTCTTGCACAGTGGGTTCATGCAGCAGCCCAAAGCGGGCAGTATCCAGCAGCACGCCCGAACCGAGATCATCCAGCACGACTACTTGATGGCGGTGCCCCACCTGGACGAGTTCTGCCAGGGAGGGTTCGGTGGTAAAACCGATGATGCGAAAATTCGAATGATGGGCGCGCATCACCAACCCGGTGGACTCCTGCAGGGCCTCTTCGTAATCACGGACATGCACTCGATTGGTAGTGCCTACCTCCACCAGCTTTGCCCCCGACTGGCTCATCACTTCTGGGATGCGAAATCCACCGCCAATCTCGATTAACTGGCTACGCGCAATAATTACCCGCTTGCGGCGAGCCAATGCGGTCAAAGATAACAGAAGGGCTGCCGCGTTATTGTTTACTACCAGTGCGGCCTCGGCGCCCGTCAAACGCTGCAGTAGAGCCTCGGCATGTACCAGGCGCGACCCGCGCGCTCCTCGCCCAAGGTCAAATTCAAGGTTATTGTAGCCCTGTGCTGTGCTTTGTATAGCCTGGATCGCAGCCCGACTGAGAGGAGACCGTCCAAGGTTGGTGTGCAGCACTACACCTGTAGCGTTAATCACCGGCAGCAAGCTGGGTCGCATACGCTGCTCCAACTGCTCTGATACCCGGTCCAGGATTGCCATTCGCTCCGCTGCCAGTTTTCTACCGGAGGGTTTGGTTTTCTCTCCATCGCCCACCTTCTCTACCGTCTGGGCTGGATGCTGTAAACGCAGCTCTTGTGCTTGCATAAGCTGGGCCCGTATGCTGGACAATTCCTCACGGATGGTTTCCAACGTTTGCGAGCGACCATAGATAGCGATCAACTCGGCGGCTCGATGCGTCTGCAGGAGTTGTTCTACGGATGGCAGTCCGCGGAGGGTATCAGTCATCCTAATCGTCCTCGTCGTAATCTTCAACTTCTTCGCCATCTTCAGACGCATTCTCGCCTGCCACAGCAGTGTGGTTTTCTGGTGACCATTGGCTGCGCTCGCCCATACGCAGCAGAAACTCGATCACTGCAAACCCCATGGCCAAAACGATCGCCAGGCCTGATGTCAACACCCGGCCCATCTGCAGCCAGGCGAGCAAGCTGGCATAAATGCCAACCCACATCGCCTCGCGCAGCACTGCTCCACCATCCACCGGCGGGTTTGTAGGAAAACGACGGTTAAAGAAATACACCACCGGCAGCGCCGTACCACTAAATGCCAGGGTGAACAGGAAAAAGAACAGCCAGCGCGGGCCCAGTGTCGGCAAGGTCAGGAATATCAGCAGGATCAACCCGCCCCACCCAATGACACCTAGCACGAGGCTAATCCATAAGAACGACCAAAATGAGGGCAGTTTTTGTATATTCACACCACAACCTTGAAGAGGATTATATCATCAGACGAAAACCGATGCCTTCTAAAGGGACACATGTCAATGATATGCAAAACCCATACCAGCAATTACGAATTTTTTTATTTGAATAATCCGCTTACTTGTGGTATGATTTCTTCACAATTGAACAGGGCAACCGTTTGACTCAAAGACGACTGCCCCTCATCCAGAGAGGTGGAGGGACCGGCCCAATGATACCTCGGCAACCACTTTTAGATAAGCTGGTGCCAATTCCGGCAGAAACGAAAAAGACAGGCTGCTTGCGTAGCGCCAAGTTTCTGGAAGATGAGATGATCCGCGGTTCCACTTGCGCCTCTCGTATCCAGAGAGGCCTTTTTGTTAAAGGTAGTACATATAAACATTGTTCGTTTCGTAGACCAGTATTTTATCGATTACTGAGAACTGAAGATTGATCACCATACCAGGAGGGCCAATGAGACAAAAATTCACCAACCGCCGTTATTTAGATGCTTTGCAGGATCGGATTATCATCTTTGACGGTGCAATGGGAACAAGCTTACAGGTACAAAACCTGGGGGCCGCCGAATTCGGCGGCGAGCAGTACAACGGCTGCAATGATTATCTGGTCATCAGCTTTCCCCAGGCCGTTGAAAAAGTACATCGCTCTTTCCTGGAGGTAGGCGTTGATGTGATCGAAACGGATACCTTCCGATCGAACCGTATTACACTGGGCGAATACGGCCTGGGCGAACGCACCGACGAAATCAACCACACCGCGGCACAATTAGCCCGCCGCCTGGCAGACGAGTATAGTGAAAAGACAGGCCAGCCAAGGTTCGTCGCCGGATCCATTGGCCCTTCAGGGAAACTGCCCTCTATGGATGACCCCGAGCTTTCCAACGTTTCCTTTGATCAGTTAGCGGATATCTTCCGCGAACAGGCGAAAGGGCTGCTGGAGGGAGGAGTCGACTTAATTCTGATTGAAACCTCACAGGATATCCTTGAAGTAAAAGCGGCAATTGTGGGAATTCACCAGGCGTTTGAGGAAACCGGCATCTTCGTGCCCATCCAGGCCCAGGTGACTCTCGACACCACCGGGCGCATGCTGTTAGGCACCGACATTCAGGCAGTGCAGACGATCCTGGAAGGCATGGGCATCGATGCTATTGGCCTCAACTGTTCTACCGGCCCGGATTACATGCGCGAACCTATTCGCATCCTGGGCGAGCAGTCAACCCTACCCGTTTCGTGCATTCCTAATGCTGGCCTGCCGCTCAATGTGGATGGACAGGCAGTCTACCCCCTGGAGCCGCAGCCCTTCGCAGATGCGCTCACAGAGTATGTAGAAAAATTCCACATCAACATTGTAGGCGGCTGCTGCGGTACCACACCCGAACACCTGGCACGATTAGTTGCTCAAATACGCGGCCAAAAACCTGCTCCGCGCCCCACTACAGTGGTTCCACGGCTCGCCTCCGCCACCCAGGCAATGAATATGCAGCAGGAACCCGCACCGTTTCTCATTGGGGAGCGGCTCAACACACAGGGCAGTGCCAAATTTAAGAAGATGATCCTGGCGGAAGACTTTGAATCCATCCAACAGGTCGCCGGGCAGCAGGTAGAAAGCGGCGCGCACGGCCTGGATTTATGTGTGGCGCTTACCGAACGCGCTGATGAAAACTTCCTCATGCACCGCGCGATCAAGACCCTGGCCCCCTCGGTACGCGTGCCCCTGGTATTCGACACTACCGAGCCAGACGTGATGGAAGCTGCCCTCAAGACAGCCCCTGGGCGCAGCCTGCTCAATTCGGTCAACCTGGAAGCAGGAGGCGCCAAGGCTGACCGGCTCCTGAGCATGGCAAAAAAATATAATGCTGCTGTCATAGCCCTAACTATCGATGAGCAAGGCATGGCCAAGACTGCCGACCGCAAAGTGGAAGTGGCCCGCCGCATCCATGACATTGCTGTTATCGAGCATGGCCTGCTGCCCCAGGATCTCGTATTCGACGCTCTAACCTTTACCCTCGCAACCGGCGACCCCGAGTTCAGCTCTTCAGCAATAGAAACATTGGAAGGTATCCGCCGCATCAAGGAAGCGCTGCCTGGAGTGCTCACCTCACTAGGCGTTTCGAATGTTTCCTTTGGCCTATCACCCGCGGCCCGCGCAGTGTTGAACAGCATGATGCTCTACCATGCTGTTCAGAATGGTCTGGATATGGCCATCGTCAACCCAGCCCATATAACTCCACATTCTGAGATATCCTCCATCGAGCGTGAGCTGGCTGATGACCTGATCTTCAATCGCCGCCCGGATGCCCTACAGCGGCTCATCGAACACTTCATGCAGAACACCGGTACGCGCAACGATAAAGAGAGCGCCCAGGCTGCCGCCCTGCACTCGATGACACCCGAAGAGCGCCTGCATTGGCGCATTCTCTACCGCCACCGCGAGGATGTCGAAAAAGAAATCGATATCATTATCCAGCGCGATGCGCTTAATGGATGCAGCAGGCATGAGGTTGCTGTGGAGATGTTGAATAATGTACTGCTGCCGGCTATGAAAGAGGTAGGCGATAAATTTGGCGCAGGCGAACTGATATTACCCTTTGTGCTTCAGTCTGCCGAAGTAATGAAGAAAGCCGTGTCGCACCTGGAAACCTACCTGGAAAAGAAAGCTGGAGTCACGAAAGGCACACTGGTATTAGCCACCGTCTACGGAGATGTGCACGATATTGGGAAGAACCTGGTCAAAACCATCCTATCCAACAACGGTTACACTGTGATCGATCTGGGCAAGCAAGTGCCCGCAGAAACGATTATCACCAAGGCTGTAGAAGCGAAAGCGGACGCAATTGGGCTGAGCGCGCTGCTGGTTTCTACCAGCAAGCAAATGCCGCTAATTGTCAACGAACTGCAGCGCCGCGGGTTAAGGTTCCCGGTGATGATCGGTGGTGCGGCGATTAATCGTCGGTTTGGACGGCGAATCCTGCTTACTGAGTCGGGCGATTTTTACGAGCCGGGTGTCTTTTACTGCAAGGATGCCTTCGAAGGATTATCCACGATGGACACCTTGGTTAATGAGGTGGAACGCCCCGCCCTGCTTGAGCGAGTGCGAAGGGAGTCCGAGTCGGAATTGGGTCGTGCAGCAAACAAGCCTGCCACTGGCACAGCCCCTCGCCAGCGGTCTACCGTAGGCCCCGCACTTGACATTCCCACCCCACCTACGTGGGGGCCCCGAGTGGTACGCGATATGCCGCTGGAAATGGTTTTCAAGCATCTGCCTATCAACGAGCTATTCCGCCTCTCGTGGGGTGCAAAGAATACCCACGGCGCCGAATGGGTAAAGCTCGAATCCGAGTTCCGCGAGCGCCTGGACCGCATGTCCCGTGAAGCCATTCGCGAAGGCTGGCTTAAACCCCAAGCCGTTTATGGTTACTGGCCCTGCCAATCGGAAGGCGATGACCTGGTGATTTACGTTCCTGAAACGGTTATCAGTGAATCAGCGGATCAGCGATCAGAAGAGCTGCTGCGCTTCACCTTCCCACGCCAGTCCTCTGGCGATTACCTGTGCCTGGCCGATTATTTTGCTCCAGTAGAATCTAAAAAGATTGACGTGGTTGCGCTGCAGGTGGTGACCGTTGGACAGGCAGCCAGCGATCGCTTTGAGCGCCTGCAGAATGCGGGAGATTACACTGAGGCCTATTTCACCCACGGCCTGGGCGTACAGACCGCCGAAGCAACTGCCGATTACCTGCATAACCATATCCGCCGTGAACTGGGCCTTTCCTCTGAGCAGGGCAAACGCTACTCTTGGGGCTATCCAGCTATCCCAGAACTCGATGATCATGCGAAAGTATTCCAACTGCTCCCTGCTGAGCAAGAACTGGGCATGAACCTTACCAGTGCGTACCAGCTTGTACCCGAACAGTCTACAGCCGCCATTGTCATCCACCACCCCGAAGCCCGTTATTACAATATCGGCGAAAGCCGGGTGGAACAATTGATGCGATAGACACAAAGGCGAATTCCATTCCTGTTTCGCGCGAATGCGATTCGCAATAAAAGTTGAGAAACCTATGCCAGACCAGAATCCTTTCCTTACTCTTCTCGAATCCGGACAGCCTATTCTTTCGGACGGCGCGATGGGCACCGTGCTGCACGCGCGTGGCGTAAACCTCGATGGCTGTTTCGATGCGCTCAACCTCACTCAACCAGCTCTAGTCGGTGAGATCCACCGGGAATATATCGAAGCCGGCTCGCAGATCATCCAGACCAACACCTTTGGCGCTAACCGTTATAAGCTGGCCCGTCATGGCCTGGAGAATGATGTCATGCGCATCAATACCGCCGGGGTCGAATTGGCCCGCCGGGTGGTATGGGCATCTTTCAAGCCGGTGCTCATTGCTGGCGATGTTGGCCCGCTCGGCGTGCGCCTGGCGCCCTTCGGACGGGTAAAACCGGAGCAGGCTCGCGATATTTTTGCGGAACAGATCGGCGCTCTGGCCCAGGCCGGCGTGGACCTGTTGATCATTGAGACGATGAGCGATCTATTGGAAATTAACGAGGCTATTCAGGCAGCGCAGCGGATTGCCCCCGGGCTGCCGGTAATCGCATCGATGACTTTTACCCGTGATGACCGCACCTTGCTCGGCGACAGCCCGGCCAAAGTTGCTCTTTCGATGCACCAGGCTGGCGCCGCCGTATTGGGCGTCAATTGTTCTGGCGGGCCTAATCAGATCCTGCGCATCCTCAAACAGATGCGTGCTGCTGTTCCGGATGGTTACTTTTCGGCCATGCCTAACGCCGGCTGGCCAGAACAGGTGGGCGGACGCATCATGTACCCCGCCGGCCCGGAGTACTTCGGCGAGTATGCGCTGACGTTTTACGAAGCTGGCACAAGCGTTCTCGGCGGCTGCTGCGGCACCACCCCTGAGCATATTGCCGCCATGTCCAAAGCCATACAGGCCGGCCCGCGCCATAAACACGCCAACGGGCAGACGATGCCCGGTGTGGAGGTTGAGGAGGCGCTGCCAGGAACCCAGCCCACCCAACTGGCCCAGAAATTGGCCGCCGGGAAGTTTGTTGTTGCGGTGGAGATGGACCCGCCGCGCGGTCTTTCTACGCACAAACTGCTGGCCGGGGCCTCGCTGCTGGCCGAAGCCGGCGCCGATGTGATCAATGTTGCTGACAGCCCCATGGCTCGCATGCGCATGAGCCCCTGGGCGGTCTGCAACCTGATCCAGCGCCGCATTGGCATTGAGACCGTGCTGCACTTTCCCACCCGTGGGCGCAACCTGCTCCGCGTACAAGGGGACCTGCTTGCCGCCCATGCACTGGATGTGCGCAACGTTTTTGTCGTCATGGGAGATCCCACCTCCATCGGCGATTATCCCAACGCAGCCGATAACTATGATGTAGTGCCTTCCGGATTGATCAAGCTGATCAAGCAGGGTTTCAATACTGGGGTTGACCATGCCGGTTCAGATATTGGTCAGCCCACTTCCTTCTTTGCAGGGTGCGCGCTCAACCTCTCCCCAATGGAGCCTGAGGCAGAAATCAAGAACCTGCGCCGCAAGTTGAAAGCTGGAGCAGATTTTATCCTGACCCAACCCATTTTTGACCCACCCGCCGCTGCTTGTTTCTTAGAGCAGATTCGCCAGGAGCTTGGCGCGCTGCCCCCGGTGCTGCTGGGCGTCTTACCATTGGTCAGCAGCCGGCACGCGGCATTTTTACACAATGAAGTGCCTGGCCTTACCATCCCTGAGGCGATCCGCACGCGCATCGATGCTGCGGAAAATACAGTTACCGAAAATGTAAAGACAAATGCGTCCGCCGAAGGAATAAAAATTGCGATAGAATTAGTAGAACAGATGCGATCTCATGTGCAGGGCGTTTATATCATGCCTCCTTTCAACCGCTTTGATTACGCGGCGGAGATCATCGAAGCCATTAACAAAAAATAAATCTCTGCTACATGCTGCCAGACCGGCCCACAGGTTGACGCTGGCTGGCGGATAACGATGTTGAGATTGCAGACCTAATTCTTTAACGAAAGCGACTTTATGAACGCTTCCTGGTTCACCAACCGGACGCCGGCAGCAGTGCGGATATCTTTTCTCATCATCGCTGTTCTAATGCTGGCATCCTGTTATCCATTGAAAAACCTGGGGGCGGTTGAACCGGGCGGAGTGGAGCCATCCAACGGCTCTATCCCTGGCCCAAAAGAAAGCCTGGCAGCGACCTATACGCCCGCGCCCGTGGATTCGATGCCGCTGCGGCCAACTTCGGACCTGTCATCGCTGCTCACCCCTACCGCAGCACCTGAAATCGAGGGGTTATTCAACTTTCCGGAAAATGTCAATCCCCTCACTGGGTTGGTTGTGGATGATCCTTCCCGCCTGGAACGCCGCCCGTTGATGGTGAAGGTATCTAACTTTCCCCGTTCAGGCCGTCCACACGCGGGCCTATCGTTTGCCGACATGGCTTTTGAATACTATATCGGTTATGGTATGAACCGTTACATGGGCGTTTACCTCAGCCAGGACTGTTCACAGGTTGGTCCAGTTCGGTCCGGGCGGCTGGTTGATGCGCAGTTGGGAGAAATGTACCAAAGCCTTCTTTTCTACGCGGACGCCGATCCACAGGTGGATAAGGTGATCCTGGCAGAGCTGGGACCTCGCGCGCTCGCCGAGCGAATTATCCCCTCTCCGCCCAAGTACCGCATCGGGAAAGTGCTGGATGAGACCACCCTGTTTGTCAACACTGCCGAACTGACTGATTATGTGAATAATAAACAAGAGGTTTCAAATTCACGCCGAGACCTGCGCGGCATGATTTTCAGTGATCTAATCCACCAGGTAAACAAACCAGCTACCAATCTTGGCGTTCAGTTTTGGACAACGACACGCGGCGAGTGGCACTATGATGACAAGTCTGAAAAATACCTGCGCTGGTCTGAAAATATTATTGGTGATAACAAAATAGAAATGATTCCGTTAGTTGATCGTTTAAATGATCAGCAGCTTGCATTTTCGAATGTTATTATTCTATATGCAACATACATTGAATACGCACCTACCCTGCATGACATCCGTTTGTATGATAATACACAGGGGAAAAAGGCTATATTTTTTCGAGATGGGGTTATGATAGAGGGGAGTTGGAAAACAATTAGCAACGGCAGGCCAATTCAGTTTTTTAACAGTTGGGGGCTCCCCATGCACCTGAAGCCAGGAAACACCTGGATCATTTTAACAGGTGACAGCTCGAAATTCTCCGAAACAGCCCCTGGAACATGGGAACTTCGTTTCGATCTACCTTGATACACTGGAAAACTATGCGCATACTGGTTCTATCTGATATCCATGCAAACTTAACCGCTCTGGAAACCGTCCTTGAGGACGCGGGAGCGGTAGATGCTGTCTGGTGTCTTGGCGACATTGTCGGCTACGGACCAGACCCCAACGAATGCGTTGCCCGTATCCGCGGATTGCAAAACCTGGTTTGCCTGCTTGGCAACCATGACGCCGCCGCTTTGAGCCGCATACCAATTGAAACCTTCAACCAGGATGCACGTCGTTCAATTGAATGGATGCAGGATGTACTGACCAAGGAAAGCTATATTTTCCTTTCACAGCTTCCCGAAACAGTGGTTACCGGGCAGGTTACACTCGTCCACGGCAGTCCACGGAACCCGGTTTGGGAGTACATTCTTGATCTGCATAACGCTGCGCAAAATATGGAATACTTCGATACCCAGGTCTGCATGGTTGGGCACACCCATCTACCTATCGCGTACCGCGCTGATCCAAAGACCAGCCAGCTGCATTGGGCAGTTCCTCCTGAAGGTGAATGCGTCCAGCTCGATACACGCTCAATCGTCAACCCTGGTTCGGTGGGGCAGCCCCGCGACCACGACCCGCGCTCTTCGTACGCAATCTTTTACCCAGAAACCAACGGCTGGGAAATTCACCGTGTGGATTATGATATTCGCGCAGTTCAAAAGCGCATCCGCACCGCCGCGCTGCCAATGCGCCACGCGTTGAGGCTGATGGAAGGTTGGTAGATATAACGACTGGGGAAATCACGATTTGATTTCCCCAGTTATGAATCTTTTGGAACTTTCGCTCATCCTTTTCGTCTTGATAATAGAAGCCGCCATTCGATTTTAGGAGAGAAGAAATGTCCAAGCACATCGTTTTATTCCTGATGATTTTTCTGATGCTTTTAAGCGGGTGCCAATCTGCAGCAGCCACACAGTCTGCGATGCCCCTGGCTGCGCCAGGAGAGGCGAATTTTGGCGCACCGGCCAGTGATGGATTTGGAGCCGGTCGAGAAAGGGAATCGGCAAAGGATTTAGAATCCCAATCCCAGAGCGAACCGGGCGCTAACCGCCTGGTGATACGCAATGCCAACCTGACTATTGTAGTAGCGGATCCAGCCCAGGCAGTAACTACCGTTATCCACATGGCAGAAGAGATGGATGGGTTCGTGGTGAGTTCCAACCTGTATAAAACCACATCCCGCAGCGGGCAGGAGTACCCTGAAGCCAACATTACGGTACGCGTACCGGCGGAAAGGCTAAATGAAGCTCTCGCGCAGATCAAAGCGCTGGTTAAGGATCCCGAAAAAGATATTCTCGCTGAGAACGTCAGCGGGCAGGATGTAACCAAGGAATATACCGACCTGCAGTCACGCCTGACCAACCTGCAAAACACTGAAGCCCAACTGCGCGAGATTCAGGCCTCGGCCACCAAGACCGAGGATGTGCTGGCAGTATATAATCAGCTTACTCAGGTGCGTGAGGAAATTGAGATTATTCAGGGCCAGATCCAATACTATAAAGAATCGGCAGCCATGTCAGCTATCGCGGTTCAGATCAAAGCTCTGGATTCGATCCAGCCACTGGAAATCGGCGGATGGCGCCCGGCAGGCGTAGCCCGTGATGCCGCTCAGGCGCTGATCGACACCCTCCAGTTCCTTGGTAGTGCGGCTATCTGGCTGATCATCTTCTTTGTTCCGATCGGCCTGGTAATCTTCCTGCCCCTGCGTTTCTTATGGTGGCTGTTCCGCCGCAACCGCAAACCCAAGCTGCAGGCACCCCCGCCCCAACCGCCGGCCCCGCAGAACCCAACCTGATGAAGATGTGAGATGATTATGTAATAGGGTGAGCGGAGATTCCGTTCACCCTATTGCGTTTATTTAAGGGGTAAAGAAGCGGTAGTAAGGGCAGCCCGCGCGTGTTGCTCGCAGCGCCTGCATATCGACCACCTGATCAAAAACCAGACGTTCAGGAATATAATCATCCTCTCCAATGCGGAAGCAGCCATTCCCCAGGGGAACGAGGATTTCTTCATCACCGGACGGCTCGCACAGGATAAGCTGCCCTTTCCGGGTATAAACGCGGAAGTTCGTCGCCCACGGATCGTGCGAGCGATAATGCCCGGTATACCCAGCCCATTCTACTGGCGTTTCGATCTGATCCGGCTCCTGGATACCATCGCGGGTAAACCACATCGGGCCATAGCTAGCTTCAGTCACATGACCATCGGGCGAGCGCCCAAAGCGTAGCGGGTAGAGATCCCAGTCTGGGTGGTTGGTGTAGAAGCTATCAATGGCCCGCTGCTCGAGTGGAACGCGCTGCTCGCCGCCGCATTTGAGGTAAAGATGGTGGTGTTCTGCTTCTAAGGCAAGGGTACATTCTCCTGAATGAAAGACCCCGGCATAATCCTGAGGATTGCTGATATGGGTAAAGTCCGGCAGCGGCGGCGAATCGGGAAGCTCCATGCCCAAATACGCGGCGCGGAAAAATTCCAGCGCCAGGAAGGAAGCCCGCGGTGGGTAGGGTTGGCTGCTTAACAGTACCGTTCCCAGCCCGTTGTCAAGGTCAAGCCACAGGTAAGCTTCGTATCCCGGAACATCGCCACCATGCCCGGCTACCCGGTAGCCTTCATCCTCAAACAGGTACAACCCATAGCTGTATACCTCGCCATCATCCTCGATCATAGGCGTGATCAGCTTCTGATAGCTGGCCTCTGATATCAACCGTCCGTGCGGTCCTCGACCCTTATTAAGAAGCATGCGCGCGTAACGAGCCATATCTTCCCCGCAGGAAACGATGCATCCATCACCGGAGTTGGTTTCTACCCAGGCAGCCTGTACCAGCGGATGGCAAGAGTGGCTCGGACGGTCATCGTACAAATCCCGGTAGCCTGCAGCCATTTGCGGGCGCAGCGCACTGGTGGTAATGGCATAAGTGTGATGCATCTCCAAAGGTTCCAGGATTTTCTCGCGGATCAGATCGGCGTACGATTTTCCAGTGACTGCCTGCAGCACCAGGCCCAGCAATTTATAGCCTGTATCCGAGTACCAGAAATGCGTTCCCGGCGCAAATCCCACTGCCTGATCCCGCAGCGCAAAAACCTCACTGCGTGGATCGGGTGAAAAGTCAGTACCACGAGGCAGCCCCGATGTATGGGTCAGCAAATGATGGACAGTGATCGGTTCGAATGATGACTGCACCTCAAACCAGGGCAGGTAATTCTTTACCGGTGCATGCAAATCCAACAGCTCATCCTCGCTAGCTTGCAGGGTAGCAATCGCCGTAAACGATTTTCCCACGGAGCCAATCGCAAACAGGTGGTTCGCCTGTATTGGTGTTTTCGCATCCAGGCTGGCATAGCCATGCCCAAACAGGTGCATCTGCTCAATCCGGTCGGTCAATGCCATTACCAGAGCAGGCGTATGGTAAGCCCGCATACGCTCCTTCAGGCACTGTTCCAACTGGTCGAATGCTTCTCGAATATGCGCCATCGCCCTCTCCTCCTGAACTACGATCTTTCGCGTGTGCAGCGCTGCTCGTTGGGCCATTATAGTCTCTTTTCCGGTCTTTTTGGAGGGATTTTCCTTGCTATAGGCTGGAGCAAGGAATATGCAGCAGGTTTTGGTTATCCTGTCCATCTCAAGGATTAAAAAAGCTGCCCTACCGAATGTCGGATGGGCAGCTTATAAACCTAAATAATCATGCGCCTAGCTCGCGGCAATATACTGCATTCCCCCACCAAACACCTGCTCAACCGGATAAACATCTACCAGCTCATACTGGCGGGAGCCCATACCCAATTGTTCGCCATATTTTGTCACCAGGTAAGGATCCTTGAGCGGCCCGTGCAGTACCTGGAAGGGATGCCCCTCACGAGTGTGGATTTCCATTACAGTGGGCAGGTTTTCCTCGATCAGCTTCGTCTCACCGGTTTTATCCAGAATGGCGGTTTCCAACGCTATGATGTCATTGGATCCAAACACCCCGGCATCCGGTAGAATCGGCATGCTAGTAAAGCCGAAGCAGTCGCACAGCGGAGTGATCTGAGTCGCCAGGGCCAGGTGGGTAACCTTTTCTGGGGCAAAGGTTGAAAGGGAAATGGAAGCGCTGATCGCGCAGGCTTCCTGGAAAGCGGAGAAATTCTCTGGAATTAGTTTCAGGCTGCCTTCTGGGGCAACCTTCAAACAGCGCCCGCACTGGTTGCACTGCTCATAATGAATATGGATGTCGCCAGGGTTGTTCTTATCCTCAACCAGCGCTTGCTGGGGGCATGAAGCCAAAATGCGCTCGAATGTTTGACGATCCGGGCACAGCTCACGGAACCAATACTTTTCGTAATGCATTACATCGTGCATTGCGCTGCGGGTCACTCCGGTCATGCAGCCAAGTGCCAGGTTTTTGATCGCCGCTCCAAAACCACAGCTTGGGTGGCCTTTAACATGCGCAAAATTGATCAGGAAACTGGCATCCTCGATCATACCACCCACGTGCCACTCCTGAATGCTCTTGTAAGGCCGCTGGTGTGTGTACTGGTAGCCATCCTTGATTCCAGCAGTCGGGAAAATGGGGCAGCCCAGAACTTCCTGGCTGTACCCGCGCTGATGCGCATTCAGCGTATCCCACCAAAGATCTGTAATAAACGGTGATCCACCACCATCGAGCACGGCCTGTACAACTCGCCGAACAAAAACAGGGTGCAGCGTTGAATACCCCATATTGTTCCCAGAATGGATCTTGATCGCAACCGTCTCTCCTTTCACCCGCTCGCGGATATTCAGGCGTTCGATAATGCGGTCCAGCTTTGCCGGTAGCGTTTCTTCCGCTTGCCAGCGCGCCTGGCGTGGCGAACCATAGTAAACCGTGCTTGCCATTACGCTCCTCCTAATGTAGTGAATAATCTACGGAAATTTTAATTCTGATGCGAAATTTTACCCTGGTTCAGCGAAGTTATGGAAGCCTTTCAGATTCGTAAAGGAAGCCCCGGCGCTCGGTTACGCGGAAGCGGCCAGGGTAAAAAAGAAGGTAGCACCGTGGTGCGCTATACTTTCTGCCCAAATCCGCCCACCATGCCGCTGAATGATCCGCCGCACAGTCGCCAAGCCAATTCCTGTGCCCTCGAACTCGCTGTGGGTATGTAACCGTTCAAAGGGATTAAACAGTTTATTCACATACGCCATGTCGAAACCAGCACCATCGTCCCGTACATAATAAACGCGCTCTCCCTGCTGGATCAGGCACCCAAACTCGATCTTTGCCCGCTCGTGCTTGCCGGTAAATTTAAAGGCATTACCGAGAATGTTTTCCATCACAATCCAAAGCAGCCCGCTGTCTCCCCGAACAGAAACTCCAGGCATTATGACCCAATCAATAACACGCTCGGGCTGGGATTCGTGCAAACGATCCGCAATCTGTCTCGCCATTTCACTTAAGTCAATGGTTTCTAGCTGCATCTCCTGCCTTGTAACCCGAGAAAGCTGCAGTAGACTATCGATGATCAAGCGCATCTGAACATTCGCCTCAATGATGCGTTGTAAAAATCCCCTTCCTTCCGCGTTTAATTGGTCTCCATAATCTTCGAGAAGCGCTTGACTAAAGCCCTGGAGGCTGCGTAGTGGTGCACGTAAATCGTGTGAGACGGAGTATGAGAAGGACTCTAGTTCCTGGTTTATTTCTTCAAGCTGGCGCGTGCGTTTATTTACTTCAGCTTCCAGGTTACCATATAAATGCGCATTATCGATCGAGATTGCCATTTGCGCCGACAACAGGTTTAATAATTCCAAACGGTCGGCGGTAAAAGCCCGGGCGATCAGGTTATTTTCAAGATACAAAATGCCGTTCAACTTTCCGCGGTTAGCAAGCTGCAGACATAATACCGATCGCACTTTGTTCTTTCGAATATAGGGATCCTCACTGAATTGGCCCGCGGCGGCATCATCCAGCACCATATTCTGGTGGCTCTGCACAACATAGGCAATCAGGCTGGTAGGAATCTTCAAGGAATCGCGGATCTTCTCTCCCTGTAACAGTTCCACCTCATTGCTGTCCACCGTCCCTTCTGCCTTAACCATCCAATCGCCATTTTCTTCCAGCAGTAGAACACCCCGCTGAGCTCCTGCATTTTCTAGAATAATCTGCAGCATTCGCTTCAGTAGCGGGGCAAGCTCAATTTCCACAGCTATGGCTTGTGATGCTTTAATAACAGTTGCCAAATCGAGATTTGGTACTTCTACAGAAGGCTCGGCGCCCACCCCCCTGTTAAATATATCCACTACTGGTTTTGTTATATGGCTGGGAGTGCTGACGCCCAATACATTTGGATATCGTTGTTCAAGCTGCGCTATTTTTTTTCTGGCTCCCCAGCGCTGATAAGCCTCTTTTGCCTCAGTCAGGTAAAGCCTGGCAATTCTCTCCTTGCCCCACGCCAGGAAAAATCGCGCGGTAAGCTCAAGCGCCAGAGCTTCATCCTGAAGAAAACCATTTTCCCTGGCAAATGTAATAGCGCGCTCGTATGCCTCAAAGGCGGCCAATGTTTTTTTTATTACTCTCTGCCGTTCGGCCTCCACAAGTTCGAGCTTGTGGCGAAAGTTTACTGGGCTCTTAGCTGCCCAACGCCTCAGTTTATCCAGATTTTTCGCAACTTGCGCCAACAAAACTGTCTGGCTATCTGTCGGACTATCAGGAACCAAGGCAAGTTTTACCAGAGAATCATAGAAGTAATGCAATACCACGGCCATCGATCCCTGGACTCCATCCAGATACTGCTCCGATTGCCTGGCATACTGCGAAGCTTTTGTATAATCTTCGAACAGATACGATAGGATTAATTTTTGAAGCAACAGGTTATGCAGTGCGGGAATTTCACCCGTTTCTAGGTAAACCCGAGTTTGTCGTTGCACATCCTGTTCCCAGTTTTTATCATTCGGTTCATCAGGGATCAGGCCGGGCTGGTCTGGTCCGTCTAGCAGGCTCAGGACAGCTTGCAGCAAGGTTCCACAATAATTGTAGGAGCTTTCCTGGTGGTGGCTGTCAATCGCGGCCCGGCAGAAAGTTATTTCCGAGGCGAGCTCATCCAGGTTCCGCCCAGCGTAATAACTGTTCATCAAATGGTAACTGACGCTGTAACAGGCAAATTCAAAATCACCCGTTTCTAATCCAGCATGATAGGCTTCTAACAAGGGCGATAGAGTTTCGGATAGGGGATGTTTCCAATGATGGATAAATCCGTAATATTGGAAATAATTTCTAGTAAAAACCTCATTTGCATCAAATCTTTGCAACAGACGAAGCGCAAGTTGCCCAAATTTATACCCGCGTTCAATATCATCCAAAACCCCACATAAAAGGGTTCCATAAGATGCATATGCGTAAATGGAGGTTGGCGTGTTACCATGCTGAATTGAAAGGATAAGCTGGCGACCAACCAGCAAGGGGAATAATGATGGCGCAGAGAAATTTGCTGTACCGCCAATACTGGATAAAATGCGCATTACGGCCAGGCTCTCCGGATCGGTCATGATCGGTAGAGATTCTAGATCAGCAATGGATTTCCCTTCCAGTTCCAAGTTTACTTCCCTGAACATATTCTCAAGGTCTTCTGGGCCAGGGTTTTCTGGAAAAACAATTCCAAACTCGCCCAACACCTTTAACCCAAGCTTCAGTGCTGGCTTCAGTTGATAACTGGCGATACTGGACTGAATGAGGATTTCATATACTTTCACCCGGTCGAGCAGCGGATGCGCTCGATCCAACACCAGGCCTGCGCATCGCTCTACTTCCTCAAAATCATTCGAAAGGTAGGCCAGTTCTGCCAGATCACTATGCAAAGATAGAGAAAGCTCGTAGCAGGTTTCCCAGGCGTCCGGAGGAAGGAGTTTTTCTCCGGTTCTCAGATAATTCTCGGCTACCGCATAAGCAACAGATGTTTTTGCTTTACGCCCAGCGCGCAAATTAAGTGCCGCAAGGTCTACTCGCTCGAGCGGATCTGAAATCAGGTGCCAGCCGGCGTTCAAATGCCCGCAAATTTCGAATAAGCGCTCATCCAATTCCTGCTCTGATACATTTTGCTGAAGGAAGCGCCCAATCTGAAGATGAATAGAGGCCCGATCCTTTTCTGGCACGAGAGAATAAGCTACTTGCTGCAATCGGTCGTGTACAAACCGGTAGTTTGGTCGCTGCGAGCGGATGATGGTTCCCATACCAATAGGGATCTGCCGCCCTTCTTCATTAAAAAAATGATAAATATGATTTTGTGGAATAACAAACCCTTCTTGTAAAGCCATTCGCAGATCCGCCGCAGTAACGGCTAAAGGTTGTTGGTACGCAGACGCCAGTGTCTCCACATCGAACGTAGTGCCTATAAAAGCAGCTAACTTTAATACTGCTTGTGTTTCCTGAGGCAGCTTTTGTAGCTGAATGGCCAAAAATTCAACAACATCCTCAGTCAATGACATCATATTGACTCGGGTGAGATCGCACTGCCAGTAGCATTTTTCTGTATTAAAAGTTATCAATCCGTCTGCATAGAGCGCTTTCAAAAACTGATGGCTGTATAGTGGATTTCCTTTCGTTCTTTGATATACCAGTTTAGTTAATGGTGATGCAATTTCGGGGGAACAATTTAGTGTATTCGCAATCATCTGGTTTATATCCCACATCTTCAAGGGCGCAAGTGAAATGGTGTTGAAGCCCACCTCACTATTCCTGATATTACCAATTGCAGATCTTAACGGATGCGAATCAGACAAATCAGCATCACGGTACGTTCCAAGCAGGAGCAAGTACCCACCCGGCGTTTCACCCATTAGTAATTCAATTAAGTTGAGGGAAGAAGTATCTGCCCATTGTAAATCGTCGAAGAAGATTACTAATGGGTGTTCACCTGTAGCAAAGCATGCAATGAATTTTTGAAAAAGCGTATTAAACCGATTTTGGGCCGCGGTACCGCTCAGTTGAGGAACCGGAGGTTGAGGGCCTATTACCCGCTGCAGTTCTGGAATAACATCAACAATAACTTGTCCGTTCTGGCCTAAAGCGTCTAGAATCTTATCGCGCCAGGTTTCACATTCGACCTCACTTGCGCTCATCATTTGTATAACCAGGTCACGAAAAGCCTGCACAAATGCGGAATAAGGAATATTGGGGCTGAACTCCTCAAATTTTCCCTTAATGAAAAAACCACGCTGGCGGACGATGGACTTATGGATTTCGTTAATAATGGCAGTTTTGCCGATTCCTAAACTGCCAGTAATCAGCATGATTTCTGTATGCCCATCCATCACTCGCTCGAAGGCAGACAGCATCATAGCGATTTCCTGCTCACGCCCGTATAACTTCTCCGCAATCAGGAACCGAATCGGTAAATCATGACTACCAAGCTGAAAACCAGCAATTTGCCCAGATACCTGCCACTGACGCCAGCAGGTGTCTAAATCATATTTGAGACCAGACGCGCTTTGATAGCGGTCCTCTGGGGCCTTTGACAATAATTTCAGAATAATACTGGAAATAATTTGTGGAATTGCCGGGTTGATTCCACTGGGTGAAACTGGCATTTTCGCCAGGTGGTAATGGATTAATTCCAACGGGTCCGCCGAATCGAAGGGGCGCATTCCGGTTAAGACCTCGTAGAGTGTGACTCCAAGCGAGTATAAATCCGCGCGATAATCTACCGTCCGATTCATTCTCCCGGTTTGCTCTGGCGAAATATAGGCCAGGTCTCCTTCCAGCACCTGGGGACTTTGTAAGGTCGGCATCTCACGGCTTAATGTGGTGGCCTGGCCAAAGTCTATTAGTTTTAACTCGCCAGTTTGAGAATTGATAACGATGTTTGCTGGATTTATGTTCTTGTGTATTACACCCGCGTTTTGGATCTGATCAACTGCGTCGACCAGTTTTGAGGCAACATCATAAAACTGCGAGAAATTATACATTGCAACGCCAACCCGAAATTCATTAAGCCATTGCTGTAATGATATTCCTCCGAAATCTTCCAGAACAAGCAAAAGTGTATTTCGAGATGGCTCCAACCCGTATGCTTTCACAACACCTGGCACATCAATCCCGCGCAAGATTTCATATTCCTGGGTATAACGGGCAAATTCTACAGGATGTTGATAATCAGGTCGAAGTACTTTGAGGATAACCGGTTTTTGGCCCTGTTCGCTAACGGCACGATAAACTCGCGTGTTCGTACTCTCGTAAATATGCTGAGCAATCCGGTATCCCGGAAACTCGCCCCTGGCTTCTATTTTGTTGTTGAACTGCTGCATAGAAGCTCCTTAAAGCTCACCCGAGAAGCAATATGTTTTTCAAACAGCAGAGCAGGGAAGCGCATTTCTTTGGATATTTTGTATACGCTCAAGTATAGTGCAAAATTCACGAATCGCCTTTATTCCCTTGACTTTTCTTACGCTCATCCATAAAATGAACACGACAATCACATACCAGGAACGGGGAAGAGTCCCTGTAATAACAGGCACCGAAGGGGCAAACGTGCGCAAGTGTCACCAGCTTACGCATAGCGAATCTCTCAGGTAAAAGGACCCTGTTCCGATAGGTCTCTCGAAAGCCTTTCCGTATACGCTGACCGGCATCGTTCGGATCCGTAAACGAAAGCACCTACGGGGCAAACGCGCAAAAATTGCCTGCCCATGCAGCAAAACTTGCGTTGTGAATCTCTCCGGTAACAATAAGAGGGCGCGTCTCCATCGGAACGTGCCCTCTTATTGTTTTTCGAACACGCAACCCAAACTCACTGATTGTTTATTATCTTTTCATAAGGAGAATAACCGATGAAAGTCCCAACCGATCTCGTTTATACCGAAGCTGATGAATGGGTGAAAGCAGAAGGCAAAAACGCCACTATTGGCATCACCGATTACGCTCAAGATCAGTTATCTGATGTGGTCTATGTAGAATTCATCGTTTCGCCCGGCGACACTGTAAGCAAGGGCCAACAGATCGCCACGATTGAATCAGTAAAGGCGGCGGCTGATGTTAATTCGCCGGTATCAGGCGTCGTTACCGCAGTAAATGACGCCCTTCCGCAGAGCCCTGAGCTGGTGAACAAAGATCCGTTTGGCCAGGCCTGGATGGTGAAGGTTGAAATGCAAGAACCAGCGGAATTAACAACGCTGAAGGATGCGTCGGCTTATGAAAGTTACTGCGCGGACAGGAGCCATTAATGTTCGTCCCGCACACTGATTCTGAGCGAAATGAGATGCTCAAGACTATCGGTGTTGAGCGCTTGCAAGATCTCTTCACCGATGTCCCCGCCGATTACCGCTTCCCTCGCCTTAACCTGCCAGAAGCGATGACGGAAATGGAAATCATGTCGGAGTTGCAGGAAATATCCGCAGGAAATGCCTCCACGCGCGACCTGACCTGTTTCCTCGGGGCCGGCGCTTACAATCATTATATCCCTGCTGCTGTGGACAGCATCGTCCGGCGTGGCGAATTTCTCACCGCCTATACACCTTACCAACCAGAAGTCTCCCAGGGAACACTGCAGGCAATCTTTGAATACCAGAGCCTGATTGCGGCCCTGACAGGGATGGACGTCAGCAATGCCTCACATTATGATGGCGCCACTGCTGCGGCTGAAGCGGTGGTGATGGCTTATCATCACTTTCGAGCAAAACGCGGCAAGGTGGTAGTATCCCCGGGTGTGAACCAGCAGTATCGCGAAACGATCCGCACTTATATGCAGGGCTATGAGAACTTCAGCATGATCGGGGATATGAATGGGCTGGATCCTTTATGCGGGCCTGAATGCCTGGAGGCGTTGATCGACACAGACACCTGCCTGGTA
The DNA here is from genome assembly GCA_964437595.1 of uncultured Anaerolineaceae bacterium. GTDB lineage: Bacteria > Chloroflexota > Anaerolineae > Anaerolineales > Anaerolineaceae > DSYU01. The sequence goes on from CAYTHO010000002.1 coordinate 127,816, forward strand.
TTGGTTCAATATCCCGATTTCTTCGGCCGTCTTTACGATTACACAGCACTGGTTCGAACTGCCCATGCAGCTGGCGCTCTGGTTGCCGTCGCGGTTAATCCTATGGCGCTTGGTTTGCTTAAACCACCCGGAGCGTTCGATGCCGATATCGTTGTTGGCGAAGGCCAACCTCTGGGAATCCCCCTTTCGTTTGGCGGCCCGTACCTGGGAATCTTTGCGACCAAGAAAGAGTACGTAAGGCGTATCAGCGGGCGCCTGGTTGGAGAAACCGTAGATAAACAGGGCCGGCGCGCTTATGTGCTTACCTTAACTGCCCGCGAACAGCATATCCGGCGGGAAAAAGCAACCTCCAACATCTGCACCAACCAGGGCCTGGTAGCGCTGACCTCCACCGTCTACATGAGCCTGCTGGGCAAGCAAGGACTGCGGCGAGTCAGCGAACTATGCTATCACAAAGCGCATTATGCCGCAGAGCAAATTGCTCAAATCCCCGGCTTTAGCGTATGCATGGACCAGCCGTTTTTCCATGAATTTGTCGTCTGCATTCCGGACCACCTTACCGTCGAACAGGTGAACCAGTATTTGCTGGAGTACAACATCCTCGGCGGGTATGACCTGGAACAGGCGTACCCCGAGCTGAAGAATCGTATGCTGGTGGCCGTAACTGAGATGATTTCACGAGAAGAGATCGACTCACTTTGTGAGGTATTGAGAGAGGTTTCCCATGACTGAGCCCACCATATATGAGTTGTCCGTTCCCGGGCGCGTGGGAACCCGTTTTCCAGAACCAGATGTTCCTATGGCGCCTTTACCCGAAGGGCTGGTGAGAGATGATCTGAATTTCCCCGAAGTCTCCGAAATGGGCGTGATCCGCCACTTCACCCATCTATCTCGGCTCAATTACAGCATCGACAGCGGCCTGTATCCTCTGGGTTCATGCACGATGAAATACAATCCACGCGTTAATGAGGAAGCTGCCCGCCTGCCAGGCTTTGCATTCACGCACCCGCTGCAGCCTATTGAGACAATCCAGGGCAATTTGCTTGTGATGTACGAACTTCAGGAAATGCTCAAGGAAATCAGCGGTTTTGCTGGAATTTCTTTACAACCCGCTGCTGGGGCGCATGGCGAACTAACCGGCGTACTGATCATTCGTGCTTACCACCAGTCACGCGGCGATACCAACCGGACGCGGATCATCATCCCCGATTCGGCGCACGGCACGAATCCCGCTTCCTCGGCCATGAGCGGTTTCGATGTCGTAACAGTCCGCTCTGACTCGGATGGCAATGTTGACCTTGAAGCGCTGCGAGCGATGTGCGATGACCATTTGGCTGGCATTATGCTCACGAACCCGAACACCCTCGGCCTATTCGATTGCAATATCGTTGAAGTAATCGGACTGGTACACCAGGCCGGCGGTCTGGTGTACGGCGATGGAGCGAACCTGAACGCCCTGCTGGGCATCGCGCGCCCAGGCGACCTGGAAATTGATGTAATGCACTTTAACCTGCATAAAACTTTTTCAACTCCACACGGCGGAGGCGGCCCTGGCTCTGGGCCGGTGGGTGTGGCGAAACACCTGGTTGATTTTTTGCCAGGCCCCATCGTGGAAGTGATCGAGGAAGGTGCAGATGAAACCGCTCCACTATACGGCCTGGTTACCCCAGCACAAACGGTTGGGCGAGTGAAATCCTTCTACGGTCATTTTGGCATGATCGTGCGCGCGTTTACCTATATCGCCATGCAGGGGCCAGACGGCCTGCGTAAAGTTGCTGAACACGCAGTGCTCAATGCCAATTATCTGATGGCCAGGCTCAAAGAAACGTACCATCTGGCGTATGATCGCACCTGCATGCATGAGTGCGTTTTCGAAGGTCAATGGGCAGATGCGCCCGGCATCCATGCTCTGGATATCTCCAAACGATTGATGGATTACGATTTCCACCCACCGACGAACTACTTCCCGCTCATCGTTCATGAGGCATTGATGATTGAGCCTACTGAGACGGAGAGCAAGGAAACCCTGGACGCATTCGCCGATGCGATGATCAAGATTGCTGAAGAAGCGCGAACCGAGCCAAACCTCTTACAGGAAGCGCCGCATAACACACCGGTCAGCAGGTTAGACGAAGTGAAAGCTGCCCGAGACCTGGTTCTCTGCTGCTGGCTGCCCGAAGGTTAACAAAAAGTCCTTACATCCCAGGAGCGTTTTGGTACAAAATGCCAAAGCGCTCCTTTTTTTGTATTTTTTTAGTTTTTTGTTAATTGAATGACGGTTGCGTTTTCATTGCGGAAGTTGGATAATAGTTATTAGTTGTTGGGGATAACCTGAGTAAACCCGGGAATTACAACGAGTCTTTCCAGAAAGGAGGTGATAACCATGGCAGCATCCCGAAAAGAGACTGGTCAGGGCCTTGTTGAGTACGCTCTAATTCTTGTTCTTGTTGCGCTTATTGTAATTGTTATACTAGCTCTGCTCGGGCCGGCAATCGGCAATATCTTTAGCAATGTCATGAACCTGATTTAATCGCTTGAGTGATAATACGCAACCATATTGATTGGAGGGTTTGGCCACACTATATGCCAAACCCTCTGCAATTTACGAAAAGTGATGTATTTCTTGTCATTTCCGGCAATTTTTACTTTACTTCCTGGTAAAATTGGAATTACATAATATTAGACTGGGAACGTCAGTCACACACAACCACTTGAGAAAAGCGTTAAAAAGATATGATGATGAAACTAGACCAACTCGATAAAGAAATCATTGATCTATTGACGAAAGATGGACGGATGTCCTGCGCTGAAATTGCCCGGGCTATTGGAACGGTTTCAGAGCGCTCGGTTCGCTACCGCCTGGAAAAATTGTTGGAAGAGGATATAATTCGAATTAACGCTACACCCGTGCCGCAGTCATTAGGCTATTCTGTTGTAGCAGATGTATTTATTGAGGTTGAAGTAGGCCAGGTTCTAGAAATTGCCCGAAAAATTGCCATGTACGAAAATGTATCGTACGTGGCCTGTTCTACAGGTGAATCGGACATCAGCATCCAGATCATCACACAGAATAATCGGGAGCTGTACGAATTCGTGACAGAGGTGCTTGGGAAAATCCCGGGGGTCCGTAAAACAACAACCTCAATGGTGCCCTTTATCGTCAAAGACATTGAACAATGGCGAATACCTTCTTCTACATTCCGTGATTCACGTCCGGAACCAGAAGATCAACCGGTCCTGGAGGGTAAGGCGCGCGTTCGCGAACACAATTAATTTTTAGCATAGGGGGCGAAGGAGGCAATATGAGACTCGAAGGAATAAAAGTCGTTTACCTCGTTGATGACGGCTTTGAAGACCTCGAATTTTGGGTGCCGGTTATGCGTTTGCGTGAGGAAGGCGTCCGGGTAACGATTGCTGGCCCTAAAGCAGGGGAAGTTTACCAGGGAAAACATGGCCTGGAGGCGACTGCCGATATCGGCTTTGAAGAAATGAACCCGCACTGGTATGACGCTGTCTTTGTTCCTGGTGGGTGGGCGCCTGACAAACTGCGCCGGTACGAGAGCGTTAAGCGCCTGGTAAAGGCCCTGTATGAGCAGCAAAAACCGGTGGGGATGATCTGCCACGCCGGGCTCGTTGGCATCAGCGCAGGCATTGTAAAGGGCCATGATGCGACTGGCAGCGAAGGTATTAAAGATGATTTGATCAACGCAGGGGCAAAATGGCGCGACGAAAGCGCCTTCCGCAGCGGCTGTATTATCTGGGGCCGGGTTGTGCCGGATATTCCTAATTACTGCCGCGAGCTGGTCGCTGCACTCGTTGAAGAAAAAGAACGATTGATCAAATAAGTTACCTCCGAGTCTTGCATTGGAATCTATCCCAGATTTTTCGAATCGCCGGAATTTTCCTGGCACGTTAGACAACAGCTTTGATATTATCCTGCGAAGGGTAGATGACCTGGAGAAAATTCCGGCTCTTCTCTTCGCAGTACTACTTTTCCTGGTTGCCATCCCCCCCACCCTGGGCCGCTGGGAATGGACGATTGGCCTATGGGTTTTCTTCCTCGGCGACTGGCTGCTGCTGGCCCTGCTTCCACGCTTCGGGCGTTCTTTCGGCAACGCAAAGCCACCCACCCTAATCCTGGCGGTCATGCGTATGGTTTTTGCGTTTCTACCCTTCCCCATTGCGGCTGCCTTGCAGGCCGCGGGCACACTGCTGGTGGTGGTTGGGTTCTGGATCGAGCCATTCCGCCTGGCTGTCACCCGGCAGTCTCTCTACTCGCCAAAACTCAAACCAGGGAATCCGGTTCGCATTGTACACCTCGGCGATCTGCATATTGAACGCATCACCCAACGGGAACGCAAGCTCAACAAGCTTATCGAAGAATTGAAACCAGACCTGATTCTGTTCTCTGGAGATGTGCTCAACCTTTCCTACCTGGAGGATCCCGTGGCACAGCAAGATGCACGTACAATCCTGGCTGAGTGGAAAGCGCCTCACGGCGTTTGCATGGTGACCGGCAGTCCAGCGGTAGACCTGGACCACGTTTTTCCGAAGTTGGTGGAAGGAATGGAGAACTTGCGCTGGCTGCGAGATCAGCGAGTGACGGTTAATATCAACGGTCAGGTCATCGATATTATTGGATTGACCTGCTCCCATAAACCTTTCGAAGATGCCCCTCGCCTGCAGAAAGTCTTGGACGGGGCTTCTGGAAATGGTGCGAGAGGAAACTTCACCGTTTTACTCTACCACACCCCCGACCTGGCCCCTAACGCCGCCAACACTGGCAAGATTGACCTGCAGTTGTCCGGACACACGCACGGGGGGCAGATCCGCTTACCGGGTTTCGGCGCGCTGTTCGCCGCGTCGCTGTATGGCAAGCGTTTTGAGTCGGGGCGCCGCTCCGTTGGAGATCTAACCGTTTACGTTACCCGCGGCATCGGGCTGGAAGGGAAAGCCGCCCCCCGCGTGCGCTTCCTCTGCCCGCCAGAAATCATCCTATGGGAAATAAACGGATCAGAAAAATAGAGCAACCGAAAAGAGAGCAATAACATACAGAAGAAAGGCATCTATGACCGAAGCGAATCATCAACCAACGTATATCATCCGCCTGCGGGCAGTAGATAACCAGGCTGCCCAGCCTGGACTGACGATTATGCCACGCTTTGCACCAGACCAACCCGAGGTTGGGCAGCCTGGCAAGGAACCGGGCGATATTGTTTTGCAGCAGCAAGCGGATGGCAGGCAAATCCTGATTGTCTCACTGGGGAAAGCCAGCCAATACTCTGCAGAAATGACCCGCCGAGGGGGAGGAAAACTGGGCAAATGGCTGGTCGACAACGGCGCTCGTGAGGCGAGCATTAACCTGGATTCACTCAAGGAGCTTGCCAGTTCCGCTGAAGGTGACGCACAGGCACTGTTGGAGGGCATTGTCCTTGGTGCATATCGCTTCAGCCGCTACAAGAACAATGGCCCAGACGTTCGTGAGGTTTTCGTGAATGTAACTGGCGGCGCCAGCGCACAGGCAAACGCGGCGCTGGTACAGCAGGTCGAGATTGTCACCCGTTCGGTAACGATGGCTCGTGACCTCAGCCACGAACCGGCGAATGTTATCAACCCGCTGACCCTGGCCGAGCGCGCCCAACAGGTGGCGGAGCAGTCGGGGTTGAAATTCCGCGTACTCGATGACCGCCAGCTCCGCGAAATGGGAGCAGGCGCCATACTGGCGGTTGGGCAGGGCAGCCAGACGCCGCCGCGCATGATTATTATCGAATATCCTGGAAAGGATCCGGCGGCGCAGCCAATTGTACTGGTTGGCAAAGCTATTACCTTTGACACAGGCGGCTATTCGATCAAAACCACCGAAGGCATTGTAGGGATGAAATATGATAAATGCGGTGGAATCGATGTGCTTGCAACTCTTCAGGCCGCTGCGGCGCTCAAGCTGCCAACCCGGATTGTGGGGATCATCGCTGCTGCCGAGAATATGATTTCCGGCCAATCCTATCGCCCAGATGATATTATCACCTCGCTATCTGGAAAAACGGTGGAGATTATCAGCACCGATGCGGAAGGCCGTCTGGTGCTTGCAGACGCACTGACCTATGCCCAGCGTGAATATTCCCCACGGGCCATCATTGACCTGGCTACCCTTACCGGCGGCGTGGTTGTGGCGCTGGGCCGGGTCCGCGCGGGACTGCTTTCCAACAACGATGCGCTGGCAGATGCACTCTTCCAGGCTGGTGAGAAAACTGGCGAACGCTTGTGGCGGCTGCCGCTGGACGAAGATTACAGCAAAAATATGAAAGGAGATGACGCCGAATTGAAAAATTCGGGCGGGCGTGAAGGTCACGCCATCCTGGGTGGCGCCTTCCTCAAAGCCTTTATCGATAACGATACCCCCTGGGCGCATCTAGACATTGCCGGTGTAGCCGATACGCCCAAAGAACTTCCCTTCTCACCTAAAGGCGCCACGGGTTTTGGCATCCGGCTGCTGGTTGAGTATTTATCTTCCCTTCCGTGATGAAATAAGGAGCTGCGCGCGCAGCTCCTTTTTATTAGGATAGTTTTTCCTTCACATACTCTGGCGCTTTGTCCAGCGCTTCACCAAGTTTGCTGGCATCTTTACCACCGGCCTGGGCCAGGTTGGGGCGCCCACCGCCGCCGCCGCCAACTACCTGCGCCACGGCCTTTACCAGTTCGCCAGCGTGCAGGCCGCGTTTGACCAGATCGTCAGTCACAGCGGCAATAATCACCGGGCGGTCCTCTGGCGCGGACGCTACTACCACCACTCCGCTGGGCCAGCGCTGGCGAAAGCGGTCGGTCATCGCGCGTAAGGTATCGGCATCAGCATTCGGCACCAGCGCAGTCAGCACGGGAATGCCAGCTACGATGGGCACGTTCTCCAGCTTGCGGTTGAAATCCGCCGCGGCTAATTCCTGGCGCTGCTGCGCCATGCGTTTTCGGGATGTTTCCAGGTCTTCCTGAAGCTGCGCGACCTTATTGGGCACTTCTTCCACCGGGCTGGTCAGCAAGCCAGCGGCCTGTTTGAGTGCGCGGAAACGCCTCTGCACCACCTCGTACGCGCCTCGCCCAGTCACAGCTTCAATGCGGCGGACACCCGCCGCTGCGCTGCCTTCACTGACAATCAGAAATAGACCAACATCGGCAGTCTCGCTCAGGTGCGTCCCGCCGCATAATTCGTAGGATATGGCTTCGTTTGACCCGATCGTGACTGTACGCACTACTTCGCCGTATTTCTCGCCGAAGAGCGCCATTGCGCCCTCAGCCATGGCCTCATCGCGACCCTTGAAGCGAATGTCGATCGGATAGTTTTCCAGGATGGCACGGTTCACGCCCGCCTCTACCTGCTCGACCTGCTCAGGGGTCATCGACTCGGGATGTGTAAAATCAAAGCGCAGGCGGTCCGGGGCTACCAGCGAACCGGCCTGGCGGGCGTGCTCGCCCAGCACAGCTTGCAGTTCGGCATGCAGCAAGTGTGTGGCGGTATGATTGCGCATGATATCGCGCCTGCGCCTTCCATCTACCGCAGCGATCACTGCGTCGCCAACCCGCGGCGTACCCTTCACCACCGTGCCTACGTGTGACACAACCCCGGCAGCAGGCCGGCGGGTATCATCGATGCGCACTTCCCAACGCGGCTCGCGGATGGATACAATCGTCCCGGTATCCGCCACCTGCCCCCCCGACTCGACGTAAAAACTGGTCTTCGGGATGATTAACTCAATTTTATCGCCTTCACACGCTTCTTGCTGCGAAACTCCATTGGAGACAATCGCCAGCAGTTCGCCTTCCATTTCATACCCGGCATAAGGGTCGTAAACGACCCCCTGGGCATCGATTTTTCCTTCCGCCTGGAGATTCTCCAAAATTCCACGATAAACGTCTACATCCTCGCCGCCCAGCGGGCCGAAGGCTTTGCCACCACCCGAAGCAATGCGGTGTTTCTTCATGGCCTCCACAAAACCCGCTTCTTCCACTTTAAGACCCTGCTCCTGCAGAACATCGCGGGTTAGTTCCAGCGGCAATCCGTGCGTGGCGTACAGATCAAAAGCTTTTCCACCATCCAGAGTATCCATCCCCTGCGCGCGCATAGCAATAAGCAGATCGTTTAGCTCGCCCAATCCACCTTCAACTGTGCGTTTGAAGGCCTCCTCCTCACGCGTCAGGCTGGAAAGGATGGCGCTGCGGTTTTTGATCAGTTCAGGGAAGAAGGCACCATACTCGCGCACAACCACCTCAGCTATTTTTGCCATGAAAGGCGTATCCAGCCCGATTTTTGAACCAAACCGTGCGGCGCGGCGAATAATCATACGGCAGACGTAATTTCGGCCAGTATTGCCCGGCACCACGCCATCAGCGATGAGGAAGGCCGCCGCCCGGCTGTGGTCGGCAATCACCCGGTAAGGGGTGAAGTTATCATCAACCTGTTCAGAAGTATGCCCGGATAACTTTTGGGTCTCCTCAATCAGCGGCCAGAGCAGGTCCGTGCGGTAGTTCGAGTTCACCCCTTGCAGCAGTGAAACGATACGTTCAAAGCCCATGCCAGTATCCACATGCGTGGCCGGCAGCGGCTCGAGGTGGGTGGGACTAAAACGGTTATACTGCATGAATACCAGATTCCAGATTTCCAGGTAGCGCTTGCAGTCACCATTGACACGGCAAACGTGCCCGGGAACACCCTTTTTATCGCAAGCATCTACGCCGCGGTCAATGTGAATCTCCGAGCACGGCCCGCAGGGTCCGGTATCGGCCATCTCCCAGAAATTCTCCTTGCGACCGAAGGGCAGCACGTGATCCGCCACCATTCCGGGCTGGGCTTTCCAGAAGCTTTCCGCGTCGGTATCTGTTGGAATTTCGCCCTTCTCATCCTTGAAATAAGTGGCGTACAGGTTGGTCTTATCCAGTCCCCATACGGCAGTCAATAGTTCCCAGGCCCATCCAATGGCTTCTTTTTTATAATAATCGCCGAAAGACCAGTTGCCAAGCATTTCAAAGAAGGTATGGTGGGTATCATCCCTGCCCACATCCTCCAGGTCATTATGCTTTCCAGCAACACGCATGCATTTTTGCGAATTTACCGCACGCGTGTATGGGCGGTGATCCGTCCCCAGGAACACATCCTTATACTGTACCATGCCCGCATTAGTAAAGAGCAGGGTCTGGTCGCCGCCTGGGACGAGCGAGGATGAAGGTACAAAGGTATGATCCTTGCCCTGGAAGAATTCAATAAACTGCTGACGGATTTCTGCACCGGATAATTTCTTAGACATAATTTCTCCCTGTTATTTTCTAACCGTGTGGAATTATACGATATAGCGAATGGAGAGGCAAGAAGCGGGTTTAGAACCAGTAACAGAGTGCTCGTGGTAAAATCGGACTATGCGCAACATCAATATCACACTTCTACTGGCTTTCCTTAGCATTCTCCAGATGCCAGCCTGCCAGGCTCGGCAGGAGCTGCTACCAACACCTACTACAATGGCAGCCACGAACACACCAGCCCCCACCGCCACAGTTACCTTTACACCCTTCCCTAGCCCAACTGAGCCCGTAAACACAGACACGCCCGAACCAACCCTTACTCCCACTCCGCTGCCGGGTATCGGCATAGGAACTGCGGATTCAATCGGGCTTCTTGCGGAGTTTTTCACCTTCACTCCCACTGAACCGGTCGATGGCCAGCCATCCCAAAAAGGGGTTTCGCAAAGCGGTTTTTCAAGCGTTATACTGATAGGCGAGCCCTACCTGACGCAAGCAGAACTGGTGGTGGATCTATCCGCAGAGGAAGAACCAGCCCTTACTGCTTACTGGATTGCATTTCTTGAATATACTGCACATGGTAAAGAAGAAATAATGGAATGGGTGCGGGACAATTTCCGCGAAGCAGTAAAAAATGGAAATACCGAACAGACCTTTGGTAACATCCACATCACCATGCAAGTCAGTGGAGGGAACAGCCAGATATTCACATTGAAAGTGGTTCCAGCAGAGCGATAATCAAGGTGCGCGATCCATCCTGGGAATAAAGTGGAAGCAGTGTAGGCCTGGGAGGAGATTTTTGTGGATGGTTATTATTTAAGCGACAGTCTTAGGAGAGTAAACCATGCGAAAACCCCTTATCCTGGTATTTTGTTTGTTGCTGCTGGCTTCTTTATCTTGCCAGTTGTTGGTCCCCAAAAAACCTCCTCAAACCACAGACACACCGGATACCGCAGTTCAGGCCACGATACCCGTCGTTCAACCAGAACCGACGAAGCCTGCACCCACCCAAGAACCGCCCCCTGCTCCCACAGAGCCAATCGCCACGGCGACTCAGCCCCCTGCCCCAACAAAAGTGGTGGTCTTGGAAGACATGATCTTGATGTTTTGGAACGCGCGCGTCAGCTACGACCCGGCATTGTGGCAGCCAGGGGATGATGAATATCCTCGCTCGCTAGGGCACGTGGAAATACCCACTTGTATAATTTACGAACAGGGCCCAACAGAGCCGCCGCCGGTAGATCGCGAAACAACGCTGGGATCCGTCACCTATAAAATTGCGGAATTAGAATCACAAGGCAACCCCGTTCACTGGTATATGGCGGTGAGCGGCCCGCAGGGACCGTTTGCCGATGGCATCCCAACCCTGGCAATTACCAGTGATGCCGGCCAATTTGAGGAGTGCGTCAACAGCGCCGAGGCAGTGCTGTCAACCATGCGGTAATTTTCTCTTACCCAGAAAGCAAGTTTTCTGCCTGCCTGGAATATAATAGCGGAATGCCATCTTTCCGAGCGATACGCTACGCACTGAAAACACCCTGGCAAAGAACGCTGTATATCATGTTTACGGCACAGCTCATGACAGCCATTGGGTTTTCCAGCATCTTCCCTTTTTTTCCATTGTATGTGCACGAATTAGGCTCCAGCACGGGCACCAATCTCGACCTGCTGGCTGGGCTGGTGTTCTCTGCACAGGCATTCACCATGATGCTCACCGCGCCGTTATGGGGGGCCATCGCTGACCGGTACGGGCGCAAGCTGATGGTTGAGCGGGCCATGTTCGGCGGCTCGGTTATTCTGCTGCTGATGGCTTTCGTACGCTCGGCTGAGGAACTGGTGCTGCTGCGTGCAATCCAGGGGTTGATTACCGGCACGGTCGCGGCTGCCAATGCGCTGGTGGCCTCGGTGACGCCGCGCGAGCAGGCCGGTTACGGCATGGGCCTGCTGCAGGTGGGTCAGGGGGCCGGGGTGGCCCTCGGCCCGATTATCGGTGGGGCAGTGGCGGACCGATTTGGGTACGCGGCGGCTTTTTATGTGACATCACTGCTGCTGCTGTTGGGCGGCATCCTGGTGCTGGTTGGCGTGAAGGAATCGTTCGAGCGAAAACCGGTCGCTGTGAAAAAGGGGCAGGGCGTGCTGACTGCCTGGAGGGAAATCTTTTCTTTTCCCGGCGTGGCGGTAGCATACTTTATGCAGTTCCTCAGCCAGATGGGAAGCAACCTGCTCGCTCCCATCCTGCCGCTGTTTATACCCACTGTGCTCGGGGCATCCGAGGAAATCAATACGTTTACCGGCCTGGTGATTGGCGTAACCGCCGCCGCCTCAACCCTCAGCAGCTTCTATTTTGGCCGCCTGGGTGATCGCGTGGGGCACCGCAAGATCCTCATTGCCAGCCTGGCAATTGCCGGAATCCTTTATTTTCCGCAGATCTTCAGCCAGCAGGGCTGGCACATCCTGGTTCTACAAGCGATGATTGGGGTGGCTTCTGGAGGAATTGTGCCTTCCATCAGCGCGCTGTACGCGCGCTTTACTCGCCCTGGATTGGAAGGCGCCGTTTATGGGCTGGATGCCTCCATTAGTTCGGGAGCACGCTCTCTGGCGCCGATGTTTGGCTCGGCTATTGCAGTATGGTTCAGCCTGCGTACGGCTTTTCCGATCACGGGAGGGATCCTGATCCTTGCCGCGTTGACCGGTATGGCGCTGCTGCCGAGAGGAACGGGCATTTCCACTGCTAAAGATGCGCGTTTGGTGAAGGCGGAATAGTAATATAACCTTTATAAATGCATGACAAGCTACACACATAGAGGAGACAGAATGATCCCATTGCAACCTAATGCACGGGAAATCCTGGATGAATCGATGACATGGATGGATGCACGGTTTGATTCTGGGCCAGCCAACCTGTTGTATTACGATGGAAAAGGATCCGATTCTCCAAAGCACATCGTCCGCGAGAGCACGTACTACGCGCTGGGACTGCTGGTGCGCGGCGAGGTAGAAGGCGCGGCGCGTGTATTGGGAGCAGTGCTCGATCACCAGATTGATGAGCCTGGGGCAGTGTACCACGGCACATTTTTGCGCTACACCGAGGAGGCCCATCCCAAAGCAGGCGCGGTGGAGTGGGTTGACTATGATCCCAACTGGCGGGATTTTATTGGCACTGGCTTTGCCCTGGCGCTAATTTATTTTTCGGATCGCTTGCCAGATAATCTAATCCGGCGCATCGACCGTTCCCTTCGGCTGGCGGTAGAAGGAACACTGGCGCGGGCTGTGCGTCCTGGCTATACGAATATTGCGCTGATGGATGCTTACCTGCTGCACTTTGCCGGGCAGCGCCTGGATGAGCCGGACTGGTGTACGGCGGGGGAAAAGCTCGCGCAGCAGGTGTATGATCTGTTTGCCGAGAGCGAGGCGTTCGAAGAATATAATTCGCCCACCTACTACGGCACAGACCTGTACGCGCTGGCGCTGTGGCGAGGGTTCTCTGGTTCGGCGCTGCTGCGCGAGTTAGGGGCAATGATGGAGGCCGCGCTTTGGCGCGACATTGCAGCCTTTTACCACGCCGGCCTGCGCAACATTGCCGGGCCATGGGACCGCTCTTACGGCATGGATATGACGCGCTACGCGGCGCTGTTAGGGCTGTGGATCTGGCTGGGGGTTGGGCGCGAGCAGGCGCCCTTCCCTGACACGGCACAGCCTTTCGAACACGCCTTCGATTTATGCTTTGGCGCGTGCGCCGCACTGACGGGTACGGAGATACCGGCAGATGTCCTGGCGCACTTTCAGGCATTCCAGGGAACACGCAAGGTTAAACACACCATCACGAATTCACCGCTGCGCGCGGCAACAGCCTGGTTGGGCGATGATATCATGCTGGGTGCGGAGTTTACCAGCCAGGCGAAAATGGGCTATTACCAGTTCCACCCACTGACGATGCACTGGCGGGCCACATCGGTTCCTGTGGGCTGGGCCAAACTGGTTCACACGATACCAGTGGACGTAATCGCAAAGGAAGGGGGCCTGGAACTGACTGGAAAAGGTGAAATGATCTTCCGCATCTATTCACCCGCTGGAGCTGAAATTGGCCCGACCCGCTGGCTGTTGGATGGTCTGGTAGTAAATATTACGGGGCTTTCGCAGCCAAAGGCTTTCCAGGTCGTTCGGGCTCTAGACGACGCGCACCCTGATTTGGAACTATACGAGGTTCATTATGAGGCGGAAGAAGAGGAAGTCGTACGGATGGAGTTGCGTGTGACGAAACGCTGAGGAAGTAAGGGGCTTTCTCATAAAATACACGCTCATCCCGGGCATGCTGATGATCACCAAATCGCGGGATTATCTTCTTAAATCGTACGGAGGCGATTGACGCAGCCTTTTTCCCTGTTAGAATAAAATTGGTTGGGGAGTAGCTGCCTGCCAGATGGCAGGATGGCCTGTCGACATACCGGAGCAATGCTCCCGGCAGCCAACAAAATGGATTAGCGAGACCACCATAACTTTTGTTGTGGTGGCTTTTTTTACCTGTAGAGAGAACTCATGGAACTTGCTACCTCTTTCTTCATCGCGGTCGGATTGGCAATGGACGCCTTCGCCGTTTCATTGGGCATCGGCACTACCGGGCAGGCCCGCGACCCGCGCGCAAAATTTCGTCTGGCCTTCCACTTCGGCTTTTTCCAGGGAGCAATGACACTGCTTGGCTGGCTGCTGGGAAGTACGATTGCCGGGTTTATCAGTAGTTTCGACCATTGGGTCGCCCTGGTTCTCCTGGCCTACGTTGGCGTAAGCATGATCCGCTCAGGCCTCAACCCAGATGGCGAGTGCTACCAGTCAAACCCTTCCAAAGGAAAAACGCTGATGATGCTGTGTGTGGCCACCAGCCTGGATGCGATGGCGGTCGGCCTGGGCATGGCTATGATTCGCACCCCGATAATATTTCCTTCCGTGGTTATTGCCGTAGTGACTGGCGCATTATCCACTTTTGGCCTGTTTGCTGGTACACAGTTAGGGCTGAAATTTGGGAAACGAATGGAAATCCTGGGCGGGCTGATATTGATAGCAATTGGTTTGCGCATCGTTTATACGCATATCATTGTTTCGTAAAGTAAATACATGCCCATTATCCATTCTTCCATTGCTGGAAAGACGTTTCAACCGTTAGGGCTGGGCTGCTGGGTATTCGACCAGCAGCTTTGGTCAGCGGAGGGTGAAAATGCGCTGCATCAGACCATGCAGGCAGCGCTGGTAAACGGAGTCAATCACTTTGACACGGCAACCGGCTATGGAAATGGATCTTCTGAGGAAGTTGTTGGACGCTTCCTCGCCGGGCGGCGCGAGCAGGTTTTCCTTGCCAGCAAGGCTGATATAACCACCACGGCGCAGGGCATGCTGGACAATGTACAGCGCAGCCTGGAACGGCTGCAAACCGATGTAATCGATCTGTATTACATCCACTGGCCGGATAGCAAGATCGATATGCGCCCAGCGATGGAAGGCCTGGAAACGGCCCGCCAGAGCGGTAAGATCCGCGCCATCGGCGTGAGTAACTTCTCCACGGCAGATATGGAGCAGGTTGCCCAGGTAGGGCGCATCGATGCGCTTCAGATTGGCTACAACCTGCTGTGGCGATTCCGCGAGCAAGATTCAATCGCCTACTGCCGGGAGCGGGGCATCCCGGTGATCACATACAGCTCATTAGCACAGGGTATCCTCACTGGCAAGTTTCCACGCCATCTCGATTTACCTGCTGGCGACCAGCGCAGGACGATTGTGTTTTTTCAGGAAAAAACCTGGCCGGTGATTTATGAGGCTGTAGAGCAGTTCAAGGCATTGGCAGAAGAAGCTGGCCGCCCGCTCCAGCATCTGGCCATCCGCTGGACGCTGGCGCAGCCTGGCATTGCCTGCGCGCTGGCTGGAGCCCGCAACCCCGAGCAGGTACGCGCGAACGCAGAGGCGCTGCAGGGTAAAATTCCGGCGGACATCCTCACCCGGATGACGGAAATCAGCACCGAAGTGATGCACCACTTACCAGATTCAGGGAATATGTACGGCATATAAACGATTCCTTCCTTGAAGGGAGCCACTGCCCGAAAACAACGCGGATTTTCGGGTCCCTGGGTAAGCCGGAGTTCGTGGTAGACTGCGTGATGAGGAAATATGGGGGAGATTCTCGAGAATATCGAGGGTGATTTTTTGTATTCGAGTTTAGACAAATTGACATTTTTCGCTATATGTACTAGTTCAGCATACCCATTAACCGGCATATATACGGGATTTTTCGATTTTGTCTAAACTCGAATTTGTATTTCGTGGTTATAATTTCTCCTCGAAACCGTTTTTTTTCTACCAGAATAAGTGTTCTACAAGCCTTGAATTCTTTACAAGGACGGCATACAATCAATCCATGAACGATGACGCCACCCCGATCCGTTCGCAATACCTGGAAATCAAGCGCCAGTACCCTGATACGATTCTGTTTTTCCGCCTGGGTGATTTTTACGAGACGTTCGACGAGGACGCGGAAATTACCTCGCGCGAGCTGGATATCGTACTGACCTCGAAGTTTATCGGCAAAGGCCAGCGCGTGCCGCTGGCGGGCATCCCTTACCACGCCGTCGAAAATTACCTGGCGCGGCTGATCGAGAAGGGCTACCACGTGGCGATCTGCGAGCAGGTGGGCGACCAGCCGAAAAAAGGGCTTTTCCCGCGTGAGGTAGTACGGGTGGTGACGCCGGGCACGGTGATCGAGCCTACGATGCTAAAAGGCGACCGCAACAACTACCTGGCGGCCATCGCTATTTCCGAGCAGCGGGCGGGCATCGCTTATGTGGATATCAGCACGGGCGAGTTTGCCGCCACGGAACTGGAGAGCGGGGACCTGGCTTCCGCACTGCGGGCAGAGTTGATCCGGCTCAACCCCGCCGAAATCCTGATCCCGGATAACCTGGAAATGGCCAACGGCTTTCCGGGGCATGTTACCCGCTGGACCAACTGGCGCTTTGAGGCTGGGCGCTGCCACGATACGCTTACCAACCATTTTCAGGTGGGGGCGCTGGACGGGTTTGGCCTGCGCGGGCTGACCCAGGCGGTGCGCGCCTGCGGAGCCATCTTGCAGTACCTGCAGGAGACCCAGCCTTCGGCGCTGCGCCTGCTGACCGGCGTGGCGACGTACAGCCTGAGCGAGTTTATGGTGCTGGACGCCGCGACCCGCCGCAACCTGGAGCTGACCGAAACAATCCGCGGCGGCGACACGGACGGCTCGCTGCTGAGCGTGCTGGACTACACCGTGACGCCGATGGGCAAGCGGCTGGTGCGGCAGTGGGTATCCAAGCCGCTGCTGGACTTGAGCGAGATCGAGCAGCGCCAGTGCGCGGTACAGTACCTGGTGGACGACGGGCTGCTGCGGGCCGAGCTGCGCGCTGCCCTGCGCCCGCTGGGCGACCTGGAGCGGCTGACCAACCGCGTCATCGGCGGCAACGCCCAACCGCGCGAACTGGTGGCGATGCGCAGTACGCTGCGCGCGCTGCCTGCCATCCACGCCTTATTCTCCGGCCCGGAAGGCCCGCTTACCACGATCCTTTCTGGCCTGCGGCCCTGCCAGGAAGAACTGGACCTGCTGGAAAACGCCATCGCGGAAGATCCGCCCGCCACGCTGCAGAACACCGGCGCGATCCACCCGGGCTATTCCTCGGAACTGGATAATGTGATCGAAGCATCGCGGCACGCCCGAGATTGGATCTCCAACCTGGAGTCGGTGGAGCGCGAGCGCACGGGGATCAAGTCGCTCAAGGTGGGCTATAACAAGGTGTTTGGCTACTATATCGAAATTACTCGAGCCAACGATGCGATGGTCCCGGCGGATTACATCCGCAAGCAGACGCTGGTGAACGCGGAGCGCTACATTACCCCGGAGATGAAAGAATACGAAACGCTGGTGCTCAACGCCGAAGACCGCATCCTGGAGATCGAAAAACGGCTGTTCCGCGAGATCTGCGAGAAGCTGGGCAGGTCGAGCCGGGCGCTGCTGGGCACCGCCCGGGCGCTAGCCGAGCTGGACACGCTGGCCTCGCTGGCCGAAGCGGCGGCGCTGGGCAGCTACGTTCGCCCAGAGGTCGCGGCAGAGGGGGTGCTGGAAATCCGCGGCGGGCGCCACCCGGTGGTGGAGCACTCGCTGCCGGGCGGATCAGTGAGCGGGCGCTTTGTGCCCAACGACGCCGTCTTTGAACCGGGGGAGATTGTGCGCATTATCACCGGCCCGAACATGAGCGGCAAGAGCACCTTCCTGCGCCAGGCGGCGCTAATCGTGCTGATGGCGCAGATGGGCTCGTTCGTCCCAGCGGCCTCGGCGCGCATCGGGCTGGTGGACCGCATCTTTACCCGCATCGGCGCGCAGGATGAGATCCACGCCGGGCAGTCGACGTTTATGGTGGAGATGATCGAAGCCTCGAACATCCTGCACCACGCCACCAGCCGCAGTTTGCTGATTCTGGATGAGATCGGGCGCGGGACGAGCACGTATGATGGGGTATCCATCG
The DNA here is from genome assembly GCA_964437595.1 of uncultured Anaerolineaceae bacterium. Lineage (GTDB taxonomy): Bacteria > Chloroflexota > Anaerolineae > Anaerolineales > Anaerolineaceae > DSYU01. The sequence continues at coordinate 145,626 of CAYTHO010000002.1, forward strand.
CCTGGTCGGTAATCGAGTATATCCACAACAATCCCAAACTGCGGGCACACACGCTGTTCGCCACGCATTACCACGAGCTGACGCAGCTGGCGGAGATCCTGCCGGGGGTGCGCAACTACAACGTGGCGGTTTCGGAGTCGGATGGGAAAGTGGTGTTCCTGCATAAGATCATCCCCGGCGGGGCGGACCGTTCCTATGGCATCCATGTGGCACAGCTGGCGGGGATCCCCAGGCCGGTGATCCAACGGGCGAATGAGATCCTGGCGCAGTTGGAGGCGTCTTCGGGGAAGGCGGTGAAGATCAACCCGATGGCGGCACAGCAAATGGCGCTGTTCCCGGAGAGCAATCCGCTGGTGGAGGAGCTGAAAGAACTGGATGTGAACGCGCTCAGCCCGATTGAGGCGTTGAATAAGCTGTACGAGTGGCAGCGGAAATATTCAGCAAAAGGGAAATAGGAACTACGTTAAGGCCTTTGTACCTTTTCCAGTTTTTCCTGTGCTGCCAGCACATAAAGGTAGATAACAGAGGCTTTTTCAAATACAAGGAACATGAGGCATGTTTGACGAAAAGGAATTAACGCCATTTTCAGCAAAATGCCTTATTATCTTGCTCAAGCATTTTCCCGAATTTGAGCCTTATGTTATTCCTTCGGAATACGATGACCATCACTGGTCGGCGGAACTGCCTTGGCCAGATAAATGGGAAGATCATGGGCTTCGGGTACAAACTCGTGGAAGTTTATATGGGGAAGATTTTAGAGTAGATATCGGGAATCAATGGCACGAGCATTTTAGTGATTACGCGAAAACGGGATCTTTCGAATTTCTACAAGATGCATTTTCAATAATAAGTGAATTTGTTAACGAGAAGCTTGTATCGGTTTATTATTGGTACAAGCCTAATCTCCGGTACAACAAAATAAAAGAAGCTGGATTTGTCCCTACGGATGTTGATTGGGGAAAAGATATTTTAACGATCCAGACTCGCTCATGGAAAGGAACACATCAAGAAAAGTGGGAACGCCCTACATACCTGAACAAAACTTAAGGTTGTAGGTAGCATTACTAAAAGCATCAGGGGAAGGACAAGCAAAAGAGAGACAAAAGATTCTGTATTGCATATCAATATGGCAAAAACATAAAAGCCCTACGAAAGGTTCCTGAACAAATGGTATGCTTTCGCCCAAAAGCAAAAAAATCAATCTTACTAATGATCGTTGTTTGGAGCTTATATTTTTTAAGCTTGATTGGCGCTTTATTTTGGATACGTAGCGAAAATCAGCGTATTATGGCGCTTTTCCAGCAATCACCTCTATGCGATAGAAATGTCCAATTTCAAGATAACTGCCATGATGAATTTACAGCAGTCGTAAATCAAGTTTCCGTTCTCTATACTGGCTGGGGGACGAATCGGTATGGGGGGAGTTCACCAAACGGTCATGAAGCCGCTGTGATTTCCCTAGACTTCGTCATGCCAGATGGAAGTATTGTGAACACACGCATCAATAAGCAGGTGGATTACCAAAATCAGGTTGACCAAGACAATAACTTCTGGGTGTATCTAGACCAACTAGAACGAATCCGGAAAGGAGACAATCTTACCGTCTCTCGATGGAATGGAAAAATTATCTCAATAAAAGCACAAGAATCCCCTTCTATCTATACTTTGGATCATCCTCAAAACAGGATAAAAAGCCAAACCTTAATGATACAAGCTATTTTTGGCGTGTTGTTCATCTTGCTCCTTGTATGGAGTGGTTACGAGATTATCCGTAAACCAAAACGATGATTTTCTCCCCTGCCGGGTGCAGGTCGTTAATCCATGAGAGTGATCCAAGGTGAGAGAGTCTCGCGAGCCGTTCATCAGTTAGAATAAATTGTCAGGGTTCCGGCCATGACGCACCAAGAGGTTCAGGCCATCGCGCCAAGAGGTTTGTGGATCGTTCTATGCCCACCGCCATCCTTTCTGACATACACGGCAACACCCCTGCCCTGGAAGCCATCCTGGACGACATTGACCGCTGTGGATGCTCCACCATCTATAACCTGGGTGATGTTGTCGCCGGGTTCGACCCGGGCGGCGCGCTGGGGCTGGTGCGCGGGATGGGCGGGCGGATGATCTCGATTAAAGGTAACGCGGAGTATTACGTGCTCACTCCACAGCTCGATGAGCTGCCCGACCGTGACGCATCCTATCACCCCCGGCCTGATCCAGATCGTTACGTTTTCCCGCGATCGCCTCACGGCTGATGACCTGGACTGGCTGGCGGCGCTGCCCGATCATCTCTTTGTGCAGGGCTCGTGCCTGGTTCACGATCACCCGCTTGACCGTTTCTATCCCGAGCGCTGGCATATTCCCGGACTGGCGGAGATTTACCAAGAATGGTATTTCCATTCTGATGGTATTTCTAAAAAGATGCCTGAGGGCAAATGGTATGAACTGTGGGACTGGATGGAACAGCAGGGGCAGCGGGCGGTGTTCTGCGGGCACACGCACGAGCCTTTCATCCGCCGCCAGGAGGATCGCGTGGTGTGCAATGCCGGCGGAGCCGGATTTCCACTCGACGGCGACCCGCGACCTTCCTGGGTGCTGGTGGAAGGCGAGCCGGGTAGTGGGTGTAGCCTCTCGATCCGCAGGGTGGAATATGATATCAATCGGGCGATTCGGATGATTAACGCAGTGGATTACCTGGGCTTCCAAGGGCCTAAAAGACAGAATGCATATAAAAAGATGATCCAAACCGGCATCCACTGGCGGGTTCATGAAAGAAATGCTTCACTTCTTAGATGACCCCAGCCCGCCAAATGACATACGCCATGTTTTCCAAATGGATAAACGAATGCTTGATGGAACTCACATGCCTACCAGACGGCAGTGATGCAGATTTCATCTTGCGATTTGTTTAGACAGCTTTTTCTCTTACGAAAAAAGCCAGCCCCTTTGTGTTATCATAAGCGCCAGTATGATAACGAAACCTGGCGACTCGAATGGGGTTAAATCAGATAACGAAGCACCGGATGTGCCTGGCGGAGCCGAACGACCGGAGAACGAGATTGTGGAACAGGCGGCGCGTGGGGACAATGAAGCTTTCAGCCTTCTCTATGAGCGCTATGTTACGCGGATTTATAACTATATCTACTACCGCACGGGCAACCCGCACGAAGCCGAAGACTTAACCTCGCGTGTTTTCCACCGCGCTCTCCATCATATCAACCATTATGACAATCGCGGGGTGCCGTTTTCAGCCTGGCTGTACCGCATTGCTCATAACCTGGTGGCCAACTGGCACCGCGATAACAGCCGCCGTAGAGAAGTACCGCTGGAAGATTACACCCAGCAGCCGCAGCGTGCGCTCGCCCCAGAAGCCAGCGTGGTTGGCAACCAGGAAATGGAAGACATGCTGAAGTGCATTCGGCGCCTTCCAGCGGAAAGGCAGCAACTGCTGATCTTGAAATTTGTTGAAGGCATGTCGAACGCAGAAGTAGCGGCGATTATGATGCGCAGCGAAGGCGCGATAAAAAGTCTGTATCACCGCACGCTGATGACGCTGCGTGATGAATTGAGTAAAATTGGTCATAAGGAGTAACCCATGCTCAGGATCGTCATTGATGGCGCCGCTGACATGCCCGCCGAGTGGGAGGAAACCTACGCAATCAACATTCTTCCACTGCACGTAAATTTTGGCGAGGAAACTTATACCCAGGGCTTCAGTTTTACCAATGCGGATTTTTACCGCCTGGTAAGTGAAAAAAGGGTGATTCCCAAGACCTCCCTGCCGTCGATCGGACAGATAAAGGAATTCTATCGATCCATCGCTCAGGCGGGAGACACAATCCTGTCCATCCATATATCCAGCCGGCTTTCCGGAACCTATGCAACCGTACAAACTGCTGCTCGCGAGCTGGCTGGGGAATTTAAGATCATCGTGTTCGACTCGCTGGCTGGTTCGGCGGCGCAGGCCTTCCTGGCACGCGAAGCGCGCCTGATGGAACAGGCCGGTGCAGCGCTCCCCGAGATCGTCGCCTGCCTTGAGTCGATCCGCGAACGGATTGCGATTATTTTTACCATCAACACGCTCGACTATGCTTACCTCAGCGGGCGCATTGGCGCGCTGCAAAATCTCATCGCCGCCGCATTGAAGGTAAAGCCCATAATCGTTCTGCGCGAGGGCCTGCTTGATATTGCTGAAAGAGTCCGCACCCGCCAGCGCTCGATCGATCACGTGCTGACGAGATTAAAAGAACGCTTTGGCAGCCGGCTGGTCAATATTGCCGTTGTCCACGCTGCCGACCCATTGGCAGCCCAGTCTATCCTGAGCCAGGTACAAAGCTTGCTCAACGTTAAAGAGGCCATCCTCACCGAGCTTGCTATCCCTGTTGCTGCCAACCTGGGACCAGGCGCTATTGGGGTAATAGGATATACCGTTGAGGAGGAAAGATTGTGATGCCCTCTACCCGCGCGAAGAATGATGACCGTTCTTCAGAATTGGAAGCCAGCCTGGAAAATCAACTTAAACGCTCACTGCGCCGGATTGAACCGGACCCTGAGTTTGTCGGCCACCTGCATAACCGGCTTACCACACCAACCGAGATGACCATCGAACGCCGTCAGAATACAGCCTTCGGGCTGCTCCTGCTGGCAATCTCGCTGCTGTCGGGGATTTTTGTCATCTGGCTGCTGCGCCAGCTACGCGCAACCTAGCCGGGCACAACGCACGCGGACAATGAAGAGAAGATCCGACAAAATCAGGCCCAGATTGCGAGCCGCGCATGGGTTGTAATCGACTCTGATGATTTCGTCCAAATCGCCGGAAGGTTTGCGAAAAGTCCCTACAAAAACGAGCCAAGCGAGCGTAAGCGGCGGCGAGAAGAAAAACGCATTAGCGCACGGGCACGCCCAGCTTCCGGCACAATTCCGCGGTTGAAGGCTCTACCAGAATACTGCCATCGGGGAAGACAATCGTTGGCACGCTGCGGCAGCCGTGGTTGACGCTTTCGACATACTTGCGCGCTTCCATGTCTTTATCAATGTCAATCCACACGTAGGGGATGTTATTCTGATCAAAAACCATTTGGGCGCGGCGGGTATCGTAGCACCAGGTAGTGCCATACATGATAGTTTTCCCCTGCGATTCAGTCATATCCCTCTCCTGTTATTCGTCCGCCATCGATATCCTTGTTTCCAGCGCTTCTGCCAGCCAGGCGGCTTCGGCCAGCAGATCCACATTCAGCGGAAGCTCGAAACCTTCATCCACACGGGTCAGTAAACGCCCCGCCACCCCGCGGATTTCTTCGGATACTTCACCATCACCTTGGAGATACGCCAGTAGATCATAGGCGCTGGAGGCGGGCAATTTCAGACCGCGCGCTTCCAGGTAAGCGCGGATGGCAGCCCCCGCTGCCCTGCGCGCGCACACCCGCGCCCGGCCCTCAAATCCCTCGGCGCGCGCTGCTGCACCCTTTGCCAGTTCATTTCTGATCTTTGACTTATCTTCCAGTCGAAACATTCACTGTATTTTACCGCGTTCTACATTTTCTTGACACATCCTTATCCAAAGCTACAATAATCAAGGTGTGATTACAAAGGAAGCAGGTACAAAATGCAGTTTCCTGGGACAGTTACATTGATCGGCTCGGGTGAGACGGCTGCAACTGGTGGGCAGGTATTTGAAACTGCTGCTCGCAGGCAGGACGAGCGTTTCAGGTTAATAACTTCGCGGAAACTGCCATTACAAATCAGTGTGCTGGAAACCCCAGCCGGATTTGAAGCCAATGCACAGCGCGTGGCCGGGAGAGTGGCCGAGTATATCGAAACGCGCCTGCAAAACGATCACCCTGTGGTTCACCTGGTGCATGCCCGAAAAAGGGGTACAGCCTACAGCCCAGACGCCCCTGAGATCGTTCTACCACTGTACAGCAGCCATATCATCTTCTTCGGCCCTGGAAGCCCTACTTACACCGTCCGCCAGTTGCGAAACAGCCTGGCATGGTACATCGTGCAGAGTCGGCACCGGCTGGGGGCAGCCCTGGTGCTGGCCAGCGCCGCTACCATTTCCCTCGGCGCACTGGTCCTGCCCGTTTATGAGATTTACAAAGTCGGTGAAGATCCGCACTGGAAGCCAGGGCTGGATTTCTTCAAACCGTACGGGCTAAAATTGATTATCATTCCCCACTGGAACAACCGGGACGGTGGGGACGAACTGGACACCTCGCACTGTTTTATGGGGAGAGAACGCTTCGAAATGCTGCGGGCTATGATCCCAGAGGATATGACCATTGTGGGAATCGATGAACACACGGCTGTTACCATCGATTTCGAAGCACAGTCCTGCTACGTGCGCGGCGCAGGCCAGGTGCACGTGCTGCGCGGCGAAAAAGAACAGGAGTGCGCCGCCGGGTGTTCATTCCCAATCCAGCATCTGGGAGAGTATCACCCGCTGGAAGCCCCGGAAATTGGCCTGCCGGGAAACGTGTGGCGCCAGGCGCTGGCCGCTCAGCAATCAGAGGAAGCGATATCAGGGCCAGACGAGCCAGGCGAACATCCCATCCCAATCGAGGTGCAGCGGCTGGTCGAAGAGCGCCAGGCCGCACGCCAGGCCAAAGACTGGGCCCGCGCTGACCAGCTTAGGCGGGAGATCGCTGCTCTGGGCTGGCAGGTAAAGGATACGCCAGAAGGGCCAATAATTGAGCCTGGAAATTGATAAGGAAAAGGGGAGATGATTTCGCGGCAGAACCGCGAAATCATCTCCCCTTATTTTGTTCTAAATCAATCCGTGATTACCAACCCTGCTGGCGAACGAAATTAGAAATGAACGGGATTTCGATCGTTTCGCCGCGATTTGCCTTAACGCCTAACCATACGTTCGCAACGATGGTGATAACAGCGGTAATGCAGCCAACGAAAAACACCGGGGTCAAAATGGCATTAATTACCCACTCGATGACTCCCAAAATCAGCGCCTGGCTGTTGTGCGCCTTCAAGAACGGCCTGTCTTTCTTGTCCGGCATGAGCAGAATAATAACGGGGACAAGCGGGGTCAGGATGTAGGCCAACATCGCCCACAGGCGATCATCGCTGGTTACATCGGTGGGTGAAAACTGCTGATTCATTATCTCCTCCATAACAAAACTGAATACGAATATATAACTCTAGCTAATTGTACCGGTATTTTTAAAAAGATCAACTTCCAATCGTGTATCAATCTTTCGATAACAGCAGCATGTGTTAAAATCATTGCGATGAACATACGCGTGGTTTTCATGGGTTCGCCCGAATTTTCTGTACCGACCTTGCGCAGATTGGCCCCAGAATACACAGTTGTTGGCGTGGTTACTCAGCCAGACCGTCCAGCAGGCCGCGGGCGGGTGCTGACGCCGCCCCCGGTGAAAGTGCTGGCCCAGGAACTGGGTATTCCGGTGATCCAGCCAGAGAAACTGCGCGAGCCTGAGGCCCAGGAAACACTTCGGGCATGGGCTCCCGACCTGGTCGTGGTCACTGCCTTCGGGCAGATCTTGCGCAAGAGCGTGCTGGAACTGCCGCGCTACGGCTGCATTAACGTGCACGCATCGCTGCTGCCGCGCTGGCGCGGCGCCGCGCCCATCCAGGCAGCGATTCTGCACGGCGACCGTCAGACCGGAGCAACAATCATGGTGATGGACGCCGGGCTTGACACAGGCCCAATGCTTTCACAACAGCCAATGGAAATCCTCCCGGAGGATACCGCTGGATCACTGGGCGAGCGCCTGTCTGAGGCAGGCGCAGATCTGTTGATGCGGACTCTGCCTGCTTACCTGGTTGGCTCGCTCCAACCACAACCACAGGATGAAACAGCGGTTACGGTCTTCCCGACCATCCAAAAAGAGGAAGGCCTGCTCGATTTCTCCCAGCCCGCCGAAGCGCTGGAACGGCGCGTGCGCGCCTTCAACCCCTGGCCCGGCGCATTTATGGACTGGTTGGGCCAGCCGCTCAAGATCCACCGCGCGCACGTGGAAGCCTGCACAGATTACCCTGCCGGGCAGCGCCTTATCGCCCACAACCTGCCCGCGGTCAGCACCACAGCGGGCTGCCTGGTGTTTGATGAGGTGCAGCCTGCCGGAAAGCGCCCCATGCCCGGCGCGGCCTTCCTGAACGGCAACCGAAGCTGGGGCAAAACGTAAAGCCATGACCAACCGCTCACCCTCTTCCCGTCCACTGCGATTCCTCTGTTTTGGCGTCGGCGCGATTGGTACATACATCGGCGGCAGCCTGGCGCTGGCGAGCTATCCAGTAACTTTTATTGAGCGGCCTGAAGTGGCGGAAGCCGTTCACGGGCGCGGGCTCTCCCTGGAGATCGCGGGGAAAAAACATAGAATCCCGGACCCGGTAGTAGTAGAGAGCGCAACAGCCGCAATGGAGAATGGGCCATATGACGCGGCCATTCTAGCGGTCAAGGCCTACGACACTGCATCCGTGCTGGAAAGCATCCGGGACTGCCTGGATGCCTTTCCACCCATCCTTTCCTTACAGAACGGCGTAGAAAACGAACCACAGATGGCGGCTGTGCTGGGAAAAGAGCGAGTAATCCCCGGCACGGTCACCACCGCCATCGGACGCAGAGGCCCGGGGGAAATTGTAGTGGAGCGTATGCGCGGCACTGGGGTTTCCACACTGCATCCGCTGGGCCCTGCGCTGGTGGAAGCGATGACGCGCGCCGGTTTACGCACGCGCGGATACCCGAACCCTGCCGCGATGAAATGGTCTAAGATGCTGACCAACCTGCTGGCTAACGCCTCGTCAGCGATTTTGGATATGACACCCGCGCAAATCTTTGCCGACCCAGACCTGTACTGTATTGAAATTCGCCAGCTGCGCGAGGCGCTGCGGGTAATACAGGCGCAGGGCATCCCGGTGGTAGACCTGCCATCTACCCCAGTGCGGCTGCTGGCCTGGGCAGTGAAAACGCTGCCGCTGGCAATCAGCCGCCCGCTGCTGGCCCGCTCGGTAGGCGCCGGGCGCGGGGCGAAGATGCCATCCTTCCATATCGACCTGTACAGCGGGCGCGGCAAAAGTGAAGTCGACTACCTGAACGGGGCCGTTGTGCGCTACGGGCAGCGCTACCACACTGCCACCCCGGTCAACCAGGCGCTCAACGAAATTCTCCTCGGGCTGACCAGCGGCGAGATGGATCGCGCCAGCTTTGCACACGCCCCTCAGGCGCTGCTAGACAAAATTCCTGCCGAATGATAGACCGCCGTGCCCGGGCGGGTCCGCCCGACAAACCAGGTCATTGAAACCACTGTACTGCATGTTGAATAATCCTGCTCCCTTTCCCTTCTCTTTCTAAGGCTACACCATGCCCGTTCCAAGTTGGGTCAAAGACGCCGTTTTCTACCAAATTTTCCCAGACCGCTTTGCCAACGGGGACCCGACCAACGATCCCGCCAACGTTCAGGCGTGGGGCGCTCCACCCAACCGTCGGAACTACCAGGGCGGCGATTTAAAAGGCATTACCGACAAACTGGATTACCTGCTCGACCTGGGCATCAATGCCATCTACCTGAACCCGATCTTTCTCTCCGCTGCAAATCACCGCTATCACACGGTGGATTATTTCCGCATCGATCCACTGCTGGGCTGCCTTTCTGATTTTCACACCCTCGCCTACGCCGTTCACCACCGCGGGATGCACATTATTTTGGATGGCGTTTTTAACCACTGCGGGCGCGGTTTCTTCGCTTTCAGCGACCTGCTCGAAAACGAGGCGGATTCTCCCTACACAAACTGGTTCCACGTGCGCAAGTTTCCCCTGCGAGCTTATGAGAAAGGTCACGCGCGCAATTACCAGGCCTGGTGGAGTTATAAAGACCTGCCCAAGTTCAACACAGATACGCCTGCCGTACGCCGCTACCTGCTGGATGCGGCGCGCTACTGGATCGACCAGGGCGCGGATGGCTGGCGACTGGATGTACCCAATGAAATCGACGACGATGCATTCTGGGCTGAGTTCCGCCACGAGGTGCGCAAGGCAAACCCACAGGCCTACCTGGTGGGTGAAATCTGGGAGGCCGACCCGCGCTGGGTGAATTCTTCCCACTTCGACGGGCTGATGAATTACCCGCTGCGGACCGCCATTCTGGACCTGATGTTGGGAAAAGTCACCGTCGATGCGTTTGCTGGAATAGTAGAACGCTTGCTTTCGCTGTACCCGCGCCAGAACGTACACGCCATGTACAACCTGCTTGGCAGCCACGATACAGAACGCATCATCACCCTGCTAGGCGGCGACCTGCGCAAGCTGCGCCTGGCACTGCTGTTCCTGTTTGCTTACCCCGGCGTGCCGGCGATCTATTATGGAGATGAGATCGGCCTGGAGGGCGAGAAAGACCCCGACTGCCGCCGGGCTTTCCCTTGGAATCCTTCGCAGTGGAATACTGCCGTGCGGGATTGGGTGAAAGCGCTGGCGGCCTTGCGCAAGGCCTCGACTGCCCTGCGCAGCGGGGATTTTGTGCCGCTGCTCACCACACCCAACCCGCCCGTTTATGCCTTCGCCCGCATCTCCGGCAAGGATAAGATGATCGTCGCCATTCTCCTGGGGAACGAACCCGCTGAGATCACCCTTCCCGTAACCGACCTACAGATAGAAAATGGTCGCGTGCTGCGCAGCCTGCTCGATCAACGGGCGTTTGTAGTAGAGAACGGTAGGGTTAAGGTTGACCTAGAGCCATTCGAGGGAATATACCTGGGGCAAGGTTGATTATTCTGTTTTTTGAGATGATGGGCTTATTTTTCCATCGCCCTGCGCACGGCTTCATAGGCGTTCACGATGCCGTAGCCAACGCCGTTGTTGGGCGTTCCGGCTGTTACGCAAGAAGGCAATTCACCCATATAAGGCGTGGCGGTTTCATTCAGAATTTGCTGGGTGGCCTCGATGTCGCCGATGAGGTCCGGGTTGGCCGACCACATTAATGCCACCACGCCTACCACGTGGGGACCAGCCATGGAGGTGCCGGAGGCCGCACTGTAGGTCCCGCCCGGGTATGAAGAAACCACATCCGCGCCAGGCGCGGCGATGTCTGGCTTCATACGCCCGCTTCCATCGATTTCCACCGGCCCTTTACTGCTGAAGGTTACCAGGCGGACCCCTGAATTGACCGCGCCGACAGAATACACCGGATCATACAGCGCGAGGGGGTCGCGCACTGTGCCGCAGCCTGCCTCGCCGTCATTACCCGCGGATGCTACCACAAACACGCCTGCCGCGCGCAGCGCGCTGACGGCTGGTAACAGCGCGTTGGCATCACAACCCTCTACGGGCGGGCAGCCCCAGGAATTGTTGATCACGTGCGCGCCCAATTCTGGTTTTCCGTCACGGAGCGGGTCGCCGTTCTGCGGAAATGGGGCCAGCATAAACTGCATGCAGTCAAGGTACAGGGCTGGGTTGCCAAGGTTGCGGCCCAGATTTACGCAGCCAATCCACTGCGCATCAGGCGCCACGCCTACCCGATTGCCGACGACCGTCCCCAGCGTATGGGTGCCGTGCCCACCAATATCGGTGGGGGCGCTGCTGTGGTACCAGGGGTCAAACCAGTTATAGTCGTCACCACCCTGGCCGCGGTAGCTGTCTGCGAGTTCGGGATGGCTGCCCTCCGCGCCGCTGTCGGACTGGCCGACGATGATGCCCTTTCCGGTCACGCCTAGCTCATTCCAGACCTGGTCGGCATAGATCAAGCGCAGGTTCCAGTCGGGAACGGTTTCTTCCAGGGTATCGTACTCGCCCTGGCTCGGCTCAAGCGGCTCGGGCAGCGGGCGCAGAACGGGACTGTCAAGCACGCGATCTACCTCCGGGCGGCTTTGCAGCCACCAGCGCACCAAAGGCCCGCCCTGAACCTCGATGGCATTCTCCAGATAATAGGACTGGTAGGGTATGCGCCAGAAATCCAGCGTGCCGCGGATAGCAGCCTGGGTTTTGCCAGCTTTTTCTACCAGCGCGGCATACACCGCAGTACGCCGCTGGAGGGGGTCTGCGGTTTGTTCCAGAGCGGACAGATCCGCCTGATCCTTGAGGATGACAAACAGGCGCTCACCATGCAGCCCAGGCTGTCCGGGCCCCAAATAAAGCACCAGAGCACCTAGTAAAACAATACCGGTCAGAACCCAACCGAACAACGATTTGAGGCGGCAAAGGTATTTCCCGATCACCAACAGCAACAGGCTAATGCCGAGGCTGATGGCGAAGCCAAACATCGCCGCGACATTGGCCCACTGGATCAATTCGCCCACCCCCATGGCAATGATCGACTGGAGCTCATCTGGGTCGATGAAGGCCATGGGCCAGAAGGCGGCCAAACCCGCCAGCAGGGCCAGCACCGGCCCGTTCCAGGTGAATTGATCCTCTTCCCGGCGGGACGAATCGTACAATGCCGCCAGCGCCCAACCCAACGCCGGAACTGCCAATGACAACAGACCCTGGTTGCCGTTAGCGCTCAAACCGGTCACCATCATCAGCAAGGCGAGCGATGTAACCAGGCCTTCTAGTAAAACCACGCCAATACGGGGGCCAGTATCTTCTCTTTGAACAATGACGGTTGTTACCTGGGCGGCGGCCACGCCAAACAGCAGGGTCGCGACCAGATTCAGGGCGGTATCCCAGGCCGAGCCCAGCGCTCCCAGCAGGAGCCACGGGTAGCTCAATGCGGCGGCGGCAAGCACGGCCAGCCATAAACCGCTGCCATTCAACCTGCGCTTCCAAAGCTTTCCGTTGAGGAAGATAAAGACGAGTGCCCCCGCAATTTGCAACAGCGCGGTGATTTGGGCATGGACGAGACCCGCCAGGCGGGCTGGCACCAGCAGTACGGCGAATTCCGCTGCCAGCAAAAAGGCCAGGTAAAAACGGCGATGGGGCAGGTGCTTCAGCATCAGCCAGATCAGCCCGGCGGGCAGTGCCATCATAGCGCCATATACCAGGCTGACCAGCCAGCGCAGGTCGGGCATGCCCGTTACATCCGTGAAAAGCTGCTGCTCCTGCATCCAGGTAATGCCCTGGCTGGTTGCGCTGCCAATGAAAATCCAGGCAGCCATAAAAACCAGCAAACCCGCCTGGAGACAACCGGTACCGCTGCTCGATCCGGTCTGCGGGTTATTCTCTACGCCAGCCGCGGCATTTTCCATAGAGGTTTCGTCCATAATCAATATATTCTCCTTCCTAAACCGCTTGATTTCCTCGCCTGCCTGGTATACACTACCCAATGTCTGCCTGATTGGATGATTATACTTCCATCGTACTCAACAACCATTTGAACAGCAAGATTCATTCGGAGGATAGACCCCTAAAGGAGCCTGCATGTCCACTTTCACCTGGCAAAACGGAAAAGGCATCACCCTGTTCGCGGAAGATTGGAAACCACAGGCAGAAATACGCGCCGTCGTTGCCCTGGTTCATGGCCTGGGCGAACATATCGGTCGCTACAAACACGTTGCTGCCGCGCTGAATGACGCCGGCATTGCCCTGATCGGCTTTGATCTGCCCGGCCACGGCCAGTCATCCGGCGCACGCGGTCACGCATCCTTTAACGGCATCCTGAACGATATCGATCACCTGCTCGAAGAGGCCGCGCAGCGCTACCCGGGCAAACCACGTTTTCTGTATGGGCACAGCATGGGCGGCGCGCTGGCCCTTTATTACGGCCTCAAACGCCGGCCTAACGTACAGGGCATGATCGTCTCGGCGCCTGGGCTGGCTACTGGCGTTCCAGTGCCATCGTCTAAGCTCTTTATGGCAAAAGTTCTCTCCATGGTTGCACCATCTATTACCATGGACAATGGACTCGACTTAAATTACCTGAGCCACAGCCAGGAGCTCATCCGAGCTTACAAAGCTGACCCGCTGGTACACCCGCGCATCTCCGCACGACTGGGCAATGACCTGCTCTCCACCGGAAGCTGGATTCTGGAGCACGCGGGGGAATTCCCAACACCGCTGCTATTGATGCAAGGCGCAGGCGACCGCATTGTTTCGGTTACCTATAACTCGCTCTTCGCAAAAGCGGCCCCACCGGAGAAAATTACCTTTAAACTTTGGGAAGGCCTGTACCATGAGGTACACAACGAACCTGAGCAGCAGGAAGTGCTCAAGTACGTGATTAAGTGGATCAACACCCAGCTGCTCATGGCAGGATAGCGAACCTTTTTTGGTTACCTCATAAGTGCCAGCCGCTTTACAGCAAACGCCGGCCCTGAAAAACAGCACACAAGAGGGGTGACATATGGCCCGCTCCGCGCGTAAGCCTTGACCCAACTCTCCCCAGTGACTACAATTAATCAGGGTAGATCAAACATGCCTGTCACTGCTGCACTCGTCTTTTCTATGGCCGCTCCGCAGAGACCGGCCATTTTCCTGTTTACCCTTTCTTTACTGGTAACCCTGGTCAATCAGGAATGAAATATCAACTGTTATTCCATTCTTGCCTGACTGCCACTTATTGATGGTTTGACCTATTTCGCCAAAGGAGTTCCCCTCAATGACCGACTTTCTCTTTCGAGGCACACTGGAAGACCTTGATCCTGTCGTCTACGAATTAACGCAGCTCGAAACCGAGCGTCAGTACCGAAAGCTAATCCTTATCCCCAGTGAGAGTACCGCTCCCCTGGCTGTCCGCGAATCATTATCATCCACCCTGCAGAACATCTATGCCGAGGGATACCCGGACGATGAAACTCGATGGATGACCGAAGAAGAAATCCTGGACTACCCTAACCGTCTGGCTTTCTTCCGGCGCTACTCGGACCCGCGCTACTACAAAGGCACCGACTACGCCAACATCATCGAGTCGCTGGCCCGGCGGCGCTGCGCCGAAGCCTTTGCTACGTCAGCTTACCCTGCGGACCGCATTTTCGCTAACGTGCAACCGCTTTCTGGCGCGCCAGCCAATAATGCCGTGTTCACGGCCCTGGTGAACCCAGGAGATACTATCATGGGGATGGACCTGCTCCACGGCGGCCATCTGACGCACGGCTCGCCCGTTAACCGATCCGGAAAATTCCACAAAATCGTCAGTTATACGGTCGACCCGAAAACCGAACAGATTGACTACGATGCGGTAGAAGCGCTGGCCAAAGAACACCAGCCCAAAATCATCATCGCCGGGTTCACATCCTACTCCTGGGTGCCCGACTGGGCGCGCTTCCGCGCCATCGCAGACTCGGTTGGCGCGGTACTGCTGGCCGATATCTCGCACATCGCCGGAATGGTCTCCGCCGGGGTGGTCCCCAGCCCGGTGGGACACGCCCATGTGATTACCTTTACCACGCACAAGACCCTGGCAGGGCCGCGCGGCGCGTGCATGCTTACCACCGACGCAGCACTGGCGCGCAAACTGGACCGGGCGGTATTCCCCGGCGAGCAGGGCGGCCCGCACGTGCATGTATTTGCTGCCCTGGCGACCACGTTTAAGTTTGCCCAAACCGAGCAGTTTAAGAATCTTCAGCGGCAGATCGTCAAGAACTGCCAGGCGCTCAACGATCAGCTTGCCAGGCGCGGCTTCCATATGGTCTACGGCGGAACTAACACCCACCTGACCAACCTCGACTGCAAATCGATCACCGGCCCGGATGGCACACCACTCTCCGGCGATATGGCTGCGCGCATCCTCGACCTGGTGGGCCTGGTGATGAACCGCAATACCATCCCAGGCGATAAAACGGCCTTCCAGGCTTCTGGTGTTCGCATGGGTACGCCCTGGATGACCCAGCGCGGGCTGAAAGAGCCTGAAATGATCCAGGTAGCAGATATTATTGCGGATGTGCTGCAGGCTACCCAGCCTTACACAGTCGAAAGCCGGAAAGGTCCCACCCTGCGCGCCAAGGTGGATTTTCTGGTTTTTGAAAATGCCAAACTGCGCGTGCGCGCACTGACCGAAAAAGCCGGGTTTGACGGCCCCATCACACACCACGGCTATCCGCATTTCTTCTACCTGGATGATGACGTAGATACAGTTCAGGGGAAAGGCAGCCATGCTATCTTTGATATCAGCGGGCCAGCAGTTCGCGCTTATGCCAACTATGTCTTCAGCAGCGACGTAGAAAACCTGCGTCTTGGCGATATCCAGAAAACCTGCATTTATACTCCGCAGCGGGCCGTAGAGGGTACGCTGGAGCGCCTTAGCTCAGAAGCCTACCGCCTGAGCGTGCCGGCGGATCAGGCCGGTCTGGTTGGGACATGGCTGCGCGATCTTTCGGATGGTTTCGTTCACTTCGACGATGATTTAGCGCGGCGCATCCCTGGACCGGTACTGGTGCAACAGGTCCCCCAAGATGCCGTAACCGGCAAGAAAGCAAGCAGCGAAGGACAGCCATCCGCCGCATTTAAGACATATTTCATCGGCATGAAAGAAGCCGGCGCGAGCGGACAGGCGCTGCCTCGCTTTACCTGGGAAGAGAAAGAAACGACCCTCAAGCGCACGTCTCTATATGAGACGCACCGCAAAGCAGGCGCCCGCATGGTGCCGTTTGCCGGTTGGGAAATGCCCGTTCAATATACATCTATCCTCGAAGAGCACATGGCGACCAGGCAAGCTGCCGGGCTGTTCGATGTATCCCACATGGGCGTATACCAGGCCGAAGGACCCGATGCGCCAGCCTTCCTCGACAGCGTGTGTGGCAACGACATCGCCGCCCTGGAAATAGGCGAGTCGCTGTACACGCACTTCCTGGACCCTGAGGCCAACGTGATCGACGACACGCTGGTTTACCGGCGCGCGGAAGACAAATACCTGGTGGTGGTTAATGCTTCTAACGATGACAAGGATTGGGCCTGGCTCAATGCCGTCCGCGAAGGGCAGGTGATGGTGGATGCTTCTCGCCCATGGGCGAGAGCGTATGGGCGGCACGTTACCCTGCGCAACCTGCGCGACCCCAAAACAGGGAAGGATATGCGGGTGGATATTGCCCTGCAGGGACCGAAATCACGCGAGATCCTGCTGGCCCTAGGCACGGAGGCGGCGGACCGCAAACGCATCATGGCGCTGAAGCGGACCCAATTGTGCGATGCTACGGTGGGCGGGTTCGATCTGGTGGTTTCGCGCACCGGCTACACAGGCGAAAAGATGGCTTTCGAACTGTTCGTTCACCCAGAGCAGGCCCCTGCCCTATGGGACCGCCTGGTAGAAGCTGGTACGCCGCTGGGCCTAAAACTCTGCGGCCTGGGCGCGCGCGATTCGCTGCGCACAGAAGCCGGTTTGCCGCTGTACGGGCACGAGATGGGCGGAGAGCGCAACCTGGGCGTGGCTGAGGCGGGCTTTGGCTCTTATGTTAAGGTTTACAAGCCCTGGTTTATCGGGCGGGATGCCTTCGTTGCCCGCGATAAGACGCGCAAGAGTGTGGTAGCCCGCTTCCGCTTCACCGAGAAGGGCGTTCGGGTTGCTCACCCAGGCGACCCCGTATTGGATACGAAAGGGCGGGTGGTTGGCGCGGTTACCAGCTGCGCCATCGACAGCGAAGGCTACCTGACCGGGCAGGCTTACATCGAAGAGAAGCTTGCGGTTGAAGGCACTGCGATCCATATTTACCAGGGCGCTCCAAAAACGGCTGGCATAGCGCCTGTGGAACTCAAGCCCGGCGATCGCGTGACTTTACCCACTGCAGCAGTGATCGTCAGCCGTTTTGCGAAACTAGCCTGATGCGCTTACATCTGTGGGCGTATTTTTGGCCCGCAGATTCTCTCACATTCAACTTACTCGTTACCACACCAATTGACCCATTGACCATCAAGGTATCAAGGAGACAAACATGCAAACCCTTTGGGATCAGCGCTTTGCCCAACGCACCGAACGGATGAAAAGCTCCGCCATCCGCGAGCTACTCAAGCTGACCGAGCGACCCGATATTATTTCTTTCGCGGGCGGCCTGCCAGCCCCCGAGGTTTTCCCCGTACAAGCATTCCAGGAAGCCTGCAACCGGGTCCTGCGCGACCAAGGTCCGGTTGCGCTGCAGTATGGCACCACGGAGGGCTACCTGCCCCTGCGTGAGCTCATAGCCGAACACACCCGGCGCTATGGTATAGAAGTTACTGCAGATAATGTCCTCATCACCTCTGGCTCACAGCAGGCTTTGGATTTGTTAGGGAAGATCTTTATCAATCCCGGCGACCGTGTTGTTGTCGAGTCACCCACTTACCTGGGCGCTTTACAAGCATGGAATATGTACGGAGCCGAGTATGTGACGGTTCCCTCCGATGAGAACGGCCTGATCGTCGATGAACTGGAAGCTGCGCTGCGCGCAGGACCGAAGTTCATGTATGTGCTGCCGAACTTCCAGAACCCGACGGGGGTCACCATTCCGTTGGAGAGACGCCTGCGCCTGGTGGAACTAGCAGACCGCTACGGCGTGCCAATCATCGAAGATGACCCGTACGGGCAACTGCGATTTGAAGGCAGCCCGATACCCCCCATTCTTGCAATTGATGAGAGGTTGCACCCCCAAAAGGGTCAGTACTGCGGCAACGTTATCTACTTGAGCACATTTTCCAAGACCCTTGCCCCAGGCATTCGGCTGGCCTGGGTTATTGCTCCGCCTGAAGTGATCCAGAAAATGGTGATCGCCAAGCAAAGCGCTGACCTGAACACGGCAGTGTTTAACCAGACTGTGGCGTATGAAGTAGCGAAAGACGGGTTCCTGGACCGCCACGTGCAACATATCATCGAGGTTTACCACACGCGCCGGAACGCCATGCTGGATACGCTCGAGGAACATATGCCACAGGGGGTTAACTGGACTCACCCGCAAGGCGGCCTGTTCCTGTGGGCAACCGTACCAGAAGGGATGAACACCGTGGAACTGTTCAAGGATGCGGTGGCTCAAAAGGTAGCCTATGTTCCGGGGGTATCCTTCTACCCCAAGGGCGGCGGTGAGAACACAATGCGGCTAAACTTCTCTTATGCTAACCCTGAGATGATCAACGAAGGTATTGCGCGCCTGGCCCGCGCCATCCGGTTGAGAATGAGCCACGAATAAATAAGAATAAAGCCCCAAAGATTATCCTCGTTCGCCTATGCAGGATGGAAACATACGAAAAGGCGAACCTTTCGGGAAATCTTTGGGGCTTTTTTGTTAAGAACCAATCAATCTTACTTACCGTCTCCCGATGTGCCGGCAACGACATCAATGAACTGATCCAGCACCTCGCGCAGCATTTTTTCAGGCAGGGCGCCAACCTGGCGGTGGACAACTTTGCCGTTGGATACGAACAACATGGTTGGGATGCCCTGTACCCCGTAGCGTGTTGCCCACTCTGGGTGCTCATCGGTATTTACTTTCGCAACGATCAACTTTCCAGCCTGTTCTTTGGCAATCTTATCCAGGATAGGGGCAACCATCTTACATGGTCCGCACCACGGCGCCCAGAAATCCACAATAACAGGGATCGATGACTTGAGAACGGTCTCCTCAAACTGCGCATCCGTAACATGCACCGGCTCGTTAATCATTGCGTCTCCTTCACTTTATAAAATGAATGCGATGCCCATAGTATATCATGGCTTTATGGGGCGATTACATTTGACGTTTTATATCAACAATCCATGAAAAAGTCCAGGTGAAAAAAGAGTACAACCAGAGCTGAAGATATGGTTTCATCCCTGTGTGTCGTCAGCGTTACCTGTATGATGTTATTCCGTCTTTTGCCTGCGGTAATCTACAAACCTATACCCCACCCCACGTTCTGTCAGGATGTATTTCGGGTTCGCCTGATCTTCTTCTAATTTCTGGCGCAAATAATTGATATACAGGCGGACGTAGTGCGGCTCATCGCGATACTCATATCCCCATACCTTCGAAAGCAGCTGATCGTATGTAACCACCCAGCCGGCATTCTGAACCAGGTGATAGAGCAGGCGATATTCTGTGGGGCGTAGTTTCACCAACTCTCCATTCAACCACACCTCACGCCTGCCAAAATCAATCTTTAAGCGTTCGTCTACTTCAATCAACTCGGTGCGCGACGCTGGGCTGGCAGCTTCCGTGCGACGCAGCACGGCCCGCACCCGGCTGACGAGCTCGCGGGGGCTGAACGGTTTGGTGATGTAGTCGTCTGCGCCAAGCTCCAATCCGCGAACACGGTCATCCTCCTCGCTTTTTGCCGTGAGCATGATCACCGGCACATTACTGACTTCCCGTACCATCTTCAGAACTTCAAAACCATCGATGTCGGGCAGCATTACATCGAGAAGGATGAGATCGGGTAATTCATCCCGCAGGGATTGAATCGCTTTCATGCCCTTATAGACTTCAATGACCTGAAAGCCATCATGTTCAAGGTTAAGTCGAATGAAGCGCGCCATGCGCTCTTCATCGTCAACGACTAAAATGCTCCTGTTCTTAAAATTATCATCCGGCATAACTACCCCATTCATCCCCCGTCTTGATTACTCGCGGACAAAGGAGATAATTTCTTCCTCTTCTCCAGACGGCATGATCTCAAGAAAATTTAGGCGGGCGATCGGCCACATTACCGTGTTTACATTTGGTTCCAGGTAATGCAAATCTTTCCCATCCCGCCGCCGGGGATTTTTTACACAGATCAGTAAATCGGTAGCACCTGGCAGCGCCTCAATCTCACCCAGCACAGGATCTTCGTTCATCAAATGTAACAGCACAGTGGGCATCGTATTCCCTCTTTTGTGATAATATTTTGCGAACGCTCATGCGGGCGTTTTTATTTCCTGATCAGAACCTGGATTTTAAACTTCCCCAGGGAAACAACATCACCATGATTCAATGGATAATCCACATTCGGCTGGATCTTCAGACCATTCACGCGCGTTCCATTGGATGAACCAAGATCCGTAATAAAAACGCGCTGATTATTCAGCTTTAATACGGCGTGCAGACGCGATACCCCTTGGGCATAAGCCTCATAAGGCGAAAGGTCTACATCTGGCAAAATCGGCTGTCCATCGGCAACGCGGCCCATGGTAAATTCGGTCTGGCCGGTAAGATGCAGGATCATGCCGGATTCGATCAAGTGCAGCGAAACGGCTGCCGCATCGCCCGCGCCAGAAGGAACAGCAGGGGTAGGCGGCGCAGGCACACGTCCTTCTTGAGTCATCAACAGGCCGGTCTGATTGCGCTCAATATGATGCGTGGTTGGGGTTTCCGTTACTACCAGCCGCGCTCCACATTCGCTGCAAAATAATGCCCCCGTAAATTCCTGGTGATGGCAGTTCGGACATAGAATCATTGTTTGTACTCCGGGCCGGGTGGCAGCATCAGCGCGCGCGTGCCGTACTTAATCCTTTTTTCACCATCGCTGCTGAATCGCCTGCTTTGCTGGATATGCTCCGCTTCGACCAAAACAGTGTGTGCTAACTCGCGGTCCCCCTGTGTCAGCAGATGCGTTGCCAGGTAGTGCATGTGCTTAGTGGCTTTATCGATTTGCCCTTCCCCAACTTCTATGCGCACTTTTTCTTGCAGGCGGTACAGGGTTAATTTCGACATGGCTTCCACAATGACTGGCGGCGGCGCCTCCACATCCGGGTTCTCACGCACCGGCCGGTATAGATCGAGCAAAATACGTTTTGGAGGTACTTTTACCCCCGGAATTTCCACCTTAATTTGCCCCCTGGCCAACTGCATATGATGTTCTTCCCTGGCGCGCGGCGGCACCATGAACTCGAGCAGGAAATTAACACTCCGCCGATGATGGATTTCGCCCAGGAAAATGGGGCTGTTGGTATCCAAAGGGCCTACATTGGGGCTGATACGGAAAGCAAAACGAAGATTGATATCTGGTGAGGTTTCAAACTCAAAGCGCAGGCCGCGAGCATAAATCGTCTCGAGTTCGGCGAGCTTCTGCACCATGAAATTATCTAGGTCGCGTGGGGTGGCAACGTACATGGCATTGCCCCCGCTCAGGGCGGTGATACGGTCCATCAATTCGTCATTCCACTCATGGCCAATGCCCAGCACAGAGATGGAAATTCCCTCTTCGCCCGCTTCCTTAGCCAGTTTCAGGCACTCCACATCATCTCCATACGTATGCCCATCGGTGAGCATAACCATATGGCGAATCAGGGAATTGTCGGTGAGACGCAATTGTTCGATGCCCCGCTTCATCCCTTGCAGAATCTCAGTACCTCCGCCGGTTTGCAGCAAGCTGATGCGGTGATCGGATTTGCTTATTGAGGAGGCCCGTGTTGGAGGGATGAGAACTTCGGCGCGGTCGCTGAATACGACAACAGAAAGTAAATCTTGCGCTCGTAACTGCTGCAACAGAACCAGCGCACTGGATTTCACCATATCCATGCGCGGGCCCTGCATGCTGGTGGATCGATCGAGAACAAGGCAGACGTGGCAGGGTGCGGGGTTGTTCTTGTTGGCATCTGCCGTGCAGATTAGCTCAACCAGCGCATACACCAATTGTGGTTCCTGCAAAGCTGGAATGACCGAGAGACTGTACTGGGTATTGACCGAGATTTTTGCGCTGACTCGCACATCCGCGGGCAGTGAAGCATCGTAGTATGCTTTCTTTTTCGGCTGCGACAGCGTCTCAAATGCCTGCTGCACGGCCAAGAATTCCTCTTTCGAATCAGGGTCCGGGTTCGTATCTGGATGCATGGTACGCGCAAGATTGAAATACGCGCTCCGGATCTCTTCTGGAGTGGCATCATACGGGATACCCAGTAATGTGTAAAAATCCTCGGCCATAGGCGAAATTAGCTCAAATACTGCACCATAATAGCACTAATATTATCCGGTCCACCGGCGGCATTGGCAGCCTCGATCAGATTGTGACAGGCGATGGAGAGGTTTGGGGCCGCCCGGACAATGTCGAAAATATCAATTTCAGAGACCGAGCCCCACAGACCATCACTGCACAATAATAAAAAGCCAGATTCGGGTAAGGTATGTGTATTTATATCGGGGCGGAAAGGCTCGCTTTGGCCTAAGGCGCGGTATAGCACATTGCGCTGGGGGTGAATGCTGGCCTCTTTTTCATCGATCTGCCCCAGATCCTGCAGCCGGCGCACTAATGAATGATCCTGGGTAATGGTTTCAACCTTCCCATCCGGAAAAATAAAGTATGCCCGCGAGTCGCCAACATGCGAGATGGTTACCTGATCGCCAATTACCAAGGCGGCCGTCAGCGTTGTTCCACCACCGGGGGCGTTTGCCACCACCGACCGGTGCGCTTCGCGCACGCCACCTTCCATTACCTCGTGAATGCTTTCATTTTCTGAGCGAGAATGCCCTGTCATAAAAGGTAGGTAGAAATGCGTCAGCAGATATTCTCCGAGCGCTCTGGCTGCAGTTCCACTGGCAACCTCGCCATTCAGGTGCCCGCCCATCCCGTCCGCAATAATGAAGATGCCAAATGGTAAATCCGATCCACCGTCTGCCAGGATGGCATTCATGGCATAAAGCGTATCTTCATTATGATCGCGCTGCATCCCTACGGATTGAGCAATGCCAACCAGGAGGTGGGGCGGGGCAATTTTTTGTTTCGGCTGCTCTGCCAACTGCATCTGTTCCTCTTTTAGCGGGGCCGTTTCAATAGCGGCGGACGCAGGAACATGCTCCGACTTTTTTTGACGAAACAGATCCCGAAAGAAATTGAACACAAATGCCTCCTGAAACCTTTCGATGTAAAGCCTGATGCAGTGATCATTGATCAAACGTTAAGACCATTTCTCCGGTCTGGCAGGCATCAGACGGCCAATGCATAGAGGTAATGATCAGCAGAGCCTATATACAACACATCATTATACACGATCGGACTGCCGGTGATTGCGCCGCCCGTTTCGAATTTCCAACGCAGGCGACCTGTCCGATATTCCAGGCAGTAAAGGGTTCCATCGGCGGCTCCGCAGTAGACGGAATCTTTATGAACAAACGGCGACCCGCTGACCTGGTGATCAGCTTTGAAGTGCCAAACCTCGCGCGCACTGGCGCCTTCCACACAATAGATGAAACCATCCGCAGAACCGGCGAGAATTAAGCTCTCTACCACGGCAGGCGATGAAGCCGAGCCTTTGCCCATGCGGAAGCGCCAGACGGCATAACCTGATTTCACATCCAGCGCGTACAGGAGCGAATCCAAAGATGTAAAAAAGAGCGTGTTACGAATGAACGCCGGCGATGACAGGATGGCTCGCTTGGCTTTGGCCCGCCACTTTGCCTGACCCACCATATCCAGGCAGATAAAGTCACCCACCTCTGTACCAAAATAGATATGGTCGGCGTAAACCACTGGTGATGAACGGATTGCTCCACTACCTGTGTTATAACGCCAGAACAGGCGCGTAGAAGCAAGATTTATCGAATACATATACCCGTCATCCGAGCCAAAAAATACCTGGCCTTCGGCGACATAAGGGGAAGAACGAATAGGGCCTTCGGTGGCGTAGCTCCAGGAAATTTTTCCAGTGCGGGTGGAAACCGCGTATAAATTCCTGTCTTCTGAACCGAAATAGACGATACCTTCTGACACGAACGGGCGGCTGACAACCGCTCCTTCGGCGGGGTACTTCCAGGCAAAGCCGCCAGTGGCTGCGTCTAATGCGTACAGGTTGTTATCGTAGGCGCCAACATACACAACACCCTGCGAGACGGTAGGCGAGCCGCGGATTTCATCCTCGCATTGAAACTTCCAGATCGGCTTGATGACGCTGTCGGTGGACACACTGGGTATCACCGGCATACGTTCCAGCAGGCCAGTCTTTCGACCAGCCATCAAGAGAGCATCTTTCATTGCATCAGCCGATGGAAACCGATCGCTCGGGTTGTACTGAAGGGCTGTATTTATCACTGTTTCCATTTCGACCGATATGGACGGATTGAGCTTGCGGATTGGCCGGTCGCCAAAGGTAAAGGGCGGCTCAAGGCGCGGGTCCTTGCGAGTCAATACATGGTGCAGGGTGGCCCCCAGGGCATAGATGTCCGCTTGCATACTGGCTTCACCCCGGTATTGTTCCGGAGGTGAATAGCCCTCGGTGCCAATCATTGTTCCTTTTTGGTTGCCCCTGAAACTCTTTGCGATGCCAAAGTCAATCAAAACTACATGGTTGTTTTGATTGATCATGATATTAGACGGCTTCATGTCTCGAAAGATGATCGGCTCGGGCTTATGGTTATGCAAATAGCTGAGCACATCACACAATTCGATTGCCCATTGAATCACCTGCTCTTCACTGTAACCTACCTGGGAATGACCCAACAGTTCTTCGAGATCTTTGCCCTGGATTAATTCCAACACCAAGTAGGACCGCTCGTTTATGCTGAAATAGTCAAAAATACGCGGGATGCAGGGGTGTTCCAATGTGACCAGGATATTAGCTTCCCGCTCGAAATTCTGCACGATGGTTTTGCGCACCAATGGATCGCGCGTCTGGATGATCATCTCCTTAACAGCTACCAGCTTTACCGCATTGGGGAAATGCATATCCCTGGCCCGGTACACCGCTCCCATTCCGCCAACGCCGATCACCTCTTCAATCGCATAGCGATTCATCAGAGAGGATCCGGCCTGGAGTTGTTTCTCAGGCTCACTGGGATTAAAATCCTGCGACATTTGCTGTGTGTCCAAAATAATGCGCTCCTGCGTACAGTAAATATAAACTAAGACACCTCAGAAAGAAGTTTTCAACATTCAAAGAATGACTGTTTGTGGAACCACGTGATTTGCATAAATTATAAAGTTCTCATCTGATAAAAGCAACCTTGTATCGTTATTTTACATTTGATTCACAACATGCGGAATAGCAAATTTCCTAGCAATTTCTGATATTATTGTGTTTTCCAACCAATCAGTTATTCCGCAGTGAGGAGCACTGTCATGCCGCGTGAAGACTACACATCTGAATTCGATCGATACCTTTCGCCATTTAGCTGGCGGTATGCCAGTGAGGAAATGCGCCAGGTATGGAGCGAACAGCATAAACGCCGCACATGGCGGAACCTGTGGGTGGCGCTTGCCCAGGCCCAATCTGAATTTGGGTTGGTTCGCCCTGACCAGGTGGAAGATTTGCGCAAGCATGCCGAAGCCATTAACTTGAAGCGCGCGCTTGAAATTGAAGCCGAAATCCACCATGACTTAATGGCAGAAGTTCGCACGTATGCCGAACAGTGTGCAGCCGGGAAAGGTATTATCCACCTGGGGGCTACCTCAATGGATATTGAGGATAACGCCGATGCCCTGCGTCTGCGCCAGTCACTGGACATTATCCTGGAAAAACTTGCCACACTGCTGTCCCTGTTCGCTGAAAAGATCCAGACCCAAGCAGAAACCCCCATTATCGCCTTTACGCACCTCCAGCCCGCCGAACCCACCACGCTGGGCTACCGCCTGGCATTTTACGCGCAGGATTTGCTGGCCGACTGGAAGAACCTGGCCAGATTACGGGTAGAAATTAAGGGTAAGGGGTTCAAGGGGGCCGTTGGCACAGCTGCTTCCTACGCCGAACTACTCGGCGCTGACCGGGTAGAAGTTTTTGAAACACGGATGAGCGCGCTGCTCGACCTGCCGTTCTTCCCGATCACAAACCAGACCTATCCCCGCAAGCAGGATTACTTCGTCATCAGCGCCCTGGCGGGACTTGGCGCTTCTATCTATAAGTTCGCTTTCGACTTGCGCCTGATGCAGTCTCCGGTGATTGGAGAATGGAATGAGCCTTTTGCCGAAAAGCAGGTGGGGTCGTCGGCTATGCCGTTCAAGCGTAATCCGATTCACTCTGAGAAGATCGACTCTCTGGCCCGCGCGCTGGCGCAGATGCCGCCGGTTGCCTGGCACAATGCCGCTGATAACCTGCTCGAGCGCACGCTGGATGACAGCGCCAACCGCCGCACGCTGCTTCCTGAAGCATTTCTCCTCAGCGATGAACTGCTCAAGACGGCTATTCGCCTGGTACGCGGCCTGCAGATGAATGCACCGGCAATGGAACACAACCTTGCAGTGTATGCTCCCTTTGCCAGTACCGAACGGGTGCTGATGGCGGCGGTGAAGGCTGGGGCAGACCGCCAGGAGATGCACGAGGTTCTACGCAACCACGCAATGACCGCCTGGCAATCCGTCCGCCAGGATCAGCCTAACCCACTCGCCAGCCTGCTTGCCCATGACCCGGTGATCAAGCGCTACCTGAAAACCGCAGAAATTGAGAGCCTGATGCAGGTCAGCCACTATGTGGGCATTGCACCAGATCGCGCCAGAAAGATCGCGGAGAAAATCCTGGAGGAAACCGCCGCCTGGACGAAGCAGACACCATAGAGTAGAATTCGTATAATTATTATACAAATTCATAGAGGGTTATCGTGACCAATTTCGCTGGAAAAGGCAAAGTTGCGGTGGTGAAAACATCCCCGCAAACCATTCTTGAAGATATCGATCGGGTAATGAAGATGGCGGGCGTCGAGCAGGCACTGCCTCAAAATATCCCCACCGGGTTGAAAATCAATATTTCCTGGCAAACCTGGTACCCGGCTTGCTCTACCACCCCCTGGCAGTTGGAAGGGGTTATCCGATCTTTGCGCGGCCTGGGGTACAGCAATTTGACCGGCATCCACAACGATACGGTGGTTGTGGATACCAGCGTAGGTGAGATCAACAATAAGCATCGCTATGTTACTGACCAGCACGGCGTGCCCTGCATCTACCTGTATGATCAGCAGTTTGAATGGGTGCGCATCGAGCCAAAGGCCCGTCCTTTCCTGGTGCTCGATAAAGTCTTTCCGGATGGGGTGTACATTCCCAAAGCCCTGGTTGGGATAAATATTGTTCACCTGCCCACTGTGAAAACACACGTTTTTACAACCATCACCGGGGCGATGAAAAACGCCTTTGGCGGGCTGCTGCACCGCAACCGCC
>CAYTHO010000003.1:0-49791 GCA_964437595.1 uncultured Anaerolineaceae bacterium
GGGGTAGCGGGGGTGGGGATGGTACTACACTACACTACACTACACTACACTACACATCGGGCCTTACTAATGTGCGAAGGATGCTTACTCAACCGGATAAGGTCCAGCGTGCTCGCTATTATACGGATAAATTTTTAAATTACAATAGGCATTAAATTGTATCCGACTATTTCAATCACTGGGTATTATATGAATCCATCCGCCTCTCTTGCATATTCTGCCTCTCGCCCTGGAAAACGCATGGCTTCCGGCTGCCTGTTCCTGAACAAAGCCGGGGATATATTGATTGTTAAACCCACTTACCGAGACGATTGGCTGCTGCCAGGTGGCTCGCTGGAAAAAGATGAATCCCCGGCGCAGGGCTGCGCTCGTGAAGTGCTTGAAGAGTTAGGGTTGAAAAAAACCGTGCTGCGCCTGCTGTGCCTGGAATACCAGCCTGCCCATCAGGCCGGGACAGAGAGCCTGCAATTCATCTTTTATGGTGGCGTGCTGGACGAAGAAGAGATTGCTGCTATTCAACTACAGAAAGAGGAAATTGCAGAATACCGTTTCTGTCCACGTGAAGAAGCCTTACACCTCCTGGCAGGCAAACTGGCAGAACGCTTGAAATTTGGTTTTCAAGCACTTGATGAAAATCGTGTGATTTATCTGGAAGATAAATCAGAAGCTCTGTAGGAGGCGAACCAGCCTTTTTGTTTGACGAAAGATGCCAGTCATAGACCTCTCCCTCATTCCCTCTCCACAATCGCACCAACCGCGATTCTGGAGAGGGATGCCTTTTAAGGGACATCGTACAAGAAGGTGGATTTCTTCCGTGGTTTGAAAATTAAGAAACAAACGCGCTTCGAGCTCACTCTTTTGAGCTCATCGAAAAGGATTAACTGTTCTTTCCTGATACGGTCCGTACATCCTTTCACTTCGCAAAAGAAGTAATCGGAAAGATCGGGTGTGTAGACCAATAGGTCCGGGCATTGAACATGGTAGAGCTTTTTAGAATTAATCACAAGATCGAAAACCTGCGGATCAACGAGCCGAGAAAGGATTTCTCGTTTTCGTTTATGTTTTGGATACTGGTACTTTCCAAGTATGCTCAGGTTTCCAGTTGTTTCATAAAGCAGGATGGCCGCGCGCCATTCGTAAAAATGGTAATTTGGCTGATGTATCGCTTGCGAATAGTCTAACTCGTCAAATAGGGTGGGGTACTTTTCAAACCAGGTTTTGCGCAAAGGCCCGTTAATAAAGCTCTCTCTTTCAGCCAAATCCACTTCAAACTTGCCGTAGAAGTCGATCTCATCTGTCATTTTGACCTCATGAGCAACGCTATTCTGCGATGAAAAGCCTAATCCTTCGTAACCGCTGTCAGGTTCATTGTCAACAGGACGCCTGGTTTGGGTAATTCGCGAACGCCGATTACCGTGCGTGCCGGTCGATGGTCTTCCATAACTTCTACATAGGCTCGATTCATTTCTTCAAAGTCTTGCATATCTTTGAGGAATACATTCACATGGACGATGTGATGCAAATCTGAACCGACCGATTCGAGCATTACCCGAAATGATTCAAGGATTTGTTTTGCCTGCGAATATACATCGCTCCCAGCAAGGTGACCTGACCGGGGATTAACTCCAGCCGTGCCGCCAATCGTTATGAATAGACCAACTTTTGCGATGTGATTATAGGGACCAATCGGGTTGGGGGTGTTGGGTGGTGTAGAGGTTTCTACCTGGGGCGTCATAGGTTTTTCCTTGGAATGCGTGTTACAGGTCCGCTAATCTACTGTCTCGAATAGTGATCCTGCAAGGAGCGGTAGCGAAGTTCTTTTTGCCTTAATGCCTGGATGGCCGAAACCGCCGCCGCAGCAGCGGAGAGGGTGGTCAGCAAAGGCACGTTCATGCGCGTAGCCGCGGTGCGGATCAGCGCGCCGTCGGAGTGGGTGATGGGGCCAAGGGGGGTGTTGAGGATGAGGTTCACTTTGCCCGCGTTGATCAGGTCGACCACGTGGGGCGAGCCCTGCGAAACCTTGTTGACGGCGACCACCGGCAGGCCGACGCGGCGGAAGTAATCGGCGGTGCCGGGGGTGGCGTAGAGCAGGAAGCCCATGCGGTAAAAATCGCGGGCGATCTTCAGCGCGGCGCCTTTGTCGAAATCGTTGGCGCTGACCAGCACTGCGCCTTCTAAGGGCAGGATGGTGCCCGCGGCAAGCTGTGATTTGGCGAAGGCGTGCCCGAAGCGGGAGGCGTGGCCCATCACTTCGCCGGTGCTGCGCATTTCCGGGCCGAGGACGGTCACATCACTGGGCAGTTTCTTGAAGGGCAGTACGGCCTCTTTGACGAAGAAGCCGTCCACCACCGGCTCGGCGATTACGCCCAGGTCGGCCAGCTTGCGCCCGGCCATTACCTGCGCGGCGATGCGCGCCATGGGCAGGCCGGTGGCCTTGCTGGCATACGGCACGGTGCGCGAAGCGCGCGGGTTGACTTCGATCACATAAACCACATCCTCTTTGATCGCGAACTGGATGTTGAGGATGCCCTTCACCTGCAGGGCCAGGCCCAGGCGCTCGGTGTATTCGCGGATGGTGTTGAGGTGGTACTGACTGACCTTGTAGGGCGGCAGGATGCAGGCCGAGTCGCCGGAGTGCACCCCGGCTTCCTCGATGTGCTGCATGATCGCGCCGATCACCACCCGCTCGCCGTCGGCCAGCGCGTCCACATCGATCTCGTAAGCGTCTTCCATAAAGCGGTCGATCAGCAGCGGCTGGCCTGGCGCGGCTTCCAGGGCTGCTTCCACGAACCCGGCCAACTGCGACTCGTCGCCGACGATGGCCATGGCCCGCCCGCCCAGCACGAACGAGGGCCGCACCAGCACCGGGTAGCCGATCTGCCTGGCAACCTCGCGCCCGCCTTCCAGCGAGCTGGCGATGCCGTATTCGGGGTGAGCGATATCCAGGCGCTCCAGCAGGTCGGCAAACTGCTCGCGGTCTTCGGCCAGGGCGATGGAGGATGGCGAGGTGCCCAGGATGGGCACGCCGGCTTTCTCCAGCCCTTCGGCCAGGTTGAGCGGGGTCTGCCCACCCAACTGGAGGATGACCCCCTCGGGTTGCTCGCGCTCAACCACGTCCAGCACGTGCTCGAGCGTCATCGGCTCGAAGTACAGGCGGTCGGAGGTGTCGTAGTCGGTCGAGACCGTCTCGGGGTTGCAGTTGTGCATGATGATCTCGTAACCGCGCTGGCTGAGAGTGAAGGCCGCCTGGCAGCAGCAGTAATCGAATTCAATGCCCTGCCCGATGCGGTTCGGCCCGCCGCCCAGGATCATAATTTTTGGCCCAGAGGTAGGCCACGACTCATCTTCGGTTTCGTAAGCGCTGTACAGGTACGGCGTCTGCGAGGCGAACTCGGCGGCGCAGGTGTCGACGCGCTGGAAGGTGGGGCGAATGCCCATCTGCTGGCGCAGGCGGCGCATTTCCAAAAAGCTGAACGGAGCACCCGGCCTGGAGAGCAGCCGCGCCAGGTGGCTGTCGGCGAAACCGGCGCGCTTGGCCCGGCGCAGCAGGTCCGCGTCGATGGTGGCGGGGGTGCGCTCGCGCAGCGCTAATTCTAATGCCGCGATTTCGCCCATCTGGGCCAGGAACCAGGTGTCCATGCGGTTGTGCTGGGCAATTTCCGCGCAGGAGATGCCCGAACGCAAGGCGCGGTACACGCTGAACAGCCGCCCGGAGGTGGGGCGAACGATTTCCTCCAGCGTCCCGGGCGCATCCATCCATTCCCGGCGGGCGGGGCCAGAACCGTCTGGCGCGTCCACGCCGATTTCCAGGGATTGGATGGCCTTCATCAGGGCCTGTTTGAAGGTGCTGCCCAGCGCCATCACCTCGCCCACCGACTTCATCTGCGGGCCGAGGGTGGTATCCACGCCGGGGAACTTCTCAAACGACCAGCGTGGAATTTTGACAACCACGTAATCCAGCGCCGGTTCAAAGGCCGCCACGGTCTGCCCGGTGATGTCGTTGGGAATTTCGTCCAGGGTGTACCCGGCGGCGACCAGCGCGGCGATTTTGGCGATGGGGAAGCCGGTGGCTTTGGAGGCCAGCGCCGAAGAGCGCGAAACGCGCGGGTTCATCTCGATAATCAGGGTGCGCCCGGTCTGCGGGTCGACGGCGAACTGCACGTTGGAGCCGCCGGTCTCCACGCCCACGGCGCTCATCACCCGCCGGGCCAGGTCGCGCAGGACCTGGTACTCGCGGTCGGTGAGGGTCTGGGCCGGGGCTACGGTGATGCTGTCGCCGGTATGCACGCCCATCGGGTCGAGGTTCTCGATGGAGCATACCACCACGAAGTTATCCGCCGAGTCGCGCATCACTTCCAGCTCGTATTCCTTCCAGCCCAGCACCGACTCTTCGATCCATGCCTGGCGGATGGGGGATTCGTCCAGAGCCTGGCGCACGGCCTCGGGCAGCGCTTCCGGTTCGTACACCCACGAAGCGCCGCTGCCGCCCAGCGCGAAGGAAGCGCGCACCAGCAGCGGGTACCCGGCCTTCTCAGCGATGGCCTGGGCTTCGGCCAGCGAGCGCACCGGCCCGCCTTCCGGCACCGGCAGCCCGGCTTTGATCATCGTCTCGCGGAACAGGTTGCGGTCTTCAGCGATGCGGATGGCGTCGATGGTGGCGCCAATCAGGCGCACGCCGTATTTATCGAGCACGCCGTTTTCGGTCAGCGCCAGGGCCAGATTCAGCCCGGTCTGCCCGCCCACGGTGGGCAGCATCACATCGGGGTGCTCCTGGGCGATGATGGCTTCCAGCGCCTCGGGAGTCAGCGGCTCGATATAGGTGGCATCGGCCAGCTCCGGGTCGGTCATCACGGTGGCGGGGTTGGAATTGATCAGGATGATGCGGTAGCCCTGGGCGCGCAGGGCCTTGACCGCCTGCGTGCCGGAATAGTCGAACTCCGCCGCCTGGCCAATGACGATCGGGCCTGAACCGGGGATCAGGATGGAGTGGATGTCGGTGCGTTTTGGCATAGGAAACCTGTAAGAAGAGAATTAACCGCGAAGGTGCGAAGGAAGAAAAGAGAAAACCGCGAAGGTGCGAAGGAAGAGCGAAGAAGGAAAAACGAAAGAAAATTTATTTTTTGATCAATCGATAGAATTCGCCGAACAGGCCGTGGGCGTCGTGGGGGCCGGGGGCGGCTTCGGGGTGATACTGGATGCCGATGACCGGGCGGTTCTTCAGGCGCATGCCTTCTAATGTGCGGTCGTTCAGGCTCAGGTGGGTCACTTCCACCTCGGCTGGGTCCAGGCTGTCGAGGGCGACCGCGTAATTATGGTTCTGCGATGTCACCTGCACCTGCCCAGTGCGCAGGTCCTGGACGGGATGGTTGCCGGAGTGGTGCCCGAACTTGAGCTTGATGGTCTGCCCGCCGATAGCGCGCCCAATCAACTGGTGGCCCAGGCAGATGCCAAAGATCGGCACGCCGGTCTCGATCAGCTCGCTCACCACCGAGACGATGCGCGGCAGGCCTGCTGGGTCGCCGGGGCCGTTGGAGAGCAGAATGCTGTCCGGGCGCAGCGCGAGGGCTTCCTCGCAGGTGGTGTAGGCCGGGACAACCGTCACGCGCAGTCCGAAGGCCGCCAGGTGGCGGGCGATGTTGCGCTTGGCGCCGAAATCGAACAGCAGCACGTGCGGGGCGGAAGCTGGTTCATTTTCGCCGCCTTTTCCTTCGGCGGGCGCGGCAACCCACTTATCACCCGGGTCGCCCTGCCAGGGGGCCGGCTCGCAGCAGGTGACTTCCTGGACCATGTCGCGCCCATCCAGCCCGGGCCAGGCGCGGGCCATTTCTAACAGCTTATCGCCCGGCGTGCCGCAGGTGGAAAGGGCCGCTTTCATGGTGCCCTGGTCGCGCAGCTTGCGGGTGATGCAGCGCGTGTCGATGCCGCTGATACCGGGCAGGTTGTAGCGCGCCATCCACTCCGGCAGGCTGAGCGCTGAGCGCCAGTTGGATACCTCGGGGCTGATCTCTCGCACCAGCGCGGCGGAGGCCTGTGGAATGATCGATTCGTTATCTTCCAGGTTGATCCCCACGTTGCCGATGTGCGAGACGGTGAACAGCACCCCCTGTCCGCGGT
Source organism: uncultured Anaerolineaceae bacterium (assembly GCA_964437595.1). Taxonomy (GTDB): domain Bacteria; phylum Chloroflexota; class Anaerolineae; order Anaerolineales; family Anaerolineaceae; genus DSYU01. The sequence continues at coordinate 6,115 of CAYTHO010000003.1, forward strand.
AGGAGGGATCGGTGAGAATTTCCTGGTAGCCGGTCATGCTGGTGTTGAATACCAGCTCAAAGACCGCGTCGACCTGCCCGCCAAAGGCTTCCCCTGGCAGGATGGTTCCATCTTCAAGCGCTAATGTAGCTTTGGGCATAAGGTCTGTACCAATATTGAGAAGATTTTGGCTAGTATATCATCATTACAACGGTCTAGACAACAGGGAAAATGGCGCAATCTATGGCCCTTCCAATGTCAAGCGGATGAAACCTCTCACCCCGAACCCTCCCCCCATGATCTGCCGCTCTTGAGGATCATGGGGAGAGGGAGCTTGAAATGGATCATACCGGGGGTTTTGCGGTACAATGATTCCGCGGCAGGCGGGACAAAAATACAACCGGCGTCCTGGCTGCCTGGTACGCGCTATTCTGCCAGACGTATTCGTATTTGATGCTAAAACTTCGCGATTTCTTACATTTGCCACAGCTTGACAGCCTGGTAAGCCAGATGGTTGCCGATGAGAGCGGCCTGGTGGTCCTGGCTGGCATCGAAGCGCGGCAGGTCACCGCGGATGTGCCCGGCGCGATGACAGCCAGCGGGTTGTCGGCGATTTTTAACATCCTGATGCAGGAAATTCTGATGGCGCGCCCGCTGGCGCAGGCAGTGATTATTGCTGAGGAGCGCTCGCTGGCAAAAGTTCCGCGGCAATTTACCCGCCGGGTGCGCCTGCTGCAAGTGGACACGCCGGAGGCATATACGCAGCAGATCGATATTGCCGCGCGCCAGCGGCCCGGCCTGCTGGTGATCGAGCACCTGACCCGTGACTCTGCCGCGGCGGCCTTCCGCGCCGCGCAAAGCGGCGTGCGCGTGCTGGCCCAGCTCGATTCGGTGCTGCGCGGCCCTTCGGTGGCGCACCAGATTCTGGAAATGGGTGTCTCACGCGACCAACTTTCCGCCCTGCAGTGGGTGCTGACCAACCAGCGCATGTCGGTGCTGTGCGCGCGCTGCAAGCACGCCGTCGAGGCGGGCAGCGAGCCGTTCGACCGCCTGCGCGGGCGCTATCCCCACCTGGGCGCGGTGCTCGACGATCTGGTGGGCGGTGGAACGGCGGGCGCTCGCCCGGCGCGGAAGCAGCCTGCCCGGTTCTTCCGCGCTGGTACCTGCGAGAAGTGCCACGGCACCGGTTACGAGGGCGATATCGCTGTGTTCGACATTTTCCGCAACGACCCCCAGCAGCCTGACTTCTTCACCCAACGCAGCCTGCTTTCGCTGGAGGAATATGCCCTGCACCTGGCTGCCGACGGCGAACTGGACCTGGATGACCTGCTGGACCTGGAGAGTCATCACCTGCGCCGCACTTACCAGCTTTTGGCGGCTTCGGAGCGCAAGCTGACTGAGACCAACACCGCTTTGAACCGCAAGCTGTTCGAACTGGAGGCGTCTAACCGGGTGCTGGTGCAGCGCACGGAAGTGCTGATGTCGCTGCAAGATTTAGGGCAGGCCTTGATCTCTTCCACCGGCCTGAACGAGCTGGCCTCGCGCATCTGCCGTAGGGCCGGCGAGTTGTGCGGCGCGGATCGGGTGGCGCTGTACTTCCGCGGCTCGATTGAGGCAGAAACCAGCACTGCCGAAATCCTGGCGCTGCGGGGCTGGGACGCTTCCTTCGTGGGGCAGCGCCTGGATGTGCGCCATTTGTTTGATCCCCAGGAAGCGCCGCGCATCACCCGCTTCATGCAGGCGCCGCCGGGCGTGCACCCGATTCAACTGGCGCTTGGCGAAGAGGCGCAGGAGAAGCAGATCCTCATGGGGCTGCGCGTGCCGCTGGTGGCGCAGGACCAGCAGGTGGGCGTGATGATCGTGCAGTGCACGCAGAAGGAGCACTTCACCCCCGGCGAGACCGCCCTGCTGCAAACCTTTGCCAATCAGGCCGCCCTGGCGATCCAGCGCGCCGGGCTGGTTGAGGAACTGCGGGGAAAAATCTCGCAGCTTGAAAAGGCCCAGGCCGAGCTGGTCACCAAAGAGCGCATGGAGCGCGAGCTGGAGCTGGCTCGCCAGGTACAGCAGAGCATGCTGCCGCAGCGTTTTCCGGAGATCAGCGGGTACGCGCTTTCGGCAAAGAACGAACCGGCTCGCCAGGTGGGCGGCGACTTTTATGATGTTATCTGGCTGGATGATGATCATTTTGGGGTGGTCATCGCCGATGTAGCCGATAAGGGCATGCCCGCCGCATTGTACATGGCGCTCACCCGCAGCCTGCTGCTGGCAGAAGCGCGCCGGGCCTTCTGTCCATCCGAGGTGCTGATCAATATCAACCGCCTGCTGCTCGAACTGGCGGCGATGGGCGGGTTTGTGTCCGTTTTCTACGGCGTGGTCGACCGATTGAACAGGCGGATGGTGTATTCTCGCGCCGGGCACGAACGCCCGCTGCTGCTGCGCAATGGGCAGGCTTACCACCTGCCGGGGGAGGGCGCGGTGCTGGGCATCCTGGAAGAAGACGCGCTGAACCTGTCGGAAGAAACGATTGATCTGTTCGCGGGGGACCGGGTGGTGCTCTTCACCGATGGGCTGACCGATGTTGCCGACACGGATGGGGTGTTCTCCGGGCGGGCGCGGCTGGAAACCCTGCTGCTGGCCCGCGCGCACCTGCCCGCCGATCAGATTTGCTCCGCCATTTTTGCCGACCTGGCCTCGTTCCGCGGGCAAGCTGAACAATTCGATGACATGACTTTGCTTGTGCTGGAAGTGAAGGAATAAAACGGTTTGTCGCGCACGCCTGGAAGCGTGTTCGGCCAATCGGGTGATGCGCTAAACCTTTGCTGGCTTCCCGGTCGATCCGCGGATGACCAGCCTTGAATCGATGGTTACATTGGGCTGTTCCAGCGGCTTTCCTTTTAGTATATTGATCAGCAGGCGGGTGGCAATTTCAACCATTTCTTCGGCGGGCTGGTGTACGGTGGTGAGGCCAGGCCAGATGTTCTTGGCCAGTCCCAGGTCGTCGTACCCACAGACGGAGAGGTCGCCGGGGATGCGCAGGCCCATCTCCTGGGCGGCGTAAATGACGCCAAACGCGGCTTCATCGTTGCCGGCGAAGATGGCGGTGGGCGTCTGCGCAAGCTCCATGAGCTGGCGGGTCAGAGTGTAACCGCCGTCGAAGGTCCATTCGGAGTTGCGAACCAGCGTTTCGTCGGCGGCGGCCTGGTGGGCCTCCAGCGCAGCGCGGAACCCTGCCAGCCGGTCGCGGCTGGCGTGCATGTTGCGAGGCCCAGTCAGGAAGCTGATGCGCCGGTGCCCCAACGAAAGCAGGTATTCCGTGGTGGTATACGCGCCCTGGTAGTCATCCCCGGCCACATAGGGGATGCTGTCATTGGGCTCAAACGGGTTGATCTGCACCTGGGGCATTTTGTAGGTGCTGATCATATCCGCCACGAATCCATCTGCATCCAGCGGCGGGGTGATGACAAAGCCGTCGATGCGCTTTTCGTAGATCAGGCTGACCAGTTTCCGCCGCGAGCGGGCGTGGGGGGAAAAGAACGGCTGGATGAGGATGTCGTAATTTTCTTCGTAACCGATATCCATGATGCGCGAAAGCAGTTCGGAGGCTGGCTGGTAGAACCCGGGGTACATCAGGATGCAGATCATGTACGATTTGTTCTGCGCCAGGCGCTTTGCGGAGATATTTGGCGCATAGCCGACTTCGCGGATGGCCGTCTCGACCCTCGCGCGAGTTTCGTCCGTAACATACGGCTCGTGGTTAATCACGCGCGAGACGGTTTTGATCGAGCATCCAGCCAGCCTGGCGACATCCCGGATCGTAGCGGGCAAATTGCGCTCCTTGCACAAGGTTAGGTGGGTCTATTATATGCGAAAAACAGCACGCGATTTTTATTCCGATTCAATTGACACCGTTGTCATATGCCATTATACTGAGATAACTGTTTTCCTCAATAAACATTATTGTTCGCAAAAGAAAAATTTAAAGGAATGTGAACATGGATCATGCCCATTCGACTATTACCGGTAAGGAACTGCTCTTTGCCACCCTTCGCCATGAGACTCTGCCCGCTGTGCCGTGGGTGCCGTTCGCGGGCGTCCATGCGGGAAAGCTGCGCGGCTATTCCGCGATGGACGTGCTAAAGTACGAGGACAAGCTCATCGACTCGCTCCTGGCGGTTAACAAGATCTACGATCCCGATGGCCAGCCGGTAGTATTTGACTTGCAGATCGAGGCGGAAATCCTCGGCTGTAATTTGGTGTGGTCGCCCAACAGCCCGCCAACGGTCGCTACGCACCCGTTAGAAACCCAAATGGTGGTGCCCGCGCGTCTGCCAGAAGCAACGGATGGGCGCCTGCCGATGGTATTGAGCGCCATGCGCGCAATGAAAAAGTCGGTTGGCGACCGCACCGCCTTATACGGCCTGGTATGCGGCCCGATGACCCTGGCTTCGCACCTGCGCGGTACGGAAATCTTTATGGATATGTTCGATAACGTCGATTTCCTGAAAGCCCTGCTGTCTTACTGCCGGGATGTGGCCCTGCGCATGGCCAGCCTGTACCGCGAAGCGGGCATGGATGTGATCGCCGTGGTCGATCCATTGGTCTCTCAGGTGTCGCCGCGCCACTTCAAGCAGTTCTTGACCGCCCCCTTTACTGATACCTTTGACAGTATCCGCCAGATGGGAGCGTTCTCCTCCTTTTTTGTGTGCGGAGACGCCACTAAAAATATCGAGGTGATGTGCCAGACCGGGCCGGATTCGATTTCCATCGACGAGAATATTGATTTGCCCAAAGCCAAAGCCATCACCGACCGCTATAACATTACCATTGGCGGCAACATTCCCCTGACCACGCGCATGCTGCTGGGCACCCAGCAGGACAACATGAAGTTCGTCATCGACCTGCTCGACCGGCTGGGCGACCCGGCGCTGGGCCTGAAACCGGGTAATTTCATCCTCGCTCCCGGCTGCGATATGCCCTACGATGTGCCCACCGAGAACGTGATCGGCGTGCTGCAGGCCGTGCGCGATCCGCACAGCACGCGCCACATGCTGGAGCATTACCAGGAACACACCTTTGATATAGAAGTGGAGCTGCCGGATTATGCCTCCCTGGAAAAGCCGCTGGTCGAAGTGTTCACCCTCGATTCGGATTCCTGCGCCGCCTGCGGGTACATGCTCGGCGCGGCCCAGCGTGCCGTCAGCGAATTGGCCGGGCTGGTAGATATGGTGGAATACAAATTCACCCGCCCGGAAAATGTGGCGCGGGTGATGAAGATGGGCGTGAGAAACCTGCCCAGCCTGTATATTAACGGTGAGCTGAAATTCTCCTCCATCATTCCCAGCAACCGCGAGCTGCTGGAAGAAATCCACAAGGCGGTGAAATGAAGCTGCACCTGGTGGGCGGCTTTCTGGGCAGCGGTAAAACGACCGCAATCATCCAGGCCGCAAAGCTTCTCATGGGCCAGGGCCAGCGCGTGGGGGTGATCACCAACGACCAGGGCAGGTACCTGGTTGACACGGCATTCTTTCGCCTTTCCGCTGTCCCGGCGCTGGAAGTGACCGGCGGATGCTTTTGCTGCAATTATGACGATCTGAACGAGCGCCTGGCAGAGCTGGTGTCTATTGCCCGGCCCGATGTGATTTTCGCCGAATCGGTTGGCTCGTGCGCCGACCTGGTCGCCACGGTTGTACGCCCGCTGCTGTCTTTGCGCCCGGATGGGCTGGCGCCATCCAGCTTCTCGGTTTTCACCGATATCCGCCTGCTGCGCCGCCGCCTGCTGGGTGATGAGATGCCTTTCAGCGAAGATGTGGTGTATATCTTCGACAAGCAGATCGAAGAGGCCGGGCTGCTGGTGGTCAACAAGACAGACCTGACTTCTGCCCGGCAAATCGAAGAAACAAAGGCGCTGTTCGCCCAGCGGTACCCGGAGAAAGCCTGCCTGTTCCAGTGCGCGCTTAATGCGGATGGCATCCTTCCGTGGCTGCGGCATATCCAATCAGGCGTTCTTGCGCAAACAGGCCCGGCCCTGGAGATCGATTATGCCCGCTACGGCGCAGGAGAGGCGAAGCTGGCCTGGGTGGATGAGTCAATTGCGCTGCGCTTCCCGCCCGGCCAGGGGCGGGTAGGGCTTCAGCAGATTCTTCGCCGCGTGGTAGAGCAAATCACCCGGCGCGGGGCGGGAATCGGGCACCTGAAGTTCATCGTCACCGATGCCAGCGGCGGGACGAAAATCAGCTTTCCAGCAGTGGCGGGGCCGGGTGATTTCGAACAGTTCCCCGAGGTCGTAGGTGATGCGGCGGATTTGCTGGTCAATGCTCGGGTAGAAATGCCCGCCGAGGAATTACAGAGCCTGCTGCACGCCGCCATTGAGGAAAGCGGCGCGGGGTATACCATCCAATCGCAGTCGGCCTTCCATCCTCCCCAGCCGAGTCCCACGCACCGGATGGGGGAATTATAAAAGACCGCAATGTTTTTTCGCCAGCGATTGCCGTCCCTGGCAAAGTATCATTGCCAGAGGCGGTCTGTATCTGCTAAACAAAACCCTTGAGACCTTGTTTTATTCTATGCAAGCCCGATCATGGATATCAATGCTTGAAGGCCTAACCATGCCAGCCCGACGGGAATCCCCAGGAAATAATCCAGCACCGGGGTCATCATCAGGAGGATGAAGAACACAAAGCTGAATTGGCGCATCTTTTCAAAAACCGCACGCGCACCTTCTGGAAGAGCGCCCGAAAGAATCCATGAGCCGTCCAGGGGTGGAACAGGCAGCAGGTTGAAGAAGCCGAGGATGAGACTGGTGTAAAACATCTGCTTGATAAACGTAATGATAACCAGGATGATGATTGGGAGCGGCGGGCCAACGATCGATACCGGGGTGGATGGGTCGGCCATGTGCAGCGAAATCGATTCGGGCCAAAGCAGGCGGATAAATAATAAAATCAATCCCAAAATAACCACGCACATCATGGAGATCAACAGGTTGACGGCCGGCCCCGCGAAGGATACAACCATATCATCCTTTTTGGGATTTTTGAAATTTTCGGTGTTTACCGGAACGGGCTTGGCCCACCCAAACAGGGTGCCGGACTGCTGCAGCAGCAGGATGCCGGGTAATAAAATGGAGCCAAAAATATCTAAGTGCGCGATGGGGTTCAATGTAACGCGGCCCAGATTCTTGGCGGTATCATCGCCCAATTTCCATGCGGAATATGCATGCCCATATTCGTGAAGGGCAAACAAGATGACCAACACAATGATCGACATCAGCACCGATTCGATCAGCGTTGGGCGGTAGGTGTTCTCAATCAACTGAATATACTGCTGGGCGATTTCCAGCTTTGGTTCTTGTTCAAGGGCCAGTTGGAACTGCTTTAACGCCATATCCTCTTTGTCGTTGTCCAATAAGGCGAGACCATAATAAAAGTAAAACTCGCTCCGTTCCGGGTTCTTTTGAAGGGCAGTGTAAAAATCTTGCAGCGCATCATCGAGCCGGCTGTCGTTGTACTCCGCCAGCGCCAGGGCGCTGTCATAGGCCCAATGCCGGTCCGATGCGCTTTCAGCAGCACTGTCGAGCTGTGCCTGAACGGTATAAACATCGCCCTGATTTAGGAGATCAACGTATGGATTGAGTTCAGCATTCCCGTCAGCCAGGAAGGCATAGCCTGGCATAGGCGCATCGTTCGCTCTGCCAGCCAACATCCCAGCCAGCGCCAGCAAATAAATGATTGTGAAGAAGCCGCCAACGCAGCAGGCCGTTGCTGCTTTTAATATAAAATGCCGGCTGCGTTTTAACGCCAGGAAGCCCAGGATTAAAGCGACAAGATGCAGGAGGGGAACGAAGGAGACAAACGTGAAACCCAGGCTGGCATTGGCAAGTTTTTCTCCTGGTTTGTCCGCGGCTGATGCTTCCAGGGCGCCCTCGATTTGCGCTTTTTGAGGGGTATACCCCCAGAGGGCCTTATAGACCGCCAGAACGAACATGGTTGTCAGCACGCGCAGTACCGCAAAGAATGCGGCCCGGGCAATGTTAACCACAAGGGGAATCTGTTCTCCCTTGAGATCAAAAAAGTAGTCATCGGCAAAACCAAGGGCCGCCCATAAAAGGCCAGCAGCTAAAATATAAGGGTTGTACAGCAGGGATTTAATGGCGCGACCCAGGCCGAGGAATATCTTCCGTTCGACAACGATGCCTGAAAACCAGACCAGGTTGATCATAGCAATCAAAGTGAAGATAACCCTGGGCAATACCATATTCCCATCGGTTTCATCCAAGTTAATTCCGGAGGTGAGTACAACGATCAACGTGATGGTGTAATAAAAAATGATGGAAAGGAAATTCGCGATGATGAAGCGCCAAAAATGCATTATTGCATTGCCGAAGAAGCCCTTCCGCTCGAACCCATCTTGCGTTTCCTGCTGTTCATGGATGCCCCCAAAAACACCCGCGAAAATAATCGGAACAAGCACCAGCGGCAGTCCCCAGGTGAAAATAAAGTCAATGACCGGCTCTGAGATTTCGGCCTGGTACATGGTGTACACATGGTTGGTCAGGTTCCAGGCAAACAGCAAGATGATGTAGCCGAAATAATTGGAAATCGAACCGGCTTTGGCGATGATTTCTTTGATCTGCATTGTTCTCTCCAGGGTGAAAAGCGGCGGGGGTATTCGATTTTAGAATGACGATCGTAAGAATTTAACGGCTTCCAGCCATTTACATTACTGTGATAATTTTCGGCTTCCCGCGCGTGATGACCAGGGTATGCTCAAACTGCGCGGAAAGGCTGCCATCGATGGTCTTTAATGTCCAGCGGTTGGAATCGGTATAAATGCGCCTCGCCCCAGTGGTGATAAACGGCTCGATGGTGAGCACCATGCCCTCTTTCAGCACGCGCCGGTCGTTGGGGTTATAAAAGCTGGCAATGCTGTGCGGGTCCTCATGGATGCCGCGCCCAACGCCGTGCCCGCCCAGGTCGCGCAGGGTGGTAAAACCCGCGCGGCGCGCCTCTTCCTCAATCGCTTTTCCGATGGCGTTGATGGGCTGCCCGGCGCGGGCCACATTCATCGCCTGCTGGAGCGCGCGCTGCGCGCAGCGAACGAGGTTGTGACGGCGGGGGTCCACCGGGGGAACTTCCGCCATCACCGCCGCGTCTGCCCAGTAGCCATCCAGTTCGGCGGATACATCCAGGTTCACCAGGTCGCCGGGTTGGAGGACCCGCTCGCCGGGGATGCCGTGCGCCGCTTCATCGTTGATGCTGATGCAGGTAGCGCCGGGGAAATTGTACGCCAACTGCGGGGCAGAACGTGCCCCATGTTCATCAAAGACGGCTTTCGCAACGGCGTCCAGTTCGGCAGTGGTGATACCTGGTTGGACTTTTTCCTTCATGCGCTGCATTGCCAGGGCAACGATGCGCCCAATCCGCTTAAGGGCGGCGAAATCTTCTGGAGAGTCGAGGGTCATTTTAATAAATACCGGGTATTTGAAATCCTGCTGGCCCGCTCAGATATCTACGTCGTGCGCCAGGGATTCGTAAAATATTTTTTGTTGTTCGTACCGCTCGCGGGCGATACTGCGGGCCAGTTCAAAATACAGGCTTTCCGCCAACCGCCGCGACCGTTCCAGCTTTTCAAGCCCCAGCAGAGCCAACCTTTCATAGGTGATTCGCTGATCGGGGAAGGCCGGGTGGCTGCACAGGTATGCCACGATGTTCAGCGGGCCGATTTTCGCCAGCTTATCGGCATCCCACAACAGGCGGGCTTCCTGGGCGCTATCGGGGATGGCGCCGGGTAAATCCACGTGGTGCTCGATGGCGTAAGCCACCGCCTGCACTTTCTCCGCGGGAAAACCCAGCGAGGCCAGCTTCTCCCGCGCCCATCTCGCGGAGTCAGCGGCGTGCTCATCGCCTTCATAGGTTGGTCGATGCCGGTCGTGAATCCAGACCGCGGCAAGGAGAATATCTTCGTCCACCGGGATTTCGCGGGCCAGGCGCAACGCATCGCGTTCCACCTGCTGAATGTGCTCCAATCTGGCGTTGTAGTAAGGCGCGCCCTGCCGTTCAGGGCTGCCCCAGTGCTTCTGCGCATCCTGATTGGTCAGCAGCGCCATGTCATTCTGCAGGCTGGTCAGCCAGCCTGCCTGGTTCGGCTTCATTGTTCGTTTGATCGACCCATCCATGAACATAAACTTAATAGTAACACAAAACAGGATTTTTTTGGAGGAGGGTGCAGCCGGGTTAGGCGGGATCGGATTTGCTCACCAGGTACAAGTACCGGGATAGATTGGCTGTATGAGGATCATACGTCCCGGCGCCGCTGTCTGATTCTTCAATGAGGTGGTTGTATAAAAACATCGTTCCTTCTGTTTCAAATTCAGCCCGCATGGCCCTGGCAAGCTGGTGTTTGTGCCGCATCAGATGAAAAGTGGCTTCGCTGACATCCCACGTGCGGTACGGCAGGTTTATTGATTGCAAGGCCCGAGCCAGGTCGGTGTTATCGGCAAGCAGGCTGTCTCTTGGCAGGGCCGGATCGAACAGGATCGTAATGTAGAAGATCAGCATTCGCCCGCCTGGAGCCAGCATGTTGTTCAGAACTCGCAGCGTACCTGGTAAATCGTTTGGCATATAAAGGGTATCGATCGAGATAAGCAGGTCGAAGGATTCCGGCGGGTAATCCAAATGGTCGAAATTTCCCACTTGAAAATGTAACCGATTGCTTTTCCCTGCCGTGCGCTGGTTTGCCTGTGCGATGGCTTCGGGAATGTAGTCTACCCCCCATACTCTTGCTCCGGTACGGTCAGACAGGTATTCGGCGAAAAGGCCGTTGCCGCAGCCCAAGTCGAGAACGCGGTCGCCGGGGTTCAATCCGGCAATCTGGATCAGCAGCTCAATTTGCGCCATATCCGAAAAGTCCGTCTGGCTCAAATCGCGGCCATACAGCTCGGCGCAAAAACGCGAATACGCCCGGCTGTTTTGAACCATAGTGTAATATTTGCGGTACCAATACCAGATCGGTGGGTGATCAAGGCGTTCCTGGCGGGCCAGCGCCATGCCATCCGCTGTCAGGCCATAAACATCGGCCCGAGATTCCAGGTACCCTCTGGAATGAAGGCTGGCATACGCATCCCGCCAATCTTCGCGAAACGATAAGAAGTACGCTGCAGCTTCCTCCAGCGTTTTGGGGTAGAAAGCGTAGTGCGTGTTATTGGCTGTTTCGAAAGGATCTGTCTGTTCGATTAAGGCGATTAAAACTTGCCGTTCAGCTTCTGAAAGATTGGCTGCCATATCGTATCCTATCTACTATGCACCTGCGGAAAAGTCGTCACCGAATAAATGCAAACGAATGAAATGATGAATAGAGAAATTATACAGACATTCACATCTACTACGGTTGGCGATCAGGTATCGATCCGGTCACATTCCGAATAGGACCTATAAATATGACTAAAATCCCCCGGTTTATCTATTCCAATGCAACACTGTGAAATCTATAATGCAGATGGGGATACACAACCAGAATTTCGAGAAAGGTGGACCAGCGAACAAATATGAGCCAAAAAATCATTCCTCAAGAACCCCTGCCTTCCATGGCCGAACTGAACCGGGTTCTGAAACCCTATCAAAAATCCGAGACCCGGCACAGCATTTTGCAGTTGGTGAATACCCTGGTGCCGTACTTTGCATTATGGTATCTCATGGTGCGCAGCCTGGAAATTTCTTATGCACTGACCCTTGCACTGGCGGTAGTAGCGGCCTTATTTCTGGTACGCGTGTTTATCTTTTTCCATGACTGCGGTCATAACTCGTTTTTCCCATCAATCAAGGCCAATAAGCGGGTTGGCTTCTGGCTGGGCGTGCTGGTTTTCACCCCCAGCGAGCACTGGTGGCATTCGCATGCCATTCACCATGCCACCAGCGGCAACCTGGATAAGCGCGGCACGGGGGATGTGAAGACATTGACGCAGGAGGAATACCTGGAAGCGAAGTGGTCGAAGCGCCTGGGCTACCGCTTTTTTCGCAACCCGCTGGTGATGTTTGGCCTGGGGCCAATTTTTATGTTTCTTTTGACACAGCGGCTGCCGTTCCCCAATTATGGCAAAAAGCAGACCATGAATGTCATCTGGGCCAACCTGGCGATCCTGGCGGTGGCAGGCATGATGAGCTACCTGATTGGCTGGCAGGCCTATCTGTTGATTCAGATTCCGGTTATTTGGATCGCCGGGGCATTCGGTATCTGGTTATTTTATGTCCAGCACCAGTTTGAAGAGACATACTGGGAGCGTGATGAGGAGTGGAATTACGTTGCATCAGCGCTGCTGGGCGCATCTTTCTATAAGCTCCCCGGCATTTTGCAGTGGTTCAGTGGAAACATCGGCTACCATCATATCCATCACCTCAGCCCGCGCATCCCCAATTACAAACTGGATCAGGCGCACGAGAACTCGCCTTTGATCCAGAAATGGGCGCAGAAAATCGATTTAACAGAAAGCTGGCGCACGATTCGCCTGAAAGTTTGGGATGAACCGGTGCGGCGCATGCGCGGGTTCCCACCCGCGGGAGCTGCGCATGCTGCCCATCCCTCGCCACAACGGGTAGAGTAGCTTTACGGATGACACATTAAAAGGACCGCGTGCCGGTTACCGGCACGCGGTCCTTTTTTGATTCAAGCGAAAATTATCCAACCGGTTTCAAATAAATCCTATCAGTATTCATAACTATATATTGCCTATTCCCTGTTAAAATTTAGTAGATAAGCCGTTTTCTATTTCATGAGGATGATACCGGGTTTGCATTCTCAGCTGATCGTCATTTGCTTTATACTGGTTGCCTTGTTCGCTTTCGGCCTGACGGCTGCTGCCTGGAGGCGCAGCCGCTCCCCTGGCAGCCTGGTTTTTGCATTGATGATGCTCGTTGTGGTGATCTGGATCGGCGCTACAGCCTTTCAGGAATTTAACCGGACCCTCGGGATGGCCGTTCTGGCGCGGAAGATTGCCACGCTGAGCATTTCGTGGGTTGGGACCCTGTGGCTTGCATTCACTCTCGAATACGTATTTCCGGAGCGGAATTATCTTGCGCGTTATGGATTCGCGTTGAGTATTCCCCCGCTCATCAATATTGCCATCACCATGACCAACGAACTGCACGGGTTTGTGTGGGGCGATATTGCCTACCGCTATATCGATGGTCAGGTGAGCTTATCGGTGGAGCACGGCTGGTGGTTCTGGGTATTTGTTGTGTACAACTACCTGACCCTGGCGGCTGGCTGCATTACGCTTTTTCAAGGGATGCACCGTTTTCCCCGATCGCACCGCAAACAGGCGGTGGGATTGCTGATCGGCATGGCTATCCCGTGGCTGATGAATTTAGTCTTCATGCTCCAAGTGGTGCCGGGGCTCCGCTTCGATATTACCCCTTACGGCCTGGCCCTGACCGGCCTGGTCTATGCCTGGACGGTCGTGCGCCTCAAATTATTTGACCTGTCTCCCCTTCTGCACGAGTTTATTTTAGAGAATATCGGCGAGGGGTATCTGGTGGTCGATGCAAAGTACCGGGTCGTTGAAGTGAATAAGCTGGCGGCCACGTACCTGGGGTTGAATACCGTATCCTACTGGGGCAAACCGGTAGATTCGATTCTGGCGGACTGGCCCCAGTTGTTGGAACTTATTCATTCCGCTTCGAAATCTCCTGTTGAGATCCCGGTGGGGGTTGAGCAGCCCCAATACTTGGAAGCCACCCAGATGGATTGGTATGAAGGCCAAAAGCGAAAAGCCGGGTGCATTATCCTCCTGCGCGATGTTACCCGGCGCCGGTTAGCAGAAGAGAACTTACGCTCATCTGAGCGGTTGTACCGCCTGGTGGTAAATACCCTGCCGGTAGGCACTGTAATAACGGATGATGTTGGAAGGATTACATTTGCATCTCCGCAAATCAGCGAGATTTTTGCGAACACGGACCAACTCGATGTGGTTGGCGACTCGGTGCTCAAATATATTCATCCCGATGAACGGGGCATGGGGATGATGCGCTTGCTCAAAATCATCGAGGAGAAACAAAAGCTCCCGGCGCAGGAGTATCACTTTCTACGCCCAGATGGCTCTGTTTTTTGGGGTGAAGTCGTATCAACCCCCATGCTGGACGACAGCGGAGTGTCAAAGGGCCTGCTGGCAATTATTCGGGACGTGACACAGCGAAAAGAGCTCGAGGTTCGGCTGCAGACCAACCTGGAACACCAGACGTTAATCAACCGGGTGCTTCAGACCATTTACCGGTCAGGAGATGTACTTTCAGCCCTGGAAGATGTCATCGAACAGACGGCAGCTTTCGCGAAGGCTGATCGGCTGTACCTGTGCAAAAACTCGGTCGATGGGTCTGAAACCTCGATCGTAATCGAGTGGTGCAATGTGGGCATCCCCCTTCGCGCAAAAGAAGGCGCCTTGTTCCGTTACGAGGAGCTACCTACCTGGCAAGAGCGCTTGAAGACCCATGCCATGCTGCTGGAAGCGGACGTGATGAATGCGCCGGAAGATATCGCCATATATATGGCAGCATGGAATGTACTTTCCATGGTTGTCTTCCCAATCTATGCCAGCGAAGAGCGGTTGTTCGGCTTCCTGGCTTTGGATTACTGCGAGGAATTGAAAACATGGAACGATGAAGAACTGGATACGCTGTGGAATCTGTGCCGCATTGTATCTGGCGCGGTCGCCCAGCACCAGGTTGAGGAGGCTGAGAAACGCCAGCGACTGCTGGCCGAGGTGCTGCATGATACGGCGGGCGCGCTGAACAGCACGCTCAACCTGGAGGAAGTGCTGGACCGCATCTTGATCAGCCTGGAGAAGCTCGTTCCACATAAAGCGGCCAGCATCGCCCTGGTGGATGATGATGGTATTGTGTCCTTTGTGCGTTGGCGCGGGTATGATGTGGATGGCGACGACATCATGCGCAAGCTGCGCATTCGGGCGTCGGAGCGGCCTTCTTTCCGGACGATGGCTGAGACCGGCGAGCCGTTGATTATCTCAGATACATGGCTGGAAAAGACCTGGAGCCCAATACCGGAATATGAATGGATTCGGGCGTATGCCGGGATGCCCATCAAGGTCAAAGGGAAGGTGGTTGGTTTTATTAATCTGGATCATTCAGAACCCGATTCGTTCGCGCCGGACCTGATCTACAGCCTGCATGTGTACGCGGACCAGGCAGCCATTGCATTAGAAAATGCCCGTTTATACGACGCGACTAACCGCCGGGCCGAGGAACTCAGTATTCTGTATCGTATTGGCCTGACGATGACCGCCGGGCTGGAAATGAACCAGATATTGATATCGTTATTTGAGCAGTGTCGCCTGGCGCTGCCGATCGACGCCTTTTATGTGGCCTTGTATGATGCGGCGACCGGCAATGTTGAGATGCCGCTGTTGTTCGAAGATGGGCAGTTTATTGAGAATGTTTCACAAAATATCAACGAGAACCCTGGCATCACCAGTGTGGTGATCCACCAGCGGAAAACGGTCTACATTCCTGACACCATCAACCCGGAAATTGCGCAAGCCTATGACTTCGTGCGTATTGGCAACGTTGGAAAGACCTCTCGTTCGTATGTAGCCGTGCCACTGCTGCTGCTGAACCAGGTGGTGGGGGTCATCTCGATGCAGAACTACGAGCCGTACGCTTATTCAGTGGAGCAGGTTCGTTTGCTGGAAACCATTGCCACCCAGGCGGCGATTGCCGTGCAGAATGCGCGCATCTACGACCAGATGAAACAAATGGCCATCACCGATTCGGTTACCCAGTTATTCACGCGCCGCCACTTCACCATGTTGGGCAGCGGCGAGGTGGAGCGCGCGCACCGCTACAACCGTAACCTCGGCGTTTTAATGGTGGATATCGACCGGTTCAAGCGCATCAATGATACCTACGGGCATTCGGCTGGAGACCAGGTGCTGCTGGCTGTGGCGAACGCCTGCCGCCAGGCGCTGCGCTTAACCGATCTGGTTGGGCGGTGGGGAGGCGAGGAGTATGCGATCGTTTTGCCGGAAGCAGACCTGGAAGGCGCAGCCCTGATTGCTGAGCGAGTGCGGAGAATGGTATCCGAGACGGGCATCAGCATTGGCGATGATCAGGTTTTTGTAACCATCAGCATCGGCGTGGCGGCGCTTTCCACATCTTCTCGCACGCTGGAGGCGCTCATTGACTGCGCGGATCACGCGCTTTACGCCGCGAAACAGAACGGGCGCAACCAGGTTCAAAAGTATCAAGATTTAGCAAGCGAGTGACGTTTCGCCAGCACGCAAGATGTGGCTCTTTCAATACCAGAAGACGCGCCAGTAATAAGAACAACTGGTGATACGTTCAATAGATCCCCCTTTTCCTGAAAAAAGCCAGGGCTGTATAAACCGCCTAATGGAACTCGAGCATTCTCCAGATATGCGAGGCAGATTTATAGGTAAAGCGCGCGTAACCGAGGTCTTTGAAATGAAACCAGGCACCGTGAAAATTAACTGGAGATGGCGCGCCGATGATCACGCGCAGCGCGGCATTCAGAATGCCTCCGTGCGCTACCACCAGGTACCGGCCAGGCCCGCGGCGCACCAGGCGCTCGACGGCCCTGGCGGCGCGCCCGTGCAGCCCGATTTCGCTTTCGCCGCTGCCCGCAATGGGCTCGTATGGGCTGCGAAATGCTGGGAGCGGGTAGCGCCGGTCCGCCTCTTCGTGGGTCAGTCCGGCCAGCGGGCCGTTATCCATTTCCATCCAATCCGGGTCAGGTTCAAGCGGCGCGTCCAGGCAGCCAGCGATGATTTCGGCGGTCGCTTGGGCGCGCTGAAGGGTCGAATGGACCACCAGGTCGAACTTTACCCCGGCCTGCTGCCAGCCTTCGGCCCGCTCCCTGGCCTGGGCCAGCCCGACTTCCGTGAGCGGAGAATCGTAGCGCCCCTCCAGCACATTTTCATCGTCCGCGCGTGACCGGCCATGCCGCAGAAAGGTGATGTCCAGCAGTTGATCCATTTTTACCCTCCAGACGATTGTATGGCAGAAAATCTTTGCAGCTCGGCTCCCCGGTCTTTCCAGGGAACATGCAGACCAGCAGGTAGCCATCCTCATAGCGGGCGATGACGATGGAGGTATCGTAACCACTGCCAGCCGGGCGCGGAATGGCATACCGGTTTCCGCTGTCTTTGTCCCATGCCAGGCGGTAGGGTTGATTTTTATGCTCAAAGAAGTACCGGACGTCTCTGTCGCGCAAAGGTTCTGGCAGCATTTCGAACCTGCTGGCCTGCCGTCCTTGTTTGATCAGCGCATCCATCCGCGGAGTGACAGCCCGGCCCACGTCGCTATAGAGCGAGAAAAGCCCCAGCAGGCCCGCGCCCAGCACCAGGCTGGCAGGTAATGCGTACCGCCTGAGGAAAGTGGGGGCAAGGCCCTTACCAGCATTCCGGTAGGCATCCTCTTCGCGCCCAATGGTCCAGCGGAAAAGGATCAGCAGCGGCGCCAGGATGGCGGCGATGGGTATGAAGGCGATTGTAATAGCTACAATTTTCCGCCAGAAAATTTCGTCTTCAACCTGCCCGGTAAGCATTGTGGCTACTGAGACGAACAACGCGCCGAGGAAACTGCCCCACAGCACCCCAACCGCGCCTGTTTCGGATGAAGCCACCAGGAAACCAAGCGATATGCCAATCAGCACCGCCATCAGGATATTGCCCAGTAAACCAAAGGGCGGCTGGTACAGCGGAATCCCTGGCAGGAACAAGGCGTTGATGGTTTGCGAAATCAGGCCGTAGGCAAAGCCGCTGGCAGCCACCAGCAGCACGCCGAAAACTTTCCGGTGAACAGTATAAGGAATTTTCATGTTGGTCGAATCCACGTGGTCGTAAACAGGCCTTACGAACCACTCTGAGGTATAGGTCAGTGGTCTTAATTTATGCCATACGTCAAATTATACTCTTCTGCCAGGCCCGGAAGAAGCGGGTACAGGTTGGCGCCGGGGCAGAGGGTGACGCCGGGGTTGTGGTCGCGGTGCCCAGATAGGCGCTGGAGGCCCGGGAAGCGGCCCACCAGGGACGTCAGCAGGATTCTCAGCGCATTTAGCTGAATGGCGGGCGGTTGAAGCTCTTCAAAATTCCCGAGCAAACAGATGCCGATCGAACCATAATTGGCGCCGTATGTGTGCGCCCCGCGCACCTGCAGCGAACGGCCCTCGAAGCACTGGCCTGTTTCATCGATCAAGAAGTGATAGCCAATATCGGCGAAGCCTTTCTCCTCGGTGTGCAGGCGCTGGATTTCGCGCGGCCCATCGCTGAGCGGGAGGGCAGAGTGATGGATGATCACCTGGGTCAGCACGGTTTCCAGCGGTTCTGTATAGACCATCCAGCCGGTGGGATTATTATCCGGATCATACAGCCCGTATTCGCCTTCGCCATTGGGAGTGACCAGCGGGACAGCCGCGCCCCAATCCGCGCGCGAGATGAAAAGAACCTGGGGGAGAGCGGCAGCTTCCTGCTTGCCAGCAGGTGTGTCCACCGGCTGGGCAGGCTGAGCGGCCTCGCCAGGCCCCGGGTTGGATGGCGCGGGGTTCTCAGCCGTTTTTCTTCGCAGCAGCGCAGTAATCTGCAAAACAGAGCACGCCGCGACTGCCGCCAGCGTGGTCATGATAAAGGCTCTCCGGTTGGGCATACCCGGATTCTATCACTTTCCGCGGTAGCGCTGCCAGTGAAGAACCTCGTCGAGCGATTTCTTTTCCTTGGTGGGCTGTTCCGCGGGCACGCCGATCGAAACCAGGGTAAACAGGCGGCGGCTATCTGGGATACCCAGAACTGCCTTGAAGGCTTCTTCGTTGCGCAGGGTATAGCCTTCGATCCAGCAGGCGCCGTAGCCCAACGCAGTACACGCCAGCAGCATGTTTTGCACGGCAGCGGCGGCGTCTTCCACCCACCAGCGCGATTCGGGGTCCATGGCCACTGCGATCAGGGCGCCGGCTTTCGCCGTCCAGTGATCGGCTGGGGCGCGCAGGCGCTGCATGATATCGGGTTCCGTTACTACGATGAACTCCCACGGCTGGCGGTTAACGCCGCTGGCAGCCAGCCTCCCGGCGTCGACAATCTTTTTCAAATCGTCAACCGGCACGGGTTGGCCGGTGTAGCTGCGAATCGAACGGCGGCTGCGAATAGTGTCAAAGATGTCCATAGGTGAATTCACACTTTTTCAGCGATTTCCGGCAGACTGGCGCAGTAGACCGGCGCTTTCGGGTGGGCTTTGCGCACCAGGATGCCCGGCAGCCCCACTTCGGATGCGCCTAAGATATCGCTCGTGTAGCTGTCACCGATCACCCAGGCTTTGGCGTCCGGGCCAATCCAATCCAGCACGTTGCGGAAGGCTTTGGGGTTGGGCTTTTCATAGCCGGTTTCAGCGGAATTAAACACCGCGGCAAAACGATTGGATAGCTCAAGCCGGTCCAGCAGGATGGGCAGCTCGGGCACATGGTTGCTTAATAAGATGTGCTTCCAGCCTTTCGCGGAAAGCGCTTCAAGCGCTGGGGTGGTGTCGTTGAAGCGCTGCCAGCCAAGCGGATCGAGGTACACGGTGCGCACCTGGCGAGCCAGGTCCATGCACTGCCCATTTTTCACGCCAACCCCCCGAAACGCACGCATGAGAACCGGCTGCAGGTCTTCCCACCAATCATTGGGCGAGATACCTGGGTGAGCGTTTTCTGGCGCGTGCCAGGGAAAGCCGGACTGCAGGAAGGGCCGAATTTGTTCGGTAGTCGTTTCAATGCCGGTGGTCGAGCGGCGCAGCACCGTCAGTACCGCGCCAGCCCAGCCGCCGGGTCGTGAAGCCAGCGTGCCGTCAAAGTCCCAGATGAGATATTTTTTTTGCGATTTTGCCATTCAGAATATACTGCCCTTGCGGATGAGAATTCCGTCACATAACATTAAGGTTTGACCTTAAGTGTAAACGCAAATCGTGCAGAATCTTAACTTTTTTTGTACTAACAATTCTGTTATGTGCGCGTCTTATCACCAGGTGTAAACATTTTGAGGCGTCAGTTTGATAATGGAATTCTCCGGATCGATGATCCAGGACTGCGGAGAGGGCGCCAGGACGCCTTCCTCGCCCATGTAGCGCGTATAGATCCGGCGGCTCATCTCCTGGACAAACGGCGGCTCCGTGATCCACTCCGATTTGCCTTCCATCAGCACGGCGGTGACGCCATCAATGGCATCGGCTACGTCGATGAGCACGGCGATATACGGGTTGCGGCGCACTTCCTTCACCTTACGGGTGCTGGTGAACGCGCTGATATACAGGCTGGCACCGTCCCACAAGAACCACACCGGGGTGGTGTGCGGCTGGAAGTACTTTCCATCTTCTTTGGATCGGACGGCGGTGGATAAGCGAGCCAGGATGGGGTGATCGAGAAAAGCATTTAGCTGCGTTTGAGTCAGTTTGCCGTATTGTTTTTCTTGTGTCATGGCCGCCTCAGTTGGGGTTTTGCGATTCTGTTTTCAAAAAATCCAGTGGTTCTATTTTACATCTTCCGCGGCATTTTTGAGTTGCTGAAACAGCTCCGCAAGGTTGGCAAGCTGGTAATGCGCGTTAAGCCCGCTGGGGTTTGGCAGTACCCACAGGCGCGTCTCTCCGATTCTATCTAGCTGGGGGCCGATTTGCGCTGTGGGATGGTCGAAAGCCGCCCGGTAGGCGGTGAGCCCGAGCACGGCCAGGAAGCGCGGCGAAAACCGGTGCACTTTTTCCTCCAGCAGTTTGCCACCCGCGGTAAGCTCGGCGCGGGAGAGTTCATCCGCGGCGGCGGAGGCGCGGGAGACGACGTTGGTGATGCCCCAGCCCAGGGCCAGCATGGATTGGTCCTCATAGGGCGAGAACAGGCGCGGAGTGATCCCGGCGGCATGCAGCGCCGGCCAGAATCTGTTTCCGGGTCGCCCAAAGTGGTGCCCGATGGCCGCGGAGTACAGCCCGGGGTTGATGCCGCACAGGAGCACTTTCAACCCCGGCGCGATAACGTCCGGGATGGTTTTGGCGGCGGCTGCCCGCAGATCGGCAGGCGTGGGTCGGGGGTTTGTTTGCGAAGCGCTCATGGTGCCAGGCGGCTGCCTATTTCCAGCCGTTATAAAAATTGTAGGCTGCCGTTGCCAGGCTGGCGACCATGCGCTGGGCATCATCCCAGGGGAGCTGCACCGGGTGGTAGAGGTAGGCGGTGAGGATAAAATCGCCGCCCGGGGTGTAAATGATAGCCGCGTCGGAGGCGGTGTGCAGCAGGCCGTCATTGGCATCCGTGACCCAGCCGTATTTGTGCGCGATGGGCGTGCCTTCTGGCAGGCCGGCCTCCAGCAGCACCCCTTTGCGGTTCTTTTTGAGCAGGCCGGTCATCTCCTGGCATTCAGCCTGGCTTACCTGCCCCTGGAAGGTTTCCACCAGCGCTCCGCTGCCGCTCGCCGCGCAGCGCTCGATCGCCGCCAGCAGCTGGCCCATGTCGGCGGTGGTGGTCTGGTTGTAGATGTCCGGATCGGTGGACAGGTCCGCGCGCTGGTTGGCGGGGGTCTGGTAGCGGTTGAGCAGCGGGGCGCCAATGTAGAAAAAGCCTGCCAGGAAGGTGTTATCCAGCCCAAGGGCCTGCATATCTTCCGTGACCTGCACGGGGGCCAGGTTGGGGTCAAGCGCCTGGGTCATCACCTCGTCGGTGGAAGCATTATCGGAAAGGTCAATCATCAGCTCCATCCGGCTGCGCAGGTCGGGCGGAAGCTCGCCTTCCAGCCGCTTGTAGGCGGAGATCATCACCGGGATTTTAATGGTGCTGGCGCCGGTGAAGGCGATCTCCGGGCTGACCGGCCGGCCCTGGTTGAAGGCAAAATTGATCTCCTGGCCCGCGGCAATATCTTGATAGTACACTTCGGCAATGCCATCGAACCCGGAGGTCTGGACGAGAATTTCAAGCACCGCGCGCAGATCCTCGACCGAAGGGGGGAGCGGCTGGGTGGTTTTCGTCCCGATTTCCACAACCCGCGGGGCAAGCTGGCACAGCGCGGCGCGGATTTCCGCCTCTTTGCTTGCCAGGTCCACTTCCTCGCCGGGCTGGCCCGGGGTGAAGATCACATCACCGGGGACGGCGCCGCCCGGGCGGGCCGGTTGGATGAAGTGGGGGGCAATCTTTTCCTGGAGATAGGCGCGAAGCTGGTCACCGTTCACCGAACATGCCAGTGTTCCATTCAATGCCTGCCTGGGGCGGTTCCAGAGGAAGTCCCAGAAGCCCGTCCAATACGCATTCTCTTCCGCTTCCGCAGGGGTGTTCAGCATTTTTTGCAAATCGAGCTGGACGCCCGCCGCATTGGGGTCGATCTGCACGCGCGCGCCGTTGATGCGCAGTTCCAGCGGGGTGATCGTGTAGGCCTGCACCAGGCGCAGGCCCGCCGCCTGCGCATCCAGCCCCCCGACCGGGATACCGGCAATCACCGTCCCGTTCGGGTAGACGCCGCGCACGGCATCATATAATTGGATCTGGCCCAGGGTTAAGACCAGGGCCGCGATCAGGCAGGCGAGGGAGATAAAAAGAAAGAAGAAAAAGCGCAGTTTTCGTGGCATTCAAGACCGTTGATGGGCGATCACACGCAAAGTTGCAACAGGATAAAGGGAAAGCATTAATCTGTCAATGGAGCAGGTTTTGGCCTTACTCTGCTGTCAGGAGCGTATCGAACATCAGCCAGGTGCGGAAACCCTCATTTTCTCCCTGTTCCAGAATGGAAAAGCCAGCCTGTCGCAGCAGGGCGGCGATCTCGTCCGGCTGGTAGCGGGCAAAAAAGCGCTCGACGTTCTCCAGGTACGGCGAAGGTTCTACGCCTTCGCTATCCCCTTTCTGCACGGATAAAGAAAAGTATCCACCAGGAACCAGCACGCGCCGGATCTCCGCCAGAGCATCTGTAAGAAGCGACTTCGGCAGGTGCAGCAGGGCCGCGCAGCACCAAACAGCGTGGAAGCTGGCCGGGGCGAAGCCCAGGCCGCGCATGTCCATCTGGGAGAGCGGCGCGCGGGTGACTGCACGGGCTTCATTCAGCATGCCGCGCGATAGATCCGCGCCGAACATGCGCTGCCCATGCGCCTCGAACCAGGCGATGTCCCGCCCGGCGCCGCAGCCCAGGTCCAGAACGCGCAGACCGCTGGCTGCCAGGCGCTCGACCAGGCGCGAGGCCTGGACTACCAGCTCGCGCGACATGTCCGCGTTCTTTTTCGCGAACGCCGGAGCGATCTGATCATACGCGCTGCGGTTGATATCCATTGGTGAACGTGTGTCCATTTTGCTATTCTAGTATCACACCCCTGTTTTTACCAGGGGTGTGATACGTTACGCTATGTATTCTTCAGGCTCTCCCAGATGTCGCGCTCGCTGTCGTTGTCTTCACCGAGCGCTTTGGGGTCCACCAATGGGACGATAGGCTGGTCGCAGCGCCGCCACATTTCCGCGGCTAGCTGGCGTGGATTTGAACGCACGCCCTGGCGCTGGAAGTATTCGCACACCCGGACGACATCGCGCTCAAAGATGCGGTAAGCGCTGCGGTTTTCCGTGGGGCGAACGGCCTGGGGAAAATCGATGATGGCAATCTCGCCCTCCCAATACAGGATGTTGAAGGCCGATAGATCGCCGTGGATGCGGCCCATGCTCAGCATCAAGTCGATGTTGTGCATTACCCGCTCGAACAGGGCGCGGGCTTCAGCGGCAGGCAGGTTGATTTCATTGAGCGCTGGCGCGCCCATCACCTCATCGCCGTAGTAGCCCATCAGTATCGCATTCGCGCTGCTGGCATACGGGCGCGGCACGTCCGCGCCGGCGGCGTGCAGGATGGAAAGGCACTGGAACTCGTGCTCGAGCCAGGAGGTGTGCAGCAGCTCGCGACCGTAATCTGTTTTCTTGTGCATGGCGTGCAGCATACCCTTGTTGGTAATGTTCCGCCCGGATTCATCCAGGTTCCCGCGCCCTTCGCGGTACAGCCAATCGTTTTTGAGGTTGCGGAAGCGCCGCGGGCGGTAGACCTTGGCAGCCAGGTAATCGGCGCCGGTCGTCTCGTTGCCCGCACACAGGTACACCGAGGCTTCTTTGCCGCCTTTGACCATGCGCAGTACATCATCGAACCACTTCTGTTTGAAGAAGTCTTCCAGTGACTGTTCCAGCCAGATCGCCTCATGGCGGGCGGCCTTGTACGTCATCTCGAATCGATCATCTTCCTGTTCGATGATCTGATTCGGAATAGGCGCCGATACAGGCTGCGGGCGGGCCGGTCGCATCCGCCCTGGGCCGCTTTTCTTGTGGGGTATGTTTTTTACTTGGGGCAGGTATCCCTCTTCATCAAGGGTCTCTAACTGCTCTTCTTCTGAAAAACGTCGATTCATTGTGAAAGTTTCCTGAAATCCTTACCGGATAAACCGGGCTATTGCGATCTATTACCACTCGGGTAAGCCGGGCCAGTGTTGTGTATTAAAAACGGGCCACGGGTGTTGCGCACCCGTGGCGTTTGCCTTTTCCTGGATGACTGGGTTGAAAAGTATCTTCTCAACGCAGCGGAAAGAAAATCAGCGAGCCAATTCCCGAGGCGCACAATATGTTAAATAGAAACAGCAGCGTGATGTGCTATTTTGCATTTTATGCGCCTCCTTTTGTTATGAATTCGTTTATGGGTGATAGAAGAACTTCTTCCATTCACCGGATTTCAGTCTAGCAAAAGATGGGAAAGATGTCAAGTAGTTTTTTCGATTTGTAATAATTTTATTACGCTGTCGACCGGGAGGGCCGGCATGATCTTGCCATCCAGCCCCTTGACCGGAGCGGCCTGGCACAGCGCATTCAGTACGGCTTCCTCGGTGGCCTCGCTGGCGGCGCGGAAGAAGTGATCCAGCGCCACCTCGGGCAGGCAGCGAATTTGCTGGGCCGGGCCGGGCTGGTTCTGGCGGACCGTCTGCGCGGTTGAGAAGGCAATGACGAAATCACCCGACCCGCTGCTGACAATGGACCCGGTGCGGGCCAGGCCCAGCGCCGCGCGGCGGGCAATGCGCCCGAGCTGGCGATCCGTCAAAGGGGCATCCGTGGCGAGTACGATCATCACCGAGCCGGGGTTTGCCAGCGATTGGGTGGTTTGCAAGAGCCTTCCCACCGGAATACCGCGAATAGTAAGCTGCTCGCGCCGCCCAAAATTTGCCACCAGCAGAACGCCCAGGATATAGTTGATCACCTGGCGAGAGGCCGTGCCGACGCCGCCTTTGTAGCCATAACATACCATGCCCGTTCCCGCGCCGACGCTGCCTTCGGCCACCGGACCGTCTGCGGCAGCTTCCAGCGCCTGGAGCACGTGCTCGCTGGTGACATGCCGCCCGCGGATGTCATTCAAACGCGCATCACTGCATTCGCCCACCAGCGGGTTTACGGTTGGCCCGCTGGCGCCAATTTCCGGGTACCGGGCCAGCATCCAGGTCACCAGCGCGTCCCAGGCGCGCCCAACGCAAAGGGTGTTGGTCAGCGCGATGGGCGCCTCGAGCGTGCCCATTTCGCGCACCTGCTCGAAGCCGGTGGCCTTGCCGTAGCCGTTGATGGTATGCACGGCGGCGATAAGCTTGTCGTTGAACAGATCGCCCGGGTGGGGAATCACCACCGTCACCCCAGTATGCACCGGCGGCTGGCGGTCATTGTCATGGATGGTCACCTGCCCGACGGCTACCCCTGGGACATCGGTGATTGCGTTCAGCGGGCCGGTGGGCAGCCCGGGCAAGATGAATCCGGCATCACGGGCGCGCATCAACGCTGGCCTTCCTTATTGCCCGTCACGGTGGCTAATGCGTACCGCCCGGCAGACGACGCCAACTTACGGCGCGGGCGTTTTGGGTGCGACTGCCAGGAGTGATATGCAAGTTGGGTTTGGGGATTGATCATTTCGCAGATCTATGATTCGCAAGCTGGTTTGGGTTTTGACCGCATCGATTAACAGTCGGGCGGCCAGGGGAATGTTTTACCGGCGTGATCCCAGACTTCATCGGGAATGTACGGCAGGTGGCGGTAGCCCATATGGCGGGCAAGGGTGAATGCATACGTAAGAAATTTCCGGGCAACATCGTAACCGGAAAAGATGCTTGCCAGGAAGCAGCGGGCAAGGTGCCCGGTATCCAGGAGCCCGCTATCTTTGAAAATCTGGGCCGTGGCCTGGAGATCGTAGGCGATACACCGCAAGCGGGCCTGCCATGCGCCTCCTTGCCATTCCAGGATTGCATACTGCGCGCCAACCTGGTTATTGAGTGGACCAGTGACCGCGCCGGGGTTGAGCGCCAGCCTGCCGTCGATGGGCTGCTGCCAGGGCTGGTGGGTGTGACCAAAGATCACCACCGGTTCATCGATCAGCGCCATTGCATCCGCAAATTGCTGCGAATCGTCCACCGGAGATACGCCGTCGTTTATTCCACGCGGCGAGCCGTGCACGATCCGGATGGGGTCCGTTCCTGGGAGGTGGAAAACAACCTGCTCGGGCAGCGCGCGGATATATTCAACATCTGCCGGAGAGACGTGCGAAAAGTTCCAGCGGGCAAGGGCAAACTGCTGCGCTGTCCAGTAGTAGTCTGGAGCAGCGCCGTCGTGCATTTCGAGCAGGTTATGCTCGCCGTTGCCACGGATCATAACGGCGCGCATCTCGCACAGTTTTTGGAGAACGGTCTCGTGATACAACGGGGTGATGATGTCTCCCGCGACGAGAACGGCATCAATTGGGGAAAATGCCTGAAGGTCCGCCAGGACAGCATCCAGGGCAGGTGGGTTGCCGTGGATGTCGGAGAGTACGGCGAGGCGGGGGTTCGGCAAGGCGGCTCCCAATTCTTCCTGTTACGAGATCCCAAATTCCCAGTCGGCAGTGAGATCGTTGTTCAGCACCAGGCGCGAGCCGGGGGCGAAGACAAAGGTCATGGGGGCGACGGAGGGGCGGGACATTGCCAGGCGCAGCCTGGAGATGCGGTAGCCGGCTGGCCCGGCGGACTCGGGCAGGATGTTGAGGGTGAAGCCGTGCGCGGAGAGCGCCAGGCCGCTGCTGGTCTCGCTTTTCGTGTAGCCAAGGATGTTGAGGATCTCCGCGAACCGTTCCGCCCGGGGAGAGTCCATGTGCAGGGTAACTTCGATGATGTGCGAGAAGACCGGCGGGCGCGGCGGCTCGGGCTTCAGCACCCGCATGCGCGGCGCAATCCGCGCTGGGGTGCGCGACCCCGACTCGGTTTTCCGCGCCGCGGGTACATGGGTGGCAGCGGTTTCATCGTGGTTCGGCGCGCCGGTCAGGCCGGTTGGGGTCTCCAAACCCGCCTCGCTGCCGGAACTCGCCTTAGCGAGGGTGCGGTCCTGGTTCCAGGGGGAGAGGTACGCCAGCCGGCTCAGCTCGCCGTTTTCGGGCAGAGGGATGCCTTTGTAGGCAAAAACGTCCGGGTGGTATTCCATCACCCAGGATTCGAAAGAACCCAGTCCCAGCAGTTCCGCCAGCCGGACGTGATAGAACCAGTTGATAATGCGCTCACCGGCGTGCATCTGGCGTAGTTCATGGAACGGTTCGTAGCCAAACGCCTTTTGGAGCGCCTGGCGGACGGCTGCCACTCCGCCGGGTCGGTCGGTGCTGAAGGCCAACCCCGCCCAACCCTCCTGCGAGCCGGTCTGCCAGTGCCCACCGCGCGATGGTTCGCCGGTGACGGGGCCGTTGCCAGAGCCAAAGAATTCCAGGTAATTGTCCTGGCAGTAAAAGTAGGTGCCCGCCCAGGTTTCGCCGGCTGCGGTGAGCGTGGCGCGCTTTTCTTTGCCAGGAAAGGCAAGATGCAAAAAGTCCGAGCCCATAATGGACCGGTAGGTTTTATCGTCCAGCACGACATAGAGATGGTTAAAGACGACCGGGGGGAGAGAAGAAGAAAGCGGTTTTGTCATAAAGTTCACCGGACCTGGTTCGGATCGATAATGTATTCCCACCAATTAAAAGAAATGCCGCGGTACTGCCCATTTTGGTGCGGCATCAGGCGGAACCACCAGCGGTGATGCTCGCGGATATCGCCGTTGCCCCATTCGCGGCAGTCCATGATGACCGGTTCGCCGGAAAGGTCGGGAAAATTTTGCCAATTGCGGCTGCGGCTGGGTACAGGGGTAGGGTTACCCCAGTCGTAATCGCGCTGGCTGTTGGGAGCAAAGTGGACGTTGCCCACTTCGGCCTGCCCGGGCGCGACTTTATCGTACCGGATGAAGCGCTTCCACAGGTTTTCCTCCTGCCGGATGCCTCGATACACCTGCTCCATAATCGATTCCGCCCGGTGCCCGAATGATTCGAGCATTTCGCCCACACCGCGCTCAAAGTTAAATGCCATGACGATAAAGCGCCTTCCTGCGTGCGGCGCGGATTCCAGGGCAGGGGCGTTGCACCAGAACGCGCCTGGCCCAGCCATGCGCGATTCGTAGAATCCGGCATACGGGAAGGAGACCGTCCACACCTCGTCGATGTCGCCGTTTTGCACTTTGGAAATCAGGTCATTTTGCAGGAGGATATCGTCGTAATCCACCGCATCAGGCTGGTGAAAGCCGCGCCCGGTCTGCCAGCAGCGCAGAAATTCATCCGGTGTATAGCGGAAGCCGTCCTCTTTCAACGGAAAATCGTCCACTACGATGCGCTCCGCGATCTCGTAGTTGACATAGCCGTGCGAGATTTCGCGCAGGTCGGCGATCAGTTCATCCACCATCCAGTCCGGGTCATTCCAGCCCAACGCCTGGGTCAGGCGCTGATCGCTGGTTCCCGGAACGACGGGATTGAAGATCACCAGGCTTACTTTGCGGGTAATGGGCTGGGGAAGATTGCCTGGCGGGGGTTCGCCTGGAACCGGCGCGGGGGGCGGTGCTGGTTCGGGTTCGAACAGGCGGCGCAGCCAGTTACGTAACCTGGTAAAAATTGAGGGCCGGTCCATGCGATACCTCCCTGAACAATAGGTGATTTGATTATAGACGGAAACCTGCTTTCATTGATGACAGCCCGCAAGGTATTCTTGGGGAAAGCGCCCCTGCCGTATTTCTTCGGCTAGATGGCGCAACGTTTTCTCGGCCATCTCTTGTTGTAACGCGTCCATCAGGCCCTGATCGATTGCCTCGGCATACTCGTCCCAATCCAGTTCCTTGAACCTTCCGTCTGGCGCGACCCATAAATCGAGGAACAGATCGGTCAGAAAATATTCTTTACCGCGTTTTTCAAGCGGGGTTAGCATATCGCAGTACGTGCCCAGCAGTTGATCACCGGCATCAAACAACTGCATGATAGCAAACCACTCATGAAAAAATAGATGCTTTCGAACCGTGGCAATGACTTGATCTTCGGTGAGCATTCCATTTGGCTGCCAGACGGTGCGCGACCATTGGATGGCTACGTCCTTGGAAATGTGTGAAATGGTGTGGAGGAATCGCTCGTTCTCGTTTACAAGACCTTCCGTGAAAATCGTTTCGGATTTCCCTGGCCTGATAAAATGGATGAAAACGTTATTGTGGGTCTTCATCAGATAAACGGCCTTCGATCGAGCACCAGGCGCAGCGGCTGTTGGCTGCGGATCGCACCGGGCAGCGCCTGCTGAAGCTCAGCCAGGCAGCACACAACCCCAAATAAGAGGTGCAGATCGTCCAGGTCGCTGTCCAGATCGGGGTCACGTTCCAGCAG
Organism: uncultured Anaerolineaceae bacterium; assembly: GCA_964437595.1. Lineage (GTDB taxonomy): Bacteria > Chloroflexota > Anaerolineae > Anaerolineales > Anaerolineaceae > DSYU01. The sequence continues at coordinate 35,777 of CAYTHO010000003.1, forward strand.
GTACGGGATATACCGCGCGGCGAAGTCCTGCAGGGCCTGTCGGGCCTCCGCAAAACGGTGCCCGCTCTGGCGGACGGCGCGGTTCAGGCAGTACACCCAATCGATCTCGGCAAAGGAAATCCGGTTGCCAAGCGGGTAGTCGGTGCTGTTGAACAGGTCCAGGCAGGTATCGACCAGTTTTTCGGGGTAGCGCAGCGGGCGGCGGGCATACTGCAGGTTGAAAAGATAGTGGAATGTACCGGCCAGGTGCGGGAACAGGGTTGGCTTTTCATCTACCAGCACGGGCCGGATGCGCCCTTTGCCCATCAGGCCGGTTTGCGGGTCGCTCTCTTCCCACAGCCAGGTGAAGTAGCGCTCTTCCCAATCCAGGTTGACGGCCCCGGTCAGCACCAGGGCGGCATATAACCCGGCGCCCCGGTGCGATTCGCTCCACGGCTCCCCGCGCCAGTTGAGGGTATCGAGGAAAGCGGCCAGCTCGTGCGGGCGGTGGTATTGCTCCAGCTCGCGGAGCGGGTAGCGCGGGCGAGCATCGAACAGTTCCAGAGCAGCAGTGCAGTGCGCGGTGGTGTGAATGGGATGGTGGGTTGGTTCGGAGAACATCCCGCTTTCCGCATCCTGCAGCCCCTGGAGCGCGCCAATCCAGGCCTGGCGCTCTTGTGCTTCGGCGGGGAAGCGGCCCGTGGTATAGAGGATGTTCGCGGCATCCGCGCAGCCGTAGGGGTTAATGGCGTTATCGCGCGGGCCGGGGCGCGCCCAGCGGGCGTAGGCCCCCGGCAGCCCCAGGTTGTGCGCATCAACAATGCCTTCGACCATGTGAATGAAATTGCGGATATCAAACATTGGCAAGTCTGCCCCGTAAAAATGTCAAAGTACGCTGCCAGGCAAGGTCAGCCGCGGCTGCGTTGTAGGCATCTGTCCGGTCCGTTTCGAAGAACCAGTGCCCGGTGCCGGGATATTCATAGATTTCCGCATCCAGGCCTGCCTGCTGCGTGTTTTCGACAAGCGCCTGTTTATCCCGGTCCGAAACGTAAGGGTCGTTTTCGGCAAAGTGGGCCAGGAACGCAGCGCGTGTTTTATTCAGTTTTGCGCGCCGCCCGCCGTAGAATAGAACCACCGCGCCGAAGTCCGCGGGTCGTTTTTCTAGGGCGCCCATGCCCAGGAAGGCGCCTAAAGAGAACCCGACCAGCCCGATGCTCGGCGCGGCGCCCCCGGTGGATCGAATAAGATCGTCCGCCGCTGCCAGGATTTCCTGTTCCGCAAGCGCCCGATCCATAGTATTCCGCAATGTTTTGGCTTCCGCAATGGCGCGGGCAGTGCCGCCGTGATACAGATCCGGCGCCAGGGCGGTAAAGCCTTCCGCGGCCAGGCGATCACAAAAACCGCGCATGAAATCGTTCAAGCCCCACCAGGCATGCAGAACGAGCACGCCCGGGGCGCTTTTATTTTCCGCCGGTGCAAGGTAAGCGTCAACGCTTTGATCCTTGAATGCGATCGAATATTGTTTGCCCATCGGCTGTCTCCTGTTTTCGAGTTCTATCCCCTATGAGCCAATCAGGCGGCTTACCCGCCCAACCCAGGCGGAATCCATTTTTAGCAGCCTGTTTTTCTTGAGGTTTTCACGTAAAATCCAGCGGATATCGGGGTCGGTCGTGCTTACCCAGCTTTCAAAATATGCTTTCCCTTCCTCGGGCAGCGCGGCAATCGCCACGGACCAGCAGTAGCCCAGCCCTTTCCGAAGAGACTGGAACGCATCTGACCGGCGGTCCTGGATACTGGCAATGCCGCGCGTCACCTGGTCGAGCAGGCCCAGGGTGACCCGGGCATGTTCAGCTTTTACCAGCAGGCGCGGTTCGCACAACCCGGCAGCCATGGCGCGCTGTTCCAGCGGGGTGCCGTTTGCCCAGGATGGCATCGCCGCGAGGAGGCCGGGCATATCAGCGTCACCCCAGCGCTGCAAGGCCATCGCCACGCTTTCACGCACCCGCCAGCGCGGGTCGTTGGCCTGCTGGCGTAGGCGGGGTAGTGTTTCCAATCGCCCTTCCGCCAGAAGGCGGCCCAGCGCGATCGTTCCGCACATCGCCAGGAAGGCCTCCGGTGTGTTTTCGGGGGTGGTGTCGGGCCCATACGCGAGCAGGCGTTCAATTTGCGCTGGCGATGCCAGGTCGGCGACCGCCTGAGCCAGCTCCAGGTTGGATCTGGGCCCGGGCAGGCGGGACTCGGCGCGCAGGTAGGGTTCCCAATCATCCAGGGCGGTAAGAGCTTCATGGTAAGCAGCAATTTTATTCATACGCAGTTCATCCTATCCTATTAGATTTTACTGATTTTTTATGCATTTATTATGGTTTTTGGCCTGCCAAATCAGTACATTCTTATTGGTTTGTTAAAAATAATGCGTGGGGGGTGACAATGGTTGAAATCATGGTGATTAGTTCGTTTGTCAGCCGAATGGGATTGCTGGCGCGGGAGAAGGGGTACCGCCCTGGGCATTACCGGCTCGCGGCGATCATCTTGTGGTGCCTGGGGGAGCTGGCTGGCCTGTTTTGCGGATTAATCATGGTGCCGCTGAACGCACCTATTGCACTGGGTGCGGTGTATTTGTGCGCGCTGGTTGGCGCTGGCGCTGGCGCGGGTATGGCTTTCCTGATCATCCGCGGCTTGAAACCGGTATTGGTCCAGCCAGCCTAACGCCATTTACACGGGAATCAATATTCGCCGCGCGATGAGAAGATCGTCGCGCGGCGAATATTATTGATTAGCCTGTTACCGCTGGATCAATGGGAGAATGAACGAAAGAGCGATCAATAGGACAAAGAAAATGCCAGCTAATGTACCGATTCGTTTCAGGTCTTTGACCACGTAGGTATAATCAGGGTTAAATTCAACCGCTGTTGCCGTTCGGCGAGTAAACGTTCTCGCGGCAGCAGCAGGGGCCTCCATCGTCCGCACTTCCATTACCTCAGGAGCGGCGGCGGGGGTGGCAACGGTGGATACTTTTCGTTTGGTTTTCTTCGGCATGATTGCTTTACTCCTCCACAATTTTACTGTGTTGTCTCCAAATTGAACATGGTAAACAACCCGAAATTTTCACTCAATTTCCATTTGCCAGTACGGCAGTCACCACGATGCGTTTGTCATCTACCAGGTATGGGTAGCAAGAGATCAGAGTAACGACCGGCTCGCGGGTGGGATACATCACCTCTACCTGGGTCGGCTCGACAACCTGCGTCTGGCGGATGATGTAGGTGTAGGCTTTCTGCTCGGTGTACAGAATCACTTCATCGCCGGGCTGGAGTTTATCCAGGTCGCGGAAAAGCTGGCCGAAAACATCGTTGTGCGCCGAAAGGACAATATTCCCGTTGTCACCTGGGTTGGGTGTGCCAATATGCTGCCCTACGCCCATCTTCAGGGCTTCCCAATTATCGCCCTGCACAATCCTGGCAAACACGTTGATGGCCGGAATCTTGATGCGGGCCGCGTTTTTGGGGCTGGCGGTTGGCATGACGATCTCAACCTGCTGAGACTGCACGAGCGGGCGCAGGTGTTCTGGAATTTCCGCATCGTTGAAGCGGGTGGTTGAGCCGGGCCTGGGCGGGGTGTGCCCGGAAGGCAGGATGACGGCTGAGATGAGCGGCGTGGGCGAAGGCGTTGGCTGTACCTGAGCCACGGCTGCCATCTCGTTGTTTTCGCGCAGGAGCAGGAAGAAATTGGCCACCAGGTAAATAAACCCGATAGCAGCCGCCACTTCGATCAGCAGCAGCAGCCGGTCGAGCCACACGCGCGGTTTTGCCGCAGCCGGCTGGCCTTCCTGGGGCAGCAGGGAGTCGCCGTCCAGAGCTTCCAGCTTCATCGAGTCCAGCGTGGCTGGGGAGGGCACCGATTCAACCAGGATCACCCGCCCGCTGCGGCGGTAGGTATCCAGGCGTTTTTGGCGTTCGCTGCGCCGCTTCTCAATCAAGAGCTGGCGCAACTCGTCTACCGTCAATTCATCGGCGGATCGTTTTCGACGAGCCACTTTTTTCGTTCCCTCTTCCACTTATCCTTGATGAATAAACCCACGCGCATTCGGGCAACTGGGAGCCACTGGTATGGATTATACCGCATAAAACAGGTCGCATTAATACGGAAGGTCTTGTTTGATCGACGGTATGATGTCGATGATTTGTTTTTCTACCTCCACGTAATCCGCCGATGAAGCCACATCGGGGGTGCTGAGTTTGAGGAAAAACAGCCGGTTGGATGCCGGGCGGGCGTATTTGAATGGGACAAAAAAGAAATACCAGCGCGTGCTGCGCTTGCCATCGGTGCTGCCAACCACCAGAAATGCCCTGCCGCCTACCTGGCGCGTCTCTTTATAGGTGATTTCTTCCCGGGTTGGGATGACCCGGGTGCATTGATCATCGTTGTCGCAGAAAGCCGCTTTCAAAGGCGCATCCGCCAGGGCACCTTCGAATTTTCGGACGGTGTAGTTATACAACTGGTAAAGCCTGACCTCCACGCCGTCTTGCCCGGTGTTGAACGCCAGGTTGGGGTATACATCTCCGAAGGTGGTAACCTTCCATTCGCTGGGGTAAACCAGTTGGTATTCGTAAAAGTTCCCACCCTTGCTTTCGATCTCACACCAACCAGGCTTCCAGGAAGAGGGCGACAATTGAATTTGCCAGGCATCCTGGTATTTACTGCATTTGACGTCTGCATCGGCGGTCTTTTTGGCTGCCATGGTCTGCGGGGAATTCGGCGTTGCGGTGGCGGTTGGCGAGGGCGTGTGGGAAGGCCGCACAACTTTTACCGTCGGAGTGCGGGTGAGGGTGGCCGGAAGCGTAACGCGGGTGCGGGTTGGATAGGGGGTAGAAGTGTTTTCCAGGGTTGCCGTAATCATCTCCGCGGCACTTGTGGCTGGCTGCGATCCCTGGCAGCCGGACACCAGGCTGGAGATCAATAAAATCAAAGCCAGCAGGGATCGGCAGGTGGATCGGCTTGATCGCATTTCACTTCCTCAGAGGATGAATATCTGTGTGGGATGGGGGCTTCACGCGGCCCCCCTCGCCTGGAATTATTGTAGCTTAATCAGGGCCTTAAATATAGGGAATCTCCTACCAGAACAGCGTGAGAATCCCCCTTGCAGGGACCTTTTCGCGCGTTTTATACTTGTTTTACCGGTTTTTCACAAGGCCTGCATCGCCTTGGAAATTGCAGAGGAGGCGGTAGATGAATAAAGATGTCGAACTAAAAAAAGACCCGTGGTATGACTCTTTCAGCCTTCGCAGCCGCGTTGGCGTTCAGAAAACAGCCGTTGGGAGTGCCGTCGGGGAATGGACGGTTCCAAGAGTCAAAAGGGTGCCGTTTATTCCGGTGACTGGATTGGCCCTGGCGCACAAATATACACATAACAAATCACCCAAAGCTTATTAGGGATTGGCTATTCACCTGAGAGCAGCAGATACAGCGGTTGGGTCACGGGACCCACCGCTGTTTTTATTCCGGATTCCCCACAGCAGGGTCAGGTTATCCCTACTTCTTGTTTCTTACGTACAACCCTATAATAAGGATGCAGGAACCAATTAAGACATTTTTCGTCTTATCATAGAACGAATGACCATGCATATTGACTCAAACTTTATCAATAGCAGAAAGAAACAGGTAGAGAAATGAAGATTCGAACGATTACGATGATTGCTTTATGGATTGGGATTTTCCTTTCCGCGTGCAGCCCGTCCGTGGGGCAGCAGAATCCGCCCGTGGTGATGCCAACCACGGCTCCGACGGCTGCGCCAACGCCGCTGCCCGAACAGGCCGGCAAAACCGCGGTGGATTCCGCCCTGGCGGCATTGATGCAAAAGCAAAACATTACGGCGGAAAAGGTCAAGATCAGCGCTGTGGAAGAAGTGGATTGGCCGGATACCTGCCTCGGCATTCAACGGCCCGAAGAATCCTGCGGTGCAATGATCACGCCTGGCTACCGAATCGTACTGGAAGCAGGCGGCAGTACATACGAGTTTCGCACAAACCTGGATGGCTCGCAGGTGCGGGCGGTAGAAAAAGATACCCCGGTTAGCGAGCCGGTCACCGAAAGGCCCCCCGCCGTGAGTGCCGCAGTGCAGGCTCTTGCGAATCATCTGAATGTTGCTCTGGATATCATAAAGGTGGTCAGCAGTGAATGGGTAGAGTGGCCGGACGGCTGCCTGGGGATCTCAACGCCTGGAATCATGTGCACGCAGGTCATTACCCCGGGTTATCGAGTGATGCTGGAAGTCAACGGCATTCAGTATGAGGTGCGCACCAATGAAAGCGGGACGGCGGCGGTGCCGGTAAAAGGGCCGCCGGATATAAAATCGTTCCCGAAGCCGGAAGGCGCTGTTGTGGAATGGGAAGGTACAGTGGATAGTGAATGCGGCCAGTTGATCATTGGGGCACAGTCGGCGGCTGTCGGGGTGTGCGGCGGCCCTTTGAGCGGAATGATGCTTTCGAAAGAACGGATCAGAGAATTAAATGTATTACAGAGCCTGTATTCATCCTTCAAACTGAACACCGAGTTTGGCGTTGGGCAGTTTGTCAGCAGCGGCGCTAAAGCGCCTACCGCAGCGGAAGTACGCAGTGTGGCAGAATGGGCAAGGTTGGTCTATATCGAAGCGCAAGGGATTCGGGCGGAGGCTGAGGCAGGAGCAGCATTTACCTGGCGCCGTGAAGGGGGGATTGCCGGATTTTGTGACACCCTTACCATTTATCGTTCTGGTTGGGCTGTGTCGGTTTCGTGCAAAGCGGGCGGGACGAAGGTGGTGGAACCGTACCGCCTGTCGCCCAATGAACTGGAGCAGTTATACGGCTGGCTCGACACGCTGGCGCCGTTCAATTATGAAACAAAGGACAGCGCAAAGGCCGATGCGATGCTGGTTCAGCTTTATTGGCTGGGCAGCGGACTAGATCAGGCCACGCCCGCGCAACAGGAGGAGATTGCCGGTTTTGCCGGGCAGGTCTACGCAAACGCGGTGAATCGGTAATGGCTTTTCTTCGATCGAAATTGCCCTGCCGGATTGTGTTTGCGCGATCTACCAACATCGGTTAAACTTCTCCGGATAACGTTATCTTTTCGATCAGGAATCGTGCAATGACTTCTCGGCCCCATCCGGCGCGCCGGTTTGGAATGTTGTTCATCGTTTTGTTCGCGGGGCTGATCCTGACGGCTTGCCAGGCAGCCGAGAAAGTCCAGTGGGCCACGGTCGCGGCGCCGATAACGCGCGATACACAAGCCGCGGAAACGCCTGCGCCCATATCCCTGTCAACCGCTACCCCGGTCCCTACGCCTACGGATGACCCAGGCAAGCGTTTACGCGGGCTGGCAATTGAGTTCTGGCATCCCTGGCGGGGCGACCTGGCGGACCAGGTAGACGCGGCGGTGACTGAGTTCAACCGCACGAATAAGTGGGGCTTCACCGTGAAGACCCGCCCGTTCTACTCCGATGGAGCGCTCGATGAGGCTGTATCCACCGGTTTGCAGGATGCATCCGCCGGTTTGCCACACCTGATCGCGGCGCCCGGCAGCCAGATCATCGCCCTGGCGGGACAAAAGAATGCGATCATTTCGCTGGACGCTTTGATCTCCAGCGCGCAGTATGGATTCAGTGAGGCGGAAATTTCCGCTTTTCATTCTGCCTTCTGGGCGCAGGATCAAGCCGCTGGTCGCCAGGTTGCTATTCCGGCGCTTCGCGATGCGCGCGTGCTTTTTTATAACGAAAGCTGGGCAAAAGAACTGGGCTTTTCGGGCCCTCCCAAAACCCCGGCGGAGTTCAAGTCCCAGGCATGCGCGGCTGCAACGGCCAATAATACTTCGCGGGTTCTGGATATGTATGGAACAGGCGGCTGGATCGTCGACACCGACCCGATTACTACGCTGAGCTGGTTCTATGCTTTTGGCGCGCAGCCAGTTCCCGGCGAGGTGGGCAAGCCCTATGCCTTCAAAGGCGATGAGGCGGAAGATACCTTTGCATTTCTGCGCGATTTGCTGGATGACGGCTGCGGCTGGGTCGCCCGCAACCCGGCCCCTTACGAATATTTCGCCGAGCGCATGGCGCTTTTTTACAGCGGCACCCTGGAAGATATCGCCGTCCAATCGCGCTGGAGCGAAAAATTAAACAGCAAAGATACCTGGCGGGTACTGCCGTTTATGAGTACAGCCGGTAAGCCGGTGGTCATAGGTAGTGGATACTCCTATGCCGTGTTCCAATCCAAACCGGAAACGGAACTGGCGGCCTGGTTGTTTATTCAGTGGATGCAAAAGCCAGCAGTTGCCGTAAAATTAATACAGGCGATGCCCTCTTTACCGGTCAGCGCCAGCCAGGCCGAGCAGCTTAAATCGATGCAGGCCAGCCAGCCCTGGAACATGATCCTGCCGATCACCGAACCGGCGCACGCCGCGCCGAACATCGTTTCGTGGCTGGAAGTTCGCCGGTTGGTGGAAGATGCTGCCTGGCAGATTTATCACGCTCCCCCGGAAGGCGTACCGGCGATTCTTCCAGAGCTGGACAAGGCCGTACAGGGGATTCCAACGAAATAGCGGCTGCCCCCGCTGCCAACTTTATGCTACCCAAATGAATATGGAGGAGCCCGCTGAAAGGCGGAAGAATCACAATGAAGTCCAAACTTTGCTTCATCCTCATCAGCGTTATCTTCATTGTGTCTGGCTGTGTCAGCCGGGCCAGGCCAACCGAAGCCGCCCAACCTGGTGCAGCAGGCGGGCAGGTACAAAGCGCGGTTCAGCCTCAAATGGCTGCCTGGCCTACCAAAGAGTGGCAGGTGTGTACCCCCCAGCAGCAGGGCATGGATGCCGCCCTGCTGGACAAAATGCAGGAAAAAATCCGCGACGATGCGATTCAACTAGACAGCCTGCTCATCGTGCGCAACGGGTACATAGTTTCTGAGACCTACTACTCGTCCAACAAAGCGAACAGCAAACATGCTATGTACTCGGTCACCAAGAGCTTTGTATCAACCCTGGTGGGGATCGCACTGGACCAGGGCCTGCTGAAGGGCGTGGATCAGCGCGTGGTGGATCTGCTGCCCGGCGTGACCTTTGCGAATGATGACGCGCGCAAGCAGGCCATGACGCTGGAAAATTTGCTGACCATGACGTCTGGGCTGGACTGGGAAGAAAGCGACCCGATCTACCGGAAGATGTACGCCAGCGACGACTGGGTGCAGATGGTGATGGATATTCCCATGAAGACGGATGGTGGCAAGCAGTTTTTATACTGCTCAGGCTGCTCGCACGTGCTGTCCGCCATTGTGGAACAGGCCAGCGGTAAATCGACCGCTGCGTTTGCCGAGGAAAACCTGTTCAAACCCCTGGGCATCACCAACCAGCGCTGGGAAGCCGACCGGAAAGGCATTGCTATTGGCGGGTGGGGGTTGAACATCACCCCGCGCGACATGGCGAAGCTGGGTTATCTTTTCCTGAACAACGGCAGTTGGGATGGTAAACAGGTAGTTTCCAGCAGCTGGGTAAACACAGCCACTACCAAACACATCGGCACGGGCGGGAACCTGGGCTACGGCTACCAGTGGTGGATTTACCCCACCCACGGCGCGTACACCGCCCTCGGGCGATTTGGCCAGACGATATTCGTCGCGCCCGATCTCAACCTCGTTATTGTCACTACCGCTCATATCGAGAGCGGCCACGACCAGATCTACAAATTGATCGATGATTACATTCTGCCTGCCGCCGAAGCTGATAATTGACGCCTCGCTGCTGTCTTGCTATAATGGAACCAATCAAACAACTTGCTCGCCAGAAGGAGTAGGCTGCTGGTTTGCCGGCAGAGAAGGGGTTCGCCTGGCTGAAAGACCCCGCGGATAGGCCGCCGCCGAAGTCGTCTGGTGTGATTGCAGCAGAAAACCGCTGGGGCAGAAATCTGCAGAAACAGAAATCCGCTTCAGTGGTGCGTAGACCTGCACGGGTGAGCCCGTTATCGCGAAGCCTGGATGATGGTCTGGGCAGTGAGTGCGCCGGTTTGGGAACAGGCCAGTGAAGCGAGGTGGTACCGCGGAAGGTTTGCCCTTTCGTCCTCGATGGACGAAAGGGCATTATTTTTTAACCAACCAAAATATGGAGGCACGAATGGCATTGGAAAAACGCTACCAACCGAATCTGCGCGAGCCAGCGTTGGAAGCCTGCTGGCAGGAGGAAGGAACGTATCGCTTCGATCTTGAAGATGTTCAGCGCCCGCTGTACACAGTCGACACGCCTCCCGCCACCGTTTCGGGCCACCTGCACCTGGGGCACGTGTATTCCTACAGCCATCCGGACTTCATGGCGCGCTTCTTTCGCATGCGCGGCTACAGCGTTTATTACCCGATGGGGTTCGACGATAACGGCCTGCCAACGGAGCGCTATGTGGAAAAGCGGGAGAAGATTTCTTCGGCGCGTATGGAGCGCGGGGCATTCATCGAGCGCTGCCTGAAAGTTTCGGTAGAGGCGGAAAAAGAATACCGCGACCTCTGGCAGCGCCTGGGTCTTTCGATCGACTGGCGCTACAGCTACCGCACCATCGATGAACACGCGCGGCGCTGCTCGCAGCATTCGTTTATCGATCTGTACCGCAAAGGGCTGGCGTACCATGCCAAAGCCCCCATGCTGTGGTGCCCGGAATGCCATACAGCAATCGCCCAGGCCGACCTGGAGGACCGCGAGCGTTCCAGCGAATTTGTGACTCTTCCGTTTGCGCTGGAGGGCGGCGGCGCGCTGCCTATTGCGACCACCCGCCCGGAACTGCTGGCGGCCTGCGTGGCGGTGTTCGTCCATCCACAGGATGCGCGCTACCAGGCCAGTATCGGGCGGACGGTGCGCGTGCCGCTGTATCACCAGGCGGTTCCGGTGCTGGCGGATTCCGCTGCGGACCCCAACAAGGGCAGCGGGGCGGTGATGTGCTGCACCTTTGGCGACCAAACCGACGTGGCCTGGTGGCACGCGCACAACCTACCGCTGATCGAAGCCATCGATGCCAATGGTAAGATGCTGCCGCTCACTGGTGAGATCGCCGGGCTGCGCGTGGAGGAAGCGCGGCGAAGGATCAAGGAAATCCTGGCTGGGCAGGGCCTCATTCTGGAGCGCCAGCCCACTTCTGGCGCCATCCGCGTGCACGAGCGCTGCGATACGCCAGTGGAATTCCAGGTGACGAACCAGTGGTTTATTCGCCTGCTGGAGAACAAACAAAAGTTCCTGGAGCTGGGCCAGCAGTTGAAGTGGCACCCTGAGCACATGCAGGCCCGCTACCAGGCCTGGGTGGAGAACCTGAATTGGGATTGGTGCATCTCGCGCCAGCGATATTATGGGGTGGCTTTCCCGGTGTGGTACTGCCGGGCGTGCGGCGAAACGATGGCCGCGGAAGAAAGCCAGCTACCGGTGGACCCGCTGGAGGACCAGCCCGCGCGCCCCTGCAAGTGCGGCTCCACCGATTTTGTGCCTGAAACCGATGTGATGGATACCTGGGCCACATCCTCCGTTTCTCCGCAGATCGCCGCTGGCTGGTTGAAGGACCCGGCGCGTTTCGATCGGCTCTTCCCCATGACACTGCGTCCGCAGGCCAGTGAGATCATCCGCACCTGGGCGTTTTACAGCATTGTGAAATCCTATTACCACTTTGGCTGCCTGCCCTGGAGCGATGCATTGATCTCCGGATGGGGACTGGCGGGCGAGGGGATGGGCAAGATCAGCAAGAGCAAGGGGGGCGGCCCCATGCCGCCCATGGAAATGATCGAACGCTATTCCGCCGATGCGGTGCGCTACTGGGCCGCCTCTACCTCGCCGGGCAAGGATTCGATCATCAGCGAAGAAAAGATTCAGATGGGGGCCAAGCTGGTCACCAAGCTGTGGAACGTGGCCCGTTTTGCGGAACCGTTCCTTCAGGAAAAGGATGGCCCGGCAGAAGCCATGCGGTATTCACCCGCTGACCGCTGGATCTTGGCCAGCCTGGACCAGCTCATCGAGCGGGTGACCGGTCACTTTGAAAATTATGAATACTCCCTGGCAAAAGCGGAGATCGAGGGCTTTTTCTGGCGAGAGCTGACCGACAATTACCTTGAAATGGCAAAAATGCGCCTGTATGACCCGGCGCACCCCGCCCATGCTGGCGCCCGGTCGGCGCTGCGCAGCGTGCTGCGCGTTCTTCTTCAACTTTTCGCCCCACTCTTGCCTTATATCACCGACGAAATCTGGCGGGCATTATTTTCTCCGGCGCTGCCTGCTGCGAACGCCGGAGGGCCATCCATCCACCGGTCGCAGTGGCCCGCGCCCGCGCACTCTGCAGACGATCCTGCCATGGCGCGCTTTGGTGATGTGTTGATCGGGATTGCCTCGGCAGTGCGCCGCTACAAGAGTGAAAACGCGCTCAGCCTGGGCAGTGAGGTTGCCCGGCTGCAGCTTGCGACCGACAACGCGGAACTTGCCCGAGTCCTCGACGAGGCCCGGGCCGATATTGCCAGCATCACACGAGCCAGAGCCATCGAGATCGGGCCGGCGCTGGAGGGCGGGCTGGTTCAGCTTACATTGGAGGATGGGCTATTGCAGGTGGGAATCCTGCCCTAGCGAATATCATTATGGAACCCGCCTTCACGCCAGGCGGCAGTGATGCAGCATTTACCTTGCGATTTGTTTTGAAGCCGCCGCCAACTTTCGCCCGTACACGCCACGGCCCGCCCTCGATAAGCGGAGGGCGGGCCGTAGATATTAGTTTCGTTGGCCCGGATTATTTATCACCGAGCTGGATCATGGGGAAGAACACGTGGTTTTCCAGCACCGTAATCTTGAACGTGCGCTGCACCGGCGTGGCGGTGGCGACGCCATCCGAGACGGTGATGGTGAGGGTATATTCGTTCGTATTCCCCGGCGACCAATTGGCCATCCAGCGCAAGACGCCCGTGCTCCCGTCGAAAGTGGCGCCCGCCGGGAGGGAACTGATGCTGTAAGTGAGCTTGGTTCCCGTATCCGGGTCGCTGGCGGACGGCGTAATGGTAATGACCTTGCCGGAATATTTGGTGATATCCGCGATGGGGTTGAGGACAGGCGGGTCGTTTACGGGCGCGAAGTTGATGGTTGCCGTATACGGGCCGACCGGCGGATTGATATTATCCGTAACGGTGAACTGGAACTTGACCTGGCCGAAAAAGTTCAGCGGGGGTTGGTAGGTGAAGTTCCCATTCGATGATAGCACCAGGGTTCCAGCGGGCTTTGCCCCGTAGAGGGCGAACGTCATCTGGTTTACCCCTGGCAAATCGCGGGCCAGGCTTTGATCTTCATTGACGTTGTAGGTGACGTTGTTGCTGCTGGGCGGAGCTGGGCGCGTGGTGAAGCGCCAGAACGGGCTGGCCTCCAGCGCGTTAGCGTAGGTTGCGTGCCCGCTGCTGTCTACTGCCCGCACCTGCCAGTTATAGGCTGTATTGCTCGCCAGGCCGGTGACCTGCACGGATGTGGTGGTTACGGAGGGCCATGTTCCAGGGCAGGTAACGGACGGCGCGATGGTGACGCAGTATTCGTAGTGGAAACCCGACCCGGCATTGGTCCAGTTCAGGGTCAGGTTGACCGGCTGGTTGGTGGCATTGTGGGCCGGGCTGGTTTTGCGAAAATCGGCGGGCGGCTGCGAGTAGGTGGTGAACCGCCACCAGGTGCCCCCGTTTGCCTCGGTGATGGTGTTTTCGCTGTTCTTCGCGCGCACCTGCCAGTAATAGGTGGTGGCGTAGCTCAGGCCCGTGGGAACCGCGCTGGCGCCAGTAGTTGTTTTCCAATTGGTCTCTTCGCCGCATACTCCGCTGGTAGTGCTGACGCAGTATTGGTAGGTTACGCCTGGGTTGCTGGCGGTCCAGGTCAGCGTGGGTGTGGGCGACAGGCTGGGCGCGTTATTCTGCGGCAAGGATTTCCCGAACGCCGCTGGCGCTGGCAGCTTTACGCGGAAGCTCCACCATTCTGCCGCGCCGTCCGCGAAGGTATCCCCGCCCGTGTTGGAGGCGCGCACCTGCCAGTAATACGT
>CAYTHO010000003.1:49891-163769 GCA_964437595.1 uncultured Anaerolineaceae bacterium
GCGCGCACCTGCCAGTAATACGTTGTCTCGCGTTCCAGGCCGGTTAGATGCGCCGTCAGGTTCGTGGTAGACAGCCAGCTGTACTGCGCCAGGCAGTTCCCGGCGCTCAGCCCAACACAATATTCGTATGTAATACCGGGGTCGCTCGCGCCCCATTCCAACAGCGGGTCGAGCGGCTGATCCGCGGCGCCGTCGCCGGGGCCGGACTTATCGAAGCCCGCGGGCGGGGGTATTTTCGTGGTGAAGCTCCACCAGGTTCCAGCATTGGCTTCGGCGGAGGTGTTTTTCACCTGCCAGTAGTAGGTTGTGTGGTAATCCAGGCCGCTTACCAGGTATGTGTCGCCGGTAACTGGATGCCAGTCGTCGTCATCGCAGGTATTGTCATCGGATCTGTCGTAACACACCTGGTAGTCCGTAATGCCATTAGCGGGTATCCACGAAAGCGAGAGGCTGGTCTCCTGGCGGACGTCGCCATTACCCGGTTGGTTCTTTGAGAAGGCGCCGTGAGGCGGCGCGATGGTGGTAAAGCTCCACCATTCTGTTTCGCCGTCAGCGAAAGTTTCTCCGCCCGCGTTGGAGGCGCGTACCTGCCAGAAACATTGCTGGCTGTACATCAACCCTTCCAGGGCATATGCGCCCGCCGATGCAGCCGGTCGCCAGTTATCATCTTCGCAGGCATCGTCATCTGATGTGTCGTAGCAAATGGCGTAATTGGCGCCAGCCGTTGTGCTGGGGTTCCACATCAGGGTCGGGCTGATGGTCACATCCGTGCTGGCATCCGCCGGGCCATCTTTCGTGAATGCGGCAGGCGGGTTCGGGATGGTGGTGAAGCTCCACCATGCGCCGCCGTTGGCCTCCGTGACGGGGCTGTCCTGATTCCTGGCGCGCACCTGCCAGTAATAGGTGGTGGCGCGGTTCAGGTTTACCAGGGAAGCCGTGAGGCCGGTGGTCGATATCCAGTCGTACTCGGGCAGGCAGGTTCCGGCATTGACGCCGACGCAGTATTCATAGGTCGCGCCCGGGCTGCTGGTATTCCAGGATAGTGAAACATCGGTTGGCTGGTCTGCGGCACCATCGCCCGGGCCGGATTTCTCGAAGGCTGTTGGGGCAGCATACTGCGTGGTAAAGTTCCACCAGGCAATCATATCGCCGTCCGCATAGGTTGTTCCGGTTGCGTTAACGGCGCGTACCTGCCAGTAATATTTCGTTCCACTGATCAACCCGGTCGGGCTGAAGGTGGTGGCAGCCTGCGGAGCGCTCCAGTTTTCGCCCTGGCACACATCATCATTCGTGGTGTCGTAGCAAACCTGGTAATTCGCATCGGTGGTGCTTGTCGGGGTCCAGCTGAGGGTCAGGGTGGTGCTTTGCCCGGTACTATCTGTGGCAGGTAAGGATTTGTAAAAGGGGTTAGGCGAGCCGCTTTGGGTTTTAAAGCTCCACCAGGTTCCGTTGTTTGCTGCCACTGTTGCGGTTGCATTTACAGCGCGCACCTGCCAGTAATATGTGGTGGACAGTTCTAGCGCTTCCTCGATGACCCAATTACCCTCTATTTCAGTCCACGGCGTATCGCAGTCGGACGGGGTGGCGTTAGTCTGGATGAGGCAGTATTCGTACCGAACCGCATTCGCGCTGGTCTGCCAGGTGAGAAGGATATCTGTGTATTGGTTTTGCGCGCCATTGATGGGTAGTGCTTTCCCGAACGTCTCTGGTGGCGGACCCTGGATGGTAAACATCCACCACTCATCGACCCCCGTACCGGCGTCCGTATTCGCATAAGCGTAATCAATGCCGTTGTACGCGCGCACCTGCCAGTAATACAACTGGTTGTACTGCAGCGTTGGAAGCATGGTGCTGGTGAGGTTTGCCGGATTCTGCCAGCCGGTATCGCAGGTATGATCGGTTGGGGGAGCGGTTTGGGTAAGGCAGTATTGGTAGCTGGACGCGCCTTCACTGTAACCCCAGCTTATAATCAGCCCATTGGCCAACTGCCCGGTGGCATTGTATGAGGGAGATAACTTATCGAATACGCCGGATAGGATGCGAGTAGTAAACTGCCACCATGTTCCGCTGTTCGCTTCGAGCGAGCCGCCGTTATTGACTGCCCGCACCTGCCAGTAATAAATGGCGTTATTGTATAAACTGGGAATGGTGAGCGAGGTGCCGCTCAGCACCTTGACCCATCCTGTGTCGCAAGTGTTGTTGTTGCTGTTGTCCAGGCAGAATTCGTAGTAGTTTGCTGATGTGCTGGGGTCCCAGGTGAATTGTAGATCGGTGGTGTCCTGTTCGTTTAGAAAGTTCCCTGGCGTTGTTTTTAAGAAGGTTTGAGGAAGCGCTTGCGTTTTAAGGGCCCAATAACTGCCGCCGTCTGCTTCCGCAATCACCGTCTTGCCTACATAGGCGCGCGCCCACCAGCGATAGGATGTGTTGGGCAAAAGGGAACCTACGGTTACGGATGTATTTCCGCCAACTTTCCGCCATTTTCCGGGCGGGCAGCTCTTTTTGTTTGCCGGCTGGATGCAGTAGCGGTATGAGATGGTGCCAGTGCCCTCATAACCGGTAACGGCGGTCCAGGATAATTCGAGCGCGGTCGCCGAAACATCCGTAGCGCCGTCGACCGGAAGAAGTTTTCCCAAAACGGCAGCCGCCAATACGGATGGTGCTCCAACCGAGGGAGGTTCGCCGGGCGAGAGCGTACGTAGATTCTCGATAGACCGTTCAAAGCCCGACGTAGAGAACCACATCATGCCTATCAGTAAAATAGTAAAGACCCGTGATTTAAACATTTTTTGACCCTTTATTGTTCACCCTGGATCATTTTGTTATGGCTTACAAGATTTCGGATAACCGGTGGAGAATTGGCCTGATGGTGGTTTGTATGTTTCCCCCTAAATGATGGTTAATAACGGATATACAATCGTATCGTAACCGGTTAAATAACAGTTTTCAAGCAGTTTGAGGCGAATTTATTAAAAAATTACGAATTTTTTATATGGTACCCGCGTAATAAGACTGTGAAAAAAATGATTGACGCGCTTTCTTTCCTCCGGTATAATTCCGTTCGTACCACGGAAGACACTCTCTTTCGTCCTCGGAGGAAGCTTCCTCTTGGATGGGAGAGATTTTTCATTAACGGAGCGACGCATGCCAGCACACGAACTACCCAAAGCGTATGATTTTCGCCAGACCGAACAGCGAATTTATGAATGGTGGGAAAAGAGCGGATATTTCAAGCCAGCCAATGATCCGAGCCAGCCAGGCTTTGATCCCACGAAGAAGCCTTTCGTTATCTCCATTCCACCGCCCAACGTCACCGGCGAGCTTCACCTGGGGCATGCCATGTTTGTGTCGATGGAAGATTTGATGATCCGCTACCACCGCATGAAGGGCATCCCCGCTTTGTGGGTGCCGGGTACGGACCATGCCGGCATTGCCACCCAGCTGCAGGTGGAAAAAATGCTGGCAAAAGAAGGCACCAGCCGCGATGACCTGGGCCGGGAGGAATTCATCCGGCGCACATGGGAGTGGAAAGAGAAATACGGCGGCATCATCACTCGCCAGATCCGCCGCCTGGGTGCATCCTGTGACTGGGACCGCGAGCGCTTCACCCTCGACCCAGGCCTTTCAAAAGCCGTACGCGAAGCGTTTTTGCGGCTGTACGAAAAAGGCCTGATCTACCGCGGCCCGCGCATGATCAACTGGTCGCCTGGGCTGAAGACGGCGGTGTCGGACCTGGAAGTAGAATACACCCAGGAACCGGGCAAGCTGTATTATTTCAAGTACATGCTGGCGGATGGTTCCGGAGATTTCATCCCGGTCGCCACTACCCGCCCTGAAACGATCCTGGGCGATACCGCGGTGGCTGTGCATCCGGAAGACGAGCGCTACCGCAGGTTCGTTGGGCAGAAGGTAATCGTCCCCATTCTTGGGCGGCAGGTGCCGGTAATCGCGGATGATTATGTGGACCGCGCGTTCGGCACGGGGGCCTTGAAGATTACCCCGGGCCACGACCCCAACGATTACGCCATCGGCCAGCGGCATAATTTGGCGTTGATCTCCATGCTCGACAAAGAAGCGCGCGTCAATGAGAACGGCGGTACCTACGCCGGGATGGACCGTTTTGAGGCGCGCAAGAAGCTGTGGGCCGATATGGAGTCCGCCGGGCTGGTAATCAAGGAAGAAGCGTACGTGCTCAACGTTCCGCGCTCGCAGCGTGGGGGAGAGATCGTTGAGCCGATGGTATCGACGCAGTGGTTTGTTTCCATTGCGCCGCTGGCCGAAGCCGCGCTGGAAGCCGTGCGCGATGGGCGCATCCGCATTGTGCCGGAGCGCTTTACCAAGGTGTACTATAACTGGCTGGAGAACATCGAAGATTGGTGCATCAGCCGCCAGTTGTGGTGGGGGCACCGCATTCCGGTGTGGTACTGCAAAGACTGCGGCGAGATGATCGTCGCCCGTGAAGAGCCAAAGCAGTGCCCCAAGTGCGGCGGCGTGCTGGAGCAGGACACAGATGTGCTGGATACCTGGTTCTCATCGGGCCTGTGGCCTTTCTCGACCCTGGGCTGGCCTGACGAAACCCCGGACTACAAATACTTTTATCCCACCTCGGTCATGGAAACCGGCTACGATATTCTCTTCTTCTGGGTGGCCCGCATGATTATGGATGGGATGGAATTCACCGGCCAGGTACCATTCCATACGGTGTACCTGCACGGCCTGATCCGCGACGAGCACGGCCAGAAGATGTCGAAAACTAAGGGCAATGTGATCGACCCGCTGGTGGTGATGAATGAGATGGGCACGGATGCCCTGCGCTTCACCCTGCTGGTCGGCGCGACCCCGGGCAACGATATGAACCTATCGCTGGCCAAGGTAGAGGCAAACCGCAACTTCGCGAATAAGATGTGGAATGCCGGGCGTTTTGTGGTCGGCGCGCTTGCTAACGCGCCCGAAACACCGCAGGGCCAGCCGGACTGGACCCTGGCGGACTCCTGGATCTGGGCGCGGCTGCAGGAATTAATCCGCGACGTCGAGCGGTTGTTTTCTAATTACCAGTACGGCGAAGCCGGGCGGCAGATTTATGAGTTCTTCTGGAATGAGTTCGCGGATTGGTACGTTGAGATTGCCAAGCTGCAGATGTCTGGCGGCGGCGACCGGGCCTTTTATACCGCATCTACGCTGGTGCGGGTATTAGACGCCTGCCTGCGGCTGTTGCATCCGTTTACTCCATTCGTGACCGAATCGCTGTGGGGGCACTTGCGCGAGGCGCTTGTCGAAAAAAGCTTGGCTTACGTCACCTGCATAGGCGAATCCTGGGTGGATGCCGCGCAGAAAGAGCCGGCCCTGATCATCGCCCGTTTCCCCGAGCCGCAGGACCTGCAGGGCTGGGAAGCGCAGAAGGTGGCGGATTTCAACCTGGTGCAGGAAGTGGTCCGCGCCATTCGCAACCTGCGCACAGAGAAGCGCGTGCCGCCTGGCCGTAAGCTACCCGCTGTTCTGGCGGGTGGCGACCGGGCCTTGATGCTCAATGCACAGCGTGATACCATTGCTTACCTGAGCGGCGTGGACGTGGAGCGTTTCGAAATCGTTGATGCCGTAGCGGAAAAACCGCAAAATGCTTCAGCGGTAACCGTTGTGGGGGTGGAAATATACCTGTCTCTCGAAGGGTTGGTAGACACCGAAGCGGAGAAGGCGCGCCTGCAGAAAGAACTGCAGGAGAACGAGAGCCAGATTCAACGCCTGGAAAGTTTACTGAACGGGGCCTTTGCGCAGCGCGCGCCGGCAAACGTGGTAGAGCGCGAGCGGCAAAAACTGGCAACCTACATCGAAACGGCTGCGAGCCTTCGGGAGCAGTTGAGGGCGTATTCGCAATAAGGTCATAAAAAGTGCAGTTTCAATTACCCCAGGACCTGGGATTGTGGGCCTACCTGCTGCTCGCCTTGCTGGTGATGGTGGAGGGGCCTATCGTTACATTAGCAGGAGCAGTTGCGGCCTCAGCCGGGTATATGGCGCCGGTGGGAGTTTTCGCCGCTGCATCTGCGGGGAACTTGACCGCCGATCTTCTTTGGTATACTCTAGGGTATCTTGGAAAGATGGAGTGGCTGCATCGCTATGGCCGCTGGTTTGGACTGCGTGAGGAGTTTATTCGCCGGTTTGACCGCGATATTCAGGCCCACGCCGCCAAAGTACTTTTAATTGCCAAGCTCACGCTGGGTTTTACCATTCCCACGCTGATCGCCACCGGGCTCTCGAAAGTGCCGATGCGGCGCTGGCTGGGGTTCCTGGCTTTGGGTGAAACCATCTGGACGGGTTCTCTTGTGGCGCTTGGCTTCTTTCTTGGAAGTTACGTTCAGCAGCTCGAACGCGGCCTGGAGATTATCACGCTTGTAGGATCGCTGCTGTTCATCGGGTTCCTGGTCTATTACATATCCCGTATCCGCAGGCGCAGTTCAGGCAGCGCTGGCGATCCGTGATTTTTTCCGGAACAGGGGCGAAATCACCGGAAGGAAGGCATTCGAATGCGTATCGCAATTTCTGGACAGACCTATTATCCTGGCAACAATGGCCAGGCGATTTTCACCATTCACCTTGCGGAGGGGCTGGCAAGGGCAGGGCACGAAGTGCACGTTATAACGCCCAGTTGGAAGTGGCAGTATGTTCATGAGATCATTCATGGCGTTCATATTCATAAGGTGCGCTCTGTCAATTTCCGGTGGGTCCATCCAGAAGCGAGTATCGCCCTTTTCCCGGGCAGCCAGATTCAAAGGGTCTTTCGAGAATATAGGCCGGACCTTATCCATCTCCAGGATCATTACTTCCTTTCAAGAGATGTTTACCTTGCTGCAAGCCGGATGCATATTCCGGTGGTAGGAACGAACCATTTCTTACCAGGAAATCAACTGCCTTATTTGCGCATGATCCCCCTCCCGGTGCGTTTGAAAACATTCATCTTATGGAATTTAATGCTCTGGACGTACAACAACCTGGTGATGGTAACCACGCCCACGGAAACAGCCGCTCGGATACTCCGTCGGCAGAACATCGCCCCGCGCGTCGCCGCGATTTCATGCGGCGTTGATACCCATCGTTTCCATCCTTCTCAAGACCTGGATCGGGCGAGTGCGTGCCGGAAATTTGGCTTGGACCCGGAAAAGGTGCTGCTTCTGTATGTGGGCCGCCTGGATGGTGAAAAACGGGTGGACCTGCTGCTGCGCGGCCTGGCGCAATTGGCGAAGGAAGGCCGCACCGATATTCAACTGGCCGTAGCGGGGCAGGGTGCGGCAGCCAGCGAACTGCGGCTGCTGGCTCAGCGGCTGAAGTTGGACCAGCAGGTGCGGTTTTTGGGCTACGTGGAAAATAACCTGCTCCCGCTTCTTTATCAAACCTGCCACATCTTCTGCATGCCTTCGCCTGAGGAATTGCAGAGCATCGCCACGCTGGAAGCGATGGCTGCCGGGCGACCGGTGCTGGCGGCTAACGCCCGCGCGCTGCCTGAATTGGTGACGCATGGCAAGAATGGCTATTTGTTCGAGCCTGGCAGCGTTGAAGCGGTCGCGGCGGGCATGGATTACCTGATGGGCAGCCGCCCGGCCTGGGACCAGATGGGCCAGGAGAGCCGCGCCCGGGCGCTGACGCACGGCATCGGAAACACCATCCGCCGGTACGAAACGTTCTACGAACGGTCGATTGACCTATACCGGCGGCGCGAAGGCGCGCGCTGGGTGGTTCCATCCTCGCGAAACGTGGATGTAGAATAAGCCTTCAGCGATTCGTGGGGCGTTTCCAGAAAACCTGGGCCAGCACAGCAGCGCCAGCCGCTATCAGGATCACCGGCCAGAGAACCGACAGCGCGCCATCCCTGGCAAAGAAAATGCCAAAGAGCGCGAATGCCACCAGGCTCCAGGCCAGCATGGAAAAACCTACCTTGCGGATGGTTCTGTCCTTCAAGAAGGCCAGGATCAGCCCAAGCCCCACAAACGCGGGGATCAGGGGCCAGGTATATGCCCAGGAACCCCACGCCCCGCTGGATTTCTGCACGGACAGCAGCAGCCCTAACCCGCCCAGGATCGTTCCTGGAATAGCCAGCGGGCCGGTGCTGCTGATGAGCGCGCCCAGTAGGAACAGCACGCCCAACCCCCATATAATGGCTGGCCAGCTAATGGTGTCTCTGAACACCCACAGCGCCGCAGAGGCCAGCACTCCAAGGAACAGCCAGGCCCAGCTCAACCGCAGGTAGCGGACTCGCCCGGTTCCTTGCGGAATGCGGTCTATATAATCGTTCAGCAGCAGACCCCCGCCTACGGCTGAGATGATCAACGGCCACAGAAAATACCAACTGTTCCATTGATGCGTCAGCGATTGGTACAGCAGAATGGACCCCAGCGCCAGGATCACCAGGCCGGAGATAATCGGCCAGCTTACCCTGTAGCGGGCCGCGACGGCCAGGAGAAACAGCCCGATGCATACCAGCAGCACCGGCCATGCGCCCGGCAGAAAATAGGTGACCAGGAAAAGGACGCCTAATCCAATCAACGCCAGGCCGGCGAAGAAAGAAGGTCGGTTGGTGTTCATGTCGCCTCCGGCAGATGGCGAACGGGTGATCCTGTTGGGACGGATCACCCGTTCGAATTTCCTTTGCTTATTCTTCCCGGATGGTTACCCGGTTCATGGTGTCGCCCTGGCGGATGGCGTTCACCACATCCATGCCTTTGGTGACTTTCCCAAAAACTGTGTGCTTACCATTCAAGTGCGGCTGCGGAGAGTGGGTGATGAAGAACTGGCTGCCGTTGGTGTTCGGGCCAGCGTTTGCCATGGACATTACACCGGCTTCGTGGATTAGGGGGTTGCCCCGCGTTTCATCCTCAAATTTGTAGCCCGGGCCGCCCATGCCGGTCCCGGTCGGGTCACCGCCCTGGACAACGAAATTGCTGATCACGCGGTGGAACTTAACGCCGTCGTAAAAGCCTTCGCGGGCCAGGAACACAAAGTTGTTGACCGTTTTCGGCGCGTGCTCGGGGAAGAATTGAAGCTCAATCTCCCCTTTATCCGTTTCGATTATGGCAAAATACTTTTTCTTTACTTCAATCCCCATGGCTGGGGGTGTTTTCCATTGTTTTGCGGGCATGAAAATACTCCTTGAGTAAGATAGTTTGATTATAGCGTACGCGGTCAAGTTTACCGGTTCGGCTTAACGCAATTCACCAGTTTCGCAGAACCGGGTTTTGGTTCCGCATCTACTGTTTCCTGGCGATCATCGAAAAGGTCAGCGGCACCTTTCCGCGAAGCTCGGGGCGCAGGTTGGGGAATAAGTCCCAATACGGATCGGGATGCTCCCCGAGGTATTCCACCTGCAAGCCGGCTTTGGTGAGGGCGTTGAAAATATCCATCAGGTTCCAGCCGCGTTCGTACTTACGCGACTGCTTGTCCAGCGGAATGCCGATGCTGTCGCCGATGTACGTTGTTGGCCAGCCCACGGAGGTTTCGACCACTCCAAAATAGGAGGTGCCAGAATACGTGTACACCTCGCCTTCCAGGTCGAACAGGAAGGCGGCGGGGTGGTCATCCAGCACATGGTAAATGGCGCCTGGCTTCAACAGCCGGAAAACGACCCTGGCATAAGCTTCCAGGTCATGCAGCCAGCACAGCGCTCCACGGCCCGTATACACCAGGTCGGCGGTCCCATCCAGTGCGTGCGGGGTATCAAGCACATCGCAGCGGTACCATTCGGCTTGCACGCCCAGCGCGGATGAAATCCGGCGGGCGTTTTCGATATGAACATCGGAGATATCCACCCCAACCACGCGCTTCACGCCCTCGTTCAACAGCGAAAGGGTATCCCTGCCCGAGGCGCACTGCAGGTGAATGGCCGTGTGGCACCAGGCGCTCAGGTCGCCCAGGTTGCGCCGTTCCACCGGGTGCAGGTTCGAATTCCCGGCCCGCAGAAAGGCAATGGTTTCGTCAATCGACTGCGTGTAATGGATGGCGCCCTCATTCCACCCGGCCCGGTTGGCTTCGTGCATGGCGCGTACCTCGTCTTCGTTCTGAGGGGGTGGAACTGCCTGGGACGGCGTGTAAGGTAACTGGTTTTCGGTGTGCTCTGGCATACAACCTCTATTTTCGTTTTATAGTGCGGCGGGTTTGAAACACCATGCGCAGAAAATGATACGCATGTCGCAGCGGACGGATATGGCTTTTTTCATCGCCATAGATGGTAGAAATCGGCACCCAATCCAGGCGGTAGTGGCTGCGTACACAGGTCACAATCATTTCAACTTCAAATTCGAAATTCGTCTCCCGCGACGCAAGCATGGCTTCCATCATTCGCCGGGAGAGCAGGCGGTAGCCAGATTGGTTGTCGGGGATGGTTTGGCCGGCAGCCCACGAGAACATCCAGGTGCCAATGGTGTTGGTGGTGCGGCGCAGCCTGGGCATGTAGCGGAAATCGCGCTGGCCGATGATTAAATCGGACTGCCGGTCGCGGAACATCTCCGTAAAGCGCGTGATCTCCGCCGGGTTGTGCTGCCCATCCGCATCCAGCATTACCACCGCGCTGCAGCCCTGGGCAAGGGCATGCGAAAACCCATTTACCAGGGCCGTCCCTTTGCCCTGGTTGGGCGTCTGGCGGAGCACCGTGGCTCCACTGGCTTCGGCCTCCGCTGCCGTGTTGTCCTGCGAACCATCATCGACCACCAAAACCGGTAATAATGGCCTGGTCTGCGCGACCACCTGGGCAATATGGCGGCTTTCGTTAAACGCCGGAATGACGGCGAGGATGGATAGGGGTTCGGAAGAGATCGTCAATTCATCGTTTTCCTCCATAGCATTTTACCAAAAATACAATAAAAGGGATATTTCCTGTTTATGGTACACCTGTTACTATATGCAGGGTAGGGTTTTCCCTATTTTGATGGTAGGGGGGTTCCCCATGGTGATTGCCGGGTCGCATCCTATAATTAAATATGGTAACTTGACGTGGGTTTACACCCACCTCTAGAACGGGAAAAATCCCTGGCGCCGGGGAGCCCAGCCCATAATGAATTTCGCGGTGTCTTGAGGTCATCTACATTCCGTTCTCAATTCTGCCATTCACTTGGGGGCAAGTGAATGGCAGAATGATTTTAAAACGCATGGAAAACCTTCCATCACCCGTTTTCTTGATAAAATAGAGGGCGTGAACAAACTGACTCCCCGCGCCCGAACCTTTCTTTTTGCTGGTATCGCATTGCTTGCCCTGGTGCTGCTGGCGGCCAGTTTGAACGTTCTCGAGTTAAGCCCTGGGAAGCCTTTGGCTTATACCTATGTTGCCCCCAATCTGGTGGATCCAGGTGTATCGCCAGGGACGATGGAGTGGCTGCTGGCAATATTCAGGGTGCTGATGATCATTGGGTGGATCTTATTCCCCATTTACATCATCATGCTTTTCATTTCAAAAGACGAGCGAAAACGCTTTTTGCGCTTCCTGGCATCGATTTTACCTTTTCTCATTATCTTGTATATCATGGCGAATAATCGCAGCAGCCAGGAGGTGGTAGAAGATCTGACTCCTCGCGTGTTCGGCGACCTGGCCCCGCAGGATTTCGCCCCGTCGGGCGCGGCGCCGCCTGAGTTTGTGCCGCCGCCGGCCTGGGTGACCACTTTCACCACCATTGCGGTAGCGGTTGTGGTATCGCTTTTAGTGATCGGTGTTTTTTATGCTATCTGGCGCAGATCGAAAGAGCGCGCAAGGCTCAGAGAGCCGCTGAAGAAGGTGGAACGCCAGGCGCAGGCGGCATTGAATGCCATCCGTGCGGGCGGAGACCTGGGTGAAGCGATTGTGCGCTGCTATATTCAGATGATGGACGCATTGAAGGAATATCGGGGCATCTCTCGTGACCAGGATATGACACCCCATGAGTTTGAGCTTTTCCTGGATCGGCAGGGCGTTCCGGTGGAACCGGTTCACCAGTTGACCAGTTTATTCGAGGAAGTCCGCTACAGCACGTTCAAACCTGGCCGGAACGATGAGGCGACAGCCATAGCCAGCCTGTCGGCGATTGTTTCGGCCTGCCAGCGGGCTGCGGAAAGGCGTCGTTAAGCAATGGATAAAACGAAGGATCCGAGAATACGCCGGTATATCATCATTGCAGTTGTGTCCGTCGTTTTAAGTGTTGTGATGATGTTCTGGGCAAGGGATGTCATCCGCGAGGCGATCGTTCTGCCCCTTTCCTACCTGATCTATGTGATCGGCATTCTGGTCGATTACACGCCGCAGATATTCTTCTGGATCGTCCTGCTGTTGATCGGCCTGCGGATTGCGTATTTGAGCATTTCCAGGAAAAAGAAGCGTACCGATGATGAATACGGTGACTATTACCGGGCCTCGGATGATCCTTACGTCACCAGCGGGCGGGTCCTGTTCTGGGCCAATAAGGTTTATCAACTGCGCACCGGGCGGGGGACGTATTTCACGCGCACGTTCCACGAATCGCTGAACCGGACCCTGCTTCAACTGCTGGCGTACCGCTATCGGATTACGCCCCATCAAGTCGAGGAGCGTTTGAAGGAAGGGGCCCTGGAACTGCCCCAGGATGTGCGGGAGTATGCGCTGAAAAACCTCGAGGTGGCCGAGGAAAATGATGAGAACACATGGGAGGCGATGCGCGAGTGGATTTCCACCACATGGCGGAAACTGCTTATTCGCTTCGGGATCGCTGTTCCCTTCTTTAAAGAACTTCAAAAATCAATGGTCCCTGCGCCGGAAAACACCGCCGCCGGGGTGAATGGGAAGAAGGCAGATCTACGCCTGGCAACCAATGATGCATTAGTGAGAAGCGTTCTGACATTTATGAAAGAGGAGTTGGAGGTGCCGCATGACGATTCCGGTCTCTGAAGTAGCTGAGCTGTCGAACCGGGTTATTCAAGAAGTTGAAAAAGCTGTGGTTGGTAAACGAGAGGTGCTCGAGAAAATCATGACTGCCCTGCTTACCAGCGGTGGTCATGTCCTGCTGGAAGATTACCCGGGCTTAGCCAAAACGTTAATCGCCAATAGCTTTGCGTCCGCCCTGGGGCTGAATTTTAAGCGCATCCAGTTCACCCCGGACCTGCTGCCCGGCGATATCACCGGTGGTTACATCTACGACCGCACGGCCAACACCTTTATTCTGCGCAAGGGGCCATTGTTCGCCAATATCATCCTGGCGGACGAAATCAACCGTGCTTCACCGCGCACCCAGTCAGCGCTGCTGGAGGCCATGCAGGAATACCAGGTAACCCTGGAAGGCGAAACAATGCACCTGCCGCAGCCATTTATTGTTCTGGCCACGCAGAACCCGATCGAGTATGAAGGGACCTTTCCGCTTCCTGAGGCGCAGCTTGACCGTTTTATCATGAAGATTTCGGTGGGGTACCCATCGCAAAAAGAGGAGCAGGAGATTTTGCGCCGCCGCCGCGAACGCCGCAGCGATGCGCACCAGCTCGAGGCGGTAACCGACGCGGATGGCCTGGCAGCCATGCGCGCTTCGATCGAAGAAGTCTACATCGATGCCGACCTGGAGAACTACATCGTATCGGTGATTGCTGAAACGCGCCGCCACCGCAAGGTAAGCGTTGGATCCAGCCCGCGCGGCACGCTGGCGCTGTTGAAGCTGTCCCGCGCCTGGGCGGCGATCCATGGGCGCAGTTTCGTACTGCCTGATGACGTCAAAACATTTATCCTGCCTGCCCTGTCTCACCGCCTGATCCTGGAGCCGGATTTATGGACAGACCGCGGGGCAGCGGACAGCGTCCTTTCTGAAATTATCCGCATGGTTCCGGTGCCGGTATTACGAGGCGCCTGATGGAAAAGCCTGACAAGGCCGGGCGGTTCATCCTGCTGGCGGGGTTAGCGTATCTGCTGATCTTCACTGGCCTGCTGACGCTGCACGGAGGTATCGTAGCTTTGGCGCTGCCGCTGGTGACCTACCTCGTCGCCACCCTGGTTCACCGCGCCCCTCACATGCAGCTGAGCGCCGAACGCTCGGTAAGCGCCGATACGCTGCCGCAGAACACCCCCATCGAGGTGACCGTTAAAATCACAAACAATGGCCCCGATTTGGATGAAGTGGTCATCGATGACCGCCTGCCGAGGGGGCTGGAACTGATCGAAGGCAAGACACGCGCGCTTACCAGCCTGCCGCACGGCGCATCGCTGACGCTGCGCTACACGGTTCGCGGAAAGCGCGGCAGCTACCTTTTGAATGAGCTGCGCGTTACCGCCAGCGATCACCTGGGGGTGCTGAAAGAGGAAGACGTGATCCCTGCCCCCGCGCGGTTCGTCTACCTGCCCGATATCGCCCGCCTGCGCAAGGTGACTATTCGCCCGCAGCGGACGCACGGCCATTTTGGTCCCATCCCATCCCGCCAGCCAGGCTCCGGCGTGGATTTCTACGGCCTGCGCGAGTACCAGATGGGCGATCCACGACGCTGGATTAACTGGCGGGCCAGCGCGCGCCACGAGCAGCATGTATTCGTCAACCAGTTCGAGCAGGAGCGTATCGCGGATGTGGGCATCATTGTGGATGCGCGCATGCAGAGCAACATCACCTTACGCGATGGGCAGACGTTGTTTGAGTTCAGCGTGCAGGCCGCCGGTTCGCTTTCGGATGCGCTGATCAATGACGGAAACCGGGTGGGACTGCTGGTCTACGGATATGGGATGGACCGCACATTCCGCGGATACGGCAAGATTCAACAGGAGCGCATTCTTTATGCGCTGGGGCGGGCGCGGACGGGCCACAATTTTGCCCTGGAAAGCCTGGGGTACCTGCCCACGCGTTTCTTCCCAGCCGGGTCGCAAATCGTGATGATTTCGCCCCTATTAATGAATGATCTTCCGGCGCTTTCTCGACTGCGCGCTTGCGGGTATGATGTGCTGGTGGTCTCTCCTGACCCTACCGATTTTGAGGCGCGAGCGCTGGGCGTAAAGGGAGAACTGCCCTGGGAGCTGGCGAATATTGAAAGGATGCTGCTGCTGCGCAAGCTGCAGCGTATGGGCATCCGCGTGCTCGATTGGGAGGTTGAAAAGCCGTTTGAACCACTGGTACGCGCAACCCTCAGCCGGGTAAGTGTCGGGCGGCGCCTTGGCCTAAAGGGGTCTTTATGAATATTCTCCAACGCATCTTCTGGGCCCAAATGCTGGCAGCCGTCGCTGCCCTTGCGATTGGCTACGCGGTGGCTGGTTATATCTTTGTTTCTTTGCTGGTCGTTCTGCTGGGTTCGGCGTGGTTTTCGGCGCAGCAGCGGAAGCGGGACGGACTGGAAGGTTTCTTGCTGGCGGTATTTCTCGTTGGAGCCGCGGTTGGTCTATGGGTTGGGGTTCCGGGGTGGTTATCTCTGATCGCGGTTGTGGCTACCCTGGGCGCCTGGGACCTGGATCATTTCTTGCGGCGGTTGAGTCTGGTCGAGCGCGTGGAGTTCGATACGGGCCTGGGGCGCGAGCATATCCGCCGCCTGGGGATCGTGCAGGGAATTGGCCTGCTGGGCGGGTTGATCGCCATGGCCCTGCGGGCGAGAATCCCGTTTTGGTGGGAGGCGCTGCTCGCACTCCTTGCGATCATTGGTATACGGCAGGTGATCCTGTTTGTGCGAAAGCAGATGGAAGAATAATGGCCTTTGCCCTGGCGGTGAATCATTTGCTAGAAGCGATGAAAAATCCTGGCTGCCCGGCCTGCCGGATTTACAGCCAATCATCTGAGCGAGCACTCGAATCCTTTTTGTGGGAAAACGTTAACGAGCCAGATGTGCGTCAGGGTATTCTCGACTCTTTGGGCTTCTGCACACCGCATACCCGGGTAATGGTAGCGCGCGAGCTTTTCACCAGCAGCCTGCCTCTGGGAACCAATATCATCTACGAGCACCTGGGCCGGGTGGTTGCAGGGGAGTTGAAGAAACTGCGCCCAGGAACCGCCGCCGGCGTGGTCAGCGGGTGGAGCGGAGAAATTCGTGGTTTGCTTGGAAAAGCCGGCCTGGGGCCAAAAGACAGCGGCCCGCTGCAGCCAACAGGAGAGTGCCCGGCCTGCACAGCGGGCAGCAATGGTGCGCAGAATGCCGTGCATGTACTCTGCGAGGAGATACAAAAAGATGGCGATGTGCGGGCAGCCTACCTGGCTTCGGACGGCCTGTGCCTTGATCACCTGCGTGATGCAATCGCGCGCCATTCGGGCGCCTTTCCCCGTGCTGTCCAACTCCTCATCGATGATACCGTTCGCCGCCTGGAAGCGCAGTCGAAGGACATGAAGGAATATATCCGCAAGGCCAATTGGGCTTACCGGGACGAAAAACTGACCGAGGCCGAAGATACTGCCTGGCGGAAAACGCTGTCCTTTTTTACCGGGTTGGGGGGAAAGAAATTTATCTACCGGGTCGATGAATGACGGATCGGTGCGGGTAATTCGATTTGGGCAATCCGCAAAGAAAGCGGTACTTTACGATTCGCTTACGAGCGGTTGGCGATGAACCCTTACGCCACCTGAAACATTCTCAAATCCAGCACAGCGCGCATGCGCATGGTATGGCTTCCCCCCTGGAAGATCGTTTCATACTGCTGCGGGTTGGCGCGGATCTGGCGAAGCGCGCGCCGGGTAAGCGAGTCGGCGGTGTGATTGTTGCGGCGCGGGGTCCAGGACCACAGGATATGCCGGAAGTGGTTAGCCAGCCGGCTGGCCCGCTTATGCAGTGGTTTGATGCTGCTGGCAGAAACCGTGGCTTTCCCTTCCATCTGCTCAATGACCGATTTGGCATCTCCGCAGATAACAATCACCTCACCGGTTGCCTGCATATCCAGCAGCGCCTCAATGCCCTCGATCAGCGCCAGGTACTCGGCCACGTTGGACGACGCATCCTGGGCGCTCACGTAGCCGCCGTGCCCGCGCGCGATTACCGTGCTCTCGCGAAGCACTACCCACCCGTAACACATAAAGCCCGCATCGTCTTTGAGCTTCATATCCTGAGGCGCGCCGCGGAACAGGCCGTCAAATTGGAGTGTTAGCATGTTTGGTGACCTCCCCTATGGTGGTTAAAATCAAAACAACCGGCCAAAAGACGAACTGCGCCGGTTGTTCCAGGAACCAATGCTGGTTGGGTAGCTCCCTTGTAAACCTTGACTCAACGCCCCATTCAAAAACGCGGGAAAAGCAACCCTCAGAATTGGCTATGATGTTGTCAATGCTACCAATTAATCCACCATTATCCATATCTAACTGTATTGTGGATCGTTTTATTTTAAAAGTCAACAGGTTTTGGGTTAAAAGCACTTTATAAATTTGTAAAAATTTTTAGGTCAGAGGCGCCTGGGCGATCCAGCTTTCGACGAAAAGAATGATGAGGGCCAGCAGCGGAATGGCGAAATATAAGACCCACAAGGCCGGTTTCTGCTGCTTGCGCAGCCAGGGGACGCACAGCAGCAGTCCAACCGCCGACAGCGGCAGCGCCAGTGGAAGGTAAGGTAAGTTTGGAAGGAAGGAAGCGCGGTGGTCGTAGACGTTTTGGATCACGCAGCGTTCTTCATCCATGGGCAGGGTGGCGCTGGGATTGATCACCACAGACAGGTAGGTTTTGAGTCCGGCCTGGGACTGGATGGGC
The DNA here is from genome assembly GCA_964437595.1 of uncultured Anaerolineaceae bacterium. Lineage (GTDB taxonomy): Bacteria > Chloroflexota > Anaerolineae > Anaerolineales > Anaerolineaceae > DSYU01. The sequence goes on from CAYTHO010000003.1 coordinate 67,484, forward strand.
CATTCGACCACCTGTACGGTTCCGCCAGGGATGGTGATGCTTTCTGAACGGATGATATTGGTGTTCATATTGCTCGTTGCCGGGAAGTGCTGCGATCTTGCGCGCAGCAGGATGTGCACGTCCGCCGGAGCCAGGGCGCTGTTTTCGATGCTGATTTTGATACTGCCCGGCTGGCTGCCCGCTAGCGTAGTTGGGCAGTCGAGCGCCTGGAGTTCCTGCGGGGGATATACCCGGCGGGTTTGCCCGGTAACCGGGTTGATGGCGTAAAGATGTTGAATTTTGGTATTTCCGCTCAGGGGGACAGTGTACAGCAGTTCGGGGCCTGCATCGGAAATGGCCCAGGTTGGGGGCGTGTTTTCACCATAGCGCTGCAAGTAAGCGCGCGGATTGGCCCCATTGGCGTCAATCACCATGACGGTGGATGCCTTAGCGTAATAGGTTGGCCCCGATGGTTGGAGCGGAGCCGCCTCGGTGGAGAAGGCCGGGGCGGGATTTTGACCTTCAGCGGCGGGTGTAGATGTGCCCTCCACGGGGCTTTCATCGGTCGAGGCTGGCACATCTGGCTCTACCTTGTTGACCGTGGAAACGATATAGGACAGCATCCGTCCATCTGGCGACCAGGACAACTGCTGTTTGGGGATCGAATCGTTAGTGATCTGGCGAAACTGCTGCCCATCCCGGTTGGTGATGAATACCTGGTTGGTGCCTTTGCTGTCTGCGATGAAGGCGATATTCTGATTATCTGGCGCCCAGTCGATGTACGTAATGTTCTCATGGTCGCCCAGCCAGTTCAGCTTGCCGTTCACATCCATCACGTATAAGGCGGTGATCCCGTCCAGCGCGGACCCGGCAAACGCCAGGGCGGCGCCATCGGGAGAACGATCATAAGCGCCAACCCGCGAGTCGCGCGGCGAGGCATAAATACGGGCGTATTCAGCGCCTTCAAGCAGGTATAAGCGGTTATTGCGCACCTGAAACGGGTCGATGTTCCTTTCGGCCGGTTGAGTAGATGCCACCGCCGGGCCGCCTTGGATGGGCATGCTGAACCACCCGGTTTCACCGTTCACTTCAACCTGGCGTTGAAAGGATACCTGCCTGCCGTCCGGCGATATCATGTACTCGCCAATCGATGGCAGCAGCGGCCTGACCTGCCCAGCCGTAATAGACATGCGCTCTTTCCATGCGATATTGACCAGGGAAATCAGGCGCAGCCCCAGCACGGTGAGCAGCAGGTAAAGGCCTATGATTGCAAAAAACCGAGCAACTCGATCAGGATGCATACCGCCTGTAAAAGTCTTTCGTAACGGGTCTCGTAACGTTCTGGCGATGCGAAACGGGTATCATGTTGAAAGAACAACGTATGAGCGATTATACTGCGAAGGTACGATTATTGCTTTGTAAAACTGGAGGAGCATCATGACCAAATATACTGCCGTGGTGATTGGGGCTGGCCCTGCCGGGCATACTGCCGCGGTACGGCTGGCGCAGTTGGGCGCGAAGGTGGCTGTGGTTGAGCGCGATTATGTGGGCGGCATCTGTACCAACTGGGGCTGCACACCCAGCAAGTCGATGATTGAAGCCGCCAAGATCGCCCGAACGGTAAAGGAAAGCGCCCGCTACGGTATTCATGTTGGTGATGTGCGCATCAATTTTCAAGAGGTTGCCGCCCGGCGCGATGAAGTGATCGTCAAGGCGCGCGAAGAAGTGACCGAACTGCTGCGCAGTTACGGGGTGGATATTTACCTGGGCGAAGCCAGCGTCACCGGGCCTGGGCGGGTCATCGTCCGCGCCGGCAAGCTGGATCTGGATGGTTATCAGATGCATTATTCGGGGGAGGAAACGATCATCGAGGCAGAGAACATTCTCCTCGCCACGGGCTCGCAGCCGCTGATCCCCGATTTTGCCAGGCCGGACAATCCATTCGTGGTGAGCAGCAACCGCCTGATCAGCATTGGCGAACTGCCCCCTCGCCTGGCGATTGTTGGCGGAGGGGTGATTGGTCTGGAGTTCGCCACGATCTTCTCCAACCTGGGCAGCCAGGTGACCATCGTTGAATACCTGGACCACATTCTGGCGGGTATGGATGTTGAGGTATCGGAAACATTGACCCGCTTGATGATCGAAAACGGGGTGCGCGTGCTGGCGGGTCACCAGGTGACGGCAGTTGAGGCCGTCGACAGCCGCCACGGCATCGTAAAGGCAAAGGACCGCCGCACGGGCAAAATGGCCTCCATCGAGGCGGATGCTGTGCTGGTGGCTGTTGGCCGCGCGCCGGTGATTCAGGCAGAGATGTTCGGCCGCCTGGGCATTGCTTACGACCCGAAAGGCATCTGCGTCGATGAATACATGCGCACGAGCGTTCCTGGCGTATGGGCCATCGGGGATGCAACCGGTAAATCCATCCTGGCGCACGTGGGCATGCAGCAGGGCATGGTAGCCGCCGAAAACATCATGGCCGCGGCAGGGCGCGCGCTGCGGCCCATGGATTACAGCGTGATCCCGGCAGTCGTCTATTCCATCCCTGAGGTGGTATCGGTTGGGCAGGTGCCCGTCGATCTGCGCGACGTGGGCGTTTACAAAGTGCCGTTTGCGGTGAACCTGCGGGCGAAAATTGAAGGCTACGATGAGGGTTTCATCAAAGTGTGGATCAAGGAAGGGTGCGTGTTGGCGGCGCAGACCATCGGTCACGGGGTATCCGAGATGATGCAGGAACTGGCCAATATGATCGCGTTAGGCACGCCGGTGGAGCAGGTGGCGGATATTATCCACGCCCACCCCACCTACGCGGAGATTATTCGCTCGGTTCTGGAATACGCACGCGGCCAGACAACCGATTTTGTGATGGAAAAAGCAGCGGTCATGTAAGCAAACCTTAACCACCTGGGGTATCGATGATAAAAGACGGATTATCGGTACCCCAGTTTTGTTTTTTGACCCGGCCAGTAGATAGTTGGGGTATATTAGAGGGATGGAAGAACTGGGCCCATCCTCCCCTGCCAGCCGGGTAACCCGTTCCAGGCAGTCTGCCCGGGCGGCATACGATCGACTGAGCCGCTGGTATGATTGGCTGGCCGGAAGCGAGGAAGCGTTCAACCGGCAGGCGCTGGCGATGCTGGACGCAAAGCCGGGGGAACGCGTGCTCGAGCTGGGGTTTGGCACCGGTCATGCCCTGGCGACCCTGGCCGGGCGGGGCTGCCGGGTGGCTGGCGTGGACCTATCCTATGGCATGGCCCGGGCTGCCAGAAAGCGCCTGCAAGTAAAAGGGCTGCGGCAAGATGTTCTGCTCAGCCTGGGTGACGGGGTGCGGCTGCCGTTCGCTGCGGGCGGTTTTGACGCTGCTTTTGCGGCCTTTACCCTGGAATTATTTGACTCGCCGGAGATTCCTGCCGTGGTGGCGGAAATGGCTCGGGTGCTGCGAGAGAATGGAAGGTTGGGGATCGTAGCCATGTCGCTGCCGGAGCGCCCGGGGGCGATGGTGCGGCTGTACGAATGGTTTCACCGCAGGCTGCCAGCCTACGCGGACTGCCGCCCGATCCCGGTGGAAAACTGGGTAAGGCAGAATGGGTTTGTGGTTCAACAGGTGCAGAGCAAATCGATGTGGGGCCTGCCGGTGAAGATGCTGGTAGCCCTCTACAAGAAGGGGTGAGACGCCATACAGAGAGCGCGGTTGGGATCACGCGCGCCTCGCATGGGGAACCTCTATTATAATCAAACCAATCAATTGCTTTAGGAGGGACGGCATGCTGAAGGTCGGTTATATTGGCCTGGGACTGATGGGTAAGTCGATCGCGCGCAACATTCTGAAAGCCGGGTTTCCGGTGGTGGTGCATAATCGCAGCCGGGGAGCCGTGGACGAACTGGTGGCGGAAGGCGCTGCGGCGGCTTCTTCGCCGGTAGAAGTTGCCCGCCAGGTGGATGTGGTATTCACCAACCTGCCCGATTCGCCAGACGTGGAGCTGGTGGCGCTGGGCAAGGACGGCATCTTGCAGGGCGCGCATGAAGGCTTGATTTATGTGGATAACTCGACGATTAAACCCCAGACGGCGCGCAGCGTTGCCGCCCGGCTGGCGGAAAAAGGCGTGCTGGCCCTGGATGCGCCGGTGAGCGGTGGGGACATCGGCGCGCGCAACGGCACGCTGACCATCATGGTTGGCGGAGATGCGGGCGCGCTGGAAAAGGTCATGCCAGTGTTCCAGGCGATGGGCAAAACCATTACCCATATCGGCGAGGCCGGCAGCGGACAGATTGCCAAAGCGGCTAACCAGATCATGGTGGCGGCGCAGATGGTGGCGATGGGCGAGCTGCTCATTTTTGCCCAGAAGGCCGGGGCTGATCCGCGCAAGGTGGTCGAGGCCATCAAAGGCGGTGCGGCGCAGTGCTGGTCGCTGGACGTGAAACCGCCGCGCCTATTCAGCGGCAACCGCCAGCCGGGTTTCAAGGCGCGCATGCAGGCCAAGGACCTCAATATCGTGATGGAGAGCGCCCGCGCGTTTGGCGTGCCGCTGCCATCGGCTGCGATTCACACCCAGTTGTTCAATGCCATGGTTCAGCAGGGCTTTGGCGACCTGGATAATTCGGCGGTCGTGGCGATGATCGAAATGCTGGCAAAAGCGGAGCTGGTGCGGGATTGATTCACCTTCGCGCGGTTGAAGTCCATCGATTCAAACCCTGGCCCGAACGGTTCCCGTATGTAGTGCCGGTGATCGCCTCGCTGGAGCGTCTGGCGTTTAGCGCGCCGGTCACTTTCCTGGTGGGCGAGAACGGTTCTGGCAAATCGACCCTGCTGGAAGCGATAGCCTGCGCGGCAGGGTCGATTACCGTGGGGGGCGAAGGCGTAGAGCGCGACCAGACGCTTGCCGGGCTGCGCGCGCTGGCTAAAGACCTGCGCCTGGTGTGGAGCAAGCGCACGCGCAAGGGCTTTTTCATGCGCTCGGAGGATTTCTTCGGCTTTGCCCGGCGGATGGATAAAACCCGCGAAGAAATGCAGCAGTCGCTGGAAGAGGTGGAGCGGGATTATAAAAACCGCTCGGCATTTGCCAGGGAGCAGGCAAAAATGGCCTATCAGCGCGAATTGGGCGAAATGGAATCGCGCTACGGCGATGGGGTAGACGCCCGCTCGCATGGCGAAAGCTACCTCAACCTGTTCCAGGGCCGCTTTATCCCCGGCGGGCTGTACCTGCTGGATGAACCGGAAGCGCCGCTCTCACCGAAGCGGCAGTTGTCTTTCCTCGTGATGCTGAAAGAGATGGTGGATAAAGAGGGCCAATTTATCATCGCGACGCATTCGCCGATCCTCATGGGCTTCCCCGGCGCGGTCATCCTGAACTGCGATTCGGGAAAACTGGAGCAGGTGCAGTATGAGGACCTGGAGCACGTATATATCACCAAAGGTTTTCTCGAACATCCGTACCTGTATCTGCGGGAACTGGGGCTACTTTAGGGCTTTGATTTGCGAAATGGGGATTGGGTGCCTTGTTTTCATGGGTGGGAATTAATAGAAAATTCGTTCTTGACAATATAGAATAATTGTTCTACAATACTGGTATCGAACCGTTGTCAGGAAAGGAGCCGCCCATGCTTCCCATGAACCAGCGTCAAAACCAAAGAGTCAGTGATCCTATGGCGAACATTAAACCAGGAATTCTGTTCGTTGTCATTATCCTGGGTGCATTGATCGCCTTTGAGGTTTTCAACTACAGTACGACAGACCATGCCCTGGCCGATTTGCTGGGCGATCTCACCTTTGCCGGTGTGCCCTGGTCGATGATCCTTGCGCTGGCCTTCTGCGGCATCGACTTCGCCGGGATTGCGCGCCTGTTTACACCAGAACAGGGGGCAGATGAGCCAAAAGAAGTCTGGTACCTGTTTGGCGCGTGGCTGCTGGCGGCGACGATGAACGCGATCCTGACCTGGTGGGGCGTTTCGCTGGCGGTTGCCAATCACCAGGTGCAAAGCGGTTCGGTGGTTGACCCATCCACGATCACCAGTGTGGTACCAATTTTTGTCGCCATTATGGTATGGACCATCCGCATCCTCATCATCGGAACGCTGTCTCTGGCGCTGGACCGCATGCTCCATCCCGGCGCCGAACAGCGCATGCCCCTGCAGAGCATGGCGAGCACCCGCGCCAGCAGCCGCCCGCAGGTACCGGCACAGCGCCCGTTGAGCATTCCCCAGAGCCTGGGGTCGGCAGCGATCCCGCCCCGGCCTGCTTCAACCTACCAACGGAACGCCGTACATGCCCAGCCCGCTGCTCCACGCCCGGCCAGCCGCTTTAGCAGCGCAGCCGATGAAGATGACAGCGGCGTGTATGAGCCATCCTATGCCCGGCCTGAACCTACCTATCACAGCCTGAACGCCAGGCCCCGCCCAAACGCTAATGGGGCGAACATTCCCAATCGCAATTCAGGGAACAATCGTTTCAGGCAGTAACTCGAGAGCGTTTTTATCTTTGGTCCCTTTTTTGGCACGTCCGGGGCGCAGCGCTAGAGGCAGCGAACTGCGTCCCGGTCCATTTAAGAACCCTTTTCGCAAAGGAACATCAGGTTGAAAGACAGGTACGGCCAGAAACGGCCATGCAGATAGTGGCAAATGTTCGGCCCGATGGTCAGCTCGCCAAAGAAGTGGATCCTGGAAAACCCGGCATGTTGAAATATCCGCTGCCAGGTGGCTGGGGTGAAGGTGGAGACGTGCGTGCGGTCAAAGAAGTTGCTCAACTGGGTTGCCGCGCCGCCAATAACGGCGAAATTGTTGGGGACCGAGCCATACAGAACCCCATTGGCGGAACATGCGCTGGATATCTTATCCACCACCTTGTTGGGGTGCTGTAAATGTTCCAGAACGTTGAAAGCGGCGACAACCTCGTATTCACCGGGAGCCAGCGTCCCGTGTTCAATGTTGTGCACCTTCACCCGCTCGCCAAAGTGCGGCTTGATCCGGTTGACAGCGTAGGATGAAATATCCATCCCCTCCACATCGAAAAATTTCTCCGCCTGCCGTAGAAAGCCGCCCTTCCCGCAGCCGATTTCGAGCAGGCGCCCACCCCGGCGATATTCCAGCAGTGCTCTAACCCGATTCCGGTTGCGCTGTGAATCCGCGGCTTCGCGGGACAACCAGTTTTCGTAATATGCGTTCCCGTACTCTCGTTTGATAATTGGCATACATCCCTAAAATAACGCGTGTTCCGTTCGCGCAATGATTTCATCTTGCAGCGCTTCGCCCAGGTCGCAGAAGTAGTCGGAGTACCCGGCCACGCGCACAATCAGGTCGCGGTACTGCTGGGGATTTTGCTTCGCGGCGCGCAGTGTGGCGGCATCCACCACGTTGAACTGGATATGGTGACCGTCGAGCTTGAAGTAGCTGCGCACCAACTGAACGAGATGATCCAGGCCATCCTCCCCCGCCAGGAGCTGGGGGGTAAACTTCTGGTTGAGCAGGGTGCCGCCCGTGCGGACGTGGTCCATTTTGGCCGCCGAGCGGATTACGGCGGTCGGCCCGCAGCGGTCCGCCCCCTGCACCGGGGATATGCCCTCGGAAAGCGGGGTCCAGGCGGAGCGCCCATCGGGCGTGGCGCCGGTGACCGAGCCAAAATAGACGTGGCAGGTGGTGGGCAGCAGATTGATATGGAACTGCCCGCCGCGCGCATTGGGCCGCCCTTCGATGGCGTTGTAATAGGCATCGAAGACGCGCATCATCCAACGGTCGGCGCGGTCGTCATCGTTGCCGAACTTTGGTGATTTATTGATGAGCAAAAGGCGCAGCCGTTCGGCGCCAGCGAAATTGGCTTTCAGCGCCGCAAGCAAATCGGGCATGGTTATGGTTTTATTTTCATACACGTGATGGTGCATAGCTGCCAGGCAGTCGGTGATGGAACCCAGCCCCACGCCCTGGATGTACGAGGTGTTATAGCGCGCTCCACCGGCATGGTAATCCTTGCCAGTGGCAATGCAGTCATCGATCAGCAGCGACAGGAACGGTGCGGGCAGGTAGGCGGCATACAACTGCTCGATCACCTGGCTGCCGCGGATTTTGATATCGACGAAGTGGCGGATCTGCTTTTCGAAGGCGGCAAACAGTTCTTCGAATGTGGCGAACCCCTGCGGGGCGCCGGTGACCAGGCCAATCTGCTTGCCGGTGCGTGGGTCGACGCCGTTGTTGAGGGTGATCTCAAACACCTTGGGCAGGTTGAAGTAGCCGGTCAGAATGTAAGCTTCCTTGCCAAACGCGCCGACTTCCACGCAGCCTGACGAACCACCGCAGCGCGCGTCGATCACATCTTTGCCCGCGCGGACCAGCTCCTGCACGATCAGGTCGTGGTTGAATATGGATGGCTGCCCAAAACCGGTGCGGATGATGCGCGCGGCGCGCTTGATAAAGCGGTCGGGATTCTTCTTGCTCACCTGAATGGAAGCCGACGGCTGGAGCAAGCGCATCTCTTCCACCACATCTAAGAGCAGGAAGGAGACATCGTTCACTCCATCGGACCCATCCGGGCGCTGCCCGCCAATGTTGATCTGGGCGAAATCGGTATAGGTCCCCGATTCCGCCGCGGTGACGCCAACTTTGGGTGGGGCGGGCTGGTTGTTGAACTTGATCCAGAAACAGTCCAGCAGTTCTTCGGCCTGCTCGCGGGTCAGCGTGCCATCTTCCAGACCCTGCTGATAAAAAGGGTAGAGGTGCTGGTCCAGCCGCCCGGGATCGAAGGAATCCCAGGTGTTGAGCTCAGTGGTTACGCCCAGGTGGACGAACCAATAATACTGGAGCGCCTCCCAAAAGGTGCGCGGCGCGTGAGCTGGCACCCAATCACATATTTCCGCGATGCGCGCCAATTCCGCTTTGCGCTGCGGGTCAGGTTCCCTGGCTGCCAGTGCGCGGGCTTTTTCCGCGTGGCGCTCGCCAAAACGGATCAGCGCGCCGGCTGCGATGTGCATCGCTTTGAGTTCTTCCTGTTTTCCATACGCCTGCGGGTCGTTCAGGAAATCCAGGCAGCCCAGCGACTGCTCGATTTCCTGTTGAAAATCGAGCATACCCTTTTTGTAGATTTTATCGTCCAGCACGGTATGGCCCGGGGCGCGCTGTTCCATGAACTCGGTGAAGATGCCGGCCTCATAGGCATCGATCCACTCTGGCGTCATCTCGGCAAACAGGCGCTCGCGCATGGTCAAGCCCTGCCAGAAGGGAATAATGTGGTCGGCGTACAACTGGCGGTCATCCGGCAGCACCGTAAAGGGGATTTTTTCGCGCGAATGGAGGATATCCAGGTCGGAAAGCGTGTGGCAGCACAGCTCCGGGTAGGTGGGGGTGGCTTTCGGCGCGGGCCCCTTCTCCCCGACGATCAGCTCGCCCTCGTTGATACAGATGGCTTTATGCTCCATCAGGTAGGCAAAGGATTTTGCGCGGAAGACGGGTATGGAGTCGCCGCTGCGCATGGAATAGAATTCCGTGATCAGCCGCGCTCGCTCGGTAGAAATGGCAGGAACGGCGTCCAGTGACTGGCGCCGGAGGCGAGTTACACGTTCTGTAGCGGGCACGGCTTACCCCCTGTTTTTACGGGTAGATGGTACTTCTCGAACAGGTGCGCGATCCCTTCCAGGCGCGCATCGGTGGGCGATTCCGTACCGGCGAGGCGGTTTGTTTTGCCCAGCCGCTCGTATTTTCCCGCCGCGGATAGATGGTACGGCAGGATATCGACCCGTTCAAGGTGGGGCAGGCTGGCGGCAAACATGCCGATGGCTTCCAGGTTCTGCTCATCATCGGTGATGCCCGGGATCACCGGCACGCGCAGTTGGATATGATGCCCGCGTTTTGAAAGGGCGCGTAAATTGTCCAGGATCAACCCGTTGGGGACGCCGGTAAAGGCGCGGTGGCGGGCGTCGTCCATCAATTTCAGGTCGAACAGGAAGAGATCCACATCTCCTCGCAGGCTGTCGAGTGCTTTCCACGAGGCGTAACCGGATGTATCCAGCGCGGTGTGAATGCCCGATGCTTTGCAGGCCTTCAGCAGCTCAGCCAGGAAAGCATGCTGCGCGAGCGGCTCGCCGCCGGAGAAGGTGACTCCGCCGCCTGATTCCTCAAAGAAAACCACATCCCGCTCGATGCTGCTCATTACCTCGCCGACGGTCATGCGCTTGCCAACCACCTCGCGGGCATCGGCGGCGCATACTGCCACGCAGGCTCCGCACACCGTGCAGATTTCCCGTTCCACAGTGGTGTGCATTCCTGTATCCGCGCCAGCCTGCAGCCCGGCGGCTTCTAATGCACAGGTTGCGATGCATGTGCCGCAGCGAATACAGCGCGATTCCCAGACCATTAATTCCGGGGCGGGGGATTGGGATTCAGGGTTGTGGCACCACCAGCAGTTCAACGGGCAGCCTTTAAAAAACACGGTGGTGCGAATACCTGGCCCATCATGAAGCGAATATTTGCGGATATCAAACACCAGGCCATGCAGCTCAGACACAGGGATACCTTCTTTCAAAAGGGTACATCGATAATCTATCACCATTTTAACATGCCCATTCCGTTTATTGTACAGGACAAGTGTCATGGATGATGATCACCCATTGGGTGATGAGCACCCATTCAGTGATGATTACTCACTTGGCCGGAGTGGAGATGCTGTGGAATATTGGGGCCGCCGAAGGATTGGTATGGCAGCGCTTTGACCTGGGCCGGACTTACGGCTCGATGACTGATGCTGTATTTCCACTGCCTTTGAACATATCCACCAGCACGGGCTTCCAACCCTGCGCCTGGTCGAAGCGGTATACGCAGCCGAAAGCATTACCGCAGACCTCACCGGCGGCGAAATAGTAGAATCCACTTGAATCCTTCAGCCAGCGAACCGGAAGGCTCAGGTCAGGCAGGGCCTTGCCGAGGTCGAGGATTTGCTGGCCTTCTTTGCTGAACAGCGCCCAGCGGCCTGCCGCAAGGCGAGCGGTGAACCAGTTTCCATCCGGTGAAAGGTGGAGGTCTGCCGAACCCAGCACCCCCAGCGCCACCGGCTCTTGCAGGACGATAGAAACCAGGCGCACATCCCTCTGCGGAGCGGGCTCTTCGGTGATGGTCTTCGCGAGCACAAAGCGCTCCAACGTTCGCTCCCATTGGATGTAATAATCCGCATAGCTGCCAAGGTGAAATGGCCTGAGCCGGTCTTTGGCAAAGGTAGGGTACAGATCGTAAATTCCGGCGCGCCGGTCGCTGCCTGGCGCGGCGGGCAGGTTAAGCAGATAGCGCTCCTGGCGGGTTACATAGGTTTCAGGCACGTAGGTGTAAGCGTAGAAAGGCCCCTGATACAGGTTCGTCACCGTGCCGTACTTCAGGTCGATGCGCGCCAGGCGGCTGCTGAGCCCCTGCTGGGGGATATCTTTCAGGATGTAGCTGTTCTTGGAGATCCAATCGATTCCAGCGGCGGGGAAACTGTTGGCGAACTGGTAGTCCGAACCATCGAAGGAAACGGCGTAGTAGTGCGGTCCCTGCCCGAGATGGCAGCCGGTTTCGTCTACCGGGCAGGCAGCCATCTCGTGGTAAACCATCCACTTGCTGTCTGGCGACCAGTCCCAAATGTATGCTCCGTTATGCCCGCGCGACATGCGGCGGATAGAATCCTGCTGGCTGTCGTAAACAAACAGGTCGACGCCCTGCTGATCGATCCCGGTATAGGCCAGGTACCTGCCGTTTGGCGACCAGCGGTACGCGCCGGGGTCCAGGATCACCGCCAGGGGAAGGGGGATCTTTTCCGTCGCTCCGGAGGTCTCCTTCCACATCTGCTCGATCCGCAGCCAGCCATTGCTGTCGATCTGCGTGATCTTGCGAATGACCCGGTTTTCCGGCAGCTTGACGATCCAAAGCTGGTCATCCAGGCCGTTAGGCTGCAGGCGGAACACGGCATCCCTGCTGGCGGCTTTGCGAGGGTCAATCCCCACCCGGAAAGCCGCGTAGCTGCCGCGAGATGTGGTAGAGGATATCCAGGTCCGATCGGCAGGGATGGAAGCGGGCAGGGTGAACGGCACACAGCCTGTGCCGTTGCCGCTGGCAATCAAGAGAACGCCGTTGGGGTTCGGTTCATCACAGGGGTAAATCAGCCAGGGCGCCTCGCCCGCGAGCGGCCTGGGCACCGGCAGCGCACCGCTGATCAGCCTGCTGGTTAGGCTGGGCTGGGGCGTATAGGTAGGGACAGGCGTTTCCGTGGGCCTGAGCGTGCGAGTCGGCAGAGGCAGTGGGGCGGTGTCTGTCGCGGGGAGGCCGGGTGGCATAGTCGCGGTGGGCAGGGCTGCCGGACGGGTGGTACAAGAAACCAAGGTAAAGATTAAGAAGAAACCCGCCAGACGGGAACGTATAAACATACCTACCCCTTTTATTCCCCACGGAAAATGGTGGCGATTTTTCGCATATCGAACTTTTCCGTCCGGTCGTAGTTGAAGATACCGTTTTGCTCCTGCTCAACATCGGTTAGCTGGGTGTAGCAGTAACCGGCGATGTGCTTGTGCTTATACATCACCTGAAGCATGCCTTCCAGCCGGGCATAGAATTCTTCCAAAGAGCGCGGGCCTTCGCCGTAGCCCCAGGAGATTTCCGAGAAAGGACGGCGATCTTCCGGCACCCATTTGATGCCGCCGAACTCATCCACGATGTACGGCTGGCCTTCGTAATCGGCCTCGCGGTCCGGGAAGTTGCGCCAGGGCTGTCCGTCTTTCAACACTAACAGCTCATCGAGTTCCTTTGGCGACTGCTCGTAGGTGTGCACCGTCCACAGGTCGGTGCGGGCGTGGGAATAGCCCGAGGCATCGTTGATCGGGCGGGTGGGGGCGAGGGCGCGGGCCAGCTCGTAGGCATCGATATGCAGGCGGTTGTGCTGGCGGCGGTCGCCGGTATCCCAGGTTTCGTTGAAGGGGGTCCAGGCGATGATCGAGGGATGGTTGCGGTCGCGGCAGATGATTTCGCGCCATTCGGAGAGGAAGTTGCGCGCCGCATGAATGTTCTTTACATCCATGCCCCACGAGGAAGACTCGCCCCAAGTAAGGTAACCAAGTTTGTCGGCCCAGTAGTGGAAGCGCTCTTCGAAAACTTTCTGGTGCAGGCGCGCGCCGTTGAAGCCAGCCCGCATGGAAAGCTGGATGTCGCGTCTCAGCGCATCATCCGAAGGCGCGGTCCAGATGCCATCCGGGTAAAAGCCCTGGTCCAGCACCAGGCGCAAGAACAGGGGCTGGTTGTTCAGGTACACCTTGCCATCCTGCACGTGGACCTTGCGCAGCCCGGCGTAGGCCGTTACGTGGTCGAGGACTGCGCCGCTGGCATCCCGCACTTCCAGGTCCAGATCATACAGAAAGGGCGCATCAGGCGACCAGGGCCTGGGCTGTGGGACGGAGACGATCACCGGTATGCCGTTGACCGCGGGCCCGCTGTCCTGGCCGACCACCTGTTCACCATCGCGCAGCGTGACGCGCAGCGACAGGCCCTGCCTGACCGCATAAAAGGTCGGCGTGATGATAAAGCGCGCACCATCCAGGTCGGGGACGGTGTGGATGGACTGCAGCCCATGTTCATCCACCGCTTCCATCCAGACCGTTTGCCAGATTCCCGTGGTGCGGGTGTACATGCAGCCGTATGAGCCAACCTTTTCGGACTGCTTGCCGCCCGGCTGCACGCCCGAGCGGGTTTCATCCCGCACGTACACCACCAGGTTGTGCTCCTGTCCGGGTTTTACATAACGGGTGATATCGTAGCTGAAGCTGACCGTGCCGCCCCAATGGCGCCCAACAGGCTGCCCATCGATAAACACTTCGCTTTCGTAGTCAACAGCCCCAAAGTGGAGGATGACGCGCTTGCCGGACCAATCGGCAGGGAGGGTGAACGCCCGGTGGTACCACATGCATTCGATGAAATCCGCATGTGACACGCCTGAGAGGGCGCTTTCCGGGCAGAAGGGTACCAGGATCGAACGGTCAAAGCCGCTGGCGGCGGGCAGCCCGCGCTGCGCGCCAGACTTGCCCGGGTCAAAAGCGAACGTCCAGACGCCGTTCAGGTTGATCCAGGCGTCACGCACAAACTGCGGGCGCGGGTATTCGGGCCGTGGGATAGGATTATTCATTTTTCCCTGCTTTGTCCTACATCATCTCGCGTCATCACGCGTTATCCGCCAATGGTGACCAGGTCTACATTGTCGATATTGAATTTTTTCCCCGCAAATGCTTTTTGCGAGGTGATCGTTTTGAGGCAGACGTGCGTCTCTTCATCCGGCGATTGGCTGAGGATCAGGCGGGTCTTTTCCAGTTGAACTGCCCGGCCGCCGTTTTCCTCTTCCAGCTCGGGGAATATCTTGGAGAGCATGTCCACGCTTTCCGCGAACTGGGGCAGCGCGACCTCAACCCGGCGGATGCCGTGGATGCCGTGCTCAACGGCATTAGGCTGCATTCCGGCCTGGTATATTTCGCGACCATTCTCCTTCTTGTACTGCATCAAAGCGATCATCAGGTTGCTGCCTGGGAAATTGGGCATGTAGTAAATAAAATACGGGCTTTCGAGCTGCACCAGCCCAAAGAAAGCAGGGTAGGTCAGTACTGCCGGCCCCAGCGCGGCGATGCCAGCATGTTTCAAGGCCACGGCAGCCCGCTCGACATCCTCAACCTCGATGAAGATGGCGAAGGCGCCGCGCTGCCCTTGATCGTACGCCCTGGTCCATATTGGCATCCAGTTCCTTGCTTTTTTCCTGAAAAGGCGCACAATCTCGATATATTCGCTGCCAATATTAAGATTACTGGAGAAGATATAGCGGTTGCGCTTTCCTCTGGCTGGGTCGAATGGATACCCATTGGCGTTCAACATGGATTTCATCGCCTGAAGTTCCTCGGCATCATTGTTTACGTGAATGACGATATGGTCGAAGCGCATAGCAGCCTCATGTCTGGCAGTATTTATGAGAAAAGGATGGTTTTCGCGTATCTAAATTTTAGCAAAGAATCTGCCCGCGTGGGGCGTTTTGGGGTGAAAACAGGAGGAAAAACGCTTAATGGCATATCCCAACGCCCGTATCGGTGAGGGCTGGGTCATCGGCGGGGATGAACTGCCATTCGTACTGCCCGGTAAAAAGGCGGAAAGCGATTACGCCGTTCGTGCCGCTGTAGCGCACTTCGCTGTGATCCCGGATGGCCCCCATTTCCCGCAGGACTGCGCCGCCCGTGCCAACGATAAACAGTCGGATGCCGTTGGTATCTGCGTTTCCACCTGCATCCAATGGGGCGAACCGCTCATAGTTATGGTCGTGCCCGTTGACGACTACGTCCGCGCCCATCTCATAGGCAGTACGCCAGAAGGCGGAAACTGCGCTTGTTCCGGCGGCAAGCCCGGAGCTAAAGCGGGGATGGTGCCAGTACATCAGCGTGCATTTACTGTTACTGGCTTGCAGGTCTTCTATCAACCACTGCACCTGGTGCGAATCGGGACCGCAGGCAATATCGGTGCATACGCTGTTCATGGCGACGATATGCCATTCGCCCAGATCGTAGCTGTAATAACCCAGCCCCGGTTCGCCGGCGGCAGCCCCAAAGTACGCATAATACGGAGCGCCCTGATCGGTCTGGTAGTCGTGGTTGCCAGGCGAGGGGCGGATGCGATCCTTGAACTGCCCCCAGGATGGGCTAAAGCATTTCTTCAACTCGGTCATCGTCCCATCGCCGTAGACGGTGTCGCCACTGGTGAAAACCACCGCATGCGGCTCCTGCTCAAGCAGGCCCAAAATGATGGCGGCGGTTTGTTCGTCGCCATCATACGGCGGCTCACTGCCGCAAAAGGCAATATCGCCAGCACCGATCAGCACGGCGGGGGTTGGGGTAGGGCTGGGGACGGGTGTTTCCGTGGCTGCTGGTGTGTGGGTGCTGGTCGGCAGGGGTGTATGCGTCGCCGTCGGAGGGAAAGGCGTTTCGGATGGCAGGCTAATGGTTGGGAGGATGGTGGGCTGCTGCTGCGGCTGCGAACAACCGGCGATGATGAGCAGCATACAGTACAGCAAGATTTTCTTCGAACGCATCATCGCGTAACTATATCACAGCCGTATTATTCGCTCACGACGGAATCGTATGGGACAATAGAAAAGCAGTTGAGCACATGCGGCTGCGGCGTTTGGCTGCCATCAATGGAGAGCGTGCTGCCTGGAGTGGAGCCTTCCGGACTGCCTTCCAGGTATATGATGGCAAACTCGCTCCGCGCATCGGGGCTGACCAGCCGGGTGAAACGGTGACTGTTCATATCCCCCGCCAGCGTATAAGAACGCTGTCGAATATAGTCGGCGGCGTGGCCCAGATCGCTGTTTGGGAAGCGTCTCACATAGTCATCGATATGTACCTGCTTTTCTTCATAGAAAAACGCTTCATCATTCACCTGGACGGTTTTTTGATGCGAGTAGTTATACGCGCCTTCTTTGTTCCCTAGAAATCCGGCGAACTGCACCAGCATCACTCTGGTAACGAGGCCCAGGCTGTTCGGGTCCAGGAAGATGAATTGCTCCACGTGATAGGTGTTTGCGGCGATATAGTAGAGCTTCCCCAGGTAGACAAAGTCGGGGCCGATACGAACTGCCAGACGCGGCAGGGAAGGCGAAAGGATGGTGTCGCCTTCAATTGAGCGAAATGTCCCAAAATCCACATTTACTCCAATACAGGTTACATGCTTTTAAGGGTTTCCAGCAGCGCCTTCGCGGCGGCTTCCGGCCCGGAACGCTCCTGGCCCGGAAGACCTAAACGCGTGCGCATTTGCCCCACGTAGATGCCAAGATCGAACATGGCCTTGAAATAATTCTCCGCCAGCGGTTCGTGCAGCTCTTTGTACTGGTCAGGGCCGAAGATATTGGCAAAGTACGTCTTTACCAATCCTGAAGTTGTAGTGGTACCCTTGCTCATTACCGCGCCATCCCGGAATACCCGGATAGCTTCATCGGCGCTGTTGAACCTTTCCAGCAAGGGGTGGGCTTCATCGACCGGATCATAGTTATTCGCGTAAAGCACCAGATCGGGGGTGAAGCCTTTCATGATGTTCTCGTACGTGGTGACCGGGACTACCACGCGGGCGTTCACCTGGGCCGGGCTCATGATAATGGTCCGGTCAATCTGGCCAAAGGCAAAACCAGGCTGCAAATCATCCAGGCGCACAAATGCGCCTGTTTCGGTGCCGTAACCGGTCACGCAACCTTCCGCCGAAAGTTCCAGCGAGCCCATATCATCAGCGATGGTGGTGATCTCATTGACATCGTCCCCGGCAACACTGCGCAGCGCTTCGAGGGTTTCTGATTTCCCGGCCCCGGTATCTCCCATAATTAGCACGGAGAAGCTGCGTTTTCCGCGGATCGCCAGGTTCACCATCGCGCCGTGATATGGCAGGCGGCGCATCTTCATCATCTTGATGTTGTGCAGGGTGAGGATCATTTTCTTCAGGTAGCCGAAATAGCCGTACTGTGGCGAATTCGGCACCGCGCCTATCAGAACACCATCGAGCGTGCCATCATCATAAAAAATGGTTTGCGATTTTCCGAGAAGTGGGAATTGATCTTCCGGCACACCGAACAGATAGATCGCATCGGGCCGGCGCTTGAGGTCTTCATCGCCAGCCAGCTCGAACAGGTTGCATAATGAAAAGCCCAGCTCAAAAAAGTCCAGGTTGAAGTAAACCATGATCAGCAGCTGCCCGACCTTGGCGGGGTAGCACAGCCACTCGTCTTTGCGGATGTTGATGAAATCCAGCGGGCTGCGGTTGACGCGCTCAAAAGACCCCGAGCGTTTGTTCATTGGGGGATTGAAGATGAGCGGCGGGTAAATAATTACCTGGCGGATGACGGAAATATCGTTCAGCATGCGGAACGAACTGTCGGGATAGTTGATGTCTTTGGTCAACGCGATGGTGGCGATTTCCGCGCCGGCGCGTACCTGGCGAAAAATGCGCGGGTGATTGCCGGTGATGTTTTCCTGAACATCCCGATAGGTTGAGCGCACCAGGTGGGTGAGCGTTTCAACCGTGTTATCGAATGTGCGGTATGGGCGCTGGTCGAACTGCTCGCCTTCCGAGTCACAGATGATCAGGCGCTGCATTTCGCGCCAGTAGTTATACAGATATTCGACGAATTCGTTGAGCAGGCTGGGGTTGCGGAAAAACTGGTCTGAGCCTTTTACCACGCGGGGCACCAGCTCGGCGGGTAGCTTGGTCAGAAACAGAAACGTCTCGATCAGCATGCGAATATCGTCGCCGCCGATATCATCGTGGTCGAAGATTTTTAGCAAATGCGAATTTCGCCGGGCAAGGCTTTTGATGCAGTGGTTGAGGATTTGGAGGAAAAGCTTGCTGGATAAGAGTTCGGTGGGCGTATCGCACAACCGATCTTTAATGCGGATCACTACTTTATCTTTGAATATCCGATAAGAGCCGTTCTGCATGGATAAAAACCTCCGCCAATAAGTGCGCCAAGTAATTCGCCGAAATGGTCTATTAAAATGAGTCTCTTACCCGTTGAATTACAAGAGCAAAACGCCGGATTATGGTTGGTCTATTGATAAAGATACTTCCAGCGTTCTGCTTATTCTAACACGGGATATCGCTAATTATCAATAATAAGGTCAGAATACGAGAACATTTCTTGGCTATTCAACCATTCGCCGCACGATTATTGTTCCGTCTGGGCGCACAGCACCTTGAAAATGAAGGCGCGGTCTTCGGCGCGGATGGCAACATACTCGCCTGTGGAGGACCACTGCGTTTCATAAACATCGCGCAGGCCAATATCCAGCAAGTATTGGATTTTTTCCTGGGTATCGAGCAGCCAGAGCAGTCCACGCCGGTCGAGGTAAACGACCTGCTGTTTATCCGGTGACCAGTTTGGATAGGGGTCGAAACTGTCATCGCTCATGGCCCTTGGAAACGATTTCTCATTGAAATCCAGCTCGTTGCGATGGATCTCCAGATTTTTCCCCAGTTGGTGATAATCGCCCACGGGGGTAGGGCTGGGGACCTGCCCTTGGGCGCTGGTTAGATTAAACGTATAAGAGAGCCGGCACAATTCTCCACAAGAGGACAGCACTTCAATGGTGTCTGAGTCTTTCCAACCGATGATGGCCTTCTGGCTTGTGCGGCTATCCGTACGGGCCGAATCGGTAGGGAATAAGTCGGTCAGTTCGCTGCCGTCTTCCCGAACAACCATGATGGTGTATACAGCTTCACTGGACCGGTAAGCCAAAAAGGCCAAC
Source organism: uncultured Anaerolineaceae bacterium (assembly GCA_964437595.1). Lineage (GTDB taxonomy): Bacteria > Chloroflexota > Anaerolineae > Anaerolineales > Anaerolineaceae > DSYU01. The sequence continues at coordinate 86,707 of CAYTHO010000003.1, forward strand.
CACTGGCCATCCGGAGACCAGGAAAGGTCACCGTTTGCCAGTACGCCCGGGGCCAGGTTGATTTTCTCCTTGTAAGCCGGGCCAACCGCGATGATTAATTCGCCGATGTACCAGGAGGATCGATCCGCGGGGGCCATATAGGCCAGGCTGCTAGTGCCGGGCTGCCACGCGATCAGGTCGCCCAGGGGTCGGTCGCTCTGCATTGCCGCCCAATCGGCGATGAGACACGACCGGGTGGGAACCGCCTGGTAGCCAGAAGGGTCGCGGGTGGGGGTGGGTACCGGGGTGCCTTCCTCCTCTACTTGCGGCTGCCTATCTGGATTCACAGAACAGGCGGACAGGCAGAAAGTGAGAACGAACAGCGTACCTATAAAGCGGAAGAGGTTACCTTGCGAAAACACGGGTTGATTTTACTATGAAAGAACAGATTGAAAATCGATGTTGATGTAAGGCACATTGTTTTCGAGCCGCTCCTTGCGATCCGCCATGAAACTGGCTTCCCTGGGCTCCAGGTGGTTGATGTCGAAGCTGCGGTGGATGATGATGAACAGGTTCATTTCGCGCAGCTTGAGGAAGTGAGGAATCTCTTTCAGCCAGACCGGGTCCAGGTGATTTTCCAGCCGGTAACCTTCCATAAAGCTGCGAAAGAACGTGCGAGCGAATTCCAGGTCAGCGGGCGAGTCACAGTGGTGAGGAACCGCATAAAACAGGGCCATGGCGATGTCGTATGCAAAATGCGCATAGGTGCAATCGTCAAAGTCGAACAGGGTGATATGCGGGCCCTGCGGATCTTTGTGCACGAAGAAATTGCCGCGGTGAAAATCTACATGTACCAGCCCGTAGCTGTGCGGATCGCGCGGCAGGGATTTCAGGTAGGTGACCAACTGTCCGAACTTCGCGGTGATCCGCGCTTCGGAAGGGGGCAGGTAGCGCTCGGCGTAATCTTCTTCGTCTTCGAACCATTCATGCCGCCGGAATTCAGGTCGGGAAGGGCAGTACTGCTTCGTCAGGCTGTGCATGCGCCCCATAAAACGGCCCATCTCCCGAAATAAAACGGGTGTCCAGTCTTCTTTGGATGGCCTTTCCCCGGGGGCCTTATCAAAGGTTGCTACCGAGAAGAATGAGGGCTCGGGCATTTCGGGCGGCTGGGCATCCACCTCGATCACCTCTACCAGGCTGCCGCTGCGGGATGGGATTGGGTGCGGAACTGCCATGCCGTGTTGTGAAAGATAGTTGAGAAAATCCATTTCGCCGCGCGTGCGGTTGGGGGGATGGTGCAGGCTGTGCGAAATGCGCAGGATGGATGGCTTGCCATCCCGATCATATTCGTAGATGAAGCTCTCAAAACCGCCCAGTTCTCGGATGGAGTCGGGCGAAATGCCGAACCGCGCCAGTGCTTCCTTGAATACGGCGTCCGTAAAGAGTGCGTGGGTGCGTTTATCCATAAGGTGGGGGTAATCCTCTAAATATCAACCGGCTTCACCGTGATCGGGTCGACTTTTACATGGCCCACGTCAACCAGCGGCCCGCCGGGCTGCAGGCGCACGCGGATGTGCGCTTCCATGGGGGTGGTGAACAAGTTCATGACGAACAGCGTGGCCTGTTTGTGGCTCGTGTAAAGCGTTGCCCACAGGTTGGGGTTTGAGCAGACAATCGCCTGTTCCAGGCCCATCTCTCCCAATACGTGCGACAGCATGCGTTCATGCTCTCGCATTGCATGCGTCCAGTGAAAGCCCAGCAGAACAGCCCGGCCACCACCCTGGATGGATATTTCAGCGGCGATGGGCTGCCCGCTGAGTTCATCCGTGCCGATGATTCGCGCGCCGGGCGGAAGCTGCGTAAATGGGAAGATCGACCCATATACGTTACTTACCGGCCCGATGCACGGGCGAGCCATCCCCACGGGGCCAGCGATCTGCCTGGGACTGCCAAGGAAATCCTCCAGCAGGGTCAGCGGCTGGAGGTTCTCGTCCAGGTTGGGGGTGACCGGGGTGAGGACGGCCTTTCCACCGTTCTGCAGGAACTGGATCACCCGGCGCTGTTTCTCTTCAGACATGCTGACGGAGGTGGCAACCACTACTGGCGTACGGGTGTCGCCGATCCAATCATCCGCTGACAGGTTCACGAAGGATGGCGACAGGCTGGCGCACAGCGCGCTGGACAGTACTCCTTTGCGCAGGAACTGCCAGGCATCTACATTGGAAAACAGGAACGGGCCGCGCTCGCTCCAATACTGCTCGGAGCGGGCGTGTTCGAAATCCATGGCGATGCGGAAGTCGCAGCGCCGTTCGCCGGTAAGCAGGTGCGGGTGGACATGCACAAATTCGCCGAAGTCCTTCTGCGCTTTGCACAGGGGCCGGATCTCCCCATTGGCGCCAATTCCCGCGCCGTAATCGTACGAGTCGGTATTTTGCCCGGCCCCGGGCGGGTTGGGTCCGCCAGTGAAGATATAGTAATTGGAGCCTTTCATACCAAATGCCAGGTTGGTCAGGTAGGTGGTTTTGGCGTCATTGGGGGTGACAGGCGGCCAGTGCGAAGCGGACCCGCCGGGGATCTCCAGCACGGACGGTGGATAGCCCATCAAGCGCAGCATTTCCAGCGATACAAACACGCGCGCGGCGTACTGCGGAGTGGGGTTATTCTGCGGCCAGGTCTGGTCCAGGTTGTAATAATGGTCAGAACCCAGCACAAACGCACTGCCCAGGCGCTGGCCGGTCTCGAGAAAATAGGCATTCATCCCCGGGTTGCCGGAGTTATGGATGATGGGCGTGTCAATGCCGCTGGCGCGCATCATTTCTACGAGGGTTTGCGCATAGTCAGCAATCGTGCCCAGGTAAAAGTCGAAATAATCTTTCCTGATCCGAACAGCGGCGGCTGGGTCTTTTCGGGGGATGGGGCGAACAGACTTGAACGAAGGATAGTTCCTGCCATAGGTCGCATTGAGCGCTTCGATGGCGCCGTAGCGCTGCTGTAAAAACCGTGGGTATTTTCCATCCACTCTGCCAATGCCCATGCTGACCGGGTGATAATCCAGACTACCGTACCATTCATGTATCCCAATGATCTCGTTGTCAATCTGTGTGAAGGCGATCGGCCCGCCCTGTGAGAGGGTGTAGCGCGCCAGGATAGGGCAGACGGCATTGAACCACCGGCGCACCTTCTCCAGGAAGAGTGGGTAGGTGTAGGATACAGAAGCATGGGCGATCGTTTTTCCGTGAACGGTCCGGGCAAGGATTTGCGGATAATTTTGGATCAGCCACCCTGGCAAGCCATGATAGACCAGTTCGGAATACTGGTAAGGCCCGGGCCGGGCAATCACGTACAGTTCTTCCTCTCCTGCCATTTGCAGAAAGCCTTCCAGGTCGAGCCAGTCCTCGCCCTCGAAGCGAAAACTGCCTTCTACCGGCTCGTGCAGCAGCCAGGGTACGTACGTTGCCAGGCAGTTACCTCCCGCCTTTTTGAATAACTGCATGCGCGTTCGCCAGTCGCGCTTCGGCACCCTAAAGTAGTGAAATTCGCCGGAAAGCAGATAAAACGGCTTTCCACCGCTGCTGAAGCACGAGGGTGAAAATTGAATGGGTTCCATTACACTCCGGGGTATTCTTGGATCCGATTTGTTGCAATCATTCGTATTGTAGCCCAGAAAAGCAAATCATTGCGCGTTATAATAGGGCTTGCTTCAAGCGTAACGTTCATTTTATAGGATAACAAGTATAACCATGGATATGAATGCAGTTGAAAAGACCGATCCTATCCGGTTCGCCCTGGTGGGCTGCGGAGTGATCGCACCCATCCACGCGCGCAGCGTGGTGGAACTAACCAGCGCAAAACTGGTGGCATTGTGCGATATCGTTTCTGAGAAGGCCAGCCAGCTGGCAGAAACCTACCCGGCGGACGTGTATGTGGATTATCGGGAGATGTTTCGTAGGGATGATATTGATGTGGTGATTGTGCTGACCCCGAGCGGCCTGCACGCGGAGATCGGTATCGCGGCAGCCCAGGCAGGCAAGCACGTCATTGTTGAAAAACCAATGGACGTTACCCTGGAAAAGGTTGACGCGCTGATCGATGCCTGCCGGAAGGCTGGGGTGAAGTTGTGCAGCATATCACAGCACCGCTTTGACCCGGCGATTGTCGCGCTCAAACAGGCGGTATGCGAGAATAAACTCGGCCAGTTGAACTTTGGTGGCTCGCACACCAAGTGGTACCGCAGCCAGGAATATTACGACAGCGGAAGCTGGCGCGGCACCTGGGCGCTGGACGGCGGCGGGGCGTTAATCAACCAGTCGATTCATTACGTGGATATGCTCCAGTACATTATGGGCCCGGTCGATGAGCTTCACGCATACTGCAGCAGCCGCGCACACGAACGCATCGAGGTGGAAGATATTGCGGTTGCCGCGCTCAAATTTCGCTCTGGGGCCATCGGCTTGCTGGAAGGCAGCACGGCGGCGTACCCGGGTTTTGTGGCCCGCCTGGATATCTATGGCTCGAATGGGTCCGTCATTATCGAAAACGATCAGGTTTCCGAGTGGCATCTGCGCAGCCAGGAGCCATGCCCGGTAGAACCCGAGCCGACCGGCTTTATCGGCGGCACATCCAGCAAAGATATCTGGCACCTCTCGCACAAACGCCAGATCGCCGATATGATCGCGGCGATCCGCGAAGACCGCGAGCCGCTGGTGAACGGAGCCGAGGGGCGCAAACCGTTGGAGATCGTGCTGGCGGTATACGAGTCGGCGCGCACCGGAAAGCCTGTGCGGCTTAATGGCTGCTCTGGTTAAATATGGTAATCTTGGTGGATGAGGAGGGAACAACCCATGGAAGATTTAAAATTGATCTTTTCCCGACACTCGGTCCCCAAAGTCCGTCCAGACCCGCTGCCTCGCGAGCTGATTGAAAAACTGCTGTCCGCCGCAGTGCAGGCGCCGAACCATTATCACGTACGGCCCTGGCGTTTCATCGTGCTGACCGGTGATGCGCGCAGCCGGTTGGGCGAAGCGATGGCACAGGCATATCAAAACCGCCACCCCGACTGCACAGCCGCGGAGTTAAACACCGAACGGGCGCGCCCGCTGCGCGCGCCGTTGATCATCGCGGTGGGGGTCGACAAGCCCGCCGAGCCCAAAGTGATCGAGATTGAAAATGTTTGCGCGGCAGCCGCTGCGGCGCAGAATATCTTGCTGGCTGCCAGCGGGCTTGGGCTGGGCGCCATGTGGCGCACCGGGCCGAGCGCCATGCAGCCCGAGGTGAAGGCATTTCTGGGGCTGGAACCCGACCAGCACCTGATCGCGTTTATTTATGTTGGCTATCCCGAGCCCCTCCCTGAGCCGCGCGAACGCCCTTCATTCGAGGACCGGACAGTGTGGATGGAGGACTGAGCGAGGCGACCTTAGCGCTTGCTCAGTTCCTCGTAAACCTCGAAGTAATAAAGAACATTCTCCATGGGCGTATTGCTGGGAATGTGGTTGCCGACGGCCAGGAAAAAGCCTGGGCATGCCTTGCCAATCGACATGCAGCGCTCCACCTCGGCGCGGATCTGCTCGCGCGTGCCGGAGAGTAGAATGCGGGTGTCCGCATTGCCGATGAACGCGTGGGTTTTCCCATACTTCTCCGCAATGTATGCCATATCCGTGGTGGGTTCCATGACGAACCCGTGGATACCGCAGGCAGCAAGATCATCGATAAATGATGAATAGTTCCCATCCGATGTATACATGATTTTTTTTCCCGCGTCGCGCAGTGGAGCAAAGAGCTTTTTGTAGTTAGGAAAGATAAAGCTGCGATAAAAGCGAGGAGAGAAAACAGGCCCGGATGACCAGACAATATCGTCATGCACCATGACGATGGGGACATCGGCTTCGGCCAGGGCTTCGAAATAGGGCAGAATCCAGGACGCATACCGGCTGGTCAATTCACCAAATTCTGCCGGGCCGGTACCGGCTGCCAGCAGCAGCATCTCCCAACCAAATATCTCCAGCATCCCGGAGATAGTAGTGGTATAGACGCCGGTCATGTTTACCAGGTCGGGCGTTTCGCGGCATACCTTTCGATAATGTTCCTCAAACTGGTGTTTCCACTCAGCGCGCTCGGGAACGCCATAAGCGCGCTCAAAGTCAAAACGCAGCACTTCTTCCGGGGTATGAAATGGAAAATACGTCTGGGCGTCCAGGTCTGTTCCGCCGGCGGCATATTCGCCGTGCCCCATGCGCGTGCGCAGGTCGCCAAATGGCTGGTTGTGCAGCAGGGTGCTCCAGCGGAAATCGAAATTCATGGCCTTCATGAAGGCAAAAGAAGCATTGCTCTGTGCTTCTGGCGCGCTCTCTGGCCCAACTTCGATCCCGGTGACGGCCCGCACAACGTCCCAATGGCTATCCACCGAATATTCCGTGTGTGGCACGCGCGCTGGCATTTCAAGGTTGATGGCTGCCCACCCATCCGCAAACGACATGGAGGAACTCCTCGAGATGGACTGTTAGGGGAATTACTCTATTCTATCACTGGACCAGTGTATGCAATGCCCTTACAGCCGCCTGGGTATCCGAAGCGGACACGATCAGATTGATGGAAACATCAGACGCGCCGAAGGAGATGCCCAGAACGTTGATCCCTGCATGAGCCAGTACCCCGAATATTTGCCCGGCGATCCCCGGCGTGGTGCGCAGCCCAGGGCTGATGATGGTGATGATGTCTACATCTTCACTGGCGTGAACCCGGTCGATATCGCCGCGCTGAAAATCACTGCTCAGGTGGGCTTGAATGGTCTGGATAACCACCGGGACCAGTTCTTTAGGCGCCGGAAAGCAGATGGCTTGTTCGGAGGTGGACTCGATAATCAGCGGGACGCTGACCCCGGTGGTGGCAACCGCGGAGAAAATGCGCCCGGCGACCCCGGGAACGCCCAGCATCCCGCGCCCTGACAGGGTGACCAGCCGCAGCCCGCGTATGGTGGTGACTGCGCGGATGGTGCCGTTATGATCGATGCAGCCATCCCCTACCAAGCGGGTAAACGGCCCGGAGGGGTTGAAAGTATTGCGCACGCGCAGCTCGATGCCCGCTTCGATCACCGGGTGGATGCTCTTGGGATGCAGCACTTTTGCGCCGAAATGGGCCATCTCAGCCACTTCGTGGTACGTCAGCTCGAGCAGGGTCGCCGCTCCTGGGACCATGCGCGGGTCGGCGGTCATTACGCCGTCCACATCTGTCCAGATCCAGACTTCGTCTGCCTGCAGCGACACAGCCAGGATCGAGGCTGAATAATCACTGCCGCCGCGCCCCAGGGTGGTGGTGATGCCGGACGGATCGGCGGCGATGTAACCGGTGACCACCGGTATGCGTCCGGAAGCCAGCATGGGCTGCACCGTCTGGCGGGTACGCATGGTGGTGGCTGCCATATCTGGCTGGGCATTGGTAAAGTGATCATCCGTCACGACCAGGTGGGTCGATTCGATATACTCCGTCGGCAGCCCGGCGTTTTCGACCGCGGCGGCCAGAATGCGCACCGCCAGCCGCTCCCCCAGCGCGGATACCGCATCCAGGGCGCGGGGCGACGCCTCGCCCAGCACGTTGATGGCCTGGCACAGGTTGGAGAAGTCGACGATGAGGTGCTTGATTTCCCAGTGGATCTGGTGCCTGCGGGCCGGGTTGGTGATCAGCGCATCGATCAGTTCCTGGTGCCGGTTGGTCAGCTCGCTGACGGCTTTGTGGAATACGGACATATCCCCCCGGGCCGCCTGGGTGGCGCTGTCGTACAGCAGGTTGGTCACCCCAGATAGAGCCGAGGTGACCACCACCATGCGCGGCCACTTCGCGTGCGTGTCGCAAACAATCCGCACTGCCTGTGTCATTGCCTCTACCGTGCCGACGGATGTTCCGCCAAATTTCATCACCAGCGTGCGGGTTGAATCTTCCATGGGTACCCCTGACAGGTTGCTAACCGTTATTCCTGGACGTCGCGGCCATTGCCATCGCCATTACCATTATTGCTCTCAAGCGGCTCTTCTTCGCTGTAGGCTGCCCGCAGGGCATTCCGCGTGAACACATCATAGAAGGGTTTGAGCAGCGCCTGGATGGATTCGCCTCCCATAAAGCCCGGCTCGCCTAATCGCTTGAACAGCGCCATATCAACGGAGGCCAGCCGTATGGTGAGCGGGAAGGTGTCCAGTGGTTCGACAGGCTCCCAAAAGCGGTCAATTGTGTCTTCTAGCGGCGTGACGGTTTCGACTTCGACAGCCAGCTCTTCTTCAGGCGCCGGTTCCTCGGTTGACTCCCCGGTTTCGGAGCGGCGCTGGCGCAGGGCTTCCAGGATTTCTTCCTGGGTGCGCCCGCGCATGCGGAACAGCAGGAAAGGATCGTCGTCGAAACGGTCGCCGAGAATGTAGTGCGTGGCGGCCACATGCTTGCACGGGTTGGCCCAATCCGGGCAGGTGCAGTCCGATGACAGATCGCCGGTCTGGGTGGGGAAGAGGCTGACCCCGGCGGTGTTGAAGGCATCTTCGATATTTCCGGGCATTTCGCCCGCCAGGAGCTGCGCGGTGAACAGCGCCTGTTCGGAAAGGGCATCGATCACCTGGTCCCACTGCCGGTCGTTGAGCGGCGTCACCTGAATGGTGACTTCATATGGCTTGGGGCGCGAGCCCTGTACCCTGGCTTCGATGCCGTTCCCCATTTCGACCAGCGAAAGCACCTGCCCGCTGCGCGCGTAGCTGCGCCCGCGCTGCAGGCGCGCCTGGTCCACCAGCCCTTCCATGGCTTCAATCCAGCGCCTGGCCCACCAGTTCTGGCTGAATTGGCCGCGCTGGTTGCGCGCTTTGATGCCCTTATTGGTGCGGATGGGCATAGATGGAGCGCCCCGATCGGTGAAACTGCTGCGCTGGACAAAATAACCCCGGCGAGGGGCGCCGGAGGTCCGGCTGCCAGGCTTGCTGGAGGGTGTAATCACACTATCCTTTGCCCGGTTGGAGGTGTTTTTGCCCGATGTGTTTTTGTTTTGAGCGCCGCTTTTCCCGGCGGGGTTTCTTCGCTGCGGCGTGTTGCCCTGGCTGCGCGCCTGCCCCTGCTGCCCGCTTCTCCGGCGGGGGGCGTTTGGCTGGGGGGCCGCGCCGTCGCTGGCCTGGGGTTTCCCCTGCCGTTGGTTTCCACGCTGGTTTAACCGTTCGTTCACCTCGGATGGCGAAATCTCCCTGAGGATCACACCGGACGACGGGCGCCTCCCGGGCCTGCGCTGCCTGGAGCGGCTGCTCTGGCCTGCCTGGCTGCGCGCCTGGCCTTGCGCCTTATCCTGCCCCGGCGGATTTTCTGGCGAGGAGGCATCCGCCTGTGGGGTTTTTTCTCCGGGTTGTTCATTACGCCGGTTGTTGCGATTATCGTTGCCGCGCCTGTGGTGTGGCATTTCGTTCTATCCCTTTCGGAGCTGAACCAGCTCGCGCAGGTCCGCCGTACTCAATTCGGTCAACCAGCTCTCGCCGCTGCCCAGGATCGTCTCGGCCAGGCCCTTTTTGCTCTCGATCATATCGTCGATCATTTCTTCCAGCGTGCCCGCGGTGATAAATTTATGCACCAGTACGTTTTGCTTCTGCCCAATACGGAAAGCGCGGTCGGTGGCCTGGTTTTCCACTGCCGGATTCCACCAGCGGTCGAAGTGAAAAACATGGTTTGCGCGGGTCAGGTTCAACCCGAGTCCGCCAGCTTTCAATGACAGGATGAAGACGGGTGGTCCATTCGGGTCCTGCTGGAAGCGGTGAATCATGCCGTCGCGCGCGCGTGTGGGGGTTCCACCGTGCAGGTACAGCACCTGGCTGCCGAGCGCCTGCGGCAGGGTTTCGGCCAGGAGCGTGCCCATCTCAGCAAACTGGGTGAAGATCAGCGCGCGGTCTCCCTCGGCCAGGATTTCTTCGAGCATTTCCACCAGACGTTCCAGCTTGCCGCTGCGCTCCACCCACGAGCTTACTTCCGCGGGGGGGATTGTGTCTACCTGGTGTAGGAACTGAACCGGGTGATTGCAGACCTGCTTCAACTGCATCAACATACTGAGCACGTTGCCGCGCCGGCTGATGCCGTCGCTGTCTTCTACTTTCTTTAATGCATCCTGCACAACGGCTTCATACAGAGTCGCCTGTTCTTCCGTCAGGTTGCAGTAAACTTTCGCCTCGATCTTTTCTGGCAGGTCTTGAATAACGTTCGGGTCGGTCTTTACCCGGCGCAGAATGAATGGCCCAACCATTTTCCGCAGCCGCTCCGCGGCAGTGGTATCGTTATAGCGCTCGATGGGCAGAACATACTGGGTGCGGAAGGCATCGCGCGTGCCCAGGTAGCCGGGGTTGAGGAAATGCATGATCGACCACAGTTCAATCAGCCGGTTTTCGACCGGCGTGCCGGTGAGCGCCAGGCGGAAATTGGCCGGGAACTGGCGTATGGCCTGGGTCTGCCGCGCGGATGGATTTTTGATATTCTGGGCCTCGTCCAGGATAACGCCATGCCAGTGAACCGCCTGCAGAAAATCCGCATCCTGGCGCGCCAGCACGTAGCTGGTCAGCACCAGGTCAACGTTGCGAAGGATATCGCTGAAGGCCTCGCCGCGCAGGCGCGTGGGGCCCTGGTGGATATAGGTGCGCAGTCCGGGTGAAAAACGGCGGATTTCATGCTCCCAGTTGGTTACTACGGAGGTTGGCGCAACCAGAAGCACGGGGGCCGAGAATTTGCCCAGCTTCTCTTTCTCTTTCAGTAACAAGGCCAGGGTCTGGATGGTTTTTCCCAGGCCCATATCATCGGCCAGGCAGGCGCCCAAGCCCCATTCGCGGAAGAAGGTCAGCCAGGCATAACCAAAGCGCTGGTACGGGCGCAGCTCGCCGGTCAGCCCGGATGGTTGGGGCAGCTCGCTGACTTTGCCCGGCTTGCTGAAGCGTTCCATCCAGTCCGTCAGCCAGTCTTCGGTGACCACTTCTTCCACGGGCAGGTCTGGAGAAATTTCATTGGCGTTCATCCCCATTTGCAGGGCTTCCAGGATGCTGATCTGCCCGTTCAGGTTTTGTTTCTCCCAGAACTTAATGGCGGCTTCGACCTGCTCCGGATCGAGCTGAACCCACTGCCCGCGGATCTGCACCATGGGCGTCTTCAGCGCGGCCAGCGCGCGGAATTCTTGTTCGGTGAGCGATGTCTCGCCCAGCGACAGCTCCCAGTTGTACTGGATGAGGTTCTGCAGGCTGAGCTTGCCGCGCGAAATCATATCTTTGGTGATGCCATTGGCCGGAGAAAGGCGCAACCGCATGCCGAGCCGCGCGCCAGGCTTGTTCCACCAGGGTGGAGCAAGCAGGCCAAACCCGGCCTCTTCCAGTACCGGGGCTGCTTCGCGCAGAAAGGTATATGCCTGGCGGGTATCCAGTTCCAGATGGGTAGGGCTTTTTCGTTTCAGCGTTTCCGCGACGGGTGGGAAGAGCCTCCCGGCATAACCCAGGCCGGCCAGTAGCTTCTCTTGAGGCCGGACGAACCGGCGTCCCAATTGGGTCATAACGCTGCCGGAAGTTCGCCACACCTGGTCGGCTGGAATAAACAGGCTGGGATCGTCGCGCGCCTGCAGCAGGTAATGTAACTGCCAGTCGCGCACGGGTTGTTCCGACCCGCTGACCGATGCGTCGATCACCTGCGTATCTGGCGGTTCCAGGCGGAATGCAATGCGGAAGGTGGTGTCGCCAGCCAGCGAGAGGTTGCGAATCCAGGCGCGGAAGCCGCTGTCCAGGGCCTGGGCCTGGGCGGCAGAACCGCGAATGGTAGAATCGCCGCGGAACAGGGCAGCCAGCCAGTGGTAAGCCGGGTGATTTTCCAGGGTCGGGAAGGGGCGCGGGTTTCCGTTAGTGGGGTTTTGAAGTGCGTTCTGCATCTCATAACGCGCCTCATAAGTGCCCGGGCGAGCGTCTGTCTGGGCGACCGGGCGGGGCGCCGTAGCGCGGATATGGTCCGTACCCCATTGGCGCGCCAGTGAGTCGCACAGGCTGTTGAGAAAACTAGTGAGCAGCCCGCGCGGCGTGGGCGGATAGATGCTGCCTACGGAGAAGGCATTGCTGCTTTGTTCATCGCCGTTGGGCGCGCTCCTGGCGGGTGCGCGCCGTCCTTTGGGGTTGGGCCGATTATTGGAATCGCGCCACTCGGCTCTCGAAACCGGCGGCATGTTCTTTTCCATAAAGGCCAGGCGCTGCGCATCGCGCGGGCTGTCCAATACGGTCAGCCAGCGCGCCTGGAATCCGCTGCGCGCCGGGCTGATCACCGGAATGGCTTTTTGGGCCACCAGGGCTTCCAGCACCAGGGTCGTGGCGATTCGCCAGTAGCGAGCATCTTCACCAGCAATTAAGCCGCGATTGCGCCGCTCGATGGTTGGAATGTCCAGCAGCACCTGCATGGCCTCCTGCATGGGGAACCACACTCCGCTGACGATCCAGGGGGCCAGGAACGGGCGCGTTTCCCAATCCAGCGTCCAATAGTGCTCAAGGCGCGGCGAAGGTACCGGTCCGCTGCGCGTGCTGGGCAGAGACAGCATCACACGATCCTGGGCTGCTTCAGGCCTGCGCAGGACTTCTTTCAACGATTCGATAGGTGTTTGATAGGGGTGCGCTTTTGGTCGGGGTCTCTGCGGTAACCGGCCATAATGGAAGGCAGGCTGCACGCAGCTCGAGTCTTCTGCCCAAAACAGGACTCTACCGGTCTCCTCCGGACGGCGAGGCGCACTCCAATGTGCATGGAGAACAAGCATGAAGGCTTTCTAAGTTGTCCTTCGGTAAGAATTTTAATACGCGGATAATTACTTTACCGCGCTCACATTGTGAATATATTTATTTTTCTCTATTCCCGCCAATGCCGTGTTTCGGCTTCCAAAGTGTTCTTTTGGCTCTGTATGGCTCGGGAGGCAGGTGGTTTTGTTGTTGCACGCCAACTCTATAAAGTCCCTGGAAAAACCGGCTCCCTGTCATCACTGGATGGGACATTCCTGGCAGGATAGGAGTACGCTCTTTATTCCAACCATCCACCGCTATTATATCATCACATGCGCCCCATCGGAAGAGTTGCGGGAATATTTTTCAATACCCCAGCGACTTCAACCACTTGCCGCACAGCGCCGTCCAGGCGCTGGCATGCGGGTGGTCGGTCGCCAGCCCAAGACCGTGCTGTCCGCTGGGAAACACGTGCAGTTCAAAAGGAACCTGGCAAGCGCGCAAGGCCTGGGCGAACATCAGGCTGTTCTCCACCGGAACGGAACCATCGTCCGCGGTGTGCCAGAGAAAGGTTGGGGGTGTTTGCGGCGAAACTTGTTTCTCATTTGAGAAGGCTTCGCGCAGGCTTTCGGGTGGGTTGGTTCCCAACAGGTTCTCCATCGAGCCCAGGTGGCCGAATTTGCCAAACGAAATGACCGGGTAGCACAAGACCATGGCGTCGGGGCGGCTGCTGTAGCGGCTGACGGTATCTTCCGGGCCATCCAGTGATTCAAAGTGCGTCCCGGCGCAGGAGGCAAGGTGCCCGCCGGCAGAAAAACCCAGGATGCCCACCCGCTGCGGGTTGACCGCCCATTCCGCGGCGCGGCTGCGTACGAGCTGAATCGCCCGCCGGGCGTCTAACAGGGGTATGGGGCTGCGGTATGGCGCCACGCGATAATCCAGGACGAAGGCGGATATGCCCAGGCTGTTCAGCCACAATGCCACGGGTTCGGCTTCGTGGGGAGCTTTTTTGCCATAGCCTCCGCCAGGCAGCACAACGATTGCTCCATGCAGGGCTGCGCCGGGCGCCAGGTAGGGGGCAATGGTAGGGGGCGCTTGATCGTATGCCGGGCTAAATCCGGGCGGCGTGCCGGGCCAAATGGGCACCGCAGATGGGGGAGGGTTCCATTGAGAAGGGTCAGCCATTCATTACACTCCACATCGAAGGTAAACCCAATATAGCACAATCCGGTGGAAAATAGGGTCAATATTGTATATAATTTTTTACAGGGGATTTCGCGGGCATTTCCAACCTGGGGAGGTGTGCTTTGCAAAACTTCGAATACGTAGCCGCGCAAAGTGTGAATGAGGTGATCAGGCTGCTCTCGCAAAATGGCGGGCAGGCCCGTATTCTGAGCGGGGGGACCGACCTCATTGTGCAGATGCGCGAAGGACGCAAAAAAGCGCAGCGGATCATTGACATCAAACAAATCCCGGAAGCCAATGAACTCACCTATCATCCCACGAGCGGGCTGACCATCGGCGCGGCGGTGCCCTGCTACCGGATTTGCGCGGAACTGCGCGCCGCCCATGCCTACCCTGGCCTGGTCGATGCGATTTCGCTGATTGGAGGCACGCAGATTCAGGGACGGGCCAGCGTGGGTGGAAACCTGTGTAACGGCTCCCCTGCCGCGGACAGCATCCCGGCCTTAATTGTGCATCGGGCATCGTGCATCGTTGCTGGGCCGGACGGCGGCAGGGAGGTTCCGGTAGCGCAGTTCTGCACTGCCCCCGGCCAAACCGTCCTGCGGCCAGATGAATTCCTTCTCGCCATCTATGTCCCGCCGGTTCCGGCGAATTTTGGCGCGCACTACCTGCGCTTCATCCCGCGCAACGAGATGGATATCGCCGTGGTAGGGGTTGGGGCATCGGTGGCGCTGGACGATGCGAAAGAAATATTTATTTCGGTCAAGGTGGCGCTGGGCGCCGTAGCGCCTACGCCGCTGTACGTCCCCGAGGTTAGGACATTCTTGACTGGTAAGTCCGTTACCAGCGAGAATATTTTTGAGGCCGCGCGCATTGCGCAGGCCGCGGCGCGGCCCATCAGCGATATGCGCGGCACGGCGGAACAGCGCAGGCATCTTTCCATGGTGCTCACTCGCCGAGCAATCACCGAAGCGGTCAAGAGGGCCTGATATGACAAAAAAGACGGTGGTTACAGCGACGATTAACGGGGAGGAAGTCGCCTTCCTGTGCGAGCCGCGCGAGAGCCTGCTGGAGGTGTTGCGCGAAACCCTCGGGCTGACAGGGGCGAAGGAAGGCTGTAATAACGGCAATTGCGGCGCGTGCAATGTGATTCTGGATGGCGTGCTGGTCAATGCCTGCCTGGTGCTTGCGGTGGAAATTGAAGGCCGCTCGCTGACCACAATTGAGGGGATTGCCTCGCCGGATGGCCTGCACCCTCTTCAGCGGTCATTTCTGGAAGCCGCGGCTTTACAGTGCGGGGTGTGTACGCCGGGCTTTATTGTGGCATCCAAGGCGCTGCTCGATCAAAACCCCGACCCAAGCGAAAATGAGGTGCGGCACTGGCTGGCTGGTAATCTCTGCCGCTGCACCGGCTATGACAAAATTGTGCGCGCAGTGCTGGACGCCGCGGCGGTAATGCGAGCCGGGGCGGTAATGCAATCAGAGGGCCCGGCTCAACCTGGGGCGGCGCAGACCGAGGAGGCAGCGCTATGACCGCCAGACCGAAGAAGGGAAAGACACCCGTGGGCAATGGACAGAATTTGTACAAAGTGATCGGCACCCGGCCAGCCCGCCATGATGGTACGGATAAGGTGATCGGGCGCGCGCTGTACGGAGCGGACATTCGCCTGCCGGGCATGCTGTTCGGCGCGGTGCTGCGCAGCCCGCACGCCCACGCGCGCATCCTGTCGATCGATACCAGCCGGGCCGAAAAACTGCCCGGCGTGCGCGCGGTAATCACTTCCGCGGATTTGCCCGGCCTGCAGGATAAGATTGCCGAACTGGGGGAAGGGGTGATCAACCTGCGCTATCAGAGCTGGAATACCCTGGCACGGGAGAAAACGCTGTACTTTGGCCATGCCGTCGCGGCGGTAGCGGCGACCAGCCTTCATATTGCTCAGGAAGCCGTGGAATTGATCCAGGTGGATTATCAGGTGCTTCCGCCAGTGCTGGATACGATCCAGGCGATGCGCCCGGATGCACCTGTGCTGCTGGACGATCTCAATATGGTCGAGCTTGGCGAGAAGATCGGGCACAAGGGCAACATCGCCGAGCACTTCCAGCACCGTCTGGGGGATATCGACCAGGGATTTGCGGAAGCCGCGCTGATCGTTGAGCGAGAATTCTTTACCTCGACCGTGCACCAGGGCTATATTGAGCCGCAAAACGGTACGGCGATATGGAACCTGGACGGGCAAATCACCATCTGGTGCAGCACCCAGGGCGCGTTCGGCGTGCGCGACCAGGTGTCTGAGATCCTGCAGGTTCCCATCGCTAGGATTCGGGTCATCCCGATGGAGATCGGCGGCGGGTTTGGCGGGAAGAATTCGGTCTATCTGGAGCCGCTGGCGGCGGCGCTATCGCGGAAGGCTGGCAGCCATCCGGTCAAGATGACGATGAGCCGCGCGGAAGTGCTCGCGGCGACGGGACCTACCTCGGGGTCGCATATCCGCGTGAAAATGGGCGCGGATAGCAGTGGAAAAATTACCGCTGCGCAGGCTTACATGGCGTATGAGGCTGGCGCCTTCCCCGGTTCACCGGTGGGGTCGGGTGCCGGGGTGATCTTCTCGCCGTACAATATCCCGAATGTTCTGATTGATGGCTACGATGTGGTGGTCAATAAGCCGCGCGCCGCGGCATACCGCGCGCCGGGCGGCTCAAACGCAAACTTTGCCGCGGAAACGGTCGTCGATGAGATGGCTGAAAAACTGGGCATCGATCCGCTGGTGTTCCGGCAGATGAACGGCGCAAAAGAAGGCGACCGGCGCGCCGAGGGTCCGACTTACAAGCGGATTGGTTACCTGGAGACGGTCGAAGCGGCGCTTAACAGCCCGCACTACCGGTTGCTGCTCGAAGGGCCAAACCGGGGGCGGGGCGTTGCCAGCGGGTATTGGGGCAACTATGGCGGAAAATCGAGCGCATCCGCCAGCCTGAACCCGGATGGATCGATCAGCCTCGTTGAGGGATCGGTGGATATCGGCGGCAGCCGTACGGCAATCGCCATGCAGCTTGCGGAAACCCTGCAAATTCCGGTCGAGCAGGTCCGCCCGATGGTAGGAGATACCGATACCATTGGCTATACCGAAGGGACGTATGGCAGCCGCACCACCTTTGCTACCGGGTGGGCCGTGTATGAGTTGGGTAAAAACCTGATCCGCGAGGTGACCCAGCGGGTTGCGGAATATTGGGAAGTGGAACTGGGCCAGGTGCAGTACGCGCAGGGCATCCTAACCAGCCAGGGCAGGCAGATGTCGCTGCAGGAACTGGGCGCCAGGATGGATGATGTGGGCGGGCCGGTGAGCGCCAGTGTTTCGTTGTATGCCGAAAACTGGGGGCCTGCCTTTGCCACGCACATCGTGGATGTCGAGGTTGACCCAGAGACCGGCAAAGTGACACTGCTGCGGTATACCGCCGTGCAGGACGTTGGCACGGCCATCCACCCGGACTACGTTGAAGGCCAAATCCAGGGTGGGGCGGCGCAGGGCATCGGCTGGGGCTTGAATGAGGAGTACGTTTATGATGAATGCGGCAGGCTGCTCAATGCCAGCTTCCTGGATTACCGCATCCCTACTACGCTGGACCTACCGATGATTGACACGGTGATCGTAGAGGTTCCCAACCCGGGTCACCCGTATGGGGTGCGAGGGGTAGGCGAGGTGCCCATCGTCCCACCGCCCGCGGCGATCGCCAATGCCATTTACCAGGCAGTTGGGGTGCGCCTCGATCGTCTGCCCATGTCTCCAGGGAGAATCTTGGAAGCGCTGCTGGCAAAAGAAGCGCAAACGTAGGCGTGCTTTCCGCGTTCAGACGCTTTCCATGTAACGGTTAAAGATATGGCTGTCGTTTTCGTACCAGCACTGCTGCGCGACCTGACGGGTGGGGTAGATTCGGTGACCCTACCAGGTCAGACCGTGCGCGAGGTAATCGAACAGCTTGACGATCGCTGCCCAGGCGTGAAGGCGCGCCTGATGACCGGCGACCAGCTCCGACCGGGCATTGCGGTGGTAGTGGATGGCGCCGTCACTCGCCGCCGGCTGCGGCACCGGCTGGAGGAAAACAGCGAAGTGCACTTCCTGTCCGCAATCAGCGGGGGGTAAAGGCTTTTACCCGGTGAGTGATCTCCATGCAGGCCCTGGAGTGGTGGTACGGGTCTTCCCATGGACCGGTCTTTACCTGGCCTGGAACGGGTTGGTTATCGCGGGTGAGAATCTTAAACCATTCGCCGTGCTGGCGGTCGATCATATGTGCTTCGATATACTCCCAAATGCGCAGAGCGGCTTTCGCATAGGCATCGCTGCCGCTGATCTGGTAGGCATTGACGAACCCTACAATGCCTTCTGCCTGGCACCACCAGTGGCGTTCTGGCTGGTGAACGCCGCGCGGCGAGCCTTCTGCCATCACGCTGCCGTCGCCGTCGAGGCCCTGTGCGTAGACAGCAGCAGCCATTTCCACCGCCGTTTTGCGGGTTTCATCGATCAAGGCTGCATCGCCAAGCACTTCGGCGGCTTCGACCAGCAGCCACGAGGTTTCGATATCGTGCCCATAGGATATATGGTCGATCAGCGAGCGCCAGTCATTTTCAAAGAACAGGCGGGTAAAGTGTGTTTGCGGGTCCACCACGTGATCAAGGAAAACGCGCAGCAGTTTTGCCTGCTGACTCTTCAAACCAGGGTCGGGCCAGGCGCGCAGCAGGTTGGTATAGCCTTCCAGCACGTGCAGCAGCGTGTTCATCGACTTGGGCGCGTTGAAGATTTCTTTATCGCTTAACCGCAGATCTGCCAGGCTGTCCCAATTTCGGGCGCAGCCTTCCACGTAACCACCATATACGGGTTCGTAGGCATGCTTCTCGATCAGGCGATAGATGGCTTTTGCCTGCTCCAACGCCGCGGGCTCGCCGGTGGCGCGGAAGAACTCGGATAACCCATAAATGGCAAAGGCCTGCCCGTAGGTCTGCTTGCGGCCGTTGATCGGCTTGCCGCTGCGGTCGATCCACCAGAACATGCCGCCGCAGTCCTGGTCGGTGAAGAAGCCGGTCAGATATGTATATGCATAGCGGGCCATATCCAGGTATTCCTGGCTGCCGTAGCGCCGGAACGCGGTGGAAAACGTCCATAAAATGCGGGCGGTCAGGACCAGCGAGCGCTCCACATCGTTCTTGACCTGAAGGTCGTTGGTCAGCGCCCCATAAAAGCCGCCATTTTCGTGATCTGCCGTGTGTTTCAACCAGAAAGGGAGGATATTCTGACGCAGTTCGTTCTCCATCTTCCCGGCAAGCGCAAGCAGTTCGGTTTCCATGTTTCAGTCCTGATTGAGCTGATAGATGCAGAACAGGTCCTGGATGATGGCATAGCCGGTTTGCAGCCGCCCGGCGCCAGGCCCTACCACGGTTACGTCATTGAGATACCTGGTGGTGTACACAATGGCATTCGTGGCGCCCCCAATACGGGCCAGCGGGTGATCGTCGGAAAGGCATTCCGGGCGCACCCGGGTCTTCACTGTATCCCCTTCCTTCTCAATGGTGCCGACCAGCTTCCAGTGCATCCCATTGGCGCGGGCTGAGGCGATATCCTCTCTGGTCAAACCGCTGATCCCTTCACGCGGGATTTCGTTGAACGGCACCGATACGCCTAAAATCAACCGAGACAATATGGCAACTTTCGCGGCGGCATCATAACCTTCCACGTCTCCGGTAGGGTCAGCTTCCGCATATCCCAGATCCTGGGCTTCTGCCAGCGCCTCCGCATACGACTTTCCGCCTTCCATGCGGGTGAGGATATAGTTGGTGGTCCCGTTAAATATTCCCTGGATGCGGTAGATATCCGCGCTGCCGAGCAGTTCGCGCCCCACGCGCATCACCGGCGTACCGCTCATCACGGTTCCTTCCAGCCCAAGGTGCACGCCGTGCAGGTGGGCGATCGAGGCAAGGTCATCATAATGCAGGGCAATCGGGCCTTTGTTTGTGGTAATCACGTGCTTTTTCCGGCGCAGCGCCTCGGCAATATAGGTGGTCGATGGTTCGCCGGTTTTAAGATCTGTATGGCTCATTTCCAGCACCACATCGCTTGGCCCGCTTTGGATCATCTCCATGGCGTCCCACTCCGGATGTTCGCCAGGTAGATTCTTCAAGCCGCCAGGTTTCTGCGCCGCCGCGAGCAGCTCGGCGGGTGACAGCCCGTCGGGGTGAAAGGCGTTGCCCTTTACGGGGTCCGCAATGGCGGTGATAAGGAAATGCACGCCGTATTTCTGAGCGTAGAATTCCCCCTTTTCGAGCAGTATTTGGGTCAGGCCCTGCGCAACATTTCCAAAGCCAATGAAAGCCAGGCGAACTTCTTGCATCTCGTTTTCTCCTCTTGGGGGGTTCAACCTTCGAAATCACCAGTAAATTTTTTATTCCTTGGGTGGGGTAATTATAGCGTAGTGATGCGTTCTACGCTATCCCTCACCTTAAAAAACCCAAAGGAAGGCAGGAAAAGAGAGATTATTAATATTATTTTTATGTATGCTGTCTATAATATCTAATTGTATAACAATGTGGTAAAAAATGAGCAAGTTTAATCAGTTTCAATGACAATGGCACACAGAGCAGCATCCAGGAGAAACGTTAGATGACAGCGATTGTCGACCTCCCCAACGAACCAAAATTTACAATCAAAACAGTATCCTCCCAAACCGGCATTCGCCCAGTTACCCTGCGGTCCTGGGAGCGCCGGCATGAGGTGTTAACCCCACATCGCTCCGATAACCATTACCGTTTGTACTCCGAGCGCGACATTGCTATTCTGCGTTGGTTGAAATACCGTGTCGATGACGGCCTTTCGATCAGCAGCGCGGTGAGCGAGCTGCGCAGCATGACGCGCAGCAATATCTGGCCTGAAGCCATCCCGATTGTGCCTGGGCAGATTGGCGGTCGGGGCACCGTACCGGCGCGTAATTACGTCAGCCAGTTAACGCAGGCGCTCATCCAGCACGATGAGAACAAAGCCTCCGAACTGCTGCGCGACATTCACAGCCGCATGAACCTGATGACCGCCATTACCGAGGTGATTGCCAGGGTGGTAGAGCAGATCGAAGCCGCCTGGTACCACGGCGAGATTCATGTGGACGCAAGGCGGTACGCCCGATCTTACCTTCGGGGAAAACTGCTGTCGCTTTACCAGGCTTACCCGTCTCGGCACAGTGCTCCGCTGATATTTGTTGGCTGCGCGCCGATGGAGGTGAACGAGCTAGACAGTTTGATGATGGCAGTCCTGCTCCGCAGCCAGGGCTACCGGGTGGATTACCTGGGGCCCGATATCAATGTGCATGACCTTGCGGATTATGCAACCTACGATCCCCCCGCGCTGATCATCCTCTGGGCGAACAGTGATTTTACAGCCCGAGAAATGCGCCCGCTCCAGGATTTGCTCAAAGCCAGGCGGACTGGCACCAGCTTTGGATATACTGGTAAGGCTTTCCTGAATCATCCAGAACTATCTCAGGCCATCCCTGGAATATTCCTGGGCGATTCTTTCGAATCGACCCTGAGCCAGGTAAAATCCTTACTGCACTCGCCGCAAAAGAGCAACAAGCGCGTGGTAAAGTTCTAAAGTAAGCTCACCCGGCAGAATACCTGCCGGGTGAGCTTTTTCCTCTACCACTTGTTATAATCCTCGCTCATTTTGCGGTATTCGATAAACGGCTCGTTGATCAGCTTGGCATACATGGCAATCTGGCAGGCTTCTTCCAGTGTGGAAGACCAGTGAAAGGCTTCTTCCAGCGTCTGCCCGATGGCAAAAGAACCGTGCCCGCGCAGCATGATGATCTTATACTGCTGGAGCGCCGCCGCAACCTTATTAGCCATTTCCGGGGTGCCCGAAGCAAACTCTTCTGTAACCACCGGAATCTTCTTCAGCAGGTAGGATGCTTCGTTGTCGATCGGCACAATCTCGTCCCGCGACAGCGAAAAGGCGATGGCGGTTCGCGGGTGGCAGTGGATGACTGCCAGAGCCGGGGTGGTCTTATAAATGGTGCGGTGCACCAGCAGTTCGGTGGATGCCAGCACCACGCCGCTGTCATTTTTATCGATATTAGTCTCGACCAGATCGCTGGGTTTCAGCCGCCCTAACTGCGCGCCGCGCCGTTTGATGACCACCCGGTCGCCGATGCGCAGGCTGATGTTGCCCCCGTGCGAGGAGATCATGTTCTGGACGTATAAATCGCGGCCAATGTCGCGGATTTGTTCGTAGATTCGTTCATCAATCATAGGAAGTCCTCTGTTTCACCTTTGTGGCAGTCAATCCATCTGACAGGCGCAGGCCGCCGAAAACGGCTAAGCAAGGTCCGCCAGGCTTAGGTCAGCAAGTTTCTTTGGGCCTGGCACGCCGTTCTTATCCCAGCCGCGCGCGCGGTAGTATTCTTCCAGCATGGGCTCCAGCTTGTTGACCCAACCTTTGGATGGCCCTTCAAGGACCGGTTCATTTAGCAGGCGTGGAGGTAGGGTGTCGTCCTGACGGGTGAAACCCTCGCGGTTGTTGTACAGGCGTTCCAGGTTCCACACCCGCTCGCCGGTTTTGATCAGGTCGCCGGTAGCATAGGGGATGCCGGTGACCGCGGTAAGCACGCGGGCAAAATACTCTTCGGCCACGCCCATGTTGGTGAACTTGCACAGCACCAGCGAGTCAATCGCCGCGGAGGAATTCTGGTGCAGCACCACGTAAGAGGATTTCCCCTGGGTCTGGAAGCGGTCGATCAGCTTCGGCAGGCCGAGAACTTCCAGTCCGAGCATATTGCCGCGCATGTGGCACGCGCCCCGGTTGGATGTGGCGAATAACAGCCCCTGGCCCTGCATGCCGCGCGGGTCATACGCAGGCATTTCCATGCCCTTAACGCTCATCGACAGTTCAGGGTGCCCATGCTTTGTCGCAAAACGATGGCTGCCCTCTGCCAGATCATTGCCCAGGTCGCGGCGGTAGGCAATATCTTCAATCGTCCGGGCAAAGAGGTCCGCGCGGCCAAAGCGCAGATCGGAGTCCAGGTAGCCTTTTTCGGCCATTTCCATGGCGCAGGCGATGGTTGCGCCGGTTGAGATGGTATCCAGGCCCAGGTCGTTGCATAACGCATTCGCCTCGATCACTGCCGCCAGATCATCGTTGCCGCAGGCCGCGCCAAATGACCAGGTCGTCTCAAACTCTGGCCCTTCCCCTTCCACTCTATCGGTTTTACTGATGCGCGTGCAGCCGATGGGGCAGGCCCAACAGTTCTCGTTCTTCACCAGGTATTTTTCGGTGAGCGCTTCTCCCGATATGGCATCTGCGTTTTCGAACTGCGACTGCTGGAAATTACGGGTGGGCAGCGCGCCAACCGTATTGACGATGTTCATCATCACCGCCGTCCCAAACTCCGGCAGGGCCTGGCTGGTCAGCGGGCTGGCGCGCAGCAGCTTGCGCGTTTCGTAGAGCAGGAATTTAAACCGCTCGTCATCGACGATATCCGGGCGGGTTTTGCCTTCCACAACGATCGCCTTCAGGTTCTTCGAACCCATTACCGCCCCTGGGCCGCCGCGCGCCGCGCTGCGCTGTCCATCATTCATAATAGCTGCCATGCGCGACAAATTCTCCCCCGCCGGGCCAATGGCCAGCACATTGCGCCGGTTATTGTTCTGCCCCAGTTTTTCGGTCACCGCGCGCACGCGCATCCCCCAAAGATCGGCGGCATCGTGGATCTCCGCGGCCTCTTGCTTGATTTCAATCCAGACCGGTCGGGCTGCTTTCCCGCGCACGATCAGCACATCATAGCCCGTCTTTTTGAGCTGCATGCCCCAGTACCCGCCGGAATTGGCATCTAAAATGGTGTTAGTGAGCGGCGATTTGGTGGTTACCGTGAACCGGTTGCTGGTCTGGTATCCGGTGGCGGTTAGCGGCCCGGTTGTAAAGATCAAAACGTTTTCCGGCGCCAGCGGTTTGATACCCGGTCCGACCTCGTCCCATAGAAAGCGAGCGCCCAAACCACGCCCGCCGATAAACAGGCGGGCTTTTTCCGCATCCAGCGGGTAGCTTTTGATTTCCCCATTGGACAGATTAATATCCAGAACTTTTCCAGCCCAACCGTTCATGTGCATGAACTCCTTCTAATGACTGTAAAGGGTTTGGTTCTATCGTCCTGCCAGCACTTTCAACTCGTAATCTTTCACAACATCCATAAAGCCCATGCCTGCCGGCGCGTTGTGCTGCAGGCAGAAGTAATCCCACACCGCGCCGAAAGGCAGTCCTTTTAATTCTTCCAGCAGCGCCAGGCGGCTGGTGTAATCGCCTGACACTTCCAGTGCCTTTAGATCGTCGAATGGTTCCAGCAGGGCCAGCAGCAAGCCGCGCAGGGTGTTGCGAGACCCAATGACCCACGCGGCGATGCGGTTGATCGAAGCATCGAAATAATCCAGGCCGATGTGGATGCGGTTGATATATCCGCCGCGAACGATCTCCTGCGTGATGGCTTGCAGGTCGTCATTTAATATGACCACGTGGTCGCTGTCCCAGCGCACTCCGCGCGACACGTGCAGGAGCAGCTCGGGCAGGTACAGTAGAGCCGCGGACAGTTTGTCGGAGATGGTTTCGGTGGGGTGGAAGTGCCCGGCGTCCAGGCACAGCAGGCAGGGTCTGCCGACGGCGTTTCTGGAGACCGTATAGCCCAGGTAGAACTCGTGCGAGCCAACAGTGTAGCTTTCCGCGCCGATGCCGAACAGCTTGCCTTCTACCGCATCCAGGTTGTAGCGCGGGTCAATGGGCTTCTCCAGGATTTGATCCAGCGCCTCTTTCAGGATCGCGCGCGGGGTCTTGCGGTCGACGGGCACATCTTTATAGCCATCCGGAATCCATATGTTGGTTACACAGGGGGTGCCGAGAATCTGCCCAAAGGAGGCGCCAACCTCGCGGGAGGCGATGCAGTGCTCTATCCAGAACTGGCGAACAGCCAGATCATAGCTGGCCAGCGTCATGCCCGAGGCGGCTTTGGGATGCGAAAACAAGGTGGGGTTGAAATCCATACCATGCCCGTTGGTTTTTGCCCAGTCTGCCCATCTACTGAAGTGCTCTGGCAGAATCTGGTTGCGGTCCACCCGTTTATTGCCAGTTTCCGCGTAAATGGCGTGCAGGCTTAAGCGGTGCTTGCCGGGGATCAGCCTGTACACCACGTCCAGGTCCTGGCGCAGTTCGTCTGCCGTACGCGCCTTGCCCGGGTAATTGCCGGTCGCGGCGATGCCGCCGCTCAATCCCTCGCCGGTATTCTCGAACCCGCCTACATCGTCTCCCTGCCAGCAGTGCAGGCTGAGGGAAATCCCCGCCAGTGTGGCAAGGGCTTTTTCCGTGTCTACGCCAAGAGCAGCATACCGCTCGCGCGCCAGCGTGTAAGCATCCTGTACTTGCCGTTCTGTCATTTTGTTGTTCATCGTTTACTCCAGGGGGCTTTTAAGTTGTAATCAGTTGGGCTTATTTAATCCCAAACATCTGCTCTTTGAGATCGAGGTAATAGAGGTAATCGTCTGGGGCAACGTTCGGCGGGCAGCGGTGGTCGCAAAAGGGGATGTAACCGCCGCGTTCTACCAGCGGGACGAGTGTTTCCATATAGGCTTTGATGGCCTCTTTGCCTTTGCCCATCTCGATTTTGTCGAAGCCGCCCATGATGCGCAGGTCTCTGCCGTATTCGCGCAGTAAATCGCCGGGGTGCGTGCAGGAGTTCACTTCATAGGGGAACAAACAGTTGACGCCGCCTTCCATCATCAAGGGTAAGATGGGGCGCACATCGCCATCGCAGTCGATCCACCAGATATCGATGCCGTGCGCCTTAAGTTTCTCGTGGATGCGCTTATAACGCGGGGTGATCACCCGGTGAAACCACTTCGGGTTAACGATCGGCCCGGACTTGTAGCAGATGTCTTCCCACCCGGCGGCGTAATCGAACCGGAAATGCGGTAGCATATGGTCCAGGGCCTGCTCGACAAGCTGGCAGGAGGTTTCCACCATATCCTCCACCATCGCGGGGTAATCGTAGATGGCATACGCCAGCCCTTCAAAGGTGAGCATATCGCGGATTTTGCCAATCATCGACCCGGTCCAAACGCCCAGCGGATAATCCCGCTCAGCGGGGTGCGCTTTCACCAGCGCTTCGATATCGACGTTGCGCTTTGGATCGTCCAGTCGGAAGCGCTCGGCCTTGACCCGCGCCCAGTCGTCTGGGGTAACGATGGAAGCCTGGATATAGTGGGGGATGGTATCGTGGTCATCTAGCGGCGACTCAGCCAGCAGGCCGTCTTCGTTGATCAATACTTTAGTAGTATCACGAACTTCGACGATGCGCCTTTCAAAAGGCGGCTCCATCCAAACCTTCCCATGAAGGGTCACCGCACGGTCAAAGTTGAAGAAGATATCGGCTTCTGCGTTGTTGGTGATCCCGTTTTCAACGAAGATTGGCCATTCCCGAAAGTTTTCGTCCCAGTAGCCAAACTCCATGTTGAAGCAGCGATCCACCGGCTGGTAGTGCATCTGGCGGTTGAAGCGCTCGCGGTCGGTCAGCGTGCCTTTCCATTTTGGCCTGCAGGGAGTGATCGCCATAAATACCTCAGAATCAACATATAGAGAGTGATTAAGCGGCGGATACGGAAATGTAGGAAGCAAAAAGCCAAAGGCTTTGGGGCAGCGGTCTTACTATGAATTGTATCAGGAAACGCTACGGTTGTTCTTCACAGGGCTGAGAAAAGCGGCTATGATTAATGAGATACGAAAATTCTAATCCACCAGGAGCGCAGGTTATGACCGCTACGATTTATGTGGGCACGTATACGAAAAGCCGTCCCGATGAAGAGCACCGCCCGGAGGGCATCTTCATCTACTCCATGGACCCTGCCACAGGCCGCCTGGAACGGGTGCGCGGCGTAGCGAGCGGCGAAAACCCATCGTTCCTGGCGCTCCATCCGGCGGGAAAGCACCTTTATGCCGCCAACGAAACCTTCGACAGCGCAGCAAGCGCGTTTGCCATCGATGACCCATCGGGCGAACTGCGCCTGCTCAACTGGGAAGCAACCGGCGGCATGCATGCCTGTTATGCCAGCGTTGACCCCAGCGGTGGTTGGCTGCTGGTTTCCAATTACAGCAGCGGCAGCCTCTCGGTGTTTCCCATCCGACCAGACGGCAGCCTTGGGCCGCGCTCAGACCTGGTTCAGCACCAGGGACGCGGACCAAACCAGAAACGCCAGGAAGGTCCGCACGCCCATTCAATCCGCTTTGACCCGAGCGGTCGTTATGTGCTGGCCGCGGACCTGGGCATCGACCGGGTGATGGTATACCGCCTGGATGGAGAGAAGGGCAAACTGACGCCCAACGATCCCCCCTGGCTGGAGGCCAACCCCGGAGCTGGCCCGCGCCATATCGCCTTCCATGCCAATGGGCGCGTTCTGTACGTCGCCAATGAACTAGACTCGACGGTAGCCGTCTATTCATGGGACGCTGAACTCGGCGCGGGCCGCCTGATGGCAAGCGTTTCTACGCTTCCGGAAGGCTTCGACAGTGAAAACATCGTGGCTGATATTCACCTGACGCCCTCCGGAGCGTTTTTGTACGTATCGAACCGTGGGGATAACAGCCTGGCAGGTTACCGCGTGGCCGCGGATGGCTCGCTGGAGCCAGTGGGGATTTACCCCTGCGGCGGAAACTGGCCGCGCAACTTTGCCATCGACCCGGCAGGGAAGTTCCTGGTCGTCGCGAATCAGTACAGCAATAGCCTGGTGGTGTATAAAATTGAACCGGACGGCGCATTAACGCCAACGGGTCAGGCATATGATGTGCCTGCGCCGGTGTGCGTTCTGTTTAAGTAAAGGTAGAACAACGCCCACTTGCTATTGCCGAAGATGTAGATCATCAATCGTGGAGAGGGTTTAAAAAAATAAGATAATATAGATGAAATATATTAGATAATAGCAAAATTCCACGTTGACAAAACAGGAAGATGCGGTATAATTACTGCCATTGATGCGGGGTAGAGCAGAGGCAGCTCGTCAGGCTCATAACCTGAAGGTCATTGGTTCGAATCCAATCCCCGCTACTAAATGAAAACCGCAGCCTAATACGCTGCGGCTTTTTCATAGATATGTAATGTTCACTCATCCCAAACGTTATACTATATCGTAATGCAGTTACAATACTCCCCCTACATTCTTCCGCTCCTGGCCGCATCGCTCATCTCAGGCTGGATTATTTTTTATGCCTGGTCGCGCCGCAGTACGGCAGGGGCAATTGCTATCGCTGGGCTGTCGGTTACGCTCACGATCTGGCTGCTGGGGTACGCCCTGGAAATTGCGGGCGCCAACCTGCAAACCAAGCTGCTGTTTGGAAAAGTGCAGTATATTGGCATTTCTCTGGCCCCTCTGCTGTGGCTAATCTTTGCCTACAACCACGTCCACCCGACCCGCATGATGAGTCACCGTATCATGAGCCTGCTGGTGCTGGTTCCGCTGGTTACGATGGTTATTGCCTTTACCACTGAATATCATGGCCTGTTGTGGGACGAAATCAGCATCCAGCGCCAGGGCAATTTTAGCGGGTTAGGGGTGACGCACGGGATCTGGTTCTGGGTCCATTCCGTTTACTCTTACCTTCTGCTGCTGGCTGGCGCGGTCATCATGGTCCGCTCAATTGTGCGAAACAAGGGTCTGTACCGCGGCCAGGCGACTGCTATGCTGATTGCTGTGCTGGCCCCCTGGATTGGCAATATTCTTTTCCTTTCGGGCCTCAGTCCCATTCGTTACCTAGACATTACTCCTTTCGCCTTCACCGTTACGCTGGTTGCCGTTACCTGGGGCATCCTGGGCTTCCGCCTGATCGATTTGACCCCTCTGGCGCGCGACTCGGTCATCGAACAAATGCAGGAAGCCATGATTGTGCTCGACACGCATAACCGGCTGGTGGATATGAACCAGTCGGCGCTTGAGCTGGCGGGCCGTTCCGCTGGACAGGCCATTGGTCACAGTGTGGCCGAGGTGTTTGGACAATGGGCGCCGATGATCGAAAATTACCAGGACACCTTTGAACTGGATGAAGAGATCCGGGTAGGCGGCGAAGGCGACACAAACTGGTACGAGCTCATCATTTCGCCCCTGCACGATCACCAACAACACCTGGTTGGCCGCGTGGTCGTCATGCGCAACATCACCCAGCGCAAGAAGAATGAAGAGCGCATCGCGCAGCTCTCCCGCGCCGTAGAAGCCAGCCCGGCCTCCATCGTGGTAACGGATATCCAGGGCAATATCGAATATGTAAACCCCAAGTTTTCCCAGGTCACTGGCTACACCTTTGATGAAGCAATTGGTAAAAATCCGCGCATCCTCAAAACCGACCAGACTCCCGCGGAAGTTCATTCCACGTTATGGCAAACCATCCTGGCGGGCAAAGAATGGCGCGGCGAGTTCTGCAACCGGCAGAAGAACGGCGACTATTACTGGGAACTGGCCTCTATCTCACCCATCACGGATGCGCAAGGCAAGATCACGCATTTTGTCGCTGTTAAAGAAGACATCACCGACCGTAAACGGGCCGAAAGACAGCTTGCGGATGCGCACCAGCAGGCGCTGGAAGCCAGCCGCTTGAAGAGCCAGCTTCTCGCCAAGGTCAACCACGAACTGCGCACCCCCCTGGGTGGTATATTGGGTTATGCCGAACTGCTGTACGGCGGCACCTTTGGCTCGCTCAGCGAAACTCAGTCACAGGCCGCCGGGCAGATTATCGAGAGCAGTCGCTACCTTGAAATCATGGTCAATGAACTGCTCGACCAGGCTCAGATCGAAGCCAAAACGCTCGTTCTGCACCTGCGGCCCTTCTCACCGGCGGCAATTCTGCGCCAGGTGGAAGCCAGCATGTCGGTGTTGTGCCGCAATAAAGGCCTTGCATTTGAAACCTGCGTTGAGCCAGAACTGCCGGAACAGCTCACCGGAGACGATCACCGCTTGAAAGAAATCATGATTAACCTGGCCGGGAACGCGGTGAAGTTCACCCAATCTGGCAGCGTGCGCATCCGGCTGTTCGTCCCTGGCGAAGGCCAGTGGGGCATTCAGGTTAGCGATACCGGCGCGGGCATCCCGCCCGAGTTTCAGTCCACCATCTTTGAGCCCTTCCGCCAGGTAGACAATGCCATCACGCGCGAGAACCGTGGCACCGGCCTGGGCCTGTCCATCACCCGGCAGCTTGTCGAGCTGATGGGCGGCAGCATTACCCTCGATAGCAAAGTCGGCAAAGGCAGTACCTTCACTGTCCTTCTACCGCTCGTACAATGAATGGAGTTTCTTCAATGGGCAAACCACTCGCAGTAATCGTAGAAGACGATCCCCAGTTGGGGAAGATATATTCACTGGCCCTGCAAGCCGACTTTGAAACGGAGTTATATTCGGAAGGCACCTCGGCGATTGCATACCTTGGGCAGGTGACGCCCAATTTGATTATCCTGGATCTGCACCTGCCAGGCGCGAACGGGCAAGAAATCCTGTCGTTTATTCATGCCAGCCCGCACCTGGCTGATTCGCACGTTATCCTGGCCACCGCCGATAATCAGAAGGCCGACCTGCTGGAAGACGAGGCTGAAATTGTACTGCTAAAGCCCATCAGCCCGCTGCAGCTTCGTGAGTTGTCTGTGCGCCTGTGCCAGTGCATGGGGTGAGCCTGCTCAATTACATCGTTTTCGCCCAGGGCTCGTTAAGCTCATACGCGCTGAAACCCATTGCGGCGTACAGCGCGCCTGCTTCATCCGAATAAGAGCCGACAAAGGCCTTGGTGGCCCCCAGTTTCCTCAGGCGGCGCATGCCTTCGCTCATCACTGCTTTGCCCAGCCCGCGCCGCTGGTGCGCGGGGACGGTAGCGACTGGCTCAAAGACACCCATGCGAGTAACATCGTCGAACCACACCGTGCAGAAGGCGGCGATAGATCCATCCGTGGCGATGGCAACGATATCCAGGTCGCGGCGGTAGAGTGGGGCATTCTGAATATTGCGGTACCAGGTGATGTCGCTGCGGTTGTCTACGGCAATTTGGATATCTCCATCGTGAAAGCCTAAGCCAGAGGCATAGCAGCGCTCCAGCAGTTCCAGCCCATCGCTGCCCAGGCCGCGCACCGTATAACCGGGGGCGGGTTGGAAATCTGGGGTTGGGCCGGTGATCGATTGGTAGCGCATGTATTCAGGCCAATCGCTCTTTTGGTAGCCGCGGCGAGCGAGCAGTTCCTGGCGCGGCAGGTCGTTCTCGACTGCCCAGATGGTCAGCTTGCGCTGCCCGGACTGCGTGGGGATAGCCAGCGCCTCTTCCGCGGTTGCGAGCATTTCTTCTTCCAGTCCGGGCGCGCGCAGTTGAGGGTGGATGTGTAAAAAAGCGCACCCGTTACTTTCCGGGTTCAGCATCGCAGCTATACGCCCATCTGGGGTTTCCCAGAAGTGCAGAACATCCTCAATGTGATATGGCTCGAGGTTTGCTACCGCGTGCCAGCGCCAGTAATCGAAGCGGCAGATATCCCAGCTTAATTGACGGCGGTCGTTCAGCAGAAAGACTTCGCGCAGAAACGCGCGCGCTTTCCAATAATCATTCTCATCGTAGTATTTTCGCATGGTAAGTTTCATACGACCTCTGAAGGAGAATAATCAGCATGAGTACAGTAAGGACGCGTAAGAAGAGCGAGACGGCAGTCGAATCGCGCCGTTTGGAAGCACCATGTGATTTGGCAAAACAACCGGAGGAATGAAAGCCGGACAGCCGATCATGGTTGGCCTTTCAAAATGCAGGCGCGAAGCATTTGTGCGTCATAGCAAACCGCCCGCCCAATTGGGCGGCGGACGCTGCCCTTCGGGAGCGTCACGAAAAACGACACATTGCTATCACGTCTACAGGGCCATGTCTGATCCGAGCCTCCTGAATAATCTAAATGGATTATAGCTCAAGCAGGCAGCGGCTACGCTACCCAATCGGATAGTATGTTGCGGTCATTTCAGGGCAGCGCGCCGCTTTTTGAGCAGCCAGTGGCAGTACAACGTGAGCATCGGGAAGACCGTTGCCAGCAGGATTGCCGCGCGTAAGGCAAATTGATCGGGTGTCAGCCCGGTGGACGCCGACCAGGCCTCGATGCCGGATAGCCCGCGCGTGATGTCGGTGACCACGCCCGTGGCGAACGGCCCAACCGCCGCGCCAATATCGCCAGCGGCGGCCAGGATGGCGAACATCCAGCCGCCGGCCAGCGGGTATTTTTCCGCGGTGATGACCAGCGTGCCGGGCCACATCAGGCTGGCTGCCAGGCCGCACACCGCGCACGCCGCCAGGCTCACTGCCAGTATTGGCGAAAGGGCCACGATCAGGTAGCAGGCGATGGCCGCCGCTGCGCTGGCGATCAGCACGTTGTGCATATTCATCTGGCTGCCGTATTTGCCGTAAATCACCCGGCCCAACCCCAACAGCGCCGCGAACCCGCTCATGCCCAGCAGGTCGCCGGTCACTTTGGGTAGTTCCAGCACCTTTTCGGTAAAGGTAGACGACCACTGGCCCATCACCAGTTCGGTTGCCGCGCCGCCGAAGATCGCCAGCAGGGCCACCAGATAGAAAGGACGGAAGAGCAGGTCGCGCATGGTCTGGCGGTGCTCTTCTGGCACCACCCCCGGAAAAGGCGCCGCCAGAAACATGAAGAAATTGACCAGAGGGAATACCGCCCACAGCAGAACGATAATCTGCCAGGAATGGATGCCAAAGACAAACAGGAACAGGGTAGTGACGACCACTGCCGCCACTTGTCCCCAGGCGTAGAACGAGTGCATCAGCGCCATCGCCGCGCCTTTTTCATCGTGCGGAATGGCGTTGACGATTGGGCTGAGCATCACTTCCAGCAGCCCGCAGGACGCTGAAAAGATAATCGTCGATAGGATCAGGCCAAACAGTACATTTTCAAAAATCAGTGGGGACGCGGCAAACAATATCAGCCCGGCGATAGCCATCAAGTCCGCCGGGAGCACAAAAAACCGGAAGCCATAGCGGTCGATCAGCCGACTGGCGATGATGTCGACCGCCACCTGGGTGGTGAAGTTGATTCCTACCAGCAGCCCCAGGTGGATGTAAGACAGGCCGTACAGCGTCATCAACGGGATAAACAGCACGGCGGTAATATTCGCGCTAACGGCCTGGACAAAGATGCCCACAAAACAGGAGACGGTTGTGAGCTGGTACGATTTTGCGGTGAGCCGCATGGGTTGGGTATTGGTTTCTTCGATGGTCATGGAGTGGATTATCTCGCCTGCACGCCGTTTTGGTCAAGGTGCTGCGAGCTTACAGGTGACCGTTAAATGGCCGGTTTGCCTGGGAGGCTTGAGTATAATTAGGGTTACATACCCTGACTAACATACCAAGAGGTACAAACCCTATGAAATTCACCGATGGATACTGGCGTATTCGGGATGGCAATACCGCGCACTACGCGTCTCACGCATACAAAGTGGCTGTGGATTCGGATGCGATGACGGTTCTCGCGCCTACCCGGCGGATTAATTATCGCTGGGAAACGCTCAACCTGGCTGCGCTGACACTCCGTTTTTCCTCGCCGATGGAAAACGTCATCCGGGTCCAGATCTATCACCATAAAGGAACCGTTCAGAAAAAACCGGA
The DNA here is from genome assembly GCA_964437595.1 of uncultured Anaerolineaceae bacterium. Classification (GTDB taxonomy): domain Bacteria; phylum Chloroflexota; class Anaerolineae; order Anaerolineales; family Anaerolineaceae; genus DSYU01. Next base: position 120,275 of record CAYTHO010000003.1, read on the forward strand.
ATTCCAACTTCACGCTGGCAGTTCCAGCCCTGTGCGCGTTGAGCAGGATGATCAGGCTGCCACGCTTACCAGCGGGAAGTTGAGTGTTCGCGTTCAGAAGGCCGGAGACTGGCGCATTGACTTTCTGGACGGAGAGCGGGTAATCACCAGCAGCGGCTGGCGCGGCGCCGGTTATATTGAGACCCCGGATGGCCCGTTCATTCACGACCAGCTCAACCTGGGCGTAGGCGAATGCGTGTACGGCATGGGCGAGCGGTTCACTTCGTTCGTCAAGAACGGGCAGGTGGTCGAGATCTGGAATGAAGATGGCGGCACCAGCAGTGAGCAGGCCTATAAAAGCATCCCCTTCTATATGACCAACCGCGGCTATGGGGTGTTTATCAACCATCCTGAAAGAATTTCGTTGGAAGTCGCTTCCGAAAAAGTGGAGCGGGTGCAGTTCAGCGTGCCGGGTGAATATCTGGAATACTTCTTGATTTATGGCCCCTCGCCTAAAGAAGTGCTGGAACGCTACACAGCCCTCACTGGCCGCCCGGCGCTGCCGCCCGCCTGGTCATTTGGGCTGTGGCTGACCACCTCATTCGTCACCAACTATGATGAGGCTACGGTTACCAGCTTCGTTAAAGGCATGGCCGACCGGGATATTCCCCTGCATGTATTCCACTTCGACTGCTTTTGGATGAAGGCGTTCCAATGGGTCGATTTCGAATGGGACAGCGAAGTCTTCCCCGACCCGCGGGCTATGCTCAAGCGGCTGAAAGAGCGCGGCCTGCGCATCTGCGTGTGGATTAACCCCTATATCGCGCAGGAATCAGCTATGTTTGATGAGGGCGTGCAGGGCGGCTACCTGGTCAAGCGTCCCAACGGCGACGTATTCCAATGGGACAACTGGCAGGCTGGCATGGCCTTGGTCGACTTTACCAACCCGGACGCCTGCCGCTGGTTCGGCGACAAGCTGCGCGCCCTGGTCGACATGGGCGTGGACTGCTTCAAGACCGATTTTGGCGAGCGCATCCCTACCGATGTGGTGTACTTCGATGGCTCGGACCCGGTAAGGATGCACAACTATTACACCTTCCTGTACAACCAGACCGTGTTCAACGTATTGGAGGAGAAACTTGGCAAGGGAGCGGCGGCGGTTTTTGCACGTTCAGCTACTGCGGGCGGGCAGCAGTTCCCCGTCCATTGGGGTGGAGACAGCACCGCTACCTTCGAATCGATGGCCGAAAGCCTGCGGGGCGGGCTTTCGCTGAGCCTGTCGGGTTTTGGGTTCTGGAGCCACGATATGGGCGGTTTTGAGCAGACGGCTTCTTCGGACGTCTACAAGCGCTGGTGTGCTTTTGGCCTGCTCTCATCGCACAGCCGACTGCACGGTAACAGCTCTTACCGCGTTCCGTGGATGTTCGATGAAAAGGCCGGAGATGCCGCTGGTGATACCGCGGTGGATGTCCTGCGCTTCTTCACGAAGCTCAAATGCCGCCTGATGCCTTATCTGTTTGGCGCTGCCGTCGAGGCGCACGAGCGCGGCATTCCTACCATGCGCGCCATGATGCTGGAGTTCCCAGACGACCCGGGCTGTGACACGCTGGACCGCCAGTATATGCTGGGCGGTGATTTGCTGGTCGCGCCGGTTTTCTCCTCAGATGGCGTGGTCGATTATTACCTGCCCGCCGGGCGGTGGACGAACTTCTTCACTGGTCAGGTGGTAGAGGGCGGGCGCTGGATGCGCGAGAAGCATGGCTACCTGAGCCTGCCGTTAATGGTCAGGCAGAACAGCATTGTGCCGGTTGGCGCTAACGACCATTTGCCGGATTATGACTATGCCGATGGAGTCACCTTCCAGATTTACGCGCTTCAAGATGGCGCGCAGGTAGGGAAAACGGTGTATATGGCAAATGCCAGCGCCGCCATGACGGTGACGGCCAGCAGAGTAGGGAGTATCATCAATGTCCAGGTAGATGGAGCGAAGAAACCATGGTCGGTGGTACTCAAAGGCTGCGTAATGGTTAAGGCTGTTAATGGTGGGGAATTCTCGCCAGAAACAGACGGAATGCACATCATCCCCGTTAATACGGCGAATCGGTTGATCATTTCTCTCTAAACCACCTATCAGATTAGTAAGAGCTTTTTAATTTACAAATGGGATGTTTTTGTTATAATCCTGATGGTACTTTTGTGTTCAGAACAAAATCTTACAATGGGTACAGCGGTGGCGACTAACTTATGCAACCATTCCGCTGTATTATTATGATGAATTTTAGAGTAAATCTAAGGAGCTTTACAAATGCGGCGTCGCCAGAAGATCTTGATTTCATTTGGAGTCGCTTTTCTCATATATGGGATGATCCTTTTTCTCCCCACAGCGTGGAAGCCCACTGCAGTTAGTGTTTCCGCGTCGTCGGATGAAACCGTTTTGATACAGGAAGCGACACCAACTCCTGTGCCTTCCGGAGAAATCTGCCCGATAGATAGCACCGCTCCATGTGACCCTGCGGATATGGACGCCAGCACTGGTGCCTTATTTGCAAGTGGGACAACGCTGACCGGTAATGCGAATATCGCAAAATCGCCCGCTTATGCAAAAGAGGCGGTGATATATATGTTCTGGGGCGATGGCTGTCCACACTGCGCGCAAGCTAAGCCGTTTCTGCTAGAACTGGATAATACGTCTGATAGAATTTCCGCAGTAATGTATGAGGTATGGTCCGACGAAGAAAATCTGGAACTGTTTACTCAAATGGGGGCCAAGTTCGGCTTTGAGACGCGGTATGTACCGACGATTTTCCTGGGAAAGCAGTATTGGGAAGGATATAACGAACAAATCGAAGCGGAAATAAAGGCCGCGGTAGAAGCTTGTTTGGAAAAAGGCTGTCCAGATGCGGGCGCTGGCGTGATTCCGGGTGTTGTTGAGGTGGAAGTTACGGAACCAACCGAGGTTATTACCGGCGAGCAAAAAATAACGCTTCCCATCCTGGGTACCATTGACCTCAGCACGCAGTCCCTGTTTGTAAGCACCTTGCTGATTTCTTTCTTCGACGGTTTCAATCCTTGTTCATTATGGGTGCTGACGATGCTGCTGGCCCTCACCCTTCACACTGGATCGCGTAAAAAGGTGATCCTGATCGGAATCGTCTTTCTGACGGTGACGGCAGCCATTTACGGACTGTTCATCACCGGGCTGTTTACCATGCTGACGGTGATCAGCTTCTCGAAATGGATCCAGGTTGTTGTGGCGCTGGTCGCGCTGTTCTTTGCCCTGGTCAATATCAAGGATTATTTTTGGTATAAAGAGGGCATTTCCTTTACCATTTCCGATTCGCAGAAGCCCGGGATCTTCCAGCGCATGCGCCGCCTGATGGATGCCAGCCAGACGACCGGCGGTCTGATTGGGGGAACGGTTGTGCTGGCTGCCGGGGTGTCGCTGGTGGAATTCTCCTGCACAGCCGGTTTCCCGGTGCTGTGGTCGAACCTGCTGGTGTCTCAAAAAGTCCCGGCGCTGACGTTTGTGGCGCTGCTGCTGGTGTACCTGTTGATTTACCAGTTGGATGAACTGGGAATTTTCCTGGCGGCGGTTTTTTCGATGCGCGCCAGCAAATTGGAAGAAAAGCATGGTCGCATCCTAAAGCTGATCGGTGGCGTGCTGATGCTCGCTTTGGCGCTGGTTATGCTGATCAATCCCAATGTGATGAACCAGCTGTCCAGCTCCATGATCGTGTTTGGCGCCGCATTTGCCGGGACGCTCTTTATCTTGCTGCTGCACCGGGTAATTCTGCCCGCGTTTGGCATATTCATAGGCAGCGAATTGAACAGTAAGTCAGCCAAGTCGAAACGGGCTGTTCGGAAACAGCGCCACTAATATCTTGCATGGGGCAAAGCCCCGGTCATTGGACGGCATATCGCCCATGAGTATTTTAACCTCATGGGCGTTTTAGCTTTCGCGTGCAGTCTTCCGGGGCGGACTGTGTAAATAATTATTATTTAGATAATATAATGTTATAATGATCTGAGATATTTGCAGGGGGAACAATTCACAGGTGGTTGATCCATATGGAAACAAATAACATTGACCAGGATATTCGGGATGAAATCACCCGTCGTGAAACGGTTGAAAATGAGCTGAACCTGCGCCTGCGGCAGCAAGAGACCCTGGCTCAGATAGGGGAGTATGCCGTCCGAAGCAAAGATTTAGACGATCTATTTCAAGAGGTCACCAGGCTCATGCCGCAGGTGCTCGAAATGGAATTCTGTAAGGTGCTGGAGCTTCTTGAGGACGAGAAGGCGCTCCTGCTACGTGCGGGTGTTGGTTGGAAAAAGGGGCTGGTGGGCCGGGCCAGGGTCGGCACGGGAGTCGATTCGCATTCTGGATATACCCTGTTATTTGAAGAGCCGGTTATCCTCACCGATTTGCGCACGGAGACACGTTTCTCGGGTTCGAAGTTATTGAAGGACCATAAAATCGTCAGCGGAATGAGCGCCATTATCCCTGGAAAAGACCAGCCCTTTGGGGTGCTCTCGGTTTATACGACCAGGAGCAGGGTGTATCACCCTCACGATACCCGCTTTCTGAAGGGGATCAGCGGAATTTTGGGCTCAGCGATTGAACGATTCCGGACGGAAGAAGAACTGCGCCATTCACGGGACGAACTCGCAATCATTTTAGACGGCGTTTCCGAAGGAATCACCGTTCAGGATAAGACCGGCAGGTTGGTTTTCGCGAATCGCGCCGGGGCCGCCCTGATCGGTTTCGACTCGGTTGATGATGCGATCCATTCCACCGTTCAGCAGGTGCTGCAAAATTTTGAAATCCTGGATGAAGAAGGGAATCCATTCCCGGTTGAATCACTGCCGGGGCGCCAGGTGCTGAAAGGCGCCCCGCGCGCATCCGCCCGGATACATTTTCGCGTGAAAAGGACGGGTGAAGAACGCTGGTCCATTACCGATGCGACCCCTGTGTATGATCCACAGGGGAATGTCATCCAGACGGTCAATATTTTTCGTGATATCACGGATATAGTGCGTTTTGAGAAGCGTCAAAAACTGCTCTCTGAAGCGGGAGGGCTTCTGGCATCATCGCTGGATTATGAGACCACCCTGTCGAACTTTACCCGCCTGGTGGTAAACAACCTGGCGGATTGGTGCATCGTTCGCGTGGTAACGGCTGAAAATGGAACCGACCGTACCACCGTTGGACATCGCGACCCGCAAAAGATTGCCCTTGCTGAGGAATTGGAACAGCGGTTTCCCCCTGAACCGGGCATCGAAAACGCCATGGCGCGGGTGATCCGCACGGGAAAGCCAGAATTCTACCCGGAAGTTACCGAAGACCTCTTGCGGGCTGCTGTGCGCGACCCTCAGCACCTGGAGATGATACGCTCGCTGCAGATACGTTCTGCGATCACCTTACCGCTCAACGCCCGGGGACGCACCATTGGGGCAATTACGCTGATATGGGCTGAGTCTGGGCGCGCGTACACGCAGTCTGAAATGTATCTTGCGCAAGATCTTGCCGACCGGGCAGCGCTTGCCATTGAGAATGCCCGTTTGTATCAACAAGCGCAGAATATTAACACCGAGCTTGAACAGCGTGTTGAAAAGCGCACCCGCCAGCTTGAGCTTTCGCGCAACCACCTGGTCAAGGAAATCGACGAGCGAAAAAAAGCGGAAAGCGCTTTGCGTAAAAGTGAAGCGCTGTTGAACAGCCTGTTTGAATCGGCTCCTGATGCCGTGCTGCTGATCGACCCTACAGGGATGATTGTCCGCATGAATCAGCAGGCTGAGGCTGCCTTTCAATACAGCCGGGAGGAACTACTTGGTAAGAACATCGACACCCTTCTGCCAGAGTCTTTCCAGCACCGGCATGCCATCGAGCGCTCTCGTTTCTTCGAGCAAATGTCTACCCGTCCGATGGGGGCGGGGATGGAACTAAAAGCAATGCGCAAAGATCGCACCCAATTTCCGGTGGATATTATGTTAAGCCCGGTAAAAACGGAAGAGGGCAACCTGGTGATTGGTGCAGTGCGCGATATGACCGAGCAGAAACGGATGCAGACGGAACTGGAGGAAACGCATCGCCGGCTGTTCGAGAGCGTGGAGGCGGAACGGTTATTGCTCTCACAAGAACTGCACGATGGGCCTATCCAGGAACTATATGGCATCGCGCTCGCCATCGAGTCGCTGAAGGATGGTGTGGATGGCGGGCATGAACTGGAAGAGCTGGTTTCAGCGACCGGAATGGTGCAGTCAATCATTCAGACGCTGCGAACGATCTGCGGCGAGCTTCGCCCGCCCGTGCTAACGCAGTTTGGCCTGGAAAAGGCCATCCGGTCGCATCTGATGAAACTTCAAGACAGCCATCCCGAGCTAATGGTGAAAGCCGACCTGATGAGTGATAACCGCCGGCTGTCAGAGCGCGTGAGGCTGGCGTTATTCCGTGTGTATCAAAATGCCGTCAGCAATATCGTCCGGCATGCAGCGGCAAAAAATATATATGTGTCGTTCAGCATCCATGCAGAGCGGGCTGCACTGCTGGTCCGGGACGATGGGCGCGGATTTGTTGTCCCCAAGCGAAGGGTTGAACTCGTCCGGTCAGGACATTTCGGATTAGCCGGTATCGCTGAGCGGATCGAGGCGTTGAATGGTACCGTATCCATCGAATCCAACCCGGGTCAGGGCACCAAAATCCAGGTAGAGATCCCGATTGAGGAAGAATAGTCCGGTTTTTCTGGATAAATTCATTATAATATTCCTGCTGGAAAAGAAATAGAAAAATATCCATGCAGGAGATTTACGCATGACTGTTGAGAATCAGGAACCGGTGGTTGAGGGGAAGAAAGCCGGCTCTGCGAAAAAAATTATGCCCCCGAAGGAGCGGCCTTCCGCTTCTGCTGTGCTTTCCTCGATTGGCCTGCTGATCCTTGAAATCCTGCTGCCGGCCCTGGCGGCAGGGGGCGTATTGATCTGGCTCTTTGGCGGATACAACCTGTGGCAGATGATGGGTAAAACGTCTGCGCTGGTCGTTTTTGCCATTGTGATGGTTGTTATCGCCCTGCTGCTTGCCGTGGTGCTCGATTCGATCTCCACGCCGCTGCGTAACCGGAAAAAGGGAAAGAGCATCGCCTTTGTTCGCGATCCGCGGACCAGGCTGGTGAAGCTGGTCTTGGGCGGCCTGGTGCTGCCGCTGGTGGCCTTCGGCGCGATCAACTTTGTGCCATACCCCGCGCACGGCACTGTGATGAATTACCTGATTCAAATTGCCGTACCGCCAGTGAAACTTACCCCGCCAGATGAAGTAGGGGCCATCGCCCTGCGGGCGAATAATCCGGCGACCAAACAGTTGAGCATCCAGGTACTGCAGGGCTTCCAGTCTCCCGAGGGATTGAACCAGCTCATTCGTATTTTTAATGAAGACAGCAGCGCGCTTTCTAATCCGGCGGTTTCCTCGGCGCTGCGCCAGGCGATTGCCTCTTACGGAGTAACGGCGCGCGACCCGCTGTTAATGGTGTTCAAGAGCATCGATCCAGGAAAATATACCGGCAGCGGCGCAGTGAGTGGCGATCTCTACGACCGGTACTTTGCCCCGTCCTTCGAAAGCCTGTCTGATGAAATCAACAGCAAATCTACCGACCCGGCAGCTCGCGAAGCGCAGCTTGCCCGGCTCCAGGCCGCCCAGGCGCAGTTGAAAAGCGCGCTGGCAGAGATGCGCTATACCCCCGCTAAAGGGAAAGCGGGGGAGGACCCGCGTCTTGATTTTATCCTGCAGGTTTTTCTTGATATGGAGCTGGAACAGGAGGCGAATCTGTTGAGTTTCGCCCGGGCAACCGCGGTGGATGCGCGGTATTCCAGCCAGGTGCGCGGCAGCGCTCTCCTGCTTATTGGCAAATTAGGCGAGCAAAAAGATCTCGACCTGCTGTACGCGCAGCTCAAGAGCACAGACGATCTGCTGCTGGCGCGCGCGCTGCAGGCGATTAATACGCTGCAAACACGCCTGGCTGGTGGCAATCGTCCATGATCAGGATTTAACGGCAGGAAGCCGCACCTCGAAGCAGGCGCCTTTGCCGGGTTCGCTCTGAACGATTACCTCTCCGCCGTGCGCCTGGGCAATCCACTGGACGATGGATAACCCCAACCCGCTCCCTGAGGGGCGCTTTTCGGCGTCACTAGACCGCGTGCGGGATTCGTCAACCCGGTAGAAGCGGTCGAACAGGTGTGGCAGGTGTTCAGCGGAAATACCGGGGCCGTCGTCCATCACCCGCACCCAACCGTACGGTTTCCCGTCCTCTTCACGGTACCCGGTATCGACCCATACATGCTTGCCCGCTCCGCCCGCATATTTAATTGCGTTTTCCACCAGGTTGGTCAGCATCTGGGTGAGGTACGGGCAGTCGCCGGGGATGCATACCTCGGGAAGGTCCCCATTGATCAGTTCGACCTCGTCTCGCTGCGCCAGCGGCACCAGGCGTTCAACTACCTCGAGCGCCACGTCGCTCAAATCTACCTGTTCCATTTTCAGCGTCGCCTGCCCGGCGTCCATGCGCGCCAGAGTCAGCAGGTCATTGACCAGGTGCGACATAAACTGGTTTTCTGACTGCACCACGCGCAGCGTGCGTTCGTACTCTTCACTGGAGCGGCGCCTTTCAAGCGCGTGTTCGGTTTCCAGCCCGACGATGGTAAGCGGAGTGCGCAGCTCGTGGCTGGCGTCCGCCGTGAACTGCCGCTGCCGGTCGAAGGCTGCCTGCAGCCGGTCGAGCATAGCATCGAAGGTGTCCGCCAGTTCGCCCAGTTCGTCTTGTTTTCCAAGCCGCAGGCGGCGGTGCAGATCCGTTTCCCCAATCTGGCGCGCTGTGCGGGTGATGGTGCGTACAGGCGAAAGCGCTCGCCCTGCCAGCCAGTACCCGATAGATAAAACAATGGCCAGGGTAGCCAGCGAGCCAAAGCCCAGAGTAAAGGCCAGCCGGGGCATTTGTTTCATGGGGTCCAACGGCTGCCCGATAATCAACAGGCCCAGGGTATAGCGGTCTACATACAGCGGAGACACATAAAATTGGTAGCGGGTCTTTATGCCTTCGTCATTGGTTAAATCGCCGATGGCAACGCCAGCTGCCGGGCGGCTTGCCTGGTTTGCCTTCTGCCATGATTGGATCAACTGGCGAATGGTATCGTTGTCGATGCTGCCAATTTGTTGCAAGAGGTTTCCGTCGTTATCGATCAACGCCAGCGTATCGTAATGCCCGAGCACTTCTTTCTGGCGCTCCACCACCAGGGTGGTGAATGGGTTTTCCCCGCCTTGCCCAAATACATCGAGCACCCGGTAGATGAGCATCATTTGCTGGGATTTGATTTCCAACTCCGCGCGGACCTCATTTTGTAAGTCGTAAAACTGGCGCGAATAGACGAAGGCGCTGAAAGCCAGCAGAATGACTGCCAGCACGCCCACGGACCACAGCGTCAGCCGGAAGCGGATACTTTGAAAAAACGAGCGTAGGTTCTTGCAGGCGTTTTGAAACCAGGCCAACATACCCGCTGCCTTCCCTACTTTTCTGGAACGATCAGCCGGTAGCCAGCGCCGCGTACTGTTTCAAACAGCTTCACGGGGAATGGATCATCGATCTTGCGCCTCAGGCGGCGGATGTACACATCGACCACGTTGGAAGTCCCATCGAAATCGTAATTCCAGATGTGGTCTTCCGCCATGGAGCGGGTGATCAACCTGCCCGGGTTTCGCATGAAATATTCGAGCAGGGAAAATTCTTTGGCGGTCAGCTCGATGGGGTGCCCGCCGCGCTCCACCTGATGGTTAGCCGGGTCCAGAGTCAGGTCGGCGACCGATAAGGTCCCAGATTTATCCGGCGAGTCGCGTCGCAGGAGCGCACGCAGCCGTGCGCGCAGCTCGGTGAGCGCAAAGGGCTTGATCAGGTAGTCATCGGCGCCGCTGTCCAGCCCGAGCACCCGGTCCTCGACTGTATCGCGGGCAGTGAGCATGAGAATGGGGGTGTTTACCCGTTGCTTGCGCAAATCGCGGCAGATGGAAATGCCATCCTTTTTGGGCAGCATCAGGTCCAGGATGATGGCATCGTAAGGGGTGATTTCGGCCAGGTCCTGGCCTTCCTCTCCATCGAAAGCCGCGTCCACAGCATAGCCATCCTCAGCCAGGCTCATCCGCAGCGAGTCATTCAAACGGCGGTTGTCTTCGACGATCAGTATTCGCATGCTTAAATATTAACACAGATAGATAACGAGAAGATGAAAAAATGCCAACCTCATCCTCTATTCGATGGCAACCTTTACCACAACCTTCCGCACCGGCGCTGGTTCGCCGCAGGCCAGTTTTGGCGCATGGGCGTCTTCCGGGAAGAAAATCGCGGCGGAGCCGGCATCCACGCGGGTGAGAGTGGCTAGCGCCGGCGGGCAGGTTCCCAGGACGATATCTTTTTCGGGGTTGTATTCTTTATTGACTTTCATGTTCTCGAGAAGCGCCCAACCCATCGCCTCCACGCCGGACACGATGTACTGCACGTCGATATATTTTCGATGGGCTTCGAACTTGGCGTTTTCATCCACTGGCAGTGTCTGGTAGGCCTGTACCAGGGCATATACTTTGTCGCCCTCTATCTCATAGCGCCCTTCGGGCAGGGTGTCGAGCTGCGTGGTGGTTAGATACGCCAGAGCTTTCTGCAAGCGGGATGAGGCTGGAATTTGCTGTATAAGGTTTTCGAGTTTCGCGATGATCATGATTTTCTCCTATTATGCCTCAGAAATTTTTTAGGGCCTGCTCGTACACATCGAAATGTTCACCCTCCACATCTTGTGGGTCGATATATTTTAGCCACAAGGACTGTTCCGGGTGGTCGCCCGCAAGCTGCCGGCGGCTGACGCGGATATGACCTTGCGGTTCGGCCCAGCGCACTTTGCCCATCTGTAAGAGGATGTATTGGCCCGCGTATTGTTCATCGATTTCCTTCTTGTGATCCAGGTAATAGAGGCCCTGTTCGGCCATGGTGCGCCGCCAGCTAATGACCGTCTCGCGCGGGTCGATTTCTTTCGCAAAGAAATGGCCCACCGGAGCCTGTATCTCGGATTGGAAATCAATCTCGTCCAGGTTGATCGTCCCAAATCCGCCTTGCGCCGCCACCAGCAGCGCATTCCGGTCGCGGTGGAAGGGCGGGGTCAGCCAGTCGGAGTGCGGGTCGTGCCCCATCAGCACCGTACCGCAGGCGTCGGTGGCAATTACCTGGTCGCCTGCCATCAGCGTGTTGCAGATGCGCGGGTGATCGCCCCGCCCCCATTCTTCTCCGGCCTGGCAGACCAGCCCATCGATGATGTTCAAGGTTGGGTTAAAAATGCGGCCAATATCGGCCAGCACATAAGGCAGTCGAATCAGGTGATGGTAATAATGGCGCGGCCTTCCGCCGTTCTGGTGCAGCGGAATCAACCCAAACAGGTTTTTTAAGCACAGCGTAACACCCATGTATAAATGGTTTTTCAATTTCTGGACGGATACCACCGCATCGGCTTCCACGGCTGACTGTGGAACCGGGTATTGGTCGAACATCTGCCCGCCGCCGGGCACCGGCACCCAGACCACTGGATCATTGTGCCCATCAATATACGGCACATTGTATTCGCGCAGCACGCCCAGCAGGTTGGTACAGTCGAGGCGTGTTTTCCCTGGAGGCGGGCCCTCGACGCCGACATCGATGGCGAATATTTCTGCGTCTGTGCGCTCGAGCAGCAGGCGCAGGGTCGCTCGGCCAACCGGGTCGCTAACAAGCTGCTGGCGGTGTCCCTGGTGGTAAACCACCCGATCGGGCGACCAATCCTGGTTAAACTTAATCGCAATCCGTTTTGCCTTGCGCAGCTTTTCCCATGCGCGGTCGAGTGGATCGGTTGCGCGTTTGAGCGCCTGGTAAACCTCTTCATCGCTGGATTGGTAATGGCAGGAAACGGCACGAACGCGGTAGGACTGCTTTGAATCGGAATTAGTCATGTATGCCTCCGATATGATTTTAAAGAGATATTCATCTTTTAGGAAGAGTGACAAATAGCAGGATTCCTTGCAGAGACGCAAGGTGTATGGGTCTAGGGAGCGTCCTGCAGGTGCGCGTACATGCTGTATAATTCACGATTATGTTTCTGCCAACGACCATGCAAGAAGTAAAACGCCTGGGGTGGGACGCGCTGGACGTTATCCTGGTCACCGGCGACAGCTATATCGACAGCCCGTTCATCGGCGCGGCTGTGATCGGTAAAGTGCTGGTGCGCGCCGGTTTCCGCGTGGGGATCATTGCGCAGCCGGACACTAATTCTCTGGAGGATATTAGCCGGATGGGCGCGCCGCGCGTCTTTTGGGGGGTAACCGCGGGCAGCGTCGATTCGATGGTTGCCAACTACACGGCGTTGAAGAAGAAACGAAAAAGCGATGACTATACTCCCGGCGGCGAGAACACCCGCCGTCCCGACCGGGCGACAATTGTTTATACCAATCTCATCCACCGTTTTATGAAAACGCTTATTATGGAAACGCGTTCCCATAAATTGACGGATGAAGGATATTCTCCGAAGAAAGGCATCCCCTCCGTACCGGTGGTTCTGGGCGGCATCGAGGCCAGTTTGCGGCGGGTGGCGCATTACGATTATTGGTCTGACCGGGTGCGGGGTTCAGTGCTGCTGGATGCCAAGGCCGATTACCTGCTGTACGGCATGGCCGAACATACCGTTGTCTCGCTGGCGGAGTGCCTGCGCGATGGACGCGACCCGCGCGATATTCGCGGGCTGTGTTATATCGGCAAGGAAATACCGGCGGAATACCTGAATCTGCCCGCTTATGAAACGGTGGCACAGGATAAGCTGGCTTTCATTGAAATGTTCCATTCTTTCTATCAGAACAACGACCCGCTGACGGCCAAAGGCCTGTGCCAGAAACACGGCGAGCGTTACCTGGTGCAGAACCCGCCGGAACGCTACCAGGCGCAGGCGGAGCTGGATTCGGTGTACGCGCTGGAGTATGAGCGCGCCCAGCACCCATATTACGAGCAGATTGGCTCTGTCAAGGCGCTGGAAACGATCCGTTTTTCTATTGCCACGCACCGCGGCTGCTACGGGGAATGCAACTTCTGCGCGATCGCCGTGCACGAGGGGCGTACGGTGCGCTGGCGCAGCCAGGAATCGGTTGTGAGGGAGGCGGAGAAGCTCACGCAGCATCCGCAGTTTAAGGGATATATTCAAGATCTGGGCGGTCCGACCGCCAATATGTATGGCTTTGAGTGCAAGAAAAAGCTGTCCACTGGAAGCTGCCCTGATAAGCGCTGTCTCTTTCCCTCGATCTGCCCGGCGCTCAAGGTCAATCACCAGCCGCAGATTGAGCTGCTGCGCAAGGTGCGCCAGTTGAAAGGCGTGAAAAAGGTATTTGTTTCGTCGGGCATCCGCTACGATATGATCTTCGCCGACAGCCGTCACGGCGAGGAATACCTGAAAGAAGTGGTTGAGCACCATGTATCCGGGCAGTTGAAAGTGGCCCCCGAGCATACAGAAGAGCACGCGCTCGCGAAAATGGGGAAACCCGGCCCGGCGGCGCTGCTGCAATTCAAACATCGGTTCGATGATATTTCCCGGTCTGCCGGAAAACAGCAGTTCCTGACCTATTATATGATTGCGGCCTATCCGGGCTGTTCGGAAGCGGATATGCAGCGTTTGCGGACCTTTGCCAGCCAGAAGCTGCATATTCACCCGGAACAGGTACAGGTCTTTACGCCCACGCCTTCCACCTATGCCAGCCTGATGTATTATACCGAAATGGACCCCTTCACGCGCCGCCCGATCTTTGTGGAAAAAGATGTGCGCCGGAAGGAGCGCCAGAAAACTATCGTGACCGATAAAGCTGGTGCCCTTGGGCGTGAGGTTAAACAAACATCTGGAAACGATACGAAACGGCAGAGAAACGATAAGCATGCCCGCTGAGACGAAGCCTGATAATTACTTTGCGGCCTGCGCGCCGGGTCTCGAGCCTTTGCTCGCCGGCGAACTGCGCCGGTTGGGCCTGCTTGGCAATAAGAAGGCAGCAGTGGACGGCTCTACGAACCACGCAGGTGGCTTTCCCGCAGGCAGCGCGGGCGGCGTAGCATTTGATGGGGACCTGGATGCTCTCTACCGCGCTAACCTGTGCCTGCGCACCGCCAGCCGTGTGCTGGTTCGGCTGGGTGATTTTTATGCGGCTGGTTTCCCCGAGTTGCATAAGAAAGCCGGTCGCCTGGCCTGGGAGCGTTTTCTCAAGCCGGGACAGTCCGTGGACCTGCACGTTACCTGTCACAAGTCGCGCCTGTATCACTCCGGCGCGGTTGCTGAGCGCGTGCTGGCGGCGATCGGCGACCGGTTGGGGAAGCCGGTTACGTCGGTAAAAGCGCCTGCTGCAGGCGAAGAGGTTGAAGGAACTGCCGGGCAGATCATCGTGGTTCGCCTGGTGCGCGATCACTGCCAGGTCAGCATCGATTCGTCGGGAGAGCTTCTCCACCGGCGGGGCTACCGGCTGGCGACCGCGAAAGCCCCGCTGCGCGAGACGCTTGCCGCCGCAATGCTGCTGGCATCAGGTTGGGATGGGTCCTCGCCGCTGATCGACCCGTTCTGTGGATCGGGGACAATCCCGATCGAAGCCGCCATGCTGGCGCTGGGCATCCCTCCTGGGCGGAACCGCAAGTTTGCCTTTATGGGTTGGCCCGGCTACAGCCCGGATCGCTGGCAGGCGTTAATCCGCCAGGAGCAGCCGCTTGCTGCGGCAGGGTTGGTCATCCAGGCTTCTGACCGGGATGCGGGGGCAGTTCGCATGGCGCAGGAAAATGGTCGGCGCGCCGGCGTGGACGAAATGATCTCTTTCGCCTGCCAGGCGGTCTCGGCAATTCAGCCGCCGGCGATTCAACCGTCCGAAAGCCCGGGTTGGGTAGTGACTAACCCTCCGTATGGCATCCGAGTCAGCGCCAGGAACGATTTGCGGAATTTATACGCTCAGATTGGCAACGTGCTGCGCGCCCACTGCCCAGGCTGGCGGGTGGCAATTTTGTGCAGCGATCCGGCGCTGCTGGCCCAAACCGGTTTCCGCCTCGATACCTCGTTTTCTATGGTCAACGGCGGCGTAAATGTGCGGTTGGGCAGGGGGACTGTTCCTTCCCCCGGAGCGTAACGACCAATAGTCAGCCGCCCTTCCAGCGATAACCAGCGCTGCGCACCGACTCGATCTCTTTACCATACGGACCAAGCTTTCTGCGTAACCGTAAGATGGCATTATCAACCGAGCGATCTCCCTCCAGGTACTGCTGTTCCCAGATGGTGTCAACAAGAAATTTGCGGGTAAAGGTTCGCCCGGGGTTGCCCATCATCAGGCGCAGCAGCTCGAATTCGGTATGGGTGAGTTCGAGGGGGGTATTATCCAATGTCACCCGGTACGTGCGCGGTTCGATGGTCAGGCCTCGCCACTGGATAGTGTCCAGCGTATGAGTGAGGCTGTCTGGGCTGGCGTCGCCAGCCTTATCCGCTAAGGGTTTCTTGGGCCGTTCAGCCCTGCGCAACAGGGCCTGAATGCGGGCAGCCAGCTCGCTCATGCCGAACGGTTTCGGCAGGTAATCATCCGCACCAAGGTCCAGCCCCGTGACGCGGTCCGTTTCTTCATCCCGTGCGGTCAGCATCAACACTGGAACTGCTGACTCTTGCCGGATGTTTCGAAGCACCTCAATACCGTCCATTTTGGGCAGCATCCAATCCAAAATAACCACATCCGGATTACAGCGCTTAAACAGCACCAGGCCCTCGGCGCCGTCTGCGGCATGCTGAACAGTGAATCCGTAGAGCTGCAGCCCGCGCCCGATAACGTAGGCCACATCCTCAGCATCCTCGATAAGCAAAACGGTATTCATAGCTATCATATTGTATAACCACTCGTAATTTATGCATTACCAAAAATGCAATTTTTTTGTGGAGTTAACCCTGGTATTTCGTGTAGCCATGCTATTTCGCCATGTGAACCACTCCGTCTGGGCGTAAACTCACCTGCGAATATGGGTATCTACTGGTGGGGGAGGGGTTGCTGGAAATTGTGCTATGCTTATTGGAAATTGTTATCAATGCACAACATGGAAGGTTTCAACAAAGTGCTTTATGAGCATGTATATGCATCTAATATAGCAATCAGGAAATGGAATTATTTAAAATGCGCATAGTCATCACATTTACCCTGTCGAAAGATTATTCCTAACTATGAAAAACAACACACTCTCCTGGTGGCAAAAAATAGGCTACGGACTGGGCGACATCTATGGGGGCGGGTCCGGGGTGGTGATTAGTTTTTATTACCTGATCTTCCTGACCGACATTGTTCGCATCAGCCCGGCGCTGGCAGGTACGGTCATCCTGATCAGTAAAATCTACGATTCTATTACGGACCCATTAGAAGGGGTGCTCTCGGATCGTACGCGCACAGCGTTGGGCAGGCGCAGGCCTTATTTGCTGCTTGGCATACCGCTCATTTTCCTGTCCTTTTTTGCCCTGTTCTACCCAGTGAGTTATGCCAGCGAAACCGCGCGTTTTGCCTTCGTGGTCGCTTCTTACCTGTTTTTCTCTACCGTAGTCAGTATCGTGATGCTCAACTACAACGCGCTTCAGTCCGAGCTGACCTTGAATTACCACGAACGCACAGCATTGAGTTCCGTCCGCATCTTCTTCTCAACCGTATCATCCATCGTAGCCGCGCTGGTGCCTTTGGAAATCGTCAAAGGTTTTGCGGATGTCCGGCAGGGGTACATCGCCATGGGGATTGCCTTTGGCCTGTTCTTTGCCCTGCCTTTCATCGCCACGGTGATCAGCGCCAGGGAGCGTAAAGAATTTCAAAAGCCCATCGAGAAATTTAACTGGCGCGAATCCTTCATCGATCCATTTCGAATGCGAACGTTTGTCTGCGCTTTGTTGATGTACCTGTTTGTGTTCGTTGCCATCGATGCGGTTAGCAGCATTGTGGTGTACTACGTCAAGTATTACCTGAACCGGGGCAGCGAGGCCAACTACGTTACCGGGGCAATGCTGGTATTCCAGGTACTCTCGCTTCCGATGTACACCGCCCTGAGCCGGCGAACCAGCAAACGCACCGCTTTCATGGTCGGCGCATTGATTTGGGCCGCAGCGATGCTGACCAGTTTTGCCATTGGCCCGGGCAGCCCGTTTCTGGCAATGTACATCTTTGCTGCCGTGGTCGGCATGGGAACGGGCGGCGTGGTTGTGATGATGTACGCCATCTTCCCGGATATACCGGATGTTCATGAATTAAAAACAGGCCAGCGCCGCGAAGCCATCTACTCCTCCCTGGTGACCCTCTTTCGGAAATTCAGCTCAGCCCTGGCGCTGTTTGCCGTGTCCAATGCCATCGGCTGGGCAGGGTACGTTCGCCCTGTCGAACAGGCAGTGAATGGCGCGACGAAGCTCATCGAGCAGCCGCAGTCGGACCTGTTCTTGCTGGTCTTGCGTTTGATCCTGGCTCTTTTGCCCATCATCCTGCTGATGGGATCGATCTTCTTTGCCTGGCGTTACCCACTGACGCCCGACCGCCACGCGCGGATGAACAGCGTATTGAACCGCGAGCGCGCTGGTCAAGAACTCAGCCCGGAAGAGGAACAGGAAAAGACCCTGCTGATGCGGGAATTGATCCGGTAAAACGTTATCTGTCCGGCGTGGCATCTACCTGGCGCGAAAGCACGGCGCGGTTTTTGCTGCGGTCCATCACCGCAAACGGCAGGTACAACAAAACACACAGCGCAATCCCCAGTACCTCCATGGATACCAGGTACCATGGATATGGGCCGAGGAGATCCAGCACGCTGGGAGTAGGCAGTTTTCCACGGGTATACAGATAGTTGCTGCCAAGCTGGACATTCGCCCAGGCGCAGAACAACCAGTACAGGTTGGTAATTACAAAAACCCGCAGCAGCGATTTCCAGGTGGGACGGAAGCCCTCCACTACCGTCATGTAAACCACCGCAACGATAATTGCCCCATGGAGCGTCAGAAATTCGATAAAGCGGTAGTGGGGAAAGCCGTAAATCGTCAGATCGGGAGTCAACAGCGCCATGAAGGCACCCAGCGACCCCATGAAATAGGCCCATTCATAATACCGGTAACTGCGGAACAACAGCAGCAAAGGCATGCTCCAGGAGGTCACGCTGCACAACCACAGGGGCAGCATGCCCTGTACGGTCCATTGATCCGTAACCAGCATCCACACCTGCCAGGAGCCTTCGCAAAGGTAGATCAAACCGAGCAGGCTGCAGCGGGTAATCTGGCGGGCGCGCGGGCTGAACCGCTTGCGCAGCAGGGCAATGACCAGGCAGGCGGCAAAGATCAGCCCCAATGCAGCCAGGTGCGCTGTGCCAAATAGTACGAAAGCGCCACCGTCATAATCCCGCGCGAAGAAATCTGCCATGATGCTTGATTATATATGGAAGCCCAACCAACCACATAGAATAGCGACAGGCACTTATCGATCTTCGGCTGGCTGATCATCCCACCATTTCGATAAGCGACCATCCGAATAAGGCGGCTGGTCGATGTAATGCGACACGTCATTAAACAGCATCAACCGCACGTGGGTTGGGTCTTTAAAATCGAGGATGTTCAGGCAGGCAGGCGACTGGTCCAGCCGGTCGCGGTACCCTCTGGCATCGAAGCCAAGCAGGCTGCTGATGATTAAACGGATGGTGGCTTTATGCGAGATCACCGCGATAGTCTCCCCGGCGTGCTTGACGACAATTTCGCGAATCACCGGTAAGGCGCGGGCCATCACCGATACCCCGGATTCTCCGCCCTGCGGGGCAAACGTAAAGGGGTCTTCTTCCCAGGCAGCGTATTCATCGGGAAAGTTCGCCTCTACCTCGGACCGCAGCATGGTTTCCCAATGCCCGTGATGGATCTCCCGCAGCCCATCGCGGATCAGGAGCGGCATCCCATACGGCCGGGCGATGATTCGGGCTGTATCCACCGTCCGCTGCATCGGGCTGCAGTAAAAGGCCGATATCTTATCATCCGCCAGCCGCCTGGCAAGTTGTTCTGCCTGCCAGCGTCCCTCCGCTGACAGGTCTACATCCGTGCCGCCGGAAAAGCGGTCCTCGGCGCTGAGTTCGGTGGCTCCATGCCGGATCAGGTAGACTCGAGTTGTCATGGTTCTTTCCTATGTGGATATTCACTCATAGGGTGGGGAGTTCAGGTTTTCGGCTTATGTATGATGATTGAGCGTGTCTTTATCTGGTAAAGAATCGAACTCGGGGATGTCAACGACAAACACCTGCCCGTAGCCCTGCGGATCGGCGGTGTAGGCTATTTGTTTCCCATCTGGGCTGAAACAGGGGTGAACGTGCACACGCTGGGTATGGAACGAGCCGCGGTGCCAGGCCAGCAGCTTTGGCCCCTCGAACCGCCCATCCCGGTAGCGCCAGAGCATCAGGTATGGATTATTCGCCGCGCCGTCGCCCACCACCAGATCGAGGTGATAGCTGTGGAAGTGCCAGGAGTTATAGGCGAACGGCGCTTCCACCCGGTCCTGGTTATCAAAAGTGATCGAACCGTACACCGGTTCGCCGCCAACCTTGCCATGATAGCCAATGTGCACGCCGTCGGGCATCCAGTACTCGTGTCCAACGGCTTCCCCGGGCGCGGTCGGGCGAATTTTCCACGCTTCGCCGCTGTTAATGTTTAGGCCCCAGATGCGGTTGTCCACCCGCTCCCAGGGGCCTTCGTGGCAGAAGGTCATCACCTGGGGCAGGGTGGGCGAGGGATTGAAATGCCCCAGCCAGACATGATCCTCAAAGATGACGGACTGCTCGCCGCTGTCCAGGTCCAGGCGGTAGATCGCGCAGTGCGGGCGGGCCTCCCAATATTCGCGGAAGCCAATGTAACCATTTCCCAGGTCGGTCATAAAGCGGTCGCTGAGGTCCTGGTAGATGCCGGTGATAATGGCTTTGCCATCCGCCGTGGCGCAGCAGCTCTCGCCCAGGTATCCGTCCGGGACGTGGAAGACTTCGCGAATATTCAGCGTTTTCAGATCCAGCGCCAGCATGCTGCGCCCGCGGCAAAAGTAAGCTTCTTCGCGCACCGGGTTTTTCGTGATGCTCTGCCCGTCCGGTTCGCCGCCATCCGCGGGGTCCAGGTCGGTAAGCTGGGCGATGGCTCCCGTGGCAAGCTCAACACTGAAAAAATTGGTGCGGTTGCCCCGGTCGGAGGAAAACAGCATCTTCCGCCCCTGGTCGAACCAGCAGGGATAGGTGAAATAGAAGTGGCTCGAATGGCCCTTGTAGTTCGTGTACTGGCGAACCGTGGCCCCGCTGACCGGGTCCTTGGTGACCGTCAGTTCAGATTGCCAGGAAGCACCCGCTTTGGACATTATTGTTTCTCCTGGTGAAACCTATTCTGGCGGCGCCTCAAAATGCAGGCGGAGTACTTCGCCGCCGTAGCGGATATCCATCGTTTTCGCGCCCAGCGGCGAGGTGCAGTAGGGGTTGTCATAATGCTTGAAGCCGCTGAGCTTCTTCACCTTGCCATTGATCCGCAGCGCGCCCGTCCAGCCAAAGCGCACCTGTTCGCCGCGCAGCGAGGTCAACTCGACTTCATCGCCCTGGAATTTGACCGGCAGCGCCAATACTTTCTGGACGAATTCTTCAAATGTCCCATCGATGGCTGCCCGGCCCATCTGGCAGACCCAGGCATTCGGCGTTCCGTAGGAGCGCAGCTCGCGAAAGGCGTTATCCCCTTTTTGCAAAAAGTCCAGGCCGCGCGCGGCAGTCAGGGCTAGGTAGCCATCCCCGGACTGGACAAAGGCCCAACCATCGCGGATTTCATATTTGTCGAAAGCGTGCGCCGGGAAGTATGCGTGGGTGAAGCCCATCCAATCATCGGCGGCGAAGTTGTAAACCGCCACCAACAGATCTTTCCACTGCGCCACCCTGGGCAGGGTCTGGTTGCCGTGCCAGAAATTCGGGCGGTGCGATCCCTCTTCGCTGGCGCAGGCAGGGTGGGTGGTAAACACCACCGCTCTTGGGCCGAGGGTAGCCTGCCAGATATGCTGCTGGTAGCCCGGCTGGCCGGGGTGCCAGTCTTGCGCGGAGCACAGCATGTAATCGGGCGTTTTATAGGTGACCTTGTTCACCCCGGTGCCGCGCGAGCCAGAGTTGCGGAAATCTTCTTCCGTGCCGCCGTGGTGCTCCCGGTTCCACATTTCCTCCGGCAGGTCAGCGGCAATGGCGGCAATCTGCGGAGGAACCTCGTACTCCGCGCAGGCCATGCTGACCGTACCCATGATGTGGTCGTTGAACTGTCCCATGCCCCACGCCAGGCGCGACATGCCCGATGTCGCCTCCAGCAAACCGCCTTTGATAAAGGGGGTGTATGTGCGCCCGTGAGTAGAGCCAAATACGCCCTTGTAGGAGTTGACCGCCATTGTAAAGAACAGCTTATCCAGGACCACCGCCGCCATTTCCCAGACCTCCTGGGTCTCGCCCAGGTCTGCGAGGGTAGAAAGCGCCAGCACGTCTTCTTCAAAATAGCAGTTCGAATCCCACTCGTGGAAACCGCTTGCCGCCCGTTTTTGCAGCCACTCCAGCGCGCGGCGCTCGCCGGTTTCGCGGTGCCATTGACCGGTCTGCCCGTTGTTGCTAAAGACGCGCTCCGGGTAGAGCTGCCCGGCCAGCACTTCGCAGGTGTGGAACAGGATGCTGTGGTTCTCAGTGGTGTAGCACATGGCATCCGAGCCGGGCTCATCGTTCCAATACTTGAAATTCAAGATGCAGTCTTCGAGCGGCTGGCGCAGCGCCTCGGGGAAGTTCGGGTCTTCGCCATAGCGGTAAAGCATGCCGATCAGCCCAGCCAGGTAAAAATCGGAGCAGTCGGCGCGCTGGTTGATGCTGCCGGTGGTTTTGAGGATCAGCGCCGTATCCACCCGCTGCCACATGCCCAAAGCCATCAGGGCAATCTCAGCAAATACATGCAGCCCGCTGCGCACCGCCGCGTCTTTCAAGGCCTCGATGCGCCGTTCAGCGTAAGTGCCGTACGGCTGGGCGGAATATTTTCCATGCCCAATACGCAGGGTGATCTCCCGCTTGATGCGCATGTTCCCCTCATAATACTCTTTCTCAGATGGCATCAGTGCCACACGGTATTCGCCATCCAAAAACTGGAAAGCTTCCCCCAATAACAGCTCTCTCCCAGGCGCTGCGCTCTTATTCGTCTGCGCATAGATGCGCCCGGCTGGGGACTGCAGGCGGGTCGTCAGCCCTACATTCTCAAAGGCTTCTTCCGGCCACTGCACGCCAATCACCTCATCGAAGGCAAAAATATCCTGGCGGACAATGGCCGCCTGAAACGCTTTCTCCAGGGCAATACGGCGGTCGAGTCGGCTTACCGTGGTTGGCAGGCGCACGATGCCTTCCACACCTTCCAGGTGCAGCGCCATCGCGAACGGGCATTCACGAGCAGCCACTTCTTCCATGCGCACGAGGATTTCGTTTTCTCCATCCTTCAAGGCCGCCTGGAAGCGGACGCTGTGCGGAGTCTGGTGGTGGAAATGCTCCTGGCGGTGGCAGTGTGCCCCATTGACCCATACATCTGCCGGGCCGTTGGTAGTCAGCGCCATTTGCACTTCGCCACCTTTTTCAACCAGTACCTTAGCATAAGCCCAGGCGCGCAGATAATGGGTGATGTGATAGAAAGCCGTCAGGTCAACGAAGTGGTCGTCCCTGGTGGATACATAATTCCACGCCCCTTCGTAGCCGCCAGCTTTGCACGGCGCAAACTCAGCGGGTACGCTCTCCAACCCGGATTCGGACTGGTAATAATACCGCGCGACTTGAAGTTTCCAATCCGGTCCGGTAAACCGCTCCAGTTCCTTTACTTCTGCGGCATGGGGTCCAGCGACGATCCAGTTATGGATATAACCGTTCACCAAAGGGTATTCCAGAATTCCTACCGTTGTTGGCATATTGGTTTCCTCAGAGTGATATTTTTTGTGGGGCAGAAAGCATTCGGCGAGAAACAGTCACCAGCACGCCGCCAGCAACCAGCGCCGCCGACAGCAGCCCAATCGCCAGCCAGTTGATGCCTGTCTCGTTAAAAAGGTATGCAGCAATGGAAACAATAAACAGCGCCACCAGCTCCCAGCCCAGAACGCGCAAGAAACGCGGGAGCAAAGTGTTCTTCGTAATTCCCTTGATAAAATAACTCTCAAAAACAAACCAGCTGATCAACCAGACCATTCCGAGGGTGACCAGGTAAAACCGGTCCAGCGCCCTGGGCAGGTAAGAATT
This sequence comes from uncultured Anaerolineaceae bacterium, assembly GCA_964437595.1. Taxonomy (GTDB): domain Bacteria; phylum Chloroflexota; class Anaerolineae; order Anaerolineales; family Anaerolineaceae; genus DSYU01. The sequence continues at coordinate 143,590 of CAYTHO010000003.1, forward strand.
ATCTGCCAGCGCCGACAGCGCCAAGCTGGCCAGCGTCAGGGAGGCTCTGGCCTGGAAAACGATCAGCCCAAACAGAAGAAATGCGATGACAGTGAAGATGATTGCCATGACGCGAGTGAGCCAGTGAGGTTTCATACGGGTGAGTTTGGGTCCTGTTCGGGTACCAGCCAGGGCGGATAGGGTTTTCCCTGATCGTGCAAATAGCTGGAATACAGCAATTTTAGCGTATCATGCATATAATACTGCCCAAATCGCTTTATGGGTAGAGCATTGAGCAGGTGTGAAACCAGCAGCTCCGCCATTTCCTCATCCATCCCAGAGGACACCTGGTAATCGAAGTAGATTGCCAGGTCTTTTTCCGGCAGATCTTTCACCTTTTTGATCCCGAAGTGTTTGGGGTTCACGTGCGCCGGTGAATACCGCTCGAGAACGAATGTGCCAGGCGAGGCCGAGTGGATCCACTGTTGGTGCGCGTAAAGGAAGTTCACCGTTTCCTGTGCGTGCTCGATGGTTTCACCCGGAAAGCCAAAGAAGAAGAATGTGTGATTCCAAATGCCGGCTTCCGCGCTTTCTCGCAAAATGCGGCTCATATACTCCCGGCGGGTGCCTTTCACCATATGATCAATCATCGTTTCCGAGGCGGTCTCCAGGCCAAACATCAGCATCCGGCAGCCGCCGCGTTCCATCTGTTTCAGTAAGTCTTCCGAAAGGGGCCGGTCAAAGCGCACGCAGCCGCACCAGTGGATAGGGTCGCCCCTGGATTCCAACTGCTGCGAGATATGGCGTAAGTTGCGCGGGGTGATAGCCTCATCGGCGAAGAAGATGTGCCGCGCGCCGTATTTCTCTTGCAGAGCCAGCATCTGCTCGACCACGTGTTCGGCGCGCAGCTGGCGGTACGTATTCGACCAACCGTAACCCACATTGCAGAAAGCGCATTTTCCATGATAACACCCATGCGAGGTGATCAGCGGCAGCACGGGTTCTGGCGTGAAATACAGGTTCAGCGGCAAACCGTCGAAATCTGGCAGGTTGTCGAGCGCTTCCTCATCCGGGCATTCTGCAACCACTTTCTCTTGCGCGGGCGCGGCGCCTCCGGTTTGGGCTTGGATTTTCCCCGCCGCGTCGCGGTAAACCAGGTTGGGGACGCTGGATAAAGATTGTTTCGCGTCGATCGCTTCCACCAGCCGCAGCAGGGGTAGCTGACCATCGCCAATTACGGCGCTGTCAAAGCATTGGAAGATTTGAGGAGCGTGGGCAAGTTGCTCGCGCAGCATGGTCACATGCGGCCCGCCAATTACAACGTGGCAGCGCAGCCCGACTTTTTTGATCAGGCGCCCGAGCGTCATCCCGGCCAGCATCTGGCTCAAGGTAGGGATGGAAATGCCAACGATATCCGGCGCGTCGCGCTGGATATCGGGTAGCACCTGGGTTTGATAGAACTCCAGGAAGGGGTTGATCCGTGAATCCTGCACCGCCTGCAGCAAGCTCGTACTGCTGTCTTCGGAAATGGCAGAACGGAAACTGGTGAATTCGATATTAGCAGGGTGAAATGGCAGGGATGCAATTTGCAGGCACTGCGCGAGGACCAAAAAGGCATCCAGGCTGGCCTGCGGATCGTAAAAACCGGGGCCGCGCATCACCGCTTTCGCTGGCTCAACACGCTCCGCCAGCGCGGGCCCGTCGCTCAATACCCACTGCACCAGCTTGGGGTCGGGCAAGCGCCGCGCATCGTAATCCGGCGCAAGTTTCGACCCAAACTGCCGCTGGGCGCGATCCACCGACTGCTCAATTGTCGAGCGTGAGAGCAGGGTATCGTACAGCTCAATATTTAAATCGCGCTGCCGTACTGCAACCCCTTTTGCCCGTAGAAATGCAGTCAGCGTGGGCAGCGCCAGGTGCGGCATAGTCGGAGCCCACTGGGGCGGGAAAAAGAGCGCAACTTTCATCCGCCGCTACCTGGTGCCCGCGATCTGTCCCCCTGAATGGACCACTTCGGTCTCAGAGCGATAGAGATGGCAGCGCACTTTATGCCCCACTTCCATCAGATAGTAATCAGGCGTCTCAACATTACAAACGCCGGGCATAAAACTGCTGCAGCGAGGGTGGAATGGGCAGCCCTTTGGAATGGAATAAGGGTCCGGCACCATGCCTTTGATCGATGCCAGCCGCTTGCCGCGCGATTTTTCGCCCAATCGCGGAATCGACTGGAGCAGCGAGCGGGTATAGGGGTGCAGCGGGTTATAGAAGATCGCATCCACCGGTGCCTCTTCCACGACTTTACCAAGGTACATAACCACAACGTTCTCCGCCATTTGAGCAATTACGCCCAGGTTGTGGGTGATGAACATAATCGCCATGCCCAAATCCTTTTGCAGGTTGCGCATCAGGGTCAGAATCTGTGCCTCGGTGGTTACATCCAGGGCGGTGGTAGGCTCATCCGCGATCAACAGGCTGGGGTGACAGGACAGCGCCATGGCGATCATCGCGCGCTGGCGCATTCCGCCGCTCAGCTCGTAGGAAAAGCGGTTAATGGTGCGCGCGGGCTGCGGCATGCCCACTTTATCAAGCATATCAATTGCTATCTTGTGCGCCACCTCTTGCGACACCTTCTGGTGCAGCATGATGCCTTCTTCGATCTGGTTGCCAATGGTATGCACCGGGCTGAGCGATGTCATTGGTTCCTGAAACACCATAGATATTTCCCCACCGCGAATGCTGCGGGCGCGATCGCCGTAACCGTCGAGCGCGGCAAGATCAATCAGCTCGCTGGTTTCCGTTTTCCCCGAACCCGCGGACCTTGGACGGGTTTGGAACCAGATATGTCCTTCGACAATTTTGCCTGGTTTCGGGACAATGCGCATGATTGAGCGGGCCGCAACGCTTTTTCCGCAGCCCGACTCGCCCACCACGCCCAACGTCTTCCCGCGGTGGATTTCAAAATCAGCGCCATCTACCGCCCGAACCAAACCCTCATTCAGATAGAAGTATGTTTTTAGATTCTCAACTTTTACCAGCACGTCTTTTTGTTCAATCACGTCAGCATCTCCTATCTGGCATACGGATCGGCAGCATCCCGCAGGCCATCGCCGAGGAAGTTAAAGGCCAGCACGGATAAAATCACCGCTAGGGCCGGGAAGAAAACCCATGGCGCAAGCACAACCGAGCGCAAGTTCTGTGCTTCTTGCAGCAGCACGCCCCAGCTGATCGCCGGCGCGCGCAGGCCCAGGCCAATAAAGCTCAAGCCGGTCTCACTGATGATCATCCCAGGGATCGCCAGGGTCAGGCTGGCAATGATGTAACTCAAGAAAGATGGCACCATGTGGCGAAGGATAATGCGCATTTCGCTCGATCCGCTCAGGCGGGCCGCCAGGATGAAATCTTCCTCGCGCAAGGCCAGGAAGCGCCCGCGCACCACGCGCGCCAGGCCGGTCCAACTGATCAGCGAGAGGATGACCGTGATACCAAAGTAGATGGCGATCACCGGCCAGGTAGCCGGTAAGGCGGCACTCAGCGACATCCACAGCGGAATCGAGGGAATCGACCGGACAAATTCGATCACGCGCTGGATGGCCGTATCAATCTGCCCGCCAAAGTAACCGGAAATACCACCAATGATAATCCCCAGGACCAGACTGAGAAGAACACCAATCAAGCCAATGGATAGAGAAATCCGCGCTCCGTAAGCCACCCGAGAAGCAATATCGCGCCCCAGGCGATCGGCCCCAAAAATAAATATCCCCTGTTCGGAATGCTCAACCTCCAGGCCATACGCGTGACGCTCCATAGGGATAAGGCCCCATAATTCGTACTTTGTTCCTTTAACAAAGAGCCGGATTGGGTACATGGTCGACGTATCTTCCTTGTACGTGCTTTGCAAGGTATCCGGATCTCGGGTACGCACAATTTTGTAGACAAAGGGAAAATGGAAGTTTCCCTCGGTATCGCGAAGGTGAATAGGGGTAGGTGGAGTCAATTTATACTGGACAAATTTCTGCTCCGGATCATATGGAGCAAAAAACTCGCAGAAAATTGCCACGATATAGAGAAAAATAATGATCACCCCGCTGATGAGCGCCATCTTGTGCTTGCGGAACTTCCACCACATCAGCAGCCAGGGCGGGGCAACATATATCCGTTCCTCTTCGGGTTGGGCTTCCAGGTTTGACTCAACAACTTCGTCATCCATTCGGGGTTTCCTCTCTCTTTATGACAGGCGAATGCGGGGGTCGACCCACGCCAGAAGAACGTCAGATACCAGCGTGCCAATCACCGTTAACGAACTGAGCAGCAGCAAGAAGCTGCCCGCCAGGTACATATCCTGTGACGTTAGCGCGCGCAGCATCATAGGGCCGGTGGTTTGCAGGCTGAGTACAACAGAGATCAACGTGGCGCCCGAGATCAGGTTGGCTAACTCCCAACCAACCGTACTAAAGAAGGGGTTGAGCGCTACGCGGACCGGGTACTTCCAGATAAGATTGCTTTCTTTAATTCCCTTCGCGCGGGCCGTTTCCACATAGGGCTTATTCAATTCGTCCAGCAAATTCGCGCGCGTGGTGCGCAAGCCGCCTGCCGTACTGTTGAGCGCCAGGATCAGGATGGGAATCCAGATATGCTTCAGCATATCGATAAACTTCGCAAACGACCACGGCGCGTTCATAAATTCATTGGAATACAGCCCTCCAACATTGAGCCCAAGGGAGCTCATCGCCCACCACATGATTAACAACGCCAGCAAAAAACCCGGGGTGCCAACCCCGATAAAACTAAATAACGTCACCAGATAATCCGGAATGGAATACTGGTGGGTGGCTGAAAAAACACCCAATGGTATGGCTACAAACCAACTGACCAAAAGAGCAGCCAGTGAGAGGATCACTGTGGTCCCCATACGGTCCCAGATTAAATCTTTCACCGGCCTCTGCCACTCCATGGATTGGCCCCAATCACCGCGCATCAGGATGCCCCCAATCCACTTAAAGTACTGCTGGTGCACCGGTAGACCCAGGCCATAACGCTCCCGCAGATTTTCTAGCTCGGTGACGTCAATGGTATCTCCCTGTGAGCGCAGTTGCGAGGCATAGGATGAGAGAAAATCTCCTGGCGGCAGTTGAATCACTATGAAAGAGATAATTGAAATCACGAACAGCGTGGGGATCATAATGGCAATCCGCCGGATGATATAACCGATCATTGATACCCTCCAATTATGTCTCGCAGCAATAACACCAACGAGCGTACCCGGGTGGTGGGGGTGGAGTGTTCCACCCCCACCTGCCTTGTGTCTTGCTTTCGCAGAACTATGCGGCCTTGATTACGTGCTTTTCCGGCTCGTCCCAGAAGTACGTTTCCGTCTGGTACACATTCTCATCACCGGTGGTGTCATCATTCGGGAAGCCCGCGATGAAGTTACGAAGGCCGTTCTTGACAATACAGGGTGAAGGTGTTTCACCGAGAATACCAACCATTGGAACTTCCTCGGCCCAGATTTTCAGGATCTCTGTGAACTTCTCGGTCTGCTTGTCCGGATCGGGTTCAACGGTGACCTCATCCCAGATATCCCAAATCTTCTTGACAAAGGAATCCGCAGGGGGTTCCTCAGCCGCCGGCTCTTCGGGAGTGTTCCAGAAGGCGGCATAAGCGCAGGCCCATGGGCGGTCGGGCTGGACGCCGCGGAAGATGATAGCCTCAGGCACCAGCGGCAGCACGGTGCGGTCGCCGCCCCAGTAGCCAGCCTCGATATCATTGTTCTCGTAGTGCTCAGTGTACAGCGCGCGCTCGGCGTACTTGTAGGCGGCCTTAATACCGATTGCACCCAGGTAGTCAATGACCTGGAGAACCGTATCTTCCTCAGGCGTACCAGTCTGGTACGTTGATTCGATGTTGAAGCTGATCGGGCCGCTGCCGTCTTTCCACAAGCGGAAACCCTCTCCATCTTTCTTATCGTACCCTTCCGCATCCAGCAGCTCATTGGCCTTGTCCGGATCGTACTCGATGTAGGCGTTTGAAGCGGGCTCGTAGTACTGCGGCGAGAAGGGCAGCGGGCTGTACTGGCGCGGTTTCAACATGCCGTCCCAAACGAGTTCGTTGATCGAATCACGATCGACGCACAGGTTCATGGCGATACGCACATTGCGGTTCTGGAAGAACTCGCGCAGCTTGGGTTCCTTGGTGGTGTGGTTGGGCTGCATGGCCTGGTGACCAGCGCTGATGCCGAGCACCACTTTGTAATCGCCTTTCTCTTCGCCCGACTTGTAGAGGGTGTAGTTACCAAAGCTCATGTGGCGGGCCTGGAAATCGATTTCGCCGCCAACCACCCACAGGTTCAACGCCTCGGTGTTCTCAAACAGGCGGTGTTGAATGTTATCCAGGTAGGGGAGCTGGTTGCCTTCCGGGTCCACGGCAAAGAAGTACGGGTTGCGCTCCATCATGAAGAGCTCGCTGGAGGTGGAGCCGCGCATTAAGAATGGGCCAATACTGGGCCGGTCAGGGTTCTTATCGAACCGGTTGCGGTCATCGTTGTAATACTTGTCCCATGTTTCAAAGCCCGCGTCCTTCACTGCTTTCTCAAGGGCAGTCTTATCGTCCGTAGTTTCCATGTGCCACTGCTTCATATACTCGCTGGGGGTGAAGATGATCCCGCGGGTGAGCCTGTAGATGAACATGGGGTTCGGGTGCGCGAACTTGAATTTGCAGGTGAAATCGTCGATGACCTCAAGCTCCATCGGAACGCCAGGGTTCGGGCCCGTGCGCCAGGCAGAACCAACCGTCGGCGCGATGGACTTATCCATGATCTCGTACTTATACCACCACTCAACATCTTTCGTGGTCAGGTCATTGCCATCAGACCATTTAGTGCCCTTGCGCAGGTGGAAGATCCATTCCGTCGCGTCCGCATTGATTTCCCACGATTCCGCCAGGCGGGGATGCAGCGCCAGGTCTTTGTCAAACCAGGCCATACCGCGATCTTGCAGCTTGGTGGGGCCCCAGCGATCCGACACGCCGTTAAAGCCTCGGCGGATACCGCCGCCGTATTTACCAACACTCTCAACCCCAGTCATCACAGCGGGGTTGACCGGCAGGCGTTCCTCAACCGGGGGCAGTTTGCCGCCTTTAACCAATTCCTGCAGCATGGGGGCCTCAAAGAACTTTGGCACCGGGGTGGCAGTGGGGCCGGTGGTAGCGGTGGCAGCGATATTCACCGGCGGTTTTGTCGCGGTGGGGGGCGGGGGGTTGGTCGCGGTTGGGACAACCGGGGCCTCGGTGGCTTTTGGAGCGCAAGCTGCCAGGGTGGCGCCAGCGGCTCCAATGGTGGACAGGCGGATAAATTCGCGCCTCGTCATCTTACCTTTTTTCAACATGGTGTTTCCTCCTCTGAGACAACTCGTGCGGTAGCACGTTATGCATACGCACGCTATGCATTCACACGTTAGTGGAATACGTTTCGGCTTGGTTGCTAGTTTGTTCGCTATGATTTTTCAAGCAGGGGCTTCTCCGCTTCACCTCCTTTCACAAGCAAACAGGCCGCACTTCACGATACCTGGGCGGTGCGTATGGGTTCCGAAATTCCCGCGAGTTTTAGTTCTTCGGCCCGGTGGCAGCTAACAAAGTGTTCCGGTTCGATCTCTCGCAGCGTAGGGGTTTGGGTCCGGCAAACATCCACGCAGTAGCGGCAGCGCGGGTGAAAATAGCATCCGCTGGGCGGGTTGGCCGGGTCGGCGATATCGCCTTCCAGCACAATCGGCTCGCGTCGCAAACGCGGATTGGGCCGGGGCACGGCTGAGAGCAGCGCCTCGGTGTACGGGTGTCGCGGGTTAGCGTAGAGCTGCTCCGTCCTGGCGCTTTCGACCAGCTTGCCAACGTACATCACTGCCACCCGGTCGCTGATATGCTCGACAACGCTCAGATCATGCGAAATAAATAGATACGTCAGGCCAAAATCGTGCTGGAGGTCCTGCAGCAGGTTCAGCGTCTGCGCCGCGATGGACACATCCAGCGCCGAAACCGGCTCGTCGCACACCACAATCTGCGGGTGCAGGGCCAGCGCGCGCGCCACGCCAATGCGCTGGCGCTGTCCACCGCTGAAGGCATGCGGATAGCGTGTCATGTATTCTGGCCGCAGCCCAACCACCTTCAGCAGTTCAGCCACCCGATCCTGCAGCTCCGCTCCGCTGGCAACTTTATTCACCAGCAGCGGCTCGCCCACAATCTCCAGCAGCGTCATGCGCGGGTTCAGCGACGAATATGGGTCTTGAAAGATCATCTGAATATTCTGACGAATTTGCTTTACCTGCTGAGGGTCCAGGCTGGGGATATCCACCCGGCCCAGTTTGCGGTCCTTGAACCAGATGTTCCCTCCGGTCGGCTCGTACGCGCGTAAGATCAACCGGCCCGTGGTCGTTTTACCGCAGCCGCTTTCACCCACCAATCCCAGGGTCTCGCCTTCGTGAATAAAGAAGCTGACATCATCCACGGCTTTGACATGCCCAACCAGTTTCGAAAACACGAAACCCTTTATGATGGGAAAATGCTTCTTTAGATTATTGACTTCGAGCAAAAGTGGCGTATCGATTGCGTGTTCAGCCATTTGGACCGTTTCCCTCATTTCTGTCGAAATAACATTCGAATCATCGGTATCGAAGCCGCTCTCCTGGATTAATCCGGTTGGACTCCTGCCTGCTCCAACGCAGCCAGGAAGTCGTTGTACATTACCGTTTTTTGCAGGCAACTCGTCGCGCCTTCGATCGGCATTAAGGCGACTTCGTCATAACAAGAATAAACCACCACAGGGATTGGGTGGGTCGCAGGATCGGCTTTTAAACGTTTCAAAACCTGTTTTGCCGGGTTAGATGGCATTTCTATTTCCAGAACAATCAAAGCAGGGTGAATCTTTCGAACCATCCGCTGCAGTTCTGCGATCTGCCCGGCGACGATCGCTTGAAAGCCGCTCGTTTCGGCATAACGTTGCAGTAAATAGATGATATTCGGATCGGAGGCAGCGATCAGGATGGTTTTGGGCATATGTATCGGATCCAAAAATCCAACAACCAGGGTCGGTGCGCGGTGATCGTATTCAGTTACCAATAAAAAATTCGGGAAAAATGAAACAAAAATGGGTGTTCTGGCTTAATCATAAGCGAACACCCACGTGGAGTCTTGTATATTTGGGACAGGCGTTTGGCGATTTAGGACGAACGGTTCAATTTATCACGCAGTTTTCCCCGCTGGTACTCGCGCGGAGACATGCCCGTCTCGCGCCGGAAGATATGGGCAAAATGACTGCTGTCGGAGAACCCCACTGCTGCCATGACCTCTGTGATATTGCGATCCCCTTCTTTTAGCAGGCATTTGGCCTGCTGTATGCGATAGCGGTTCAGATACGAAACGGGAGATAACCCGGTTTCCTGCAAGAAGCAGCGGTTTAAATGGCGCTCGCTGACCCCCGCATAACTGGATAACTGGTCGCGTGAAATGGCTTCGGGGTAATGCTCGTGGATAAAGGCCATCACTTTTCGCACCAGGCGTTGCCCATCGCTGCCTACCCGCTTACTGCGGGCCAGCGCCTGATCGATATGCGCCAGGGTTTCATCGGCGGTAAATACGCCTTTCGACAGAACGGCCACAACGCCGCGGTTCAGGCGCGCCATTTCTTCCTGCGAGAGTGTTTGCGCGGTCAGCACAATCACCGGAATATCGCGCAGGCAGTCATCCTCTTGCATGGCCTGGAGGACGCCAACCCCATCCAGCTCTGGCATCATCAAATCCAGCAGAACCAGCGATGGGCGGTCCCGGCTCATCAGGTCTAGGGCAATACGCCCATTGGATGCGTGCAGCACCCGGCAGGTGGGGATATGTTCCGCTACTAATCGAGCGTGAATGTCTAGGATATCCGGATCATCATCGACGATTAACACGGTGCACGCATCACCAGCCTCAGAGCCGGTTAAGCCGTATCGATCCAGGGCCTTTCCCAGTTCGGAGCCGGCTACAGGTTTCACCAGATAATCCAGGGAAAGCATTGAACCGCTGCTTTGCTCTTGCAGAAATGAGTAGAGAATTACCGGAACATCCTGCATCGCGGGGTTATTTCTCAGAATGCCCATGATTTCCCAGGCTTGCTCTGCCACCGGAATATCCAAAACAATCGCGCCAGGAACGGTCACCAGCATTTTCTCAAGCCAGTTAGGATTCTCGTTAATCCCCACTATCTCCACCTTGTAACCCATGTGGATCAGGTGGTCCTTCATGCGGGCAGCTCGCTCAGCCCAATTGGTAAGAACCAGTACATCCTGCGATGGACCTGGCTCGCGAACAACCGTATCTGGTTGGAGAACGGGCAGCACAAAGTAAAAGGTCGAACCGCTGTTCTCTTCACCATCTGAGCGCACGCCGATTCTTCCGCCGTGCATATCGATCAATTGGCGGCAGATTGCCAGCCCAATGCCCAGCCCGCCGTACCCGCGAGACACCGTTCGCTCTGACTGGCGAAATTCATCGAAAATAGCCTCCTGCTCAGACAGCGGCACACCCAGGCCGGTGTCCTGTATGGAGACGGTCACCTCATCTTCCTTCACCTCAACCACTAACTTCACCTCCCCCTGAGAAGTGAACTTTACCGCGTTGTTCACCAGGTTCAGCGCCACCTGCTGAAGCCTGGCCGTATCGCCTAAAATCAGCGGCAGATTCGGGGGCATTTCCACCCGCCAGGTTAGCCCCTTGCTTCTGGCAATCTGCTCGCCAACCAGCGCGACCGGTTTGAACACCTCTTCCAGGTTCACGGGCCGCTTGGCTAGCTTCAGCTGGCCCAACTGGCCGCGCGACAGGTCGAGTACATCCCTGACCAGGCTGCCCAACTGCTGCGATCCGGCATGGATACGGGTCAGGTCCTGGTGATAGGCTTCCGGCAGCGGAGGCCGGTTGCCGATTCCTTCGCGCAGCATCATTTCGCTCAGGCCCACCAGCAGCACCATGGGGGTCAGCAGCTCATGGCTTACCATCGACAGGAAGCGGCTTTTCAACAGGTTCGCCTCTTCGGCCAGGCGCTGCGCTTCGAGCGCTTGGCGGTACAACTGCGAGTTCTGTTCGATCAACAGCACGCTCTTTAACGCACTGCTGACCTGCTCGCACAAAATCTGGTGCACCGTCCCTTGAAACGTCCGAATGTCCAGGATGATAAAGCCCAACTGTTCGTCGCGGTAGTACAGAGGGTAAACGACCAGGTTCAGCGGATCATCCGATGGGATATCCAGCGGCTTCAGTTCCCAGGAAGGCACAATCAACCCGCCTTCCAGTTCCGTCGAGCGCCGCGTTTCATCGTAAGCCAGAACATAAGTCACGCCCTGCATAGGCTTCTGCGCATCCTCATACAGCGCCAGAAAGCAGCGCTGGATGCCCAGCGCTGGCAGGTCTTTCGCCAGGATATCGACCAGTTCCTGCAAGACCTGCACGCCCGATACCTCCTGGCGGATACGCAGCAGGTGGTTGAGCTGGCGGTCGCGGTCTAAATCCAATTGCCCTTGAGATCGGAGCGAGGTTTCTGCGATCATCACGCGGGCCTGGTGCAGCAGCCGCTCCGCATAATCGAGCTGCTGCGGGTTGCCCCTGATCAGCGAAAATGTTTGCCGGCGCATCGTGCTGATCACCCGTTGCCAGGTGATCATATCCACGCCGGCTGGGGCCGAGTACTGGAGCAGGCGCTGCAGGTTGGTGAGGAAGGTATTGGCTGGTTGTTCGTCGGTGAGGTCGAGAACAAACGCATCGAGCAGGCTGCTCGACCAGCCAAACGGCGTTTCCTCCAGCACCAGCGCGTGCTCCATTTCAGATAAAATGTCCTGCCGCCGGGCCGCTTCGGAAAATCCCCCGTAGATGATCTCTTCGATGCGCCCCGGGGTCTCCAAATTAATATCCGCGCGGCCTGCTTCCACCACCTGGGGATCAGGGCAGCCGCAGGACAGGCGGTGGAGAACCGTGGTAGGCAGGGTCACCAGTTCGGGTACGTGCTCGCCTTCGATTTGCGAGAGGAGCAGGCGCACAGCCATGCGCCCGCGTTCTTTCATGCGCGTGGGCACCGTGGTAAGCGGCGGCGTAATAAACCGCCCGTCCAGGCTGTTATCAAAACCGACAATGGCAACATCGTCTGGAATATGGACGCCCCGGCCTTGCAGGTAGCGCATGGCGCCAATCGCCAGGGCATCATTCACCGCACCAATGGCATCAAAAGAAACCTTGCGTTCTTCCACTAAAATTTTTGCAGCTTCGGTACCCGAAGGCTGCCACCATTGGGTGGGCGGGCCAATTAACCGCGGGTCATCATCCAGTTCGTATTCTTTCACCAGATCCAAATAGGCCTTATACCGCAAGTCTGCCTCATAGTGCAGCTCTGGGCCGCGTAAAAAGGCGATTCTGCGGCGGCCATGTTCCTTTATGAGGTGCAGGAGCACGGACCGCATGCCCTGGTAACTGTCGAGGATCACCGACGGGATGCGCTCCATCGGCATCCCAATACAGACCATTGGGAGAGGCCGGTAGCGGTCGCAAAAATCCTGAATGTAACCAGGGCCAACATAGGAGGAAAGGGATGAAGCCCAGAAGATCAGCCCATCTAACCGGTTGCGGTCGACCATTTCATAGATGATATTGGCCTGGCGTGTAATAGCACGCGGGCCTTTAAGTTCAGCGCCCGTAAAGCTCACCAGGTTGACATCATTCGCCTGGCACAGCTCTTGAATTCCAGCCCACAGCATCCGGCCAATACCATCTTCAATTGTCGATCCCAGGTAACCAATCGTTAATCGCCTGGTCAGGTCGCCCGCTGTTGATTCAGAATCCATTCTTTTCCTTCCAGAACGCGATTTACTCCTCCGAATGGTCGTAGCGTATGAGATTCGCGGGGTATTGGAAGTAATCTTTCAACGCTTTGCCATAATATTCGGCGTAATCCGCGTGGAAACCCATCTCTAAAGACTGATCCAGCAGTTCCTTGGCCTGTTCGTAAGAACAGGTCTGGTGGTTCTGGAGCACATCGTACAGCATGAGCGAGCGGTCGCCGGTCTTGAAGGTCAGCAGGTCGCGCTCCATTTCCAGCCATTCTGGCAGGATGTGCCCAAACATAATCTTGGGCGGCAGGGCATCCACCCGCATCGGTTGGATGCCTTTGATGTTGACCACCGCAGGTACTTCCACAACAACATTGTCTGGGATGCCGGGTAAGACGCCCTTGTTAGGAACATTTACCTGGAACTGACCCTCGTTGTTATTTACCAGGCCGTCGATAATCGGAACGATCTGCTCGCGCGTTTTTGCCGTCCCGGCATATTCGGTCACGCTGGCCTGGGGATCGTTGGCAATGCGGGTATATTCGGCGATCCGCTTCTCCAGGTTCTTCACGAAGTATGGCCGGGCAATATGCGTATCGGGGCCGCCGTATGGCTCGCCGAACCAGTGCTTCTTGGTTTGAATATCGGTGTGATACCACCAGCCGCCCCGCCGGACTGTATCACCGATTGGGAACAAGCCGTATAGATGATACTGGTGCACCGCGCCGCGCGACATTTGCGCATCGTGCGTGGAAGAGGCCTGGTGCGTGCGCCAGTATTCCTCGCCTTTTGTAGCAATCCATTCGTCAATTAAGGGATAAGCATCTTTACCCTGGTAGATGAATTTGGTCATCCAGATATTGTGGTTCAGCCCAGGGGCCTCCCAGGCCACCGCATCTGGATCGATCCCGATGGTCTCGGCAATATGCCGGTAACCATAATGTCCATGGCACAGCCCGCAGACCTTGATGCCCGTCTCCCGGGTGATGAGGGTGCTGCCCGCGAAAACCGGATTGCCCACCTGAATGAGCCACGCCTCCGGGATGATTTTTTCAATGTCCTTTGCCAGATCGAGCATCAAGCTGTACTGGTAGAAGCTGGGCAGGCCCGCGCTCTGGTGATAATACCCCTTACTGGTTGCCAGATCGCGCATTTCCGCTTCATGCTCGTGCCCCAAAACGTAGGCCGTGTTGATGACAAAATCGGCGCCTTCCATAGAGGCCTTCCGGTCCATCGTCTTGTCGAACGTCAGGTTTGCTCCCATTTCCTTTGCGTAGCGCGTGCCAAGCTTGTAGATCATATCCAGACGACCTTCGTGGATGTCCATGAAGGAAATGTGACTCCCCGAAAGCCCTTCCGTCAGGCAAAGATCTCTGACCAAACCCAGTGAAAACTGTGCACTGCCGGCACCGACCACACTGATTTTGATTGCCTTAGCCATATGATGTTCCTTTCGTCTTGGTTAACAAACCGGTTGTGTTAATAATAGCTGATATTTGTTAAACAGGGGTGAATATTTCAATTGAACAATTTCAAAACATCACATCGAGAATTGCTTTGACAAATTTGGAAAGGTGAAAACCGTTCCCGGTCATTATTGTTTGAGCACGCATCAGCCCAGCAACCAGGCGGATTGACAGCAGGATTGTGCCCGCCAGCAGAAGCAGGGCCAGCAGTATCTGCCATTGGGGAACCGGACCCATCGTAAGGCGCATAATGATCGTAAAAGGTGAAGTGACGGGAACCAGGCTGAGAATTACAGCCAGGGCGCCATTCGGGTCCTGGGCAATAAAAGGGATTAGCATTTGTGGAATTATCGCGGGAAACATAACGATGGTGGTAATTTGCGATGCTTCACGCGTGCTGGGAACCAGCGCGCCAATCCCGGCCATGATCACGGCAAATAGGGCGTACCCAAACACGAAGAACAAAATTCCCCATGTGATGAAGGAAGGGTCGACCATCAGCTCTTTGGGTAACTGCTCGAGCGTTCCACCGATCCGAAGATACAACACCGAGCCGGGCACCCATACAGCCATCTGCAGCAGCCCAACCAGGCCAAGGCCGATGATTTTGCCCGTGATAAGCTCGAGTGGGCTGGTAGACAGCATCAGTACTTCTAGAACCCGGTTTTCCCGTTCGTGGGTCAGGTTGGATAGCAGCATCGTCGAGGAGCCAAAAATACCTGTATAGATAATGCCAGTAATAACAAAGCTAATTGCGAGGGCTGCTGTGGAATTATTCTCGCGGGTAGTTTTGCTTTGTGACGACAGGTTCACTCTTTCCAATTCTGTGATTGGATTGACGAAACCGTGGTAGAGGGCATCATCTCCGCCAAGCAAGTTGTAATTGATCAGGTTCTCAATAACCTGTGAATTCGTCGCCAAATCAAACTTGTATTCCGGCATGTAAACGGTGATCCTTCCGCTGGTAGAATAATCTGCCGAAATCGCATAAAAGGCGCTGATCTCACCGGCATCCAGCGCCTTGCGCGCGGAAACCATATCCGGGAAAGCAATAAAGGTTTCTTGCGGAAAGTCTGCTGGAATCGTTTGAATCAGGCCGCTGTCATCCAGGTATCCCTGTGGACGGTTATCCTCTTTAGGGGTTAGATAATCGCCAACAGCCTCAAGGGGATTCCCCATGGCCTCGCGCGGTATCAGATTTTTCTGCCGCCCCAGGGTTATCCCCCATAAAATTGAGATGGCTATCAGCGGCAGCAAGAACATGATCCAGAAAGATAGCCGGCTGGTGATGATGTAAACCTCGTGTTTGAGAACTTGCATCACCTTATTCTGCATTTCGAGCCTCACTCTTCCGAAGGCGGAGTTTTCCGATCCGGGTTAGGATCTGTTTCCATTGAACCCTTTTCTCGGCAAGCAAGGGTGACTTTCGGAAAGCCCGTGTGGTCAGCCAGAATATGGCAATCGTGGTGAGCACCTGGACACCCAGGCCGAGTAAAATTTGCCAGTTCGGTACGCTGGTGAACGCCAGGCGAAGCGCCAGGGTGCAGGAAGCGGTGATTGGGAAGAAACTCAAGACCATCGCCAGCGTACTGGACCCATCGGCGCTCAAGATATTAACGAATAAAAAGGGCAGCACCGAAGGGAGCGAGATATATAAAACAATGTTCTGGCCCTCTTTAAACTCGCCGAACGTAACAATGATCAGGATGATCAGGCCGCAGATGAGAATGAATGAGGCGATGATGTGCACCTGGAGCAGGGCAATCGACACCAGGTTTACCGCATCAGAAAAAACAGGTGATAGGGTGAAAAAGCTCATCAGCAGAATGATTGGCAGGCCGCCCCATAACAAAAACTGTGTCAGACCAACCGATACCATGCCGAATAATTTTCCATTAATGATGGCAGAAGGCGAAGCAGAAGTTGTCAGAATCTCGATCGTGCGGTTTTCTCTTTCTTCGGCAAAGGCTTGAACGAGATATCCGGAAGACTGCGCGATCGCAAAAAACACCATGTAAGCCATCAAAATCGGCACGATGATCCGGATCAGGCCGTTCACAGACTTTAATTGCGTATCGGCGGTGGTTTCGATTGTAAGCCACGAACCCTCAATAACGCGCCGCGTTATTTCAACAGGCGTGTTAGCCAGAAGATTAATCCGCAGCAGGTGTGTGAATTGTGTTGTTACTAAACTAATATACGGAAAGCGCTTATAAACCAGTTGAGCTTTACCGGTTTGGTGAAAATCAGCGGGAATCACATAGTAGGCCTGGATCGCTTTTTGATCAAGCGCATCGCGTGCGGCGGCCTCATCAGGGTAGGGGAGAAAATCCAGGCGCAGCAAGGGATCATAAACATCCTCTGGATAAGTATTACTCATGATCACGCGCGCATGATCCACATACCCAACCGGGGAGAGGTTGATCTGTGTCAAAAGTACAAGCACCATCAGAATAATGGCGGACAGGGCCATCAAGACAGGAGAGAGAATAATCAATAAGAAACGCCAGCGGAATACGTGCCGGGTGTATTCATGTTTGAAAATCAACCAGAACTTTTGCATTCGATAGACCTGTTACGAAAGGCCCAGCGCATCGCCTGGCTGGATGGTTTCGGTCTCTTGCACCACGCGGATGAAGATCTCGTCCAGGCTGGGCAGGGCGACTTCAAAATGTTCCACCGGTATATCCAGGCTGACCAGTTGGCGAAGAATATCCTGCGAGGGAACTTCCTGCGAGAGGGTCAAGAGCTGCGATCCATTTTGGGATTCGACCTGTACGACGCCGGGTAAATCCGGGAGCGGCGCTGGAGAGCGGACCAGCAGCGTGCGGCCAGAGAAACGCTTGCGAATCTCCTGGACCTGCCCGTACAGCATCACCCGCCCGTGGTTCATCAACAAAATTCGCTGGCAAAGCTCTTCCACCTGGTGCATCTGGTGGGTAGACATGATGATCGTTGTGCCCTGCTGGTTCAAATCGTAGAGCAGGGTTTTGACCATCTGCGTGTTGACCGGGTCCAGGCCGCTGAAAGGCTCATCAATGATAAGCAGCTCTGGCTGGTGGATAAGCGTCGCGATTAGCTGGGCCTTCTGCTGCATGCCCTTACTAAGTTCCTTCACCTTTTTGCGGCGGTATTCTTTCAGATCAAAGCGCTCCAGATAGGTGTCCAGCCGGGAACGAATATCTTTCTTTGGCATTCCCTTTAATGTGGCAAAGTATGCCAGAACGCGTTCGAGCGGCAGGTCCTGATACAAACCGCGTTCCTCTGGCATATAGCCAATTCGGTTTTTCTTGGCTTCGTTCATCGGCCTGCCAAATACGTGAACGGTTCCTTTATCGGGCTTGTAAATATCCAGCAAGATGCGGATGGCAGTTGTCTTGCCGGCCCCATTGGGCCCTAAAAGTCCGAAGAACGCACCTTTCTCGATGGTTAGTGTCACATTCTCAACCGCTTTGATGCTGCCAAAACTCTTACTGATCCCATCGATATCGACTACAGACGTCATCTATCAGAACTCCTGATGCAAAAGAATAAGGGTTGCTATAACAATAACAGCTACTTCAATGGAAGCTCAATCCAGAAGGTTGAGCCTGATCCCAATTCGCTTTTTACCCCCATGGAGCCATTGTGCGCGTTGACGATGGACCTTGCAATTGCCAGCCCCAGGCCGCTCCCGCCGCCTCGCCCGTGCGTGCGCGAATCGCTGCGGTAAAACCGGTCAAAGATATGGGGAAGGTCCTCGCGCGCGATGCCCCTACCGGTATCCCGCACTTCTATTCGAATCGTCCCCTTTGGAAATACACTGTCTGGCAGGCCGTGCCTGAAGATGAGCTGGATTGTGCCACCCGGTGGTGTATTCTTCATCGCATTCTCGAGCAGGTTATCGAATAAGCGGCGCAGCTGGTAGGGGTTGCCGGTCAATACCGGAAGGTTTGACCCGATATCAATCGTCAAATCCGTACCTGCCTGCCGCGAGCGAGTAGCCCAAAAAGCCTCCACCTCCATAGCCAGGTCGGCGATGTTCACCGGCTGGAAGTCTGGTTCCGAGCCCTCAATCTGCGAAAGGTCGAGCATTTCATTGACGGTGTACACCAGGCGATCGATCTCGTGTTCGATTTGTTCGAGGAAGCGGTGGGCCACTTTCGGGTCTTCGCACGCGCCGTTCCGCAGGGCCTCTACCTGCAGCTTGACTGAAGTGAGCGGCGTTCTGAGTTCGTGGCTTGCATTCGCAACAAAAGCCCGAAGCGACTCCTGGCTGACCTGCAGGCGGCCTGCCATTTCGTTGAGCGTAAGACCCAGGTTTGCCACTTCGGATGGACCTTCAATTTCGGCCCTAGCCGCCAGGTTTCCCTGGCTGAGCTTTTTCGCTGTCTGGCTCAGGCGCCCCAGCGGGCGGGAAATATAGGCGCTTGCCAGCCATCCTTCCGCAACCGTAACCATAACGATCAAAAATGCAACCACCCCCATCCAACGCATGGTCTTGTAGGTAGGCGCCATGATTTCGTCAAACGGGGCAGCCAGGATCAAGATGCCAAAGACCTCGGCTCCCCGATTGAAGGTAGAGGCCACATAGAGCGTTCGCACGCCTTTCGGGCAGTCTCGGATGGCATGCCCGAAGGTTTTCGCCAGCGCGGTAGTGACCTCAGGTGAGCTTAAGGAAACACCCGCCAGGGTGCAGAGAGAAGAATCGGGGAGCAGTGCCTCGCCATAACGCGAGAGAATGGTGTAATTCAGCTCGGGCCGGCCCGAGAGGTAGCGATTCAGGGTCGTCTCAATATCCTCCCTGCTGCCGATCCCCTGGGTATATTCTTGCACAGGGCGGTCAAGCGCATTTTTGGTAATGAAGGCCAGGTCTTCAAGTTCGCGCAAATTCGATTGTTCGCCGCTCTTGTAAATGAAATACAGCGAGAAATAGGTAATGATTCCCGCCCCCAACAGCCCAACCAGCAGGCGCAGGGTAATGATAAACGTACTGATTTGCATGCGGGGAAAACGGCGCGCTACCTTACGAAGGAAAGGGGTCATTCCAAATCGTCCGCGCCAATGAAACGATATCCATATCCCCGCACGGTTTGCACGAAGCGCGGAGTCGTTGGATCATCTTCAATTTTTAAGCGGAGCCAGCGAATATGCACTTCCAGCGTACGAGGATCGCCGCCCCAATCGCTTCCCCAAACTTTTGATATCAGTTCGTCGCGATTCACCGCGCGGCCCGCCTGGGAGATCAGCGCTATCAAGAGCTCAAATTCTCGCGTGGAGAGTTGTATCTCTTTTTGAGATTTAAAAACCCGCCGGCTCGTAGGGTCTACCCGCAGGGTATCGACCTGAATGACGCCTGGTTTTCCGGCTCGCTGGTCAAGGTCGATGCGCCGGAGGACGGAGCGAATGCGCGCAAGCAGCTCACGAAACGAGAAAGGCTTTGGCAAGTAATCGTCTGCGCCCACTTCCAGGCCAACCACACGGTCCATTTCGTTCCCCAGGGCAGTGAGCATGATAATGGGCACGGGGCTGCGTGATCGCAGCAGCCGGCAGACTTCCAGACCATCCATCCCGGGCAAGCGGATATCCAGAATGACCAGGTCAGGGTGTATGGCATAAAATAAGCTCAATGCCTGGGGGCCATCTGAAGCTGTGGTCACCTCAAAGCCCTCACGGCGTAGGCTGTATGTCAATGACTCGATGATTGCCGGCTCATCATCGACAAGCAAGATACTGGCCATCTAAAACGCTCCTTGCGCCGATAAAGCTGCCATTATTCTTTTATTTTGACTGTCTTATGTGCTCTACTTGATTATAATTCAGTTTTATGAATCCAAATTAACAGATAATTCACAATCGGCTATTTAACTAGGGCAATCGCACTAAAAAGGAGGTGATAAGATGAAGCCATGACCAAAGGAGG
>CAYTHO010000004.1:0-85070 GCA_964437595.1 uncultured Anaerolineaceae bacterium
GTTTTTTCGGGGTTTGGGGTATCCGCAGTGGCTTCGCCACTGCGGATACCCCAAACCCCGAAAAAACACAAGAGACTTTGTGAAAACCGTGCTGAGAAGATGAGAAGCTTCTTACAATGATGGGCGATTGTTCCCAAACTGTGTGCCAAACAGCCAGACGTTTCAGTATATGTCGAGATGAAAGCGATATAATAAATTGATTGACGAAGTTGGAAGATAAAAGTATAATGCGGGGCTTTGTCAAGTGAAAAAAAAGCCACGGCGGGTTTTCTATCCGCAGGTGGAGTTGGGGCGGGGAGGCAGAATGAGGATCATCATTGTGGGATGCGGGCGCCTGGGCACTGAACTGGCGTCTCGCTTGTTTCAAAGTGGTCACGAAGTCTCAGTTATCGATTCGGATGAGGCGGCATTTTCAAAGCTCCCCGCAAATTTTGAGGGGCGGCTGAACGAAGGGGATGCTATCAATCGCGATGTTCTTCATCGCGCCGGAATCGAGCGAGCAGACGCGGTGGCTGCCGTGACGGATTCGGATGTTTTGAATGCCGTGGTCGGGCACCTGGCTCGCAGCTTCTTTAATGTGCCCAATGTCATTGTGCGCAACCATGATCCACGCTACCGGCCCATTCTGGAGGCGTACGGCTTGCAGTCGGTCAGCGCATTGAGCTGGGGTGCTCAGCGGGTAGAAGAACTGCTCCATGACGCGGACGCGCGGGCTGTATTTTCGGCGGGTAATGGGGAAGTTGAAATCTATGAGGTCGCTATTCCTGTGGAATGGGGCGGCAAGACGGTAAACGATCTGGTTTCTTCGATTGCGTGCATACCAGTATCAGTAACCCGCGCCGGACGGGCCCTGCTGCCATCAACGAATATGACTATGGAACCTGGCGACGTTCTGCACTTCAGCGCAACGCTGGAAGGCAGCCAGGCTTTGCGCAAGCGCATTGGTTCGCGAAGGTAGGAGGTGAGAGATGTTTGTCGTGGTTGCAGGTGGAGGGCGGACGGGCGCGCAGTTGACGAACCTGTTAATCAGCCAGGATCATGAAGTCCGGCTGGTCGAGGACCGGAAGGATGTTCTGGAGCGCATTCATCATGAACTGCCAACGGAGGCGATTATCGAGGGCGATCCGCTGGAAATGTCGGTTTTGGAACAGGCCGGAATCCAACGGGCCGATGTGCTGGCCGCCTGTACGACTTATGATGAAGTGAACCTGACCCTGTGCTATCTAGCGCGCAAGCAGTACAACGTGCGGCGCACGATTGCCCGGGTGAATAACCCGCGGGATGCCTGGCTCTTTGATGAGAAGTTTCACGTAGATGTGGCGGTGAACCAGGCTGAAATGCTGGCCAGCCTGATCCAGGAAGAGATGTCGCTGGGAGATATGATTACGCTGCTCAAGCTGCGGCGCGGCAATTACCTGCTGGTTGAAGAAAAAATCAGCGAGGGCGCAAGCGCGATTGGGGTGGCGATCAAGGACCTGAAGCTGCCGGAACACTGCGTGATTGCGGCGATTGTTCGTAAGGGCGAGGTGATGATCCCGCGCGGGATTACTACCTTCGAGATCGGAGATGAAGTTTTAGCGATCTCTGACGCAGAAAGCGCCGCTGAGCTGGAGAATCTCTTCTCGCCGCCGGACGCGGAAGCGCCGGTAAATCCTCCCCGGCGCGGTATTTTCCCAGGCCGGGCGTAGGGTTTGACCGGACGGGGACGTTAAGGTATAATCACCATTCGTTCGTTCAATTGAAATTTCTGGTTTGGAAAGGAAAGTAGTAGAATGCCGAAGCGGACTTATCAACCAAAGATTCATCGTCGACTGCGCGTACACGGGTTCCGCGCCCGAATGAAAACGGCTGATGGACAGGACGTTTTAAAGCGGCGGCGGGCCAAGGGCCGTCACAAGTTGACTGTGTCGATGAATAATCATACCAAGCGCATCCATTGGTAGGATCGTTCGTGTGGGAGCGTTCGCTGTTGGTCGCTGGCTTGCCAGCGAAAACGCAGCGAACGTTTATCGTATCCAGGTGTCAAGCGTAAGATGCTCGTTCAACAAAAATTGCGCTCTTTGACTTGCATCAGGTAAATGGGTGAAACGCAGGTTTCGCCTGACCCGGTCCACCGACTTCCAGCGGGTGCGGCGTATTGGTAAGTCTTATGCGCACCCGCTTGTCGTGTTGATCGCTGCTCCAAATGAGCAGGAGCAACCTCGGGTTGGGGTGGTGGCGGGCCGCGCGGTGGGAATCGCCGTGCAGCGCAACCGGTCGAAACGCCGGCTGCGGGCCTGTATCGAACCTCTTCTCGATAGCCTTCCGGTTGGTTGGGATATGATTTTCCTGGCCCGGAAGCCGATGGACCAGGCAGGTTTTTCCGAAATCTGTGATGCGGTGCAAGCGCTTTTGAGACGAGCCGGTTTGTTGCATGACAGAACATAATTCTTCGGATGACGAATATGCCAGTGAGCCGCGTTTAAGGGACCTGCCCGTAACGCTGTTCACACTTCCTCGCTGGGGGCTGCTGGCGCTTATTCGCGGGTATCAGGCTACACTTTCCCGATCTTTGCCGCCCAATACCTGTCGCTTTTATCCATCCTGCTCGCATTATGGATACCAGGCGATTTATAAGTATGGGGCGATCAAAGGCACGGTAATGGCGGCCTGGCGGGTCTTGCGCTGCAATCCTTTCAACCCGGGAGGGTATGATCCGGTTCCTTGAAGCAGATTCTCCGGCATGCTGCGTGGGCTGTCTTTGGCCTTGACATCAACCTGTTCTTGAAAGATATCAAAAACCTTCGCATGAAGAAAACACGTATTTCAATCCTCATCACCCTCTTCATCCTGGGAAGCCTTGTGCTTTCAGCCTGCAGCGGCGCTCCTATGATGAACAGTTGGCCGGGCCTGTCGGCGTCTGAAGATGCCGTGTACATGGCGCATGCCGGGAAAATCTATTCGATCAACGCGCAGAACGGCAGCGTGATCTGCAGTTTCCCGGAAAACGCGGATAATGCCAAGCCCTTTTATGCAGCGCCTGCCGTGAACGATAATCTGATTGTGGCAGGGAATTACGGCCATATGCTGTATGGCCTAAGCCAGAACTGCATCGAGAAAGATGGAAAAAAGACCTTTGAGCAAAAATGGGTCTTTGACAGCAAGACCGGTCATTTCGCCGGTACGCCGCTGGTGGTGGAGGGTGTGGTTTTGGCGCCTTCTTCCAACAACTTTCTCTATGCGGTAGTAGATGGGAAAGAGAAGTGGTCCTTTGAGACCCAAAATGCCCTGTGGGCTACACCTGCCAGTGATGGAAAGGTTGTTTACCTGCCGGCCTTGGATCACCACCTGTATGCCCTGAACCTGGCGGACGGCAAGCTGCTGTGGAAACAAGACCTGGGCAGCGCGCTGTTGAGCGCTCCGCTGCTTACCAAAGATGGTTTGCTGTACGTCTCTGCCATGCAGGGTGAGGTGTTTGCCCTGAAAGCCGCAGATGGCAGCCAGGTATGGAAGATGGATACGGGCGGGCGCCTGTGGTCTGCCCCAGTGCTGCACGAAGATATGCTGTACGTAGGGAACGCCAGTGGAAAAGCAGCGGCGCTTTCGGTGAAAGATGGAAAAATTGCCTGGGAGAAAGACCTGGCCAGCCCCATTTATGGCGGCGGCGCGCTTATTCCCAACGGGGTGGTTTTCCCAACCGAGGGTGGCACGGTTGTGGGGCTGTCGTTCGATGGGCAGCAGGAACTGTGGCGCAAAGAGATTAATGGTAAACTGTATAGCACGCCGGTTGTGGCCGGGGAAACGGTGACCGTCGCAGTTTTGGAGGGCGATAAACTCGCTCAGGCCTTTAACGTGAGCGGGGTCGAATCGTGGCCGTTTACCGCGCCAAAGTAAGTGGAGTGAGACGATGAATATCTGGGATACGATTATTATCCAGCCCTTCATGAATGTGCTGTTGTTCATATACAACCTGGTGGGGCAGAATTTTGGTATTGCCATCATTCTGTTCACGATCCTGATCCGCGTGATTACGCACCCGCTGATGGTGTCGCAGATCAAGGGCACCCAGGGTATGCAGGACCTGCAGAAGAACGAAAAGTGGCTGGCTGTTCAAGAAAAGTATAAGAACGACAAGGAAAAGCTGGCGCAAGAGCAGATGGCGCTGTATAAAGAACTGGGTATTAACCCATTTGCCTCCTGCCTGCCCATGATTATCCAGTTCCCCATCATCATTGGGCTGTATCAGGTGATTATCCAGGCCATGGCAAATACGCCGTATGATTTGCTCAAACTGGTGCGGCATATCTACCCTGGCTTTTTGGACGTCTCGAAACTGATCCCGCTGAACAATGAATTCTTATGGATGAACCTGGGCCAGCCAGAACGGGTCAATATTTTTGGCGTTGGCGTTCCGCTGCTGGCGATCCTGGTTGTGATCACTACCTACATTCAATCGAAGCTCCTTACGCCTCCTTCGGCCAACCCGAAAGATCAATCGGCTCAGATGACGGGCATGATGAACCTGTATATGCCCATTTTCATGGGCTGGTTGGCCTGGACGCTGGCTTCGGGTCTTTCACTGTACTTTGTCGTTTCAAACCTTTTTGGTATCTTACAGTATGCGCTTCTGGGTAAGGCGAATTGGAAGTCGCTCGTGCCGGGTTACAAACCGCCAGCCCCCCCAGAGGTGAAACCGAAGCGAGGCAAAAAATGAGTCAAGAAAAAACAACGCTCGAAGTAATTGCGCCAACCGTTGAAGACGCTGTTCAAAAAGGGCTGGCCCAACTAAATCTGCCGGAAGACGCGGTAGAGGTTGAGGTGCTGGATGCTGGATCGAAAGGCCTGTTTGGTTTGGGCAGCCGCCAGGCGCGCATTCGCCTGACGATCAAACCCCTGGCAGGGGACACGCCGGGCTACCGGCCCGCGGCGGAGACCTATACCGAAGCAGCCGTTTCAACGGGGGAGACCCGCCCCGCCGCCGAGCAGGCTGCCGCGGCTGTGGATGAAGATGAAACGCTGCGGGTTTCGCGCGAGGTGGTCACTGACCTGCTGGAGAAGATGAAGGTACGCTCGAAGGTCACGGTTTCATACCGCGAACCGGACGAAGACAGTGATGAACCAGTGGTGCTGGTGAATGTGGAAGGCAATGACTTGAGCATCCTCATTGGCCGCCGCTCTGAAACATTGAACGCCCTACAGTATATTTCCAGCCTGATTGTTTGCAAACGCCTGGATCGCTGGGTTCCGTTGATGATCGATGTGCAGGGCTACCGTGCCCGCCGCGAGCGCCAATTGCGCCAGCTTGCCCGGCGCATGGCCGACCAGGCGATTCATACTGGCCGCCGGCAGGTGCTCGAGCCGATGCCCGCGAACGAGCGCCGCCTGATCCACCTGGAACTGCGCGACCACGCTGAAGTAGCCACGGAAAGCGTTGGCGAAGAGCCTAACCGCAAGGTGACGATTTTCTTGAAGAAATAATTCAACTCGTTGATGGTTCGACCGGCAGCGCTTTGGCCTTGCCCGCCGAACGATCTACATAAAGCCGTGTTCCAGGCAGCAGACGCCTGGAACACGGCTTTGTTGATATTCGTATATAATGAATAGTTACGAGGGAAGGATATGCGAGCAGTCGATATTATTATCAAAAAACGTGACCGCCAGGAGCTGACCCAGGAAGAGATTGCCTTTTTGATTGAAGGCATTACCGGCGGGCGGATTCCGGATTATCAGGCAGCCGCCTGGGCGATGGCGGTGCTGCTGAATGGGATGAACGAGCGCGAAACCACCGACCTGACGCTGGCGATGGCGCATTCTGGTGAGGTGCTCAACTTAGCCGGGGTCGTGCCGGTTGCGGTGGACAAACATTCGACCGGCGGAGTGGGCGACAAAACCACCCTGGTGGTGGAGCCGACGGTGGCTGCCTGCGGGCTGCCGGTGGGGAAGATGTCGGGACGCGGGCTGGGGTTCAGCGGTGGAACGCTGGATAAGATGGAGTCGATCCCCGGCTACCGCACGAACCTGTCGGTTGAGGAATTTCTTCAGCAGCTTAAGCGCATTGGCCTGGTGCTGACCGGGCAGAGCGGCGACCTGGCCCCTGCGGATGGTTACATGTATGCGCTGCGCGACGTGACCGGTACCGTGCCTTCCATCCCGCTGATTGCATCCTCGATTATGAGCAAGAAGATCGCTGCCGGGGCGCAGGCTATTGTGCTGGATGTGAAGGTAGGGGTAGGGGCGTTTATGGAGACGGTCGACGCTGCCCGCGAGCTGGCCCGCCGGATGGTGGCAATTGGCCGGTTGAGCGGGCGAGCGGTGGTGGCACTGCTTTCGGATATGAACCAGCCGCTAGGCAATGCGGTGGGCAATGCGCTGGAAGTGCGCGAGGCGATCGATACGCTGCATAATGGCGGACCTGACGATTTCCGCGAACACTGTATGGTGGTCGCCAGCCACATGCTGGTTTTGGGGCGCAAAGCGCCCAACCAGGACCAG
The DNA here is from genome assembly GCA_964437595.1 of uncultured Anaerolineaceae bacterium. Classification (GTDB taxonomy): domain Bacteria; phylum Chloroflexota; class Anaerolineae; order Anaerolineales; family Anaerolineaceae; genus DSYU01. Next base: position 6,472 of record CAYTHO010000004.1, read on the forward strand.
GCGCGCCAGATGGCGGAACGGGCGCTGGCGGACGGGCAAGCCTGGCAAAAGTTCCGCCAGCTTGTCCAGGCGCAGGGCGGCGATGTGCGTTTCGTCGACCAGCCGGAGAACCTGCCAAAGGCGGCGGTGGTAGAAACGGTTTCTGCCCCGCGGAGCGGCTGGCTGCGCGAAATCAACGCGCGCAAAGTGGGCGAGACGGCGGTGTTTATGGGCGCGGGGCGCGAGGTCAAAAGCGATCCGGTGGACCATTCGGTTGGTATTGTGGTGCATCATAAGGTGGGGGACCGGGTGGAGCAGGGGGAGCCGCTGTTCACGCTACATGCCAAATCTCAAGAAGAGGCGGGGATTGCCAGGGAAGGCCTGCTGGAGGCGCACCAATGGAGCGACAGCGCTTGCGAGCCGCTGCCGCTGTTTTACGATGTTATCGCGTGAGAAATTGATTTTTTAAGGAATCTGTGGCATAATTATCCTACAAAAAAAGCGATGATGGAAACGAGTAGGTTTCCTCTCCACTGTCAGCGAACCCGGGGAGGTGCGAGCCGGGGCAGCCAGAGAAACCAAAAATCCTTCCGGAGCTGCAACCTGAAAATGGGCTGTAAGCCCGCCACTAGGGGCGCCGGTCCCGCCAGCCGTTACCGGGGCGCGGATATAATCCTGTAACATAGGGACGTATCCGACCAAGCGCCCGGCGCGCCGGGAAGCAGGGTGGTACCGCGGAGAATCATGCAATGATCCCCGTCCCTGAATTGGGATGGGATTTTTTTATTTTTGGAGGAGTGAATGGCATTTCAAGACGTTCCAAACCGGGTCGATTTTCCCGCCCAGGAGCGGGAGCTGCTCAAGTTCTGGAAGGAGCAGCAGTCTTTCCAGAAGATGCGCCATCTGCACCACGGCGAGCCGCACTGGTCGTTTATCGACGGCCCGATTACGGCAAACAACCCGATGGGCGTTCACCACGCCTGGGGCCGCACCTATAAAGACACGATGCTGCGCTTCCGCACCATGCAGGGCCACGAGCTGCGCTACCAGAACGGCTTTGACTGCCAGGGCCTGTGGGTGGAGGTAGAAGTAGAGAAGGAGAAGGGCTTTAAATCCAAGAAGGATATTGAGTCCTATGGCCTGGAGGGCTTTGTGCGCCTGTGCAAGGCGCGCGTGCTGCGCTACGCCGCCGTGCAGACCGAGCAGTCGATCCGCCTGGGATACTGGATGGATTGGAACGATCCTGATCAACTGCGCTGGCTGGCGGAAAAACTACTGGAAAACCCAAGTGAGGTGATCACGGTTGCGGGGCCGCACGGGCCGGTGACGGATACGGTGGAGCAGATTATCGGTCGATTAGGGCTGCAAGACCTGGAAGGCAGCTATTTCACCTTCTCCAACGAAAACAATTATATGATTTGGACGTTTCTTAAGAAATGCTGGGAAAAGGGCTGGGTTTACCACGGTGTAGACGTGATGCCCTGGTGCCCGCACTGCGCGACAGCCATCAGTCAGATGGAGATCGTCACCGATGGTTATGCCGAGCTGACGCATAAGAGCATCACCCTGCGCTTCCCACTGCGCGACGCCGCCGGACAGCCGCGCCGCACCGCCAACGGGCTGCCCGAGGCGCTGCTGGTGTGGACGACAACCCCATGGACGCTGACCAGCAATGTTGCCGCGGCGGTTGGGCCAGAGCTGACCTATGCCAAAGTACGGCAGGGCGAAGAAGTGTTTTACCTGGCAAAGGGCACCCTGCACATGCTCAAGGGCGAGTATGAACTGCTCGGCGAACTGAAGGGCAAAGATATGGAAGGCTGGTCTTACAGCGGGCCGTTTGACGACCTGCCTGCCGAACAGCAGCCGGGTGGCTTTACCCAACTCAAGGAACTGACTCAAACGGTCAAGCTCAGCGCGCAGCAGGCGCACCGGGTGATTATGTGGGATGAAGTTGGCGAAACGGAAGGGACGGGTATTGTCCATATCGCCCCGGGGTGCGGCGCGGAAGACTTCCAGCTAGGGAAGCAGTACGGCCTGCCGCTGGTGGCTCCGCTGGAAGATGAGGGCCATTTTGTGAGCGATGGTTTTGGCTGGCTGAGCGGCATGCACGTTTCTGAGGTGCCGCAGCCGATCTTTGACGATTTGAAGCGCAAAGGCCTGCTGTACCGGGTGGAGAATTACACCCACCGCTACCCCACCTGCTGGCGCTGCAAGACCGAACTGGTCTTCCGCCTGGTGGATGAATGGTTCATCAGCATGGGGGAAGTGTACGATAAGCCGCGCGAGCAGCTTACGGCTGAGGAAAAGGCGCGCAGCCTGCGCTACCAGATCATGGACGTGGTCGACCAGATCCAGTGGATCCCTGAGTTTGGGCATGCCCGCGAGATGGACTGGCTGCGCAACATGCACGATTGGATGATCAGCAAGAAGCGCTATTGGGGGCTGGCGCTGCCGATCTGGACGTGCGATTCGTGCAGCCACTTTGAGGTGATCGGCGATGAAAAAGAGCTGAAGTCACGCGCGGTGGAGGGCTGGGAAGTGCTGGATGGGCATACCCCGCACCGGCCATTTGTGGATGCGGTGAAGCTGGCCTGCCCGAAATGCGGCGGCAAGATGAGCCGCGTGCCGGATGTGGGCAACCCCTGGCTGGACGCAGGAATCGTCCCGTTCAGCACGATGGGCTACCGGCTGAATCACGAATATTGGCAGAAGTGGTATCCCGCGCAGTGGATCACCGAATCGTTCCCCGGGCAGTTCCGCAACTGGTTCTACAGCCTGCTGGCGATGGCGACGGTGGTGGATCAGAGCCCGCCGTTCCTGCGCAACTTCGGCTACGCCACGCTGAATGATGAAACCGGGCGGCCCATGCACAAGAGCTGGGGCAACATGATCGAGTTCAACGAGGGCGCCGACAAGATGGGCGTGGATGTGATGCGCTGGCTGTACCTGACGCAGAAGCCTGAGGTGGACCTGCTGTTTGGCTATCACCGCGGCGATGAAGCGCGGCGGCAGTTCCTGATCCCGTTGTGGAATGCGTACAGCTTCTTCGTTACCTACGCCAACCTGGATGGGTGGGCGCCTTCGGGCGCGTTCGACCCGGATTACCCGGAAGGCGCCACGCCAAAGAGCGAGAACCTGCTCGACCGGTGGGTGCTGGCGCGGGTGAATCAGTTGGTAAAGACGGTGGAAAGCAACCTGGAAGAGTCGGACTTTATGGATGCGACGAATGCGGTGGGCGTTTTCATCGATGACCTGACCAACTGGTACGTGCGCCGCTCGCGGCGCCGCTTCTGGAAGAGCGAGCACGACACAGATAAGAACGATGCTTACGCCACGCTGTACCACGTGCTGGTCAAGCTAGCGCGGGTGCTGGCGCCGTTTACCCCCTTCGTCAGTGAGGCGATGTACCAGAACCTGGTGCGCGCTGCTCAGGAGAGCGACGCTCAGAAGCGTGGCGCTCGGGAGAGCGTGCACCACACGCGCTGGCCGAAATACGACGCGGCGGCGGTAGATGCGGTGATGCTTGAGCAAATGGCGCTGGCCCGCCAGGTGGCGAGCCTGGGGCTGGCTGCGCGCAGCGGTGCGAACCTGAAGGTGCGCCAGCCGCTGGCCAAGGCGATGGCGTACGCCGGAGGCGTATATGCCGGAGGCGGTAAAAAGCTCACCCCCGAACTGGTAGAGATCGTCACCGATGAACTGAACGTTAAAGCCTTTGCGTTTGTGGAGGAGGCTGGCAAGCTGGTGAACTACCGGGTGCTGCCCGATAACAAGCTGCTGGGGCCGAAGTTCGGCGCGCAGTTCCCTAAGGTGCGCGCCGCACTGACCGCCATGGACCCGGCGAAGGTTGCCGCTGCGGTGCAGTCTGGCGCGCCGCTGGTACTGGATGTGGATGGTCAAACGGTTGAACTGGCCCCCAACGAGGTGATGGTTCAGACGATGCCGGTCGAGGGATTGGCTGTCGCGACGGATAAAGGCGTCAGCGTGGCGGTTGATGCTACCCTGACGCCTGCCCTGAAAGCGGAAGGGCTGGCCCGGGAGATCGTCCGACGGGTGCAGGACATGCGCAAGAAGGCCGGGTTCAACATCGAAGACCGCATCACTACTTACTATCAGGCCCCGGCGCCCAGCGATCTGTTGAAGGATGTGCTGTCGAATTGGACGGGCTACCTGTGCGCGGAAACGCTGACGGTTGAATTGGTGAATGTGCAACCGCCCGCTGAAGCATATGTGGAAGAGCAGCAGGTGGAAGGCGACACGATCACGCTGGGGGTCAGGCGCGCGGGCGGATAATCTAACCGGATACGTTTTCGAACCGCTTGTTTTTTTTCTAGAAAAAAGGCCCCTCCCAAACATCACTATGAGCGTGAAGATTGGGAGGGGCGATATTTTCTCGATATAATAATTCTATGAACAAGCGCGATCTTTTACCCGTTTGGGCGCCACGTATAAAGCAGCAACTCATCCGCCAGCTGTATGAAAATGACGCGCAAGGCGTTCAGGATGAGGAACTGCTGAACGAGGTGGGGTGGGGATTATACGAACGATGCAAGAGCTTTATCCTTGCCAATGAGGCAGTACACGGGCGCGCGCACTGCCCGAATTGTGATGAAACGATATTACACAACGCCCAACCCGGCGAGACCCTGTGCTGCCCATCCTGCGGTTGGGAATGTAGCTGGGAGCGGTATTTTAAAACATTCCAGCATAAACAACTCAGCGGAGCCGAAGAGGTCCTGGCGCTGTTCCAGGAATATGTCGACCGGTTTGCGAAGGTGCATACCGCGCAGGAAAAAATGCTGCTGATCGATATCTTAATCCACGGGTGGCATTGGAGCGCTCAATATAATACGCATACCCGCACAACCGGGATCAATCTGATCGAAGGGAATTACTATGAAGTAGTCGATTTCTTAGATGGGTTGAGTTATGGCCCGGGCAGCACGCCGGGAGCGGCCCAACGCCGGGAAGAATGGCGCAAGAAAATTAATCAGACGGCGGACTGGTGGAGAGATCAGCGCCTGCGCAGGATGTAGCTGGATATGCATGGACAGGTTTGATCTCGCGCAGGTTGAAGCGCTGCCCGCCGAAACCGGCAGCTATGCGCTGCAACTGGTGTTGTACGAATCAACGCGCCTGGTGATTGGGCGGTTGGGAGCGTTTTCCTTCCCTGCCGGGCAGTATATCTACCTGGGAAGCGCGCTCGGCGCGGGTGGGCTGCGGGCGCGGATTCGCCATCATGCCCGGATCACAGCCCGACCACACTGGCACCTGGATTGGCTGCGCGCGCACGCTGTTCTGCTGGGCGGCTGGTATGCGGTTGGGCGAGAAAATTACGAGTGCCGTTGGAGCCAGGCGCTGGTTCGCCTGCCGGAGGCGCGTGTCGCGGCCCGGGGCTTTGGCGCCACTGACTGCCGCGGCAGTAGCGGCTGCCCGGCGCACCTGGTCGCATTCCCGGCGGTACTCCGTGCGGAAGATGTGGAGACCGCCCTGCTGGAGTGTGGCAGCGAGCTGCATGGATTTTGCCTTACCCAAGTACTCACACTCTGCCCGAATCTGGAAGAAAAGTAGAGTAAAATGGGGACACTTTATTGTGGAGGAAGTTTTTTGGTCTTAAAGAAGTTTCTGAAAACGTACTGGATGCTCTTTCTGGTTGCCGGGACGCTCATAGCGGTTGATCAAATCAGCAAGGCCTATATTCGCGCAAACTTTGTGGAAGGGGTGGATATGTGGGCTCCCTGGCCCTGGCTGATGCCTTATGCGCGCATCCTGTACATCACCAATACCGGGGTGGCCTTTGGGATGTTCAAGAATATGGGCCTGGTTTTTGCCGTGCTGGCCTGTCTTGTGTCGATTGCTATTATTTATTATTACCCGCGCATCCCTGAGAAAGATTGGATCATTCGCCTGGCTATGGGGCTGCAACTGGCCGGTGCAGTGGGCAACCTCATCGACCGGATTCTCTTTCAGGGGCGGGTGACCGATTTTATTTCCGTAGGAAATTTTCCAGTGTGGAATGTTGCCGATGCCAGCATCACAGTGGGGGTGGGCGTGCTGCTGTTGGGAATCTGGCTGCAAGAGCGGCAGCAGAAACAGGAACAGGCGCGGTTCGCTCAGGCAGCGGATTCGGTGACTGCCCTGGACGCCGAAACGCCTTCACAGGACGGGCATACAGGCTAACCCATGGAAGCCCAGACGATGCAGTTTGAATATACCGAAGCGCAGCCTGACCGGCTGGATAAGTTTCTGGTACGATGCCTGCCGGAGTTTTCCCGCTCGCGGCTGCAGGGATTGATCAAGGATGGGCAGGTTCAGGTCAACGGCAGCGCGGTCTTGAAAGCGGGGGCTATATTGGAACCGGGCAGCCAGGTGCAGATTATCGTACCTGCCCAGCGGCCCACCGATCTGGTTGCTGAAGATATCCCGCTGAACATCGTATTTGAAAACGACGATCTGGTGGTAATCAATAAGCCGGCGGGAATGGTGGTTCACCCGGCGGTTGGCCACGCGCAGGGCACGCTGGTCAACGCTGTGCTGGGGCATGACCCGGATTTAGAGGGCATTGGCGGCGAACAGCGCCCAGGCATCGTTCACCGGTTGGATAAGGATACTTCGGGGTTGATCCTGGTGGCGAAGAATGACCAAAGCCTGGTGTGGCTGCAGGACCAGTTCCGCCTGCGCAGGGTGCGCAAGATTTACCAGGCGCTGTCCGATGGCCACCCCCCCACGCCGACCGGGCGCATCGAAGCGGCTATTGGGCGCGACCCATCGCTGCGCAAGCAGATGGCGATTGTCGATGAGAGAAAAGGGCGCGCCGCGGCCAGCGAATACCATGTTTTGGAAACCTTCCCCAACCATACCCTGTTTGAGGTGCACCCGGAAACGGGCCGCACGCACCAGATTCGGCTGCACCTGGCGTTTATCGGCTGCCCGATTGTTGGCGATACTCTATATGGGCGGAAGACTCCCAGCCTGAAAATCGCGCGGCAGTTCCTGCATGCCGGGCGCTTGAGCATCATCCTGCCCGGCGAGAGCGAGGCACGCACATTTGAAGCGCCGCTGCCGGAGGATTTGGAGAAGGTGCTTGGCGATTTAAGAAATAAATAGGGTTTGGACACGGAAACTTTTTTGGAAGAACGGTTTTTGAAGGAAAGCGCTGAGGCATCCCTATGAACAGTATTGACCTGCGTTCTGATACCGTTACCCAACCCACTCCTGCCATGCGAGAAGCGATGGCGCGCGCGGAGGTGGGGGACGATGTGTTTGGCGAAGATCCAAGCATCAACCGGCTGCAAGAGATGGCCGCCGAGCGGATGGGAAAAGAAGCGGGGCTGTTCGTCCCATCTGGAACGATGGGCAACCTGGCCGCGGTGCTGGCGCACTGCGGGCGCGGCGATGAGGTGATTCTGGGCAACCTGGGCCATACGTTCCTCTTTGAGGGCGGGGGAATTGCCGCGTTGGGTGGGGTGCATCCTTTCCCGCTGCCTACGCAGGCGGATGGGACGCTGCGTGTGGAGGATATCTATGCTGCATACCGCAGCGATGACCCGCATTATCCTATCTCGCGGCTGATCACGCTGGAAAACACGCACAATCGCTGCGGCGGGGTGCCGCTCTCTGTTGAATACATGGACGAGGTTAAACTGGCGGCCCAGGCGCTTGGGTTAAAGGTTCACGTGGATGGCGCCCGTATTTTCAACGCGGCGGCGGCGCTGAGCGTACCGGCTGCCCGGCTGGTCGAGGCGGCGGATTCGGTGACTTTTTGCCTGAGCAAGGCGCTGTGCGCTCCGGTTGGCTCGGTGCTGTGTGGGAGCGAGGAATTTATCCGCCGCGCGCGACGCATTCGCAAGCAGTTGGGCGGGGGGATGCGCCAGGCGGGCGTTCTGGCGGCGGCAGGCATTGTGGCGCTGGAGCAAATGGTGGACCGGCTGCCTGAAGACCACCGCCGGGCGCAGGCGCTGGCGCGCGGGCTGGGGGGCGTTCCCGGGTTGAAGCTGGAACGGGAGAACCCGCCGACGAATATGGTGTTTGCCGCCCTGGATGAAGACGTACCCGCAGCCGCGGCTGAGGTAGCCCAGCGGCTGGTGGCGTACGGGGTGAAGGTAGGCGCCGTGGGGCCGCGCCGGTTCCGCCTGGTCACCCATTACTGGATTGACGATGAAGCGGTGGCGCGTGCGATTGAAGCCTTCAGGGGCGTGCTTGCGGCATGCGCGCTGTAAGCATACCTGCTGCGAGCGCGCGGCTGTAAACGAACTCTAGGGGATGCCGCTTTCTTTCTCGCCCGATTCAGGGTCTTGCGGGTCGTCGGAGGCCCAGGGCTGTTTCGGTTCGGAGACATCCAATGGGCCGGTTGCCAGCATGCCAGTACTGGGGGACTCTATTCCAGAGCGGATCATCTCAGCAAAGCGAGCGACAACTTCTGGGTCGAAATGTATGCCTGCCTGACTGGACAGGTAATCGAGGGCCTGCTCTTTGGTAATGGCTGTGCGGTATGGGCGGTTAGAGGTGAGGGCATCATACACATCGACTACGGCGAATATCCGTGCCAGCAGGGGAATATCTGTACCGCGCAGGTGCAGGGGGTAGCCGCTGCCGTCCCAACGTTCCTGGTGGAAAGCAATCACCGGCAGCGCGTCGCGCAGGGCCGGGATTTCCTGGATGATTTCCGCGCCCTTCTGCGGATGCTGGCGCATTTCCAGCCATTCACTGTCATCCAGCGGGCCGGGTTTGTGCAAGATCCCATCGGGAACGCCGATTTTGCCAATATCATGCAGTAGCGCGCCGCGTTTCAATACCTGAAGTTCCGCCCCGGACAATCCCAGCTCGCTTCCTAAACGGATCGCCATATCTTCCACGCGCTTGCTGTGCCATTCCGTGTCATGATCGCGAGCATCCAGCGCGCGGGTGAGGCCGTACAGCAGGTCTTCGTAGGCGCGAGCAATGTCATTGGCTTGCTGGCGGGTTTCTTCAAGAAGAATGGAACGCTCCAACGCCACAGCGGCCTGGTTCACCAGGATGCGGATTTCTTCGGTTGGATGATGGTTTTCTTCGGACACCTCATCCGATTCCATCCACAGCGCGCCGTAGCAGCGCCGCATGGTCTGGATGGGTGTGGCGCTGATTAAGGTTGAATCCGTTTCGGCCAGAAATATGGTCTGGCGGCTGTCTACTGCCTGCTGGATCAGCCGGTAAGGATGGACAATGGTAGGATCGTCTGTCGGGAAGCACACCTGGGCTTCCACTTTCCCATCAGTAGAGAAAAGGATCAACCCGCATTTGTTGGCCTGCATCAGGTGGTAAGCCGTCCGTCCGATTGCGCTGGCCGCATCGGTGAGGCTTTCCGCCTGGGCAATGTTCAGGCTGAGGTCATACAGGAGCTGCGTTGTTTTGAGATTTGCACGCAGTTCCTGGTTCAGGAAACAGCTTTCCAGGTTCACGGCAGCCTGTTCAGATAAACGCTCTGCCAGGAATACATCCAGGTCGGTGAAACCTGGGGCGCCGTTTTTGCCAAATGCCAGAAGCAGCCCGGTAGTGAGACCACTGATGCGAATAGGGCTGGCCAAAAGCGAACACAGGTCGGGCGAGTCCAGAGATATCACCGCAGAACGCGCGTCTCTACGTAAATCGTTCATGCGAAATGTGTAGGGAGATTTGATGGCCTCATCGAGAAAAGCGGCCCCGTTCTGCAAGGAGCGAAAGATCTGCGGCGCTCGACCGGACCCGCGCATCAGCCATTCCTGCTGGTTGCGGGTGGCGACCAGGGTGTAGCCTGCGTTCAACGTGCGCCTGGCGATGGACGCAATGCGCTCCAGCAGGCTGCCTGCCTCCTGAACAACCGACATCATTGTGACTGTTTGAACGAATTCGGTGAGCACCTCGTTTTGCAAACGGAACTCCCAGGCGTTCAGAAGATCCGCCCCGGCTGCCTTGACCACTGGAATTTCCGCGGCCCCAAACGCATTTTGGGCCGTATCCGCCAGCAGGAGCAACCCGCGCAGTGTATCGCGGCGGATGAGCGGGAAAGCGAGAATCGATGGGAATGATTGGCTGTCAATCAGGAGCGGCGAACTGCCTTCGGGCAGGTCGCTATTTGTAGCTGCCTGTCTCTGGCGGACGGCCTGGTCGATGAGCGGTGAATGCAGATCCAGCATGTATCCGATGGGAATGAGGTTGGCAGCCGGCCCAGCACTGGCAAGCAGTTGGAACTGCTTTTCTGCTGCCCGGTATATGCAGACGCAGACCAGCCCGCAGCCAATTCCAGCTGCCAGGATTTTTGCCATATTCCGCGCCGATGTTTCCGGGTCTGGCGTGTTTTCCAGATCCTGGCCGAATTCTTTCAATGATTGAAGGCGCTGGTTCAGCAGGCGCTCATTTGCCAGATGCTGGCGTTCTTCTTCCAGCTGGCGCGAAAGGAGGTCTACTTGTTTCCTCAGGCTCCTGGAATTTTTCGGGAGTTCACCAGTCGTTTTCTTTTGCACGGGGAAGCTGCTCTCCAACATGAGGTGCTTGAATGCCTGCCGTATGTTACATTGTATCAAGAAAAAAACAAGGTGCGATTTGCGAAGGGGTAAGAAATTTGTATAATACTATAATTGTAAGGTACAACCGACAAAACCCCACCTTGTCTACTCTCGAACATACTCTGATATAATTTAAATATGAAAGAATACTTCACATTCGAAGAAATCGATTCAGTCGCGCAGTTCATTTGCGGGCAAACGAAGCACACCCCAAAGGTTGGCCTGATTTTGGGTTCTGGATTGGGCGGGCTGGCCGATCTGGTAGAATCAGCAGATTCGGTCCCATATCACGATATTCCTTTATGGCCAAGATCGACCGTGATAGGGCATGTTGGTCGCCTGGTCATCGGTCAATTGATGGGCGCACCGGTTATTGTCCAGCAAGGGAGGGCGCACTTCTACGAAGGGTATTCGATGGCTGAAGTGACGCTGCCGGTGCGTGTGATGAAGCGTATGGGTGTGGAAATACTGATTGTCACCAATGCGGCAGGGGCGATTCACCCGGATTATGAACCCGGGGATGTGATGTTGATAACCGACCACATCAGCCTGGTGGGGATGACGGGGTTCAACCCACTGCGCGGACCCAACCTGGATGCGTTTGGCCCGCGCTTTCCAGATATGAGCCAGGCGTATGATCGCGACCTGATGAACATGGCCCGCGAGGCGGCGACGGAGAAACATATATTGCTTCGCGAAGGTGTTTATGCTGGCTTATCTGGGCCGTCATTTGAGACACCGGCTGATCTGCGCTTCCTGCGCGCGATTGGCGCGGATGCCGTGGGCATGTCGACCGTGCCCGAGGTCATTGTGGCGCGTCACGCGGCAATGCGTGTATTGGGCCTTTCCGGTATCAGTAATAAAGCGAATCTGGATGGGAGTACGATAACCACGCACGAAGAAGTGCTGCAAGCCGGGCAGTTGATTGTTCCAAAGCTGCAAGCGATTATTCAGGATGTACTTGGACGGTTGTAGCGGCTGATTATTTGTGAGCTGGGATTCTTAGTGATGACATGGAAGAGCTTCTTCCTTTTCTGCAAAAGTTTGAGATTTACATTTACATTATTTTAGGGTTTGTGGCGTTTTTTCCATTACAACGACTCATTTCTGCCTGGCGACTGTGGCAGGGATCGGTATTTGGGTTAGAGCGGGAGATTGCCCAACATCGTTTTACTGCCGCGCTCACCATGCTCCTTTTACTGGCGCTTTTTATTTTCATAGAGTTTGTGATCGTTTCGTTTGTCGTACCAAGCTACCCGCAGATGGCCTCTTTTCCAACCGCAACACTCGATGTGCTTGCCACACCCACCGTAACCCTGCCAGTTCCGGCGGAGGCGGTTACAGTCGCTCCCACTGGAGAAAGCAGCCCCGCTGGCGGAAATATTGGAGCAGCCGCAACAGAACAAGTCGTTGAAAATAACTGCACGCCGGGTCAGATCGAGTGGATTTCACCAAAATCTGGCGATGAGATCAACACCAATATTATGTTGAAAGGAACAGTAAACGTTCCGAACCTGGGTTTTTACAAGTACGAGTATGCAAAACAGGGAGAAGACCTGTGGAATACGATTGCGGGTGGGAATCAGCCAAAAGTTGAGGGCGAGATTGGTTTCTGGTATATCGATCAACTGACGGATGGGGATTATTTACTGCGGCTGGTTGTGAATGATAACCAAAACAATCTTTTTCCAGCCTGTGTCATTCCGATACGTATCGTAAAGTAGTTCATTGATTAGGAGTATGAATGCCTGAAGTTAACATCCGGCCCGCGGAATTGAATGATCTCAATTACCTGGTGGAGATTGAACATACTTACCAGAGCCTATACGTGTGGCAAATGGATCGCCTGCTTGAGGATGGGCAAATTGTGATCAATTTCCGCCAGACCCGGCTGCCGCGGCCTGTGCGGGTGGAGTATGCAGGGTCTCATCCTTTATTGAACCGTGAGAACTGGTCGCGCTACCAGGCTGTGCTGGTGGCTACCATATCACAGGTTCCGGTTGGATATATTGGCCTTTCTGATCAGTTTGCCCCGAAAACCATGTGGATTACGGACTGCGTGGTGCGTGAGGATATGCGCCGGCAGGGGATTGGCACGAGCCTGGTCATTGCATCGCAGGAATGGGGCGCGGAGCACGGTTTTCGGAAGGCCATCCTGGAAATGCAGTCGAAGAACCATCCGGCGATTCAAATGGCACGCAAGTTGGGGTATGAATTCTGCGGATATAACGATCATTATTTTGCGAATCAGGACATAGCGCTGTTCTTTTCACGTATGCTGCGGTAGTTTGTGGGGTTGGTTGGAAATGATGGGCTGGCAGGATAGTTTGCTGCTATTTTTAAAAACATTCAACGAAATCCTGACTGCGGGTATCGCGATTACAGGTTTTTCACTCTTGTTGTATGCCATGGCATTCAACTTGCGCGACAGGGTAGCACGCACCTTCGCGATGATCCTGATATTCACGGTGATTGTTTATACCGCGGAAGCGATCGGAAGTATTGAAAAAAGCCCGGAATGGATTGCGTTCTGGCTGCATTTGCAATGGGTTGGCATTGTGTTTTTGCCAACAGCCTACCTGCATTTCTCTGATGCGCTGCTTGCAACCACCGGGAAACCCAGCCGCGGGCGGCGCCGCCTGGCTGTGCGCCTTGCCTATGCAGGCTCGGTAATTTTCCTGTTTGGGCTGCCTTTTTCGTACCTGGTAGGCCCGGTTATTTATGATGTTCCCCCGGCGCCGCATTTGCAGCCTACCCTGTTTACCGATATTTTTGTGGGGATTTATATTGCGGTCATTGGCATTTCCTGGTTTAACTTTTACCGCGCTTACCGGCGCACAACAACAACCGCTACCCGCCGGCGCATGTTTTACCTTTTCGCTGGTTCGATTGCTCCGGCGTTGGGCGCATTCCCGTTCCTGCCGTATGGCCCGAATTTCGCAGCGCAGCACCAACTTACGTTCTGGTCGCTTTCCGTAATGACTTCGTTGTTCGTTGGGGTGCTGCTGATCCTGATGGCTTATGCGGTAGCCTTTTTTGGCGTTTCCTGGCCGGAACGCATGGTCAGGATGCGCTTATTCAAATGGATTATGCGCGGCCCATTTACTGCCAGCCTAACACTCGCGGCGACAACCTTGACGCGCCGGGGAGGCGAAGCCTTGGGCGCGCCGAATACGGCGCTGGTGCCGATTGTTATGGTTGGCACCATTCTGTTGAGTGAATATCTGATCACGCTGTTCGCCCCCCAGGGTGAACGGTGGTTGTTTTACGGGAAGGAACGTTACGAGCTTGATCGCTTGCACAGCCTGGAAAATCAGCTTCTGACTCAAAACGACCTGAAGCAGTTCTTTGAAATGGTGCTGGCAACGGCCTGTGACCTGCTCCAATCCAGGGGCGGGTATGTGGCGGCGTTAAATCCAAATGGATTGGAACTGGTGGTCACTACCGGTTGGAGCCGTTTCCATGACGAAAAATCTGCTGAAAAAATCGAGGATGATCTTTTAGAGAAGGTGTACGAAAGCCGGTTCCGAACCGATCTGTTTGCCTGGGGAGACGACCTTCTTTTTCCGCTGCTTAATGGTACGCCAGAACAACCGGAAATCATCGGTTTGCTGGGGATCAGCGGCGCGGCGCATCATACGCTGGATGAAGAGCAGGCGCTGGCAATGGAAACGTTATCCAACCGGGCGGCCCTGGCGCTGCAGAGCCGGCATATTCAGCAGAAGATTTTCCGCTCGTTCGACGAACTTGCAACAGGTGTAGGCCTGATTCAGCGGCTGCGCGCCGCGGGGCAGTATAATCGAGGTACACTGCTAGCGGATGAAAAAAGCCTGCCGATTGACAGCGACCTGGCGGAGTGGGTGAAAGATGCTCTTTCGCATTATTGGGGGGGGCCAAAGTTAACCCAAAATCCGTTAATGCGGTTTAAAATAGTACAGAATGCATTAGAAGAACATGACGGTAACAATGCCAATGCGCTGCGCGCAATTCTGCGCGAAGCCATTGATCGAATACGTCCAGAAGGAGAAAGACGTTTCACTGCCGAGTGGATCTTGTATAATATCTTAGAGATGAAGTTTGTTGAAGGCCGAAAGGTACGTGAGGTGGCGCTCCGCCTGGCAATGTCGGAGGCCGATTTGTACCGTAAGCAGCGCATCGCAGTGGAAGCAGTAGCCAAGGCCATCGGCGAGATGGAGGTAGAGGCGAGAAAGGAAACTGCGGTTTGATGTTTTGATCGTGCGCGAAGAAGATGGGCAGGGGGCTCTATCTATTATTTGTGAATTACTAGAATCTGCCGGGAGGTAGGCAAATGCTTTCAAAACGGTTTATGTCTGACGTAGGTGAAAATAAACCAGATATGGATGAAGGTTGGTGGGCTTCTGTCCTGGCAGACGAGGAAGCTTACGCCGCATCACAAAAGGCAGCGCAGCCAAAGGCAACCCCTTCCGGCTTAGTTACCGTGGATTGGAAACGGGTGCAGGCATTATACGAAAAAGATGAGGTGGTATCGTTACAGGTGTACGGGTACAACCGGGGGGGGGTGCTCGTGCAGTCGGATGGTATCCAGGGGTTTGTACCGGTGTCTCACCTTGTTGAAATGCCCTGCAATGCCAGCGAGGAAGAACGCCGCCAGGTGCTTAACGATTACGTTGGACGCACGCTTGAATTGAAGGTGATCGAGTGCGAGCCATCGCAAGAACGGATTGTTCTTTCAGAACGCGCCGCTCTGGCGGGACAGGGACGCCGGCGGCAGCTCTTTAACACGCTAAAATCCGGCGAGATTGTGCATGGCACGGTAACGAACGTGACCGATTTTGGTGTGTTTGTTGACCTGGGCGGTCTGGAAGGGCTGATCCACGTTTCTGAGCTGTCGTGGGGAAGGGTTGAGCACCCTTCCAGCATCCTCAATGTCGATCAGCCAATTGACGCGCTGGTGCTGATGATCTCCGAGGAAAACGGGCGGGTCGCGCTTAGTCTAAAGCGGCTCCAGCCAAACCCGTGGGATGTGCTGCTCCAGAATTACCAGGCTGGTGATGTTGTTCCGGCGACGGTCACTGCCATCCGGCGCTTTGGCGCTTTTGCCCGATTAAGAGAAGGCGTAGAAGGATTGATCCATATTTCTACCATCCACCTGCCTGCTGGACGCAAAGACCTGGAAAGTTATTTGAGCATGGGCCAGACGGTTCAGGTGCGGATTCTCCATATTGATGCTGAGCGGCGCCGTTTAGGATTGGGCCTGGTTAGCCCTGAATGAGCCAGGCACAAAAGCCCAGCCGGGCTGACGATAAAAAAAATTCCCGGGCAAAATCCACCTCCAAAAAAAAGGCGGCCCCACCTCAACAAGTTGAGCTGCCAGAAACGGGGAAGGAAGAAAAAGGCGATCTGGTTACAGAACTCTGGCTGCGTTTTGGCCGTTTTGGCTGGGATGCCGCTGGGATGGGCCTGATCGCCTTTGCGATTATCACCCTGGTTGGGCTGGTTGGCCGCACCCTGGGGGCGGGGTGGGCGAACGGCATGTTGATTTCGGTATGGGTAAACCTGATCGCGCTGGGGTTCGGCTGGGGCTGGCCGCTGGTGGTCATTTCAATTGCGATCCTGGGCGTGCTGTGCTTGCGCAGGCGCGTTGCCCCGCTGCCAAAAATGCACCTGGCGCGCGTTCTGGCGCTGGAGGGGTTTGCTTTTTCGATGCTGGCCTTTCTGGCGATCCTGGGCGGGTGGTCGCTTGAAAATGCGGAAGCCGGAATGGACGGCGGGGTGATTGGTTGGGGATTGGCAACGCTGCTGGACCGCGTGCTGCCGGTGCCCTGGGGAACGATTTTTCTGCTTGTTCTGATGCTCTTCTTTGTGTTCTATGGAACAGGCATCATGTCCTGGATGTTCCATGGGCTGGTACGGTGGCTGGATACCATCAACCCGCCTGGAGCGGTGGAAGCGAAACTGCCCGAGGGAGACATGGGGACGAAAACGGGCACGCCGCTTCAGGATGATGAATCACCCGCCTTGCAGCCAGGGCAGGCTGCGCTGCTGGCCCGCCGCCAGAGCCTGCCGCCGCTGGACCTGCTGCTGGATGAGCAGAACATTCGCCCGGAAGAAAGCTATATTCAAGAAACTGCCCGGCAGATTGTGGATACCCTGGGGGAATTCGGCGTGCCTGCGATTGTAAAAGGCTACCGGGTAGGGCCAACCGTGACGCAGTATGCAGTTGAACCCGGGTTCATTGACAAAACCGGCCCGGATGGTGAAATCATCCGGCAGAAGGTGCGGGTTTCGCAGATTTCCGCGCTTCAGCGAGACCTGGCCCTGGCGCTTTCTGCTGAGCGGCTGCGCATTGAAGCACCGGTACCGGGGCGGTCGTATGTAGGGATCGAGGTTCCGAACCAGTTGAATTCGGTGGTGCGCCTGCGCCCGCTGCTGGAATGCCCGGAGTTTTACCAGCTTTCATCTCCGCTGGCTGTGGCTTTAGGGAAAGATGTTTCCGGGCAGCCGCTGGTGGCCGATCTTTCTCGCATGCCTCACCTGCTGATCGCCGGGACTACCGGGTCGGGGAAGTCGGTGTGTATCGCGGCAATTGTGACCTGCCTGGTGATGAACAACCCGCCGTCCGAACTGCGTGTCGCGCTGCTGGACCCGAAGATGGTGGAACTGGTGCGGTTTAACGGGCTGCCGCACATGTTCGGCAAAGTGGAAACGGACGTGGACCGCATGCTGGGCGTGCTGCGCTGGGCGCTGATGGAAATGGACCAGCGCTACCGCTTGCTGGAAGATGCCCACTCTCGGGACATTCTCACGTACAACCGGAAGGCGGAAAAGCGCGGCCAGCCTAAGCTGCCCCGCATCGTGCTCATTATTGACGAACTGGCCGACCTGATGATGACGGCCCCTGACCAGACCGAACACAGCCTGATCCGCCTGGCGCAGATGGCGCGCGCGACGGGTATCCACCTGGTGGTTGCAACGCAGCGACCCAGCACGGATGTGGTCACCGGGCTGATCAAGGCGAACTTCCCGGCGCGCATGTCGTTCGCGGTCACATCCTCCATTGACTCGCGCGTGATCCTGGACGGCGGAGGCGCAGAAACACTGCTGGGTAAAGGGGACATGCTGTTCTTAAATCCTGAGGCGGGTACACCGCTGCGCGCCCAGGGCGTGATGGTGTCGGACAGCGAAATTGAGGCGGTGCTGGCGTACTGGAAGCAGAAGACCGCCGGGACCCCTTCTGATGAAGCGGCGCCGTGGGAAGAATTGATCGCCAATGCCGAAGATGACGATGGAGATGCGCTGGTGGAACAGGCGGTAAAGATTGTGCGCGCCAGCCAGCGCGCCAGCACATCGCTGCTTCAGCGCCGCCTGCGCATTGGGTATCCTCGCGCGGCGCGGTTGATGGACCAGTTGGAGGAATTGGGAGTGGTTGGACCATCGCAGGGCGGTGGTCGCGAGCGAGAAGTTCTGGAGCCGCCCGAGGATGGCGAGTCTGAAGAAAGTTCAGCGGAAGAGGATGCAGCGTAATTCGATGGGTCAAAGAGTCAGGGCATGGATAGCCTTTCGGCGAATTACTCTGCACCCAGGGGCGTTTGGTACAGCAAGGTGGTTTGACCGCGCGGTAAATCGCGCTGCTTGACAGTTTGAACCGGGTACGATAGGATATTCTATTTGGAAATCCAACACGCTCGATTGCATGCAGGATCCCGTAAATTGGTTTTGAGAGGAACCCGATTGTGGAACAAACGGCAAAGAAGGAAGTTGTGACACTTACAGATATTCTGCGCGCGCGCTTTAAAGGCGTTGTTGAACCAGTGGCCGGTTTCTTGAACCGGATTGGGCTTCTGCCCAATACCGCGACACTGCTCGGTTTGTTTGGGACGGCTGTGGGATCCATATTCCTGGCTATGGGCCATATTACGATTGGCGGTTTGATCATCCTGATTGCTGCCCCTATCGATGCACTGGATGGGACCATGGCCCGGCTGCGCGGCGAATCGAGCCAGTTTGGGGCGTTTGTCGACTCGGTAACCGACCGTTATTCTGAGCTGATTATCTTTGGGGCGCTGCTGGTATATTTTGTGCAGCAGCAAAACTGGCTGGGCTGCATACTGGCTTACCTGGCGGCGGCGGGCTCCGTGCTGGTTTCCTATATTCGCGCCAGGGCGCAGTCGGTGGGGTACGAGACGAAAATTGGCATTTTTTCGCGCGTAGAACGGTACCTGGTATTGATCCCCGGCCTGATTTTCAATCAGCCGCTGGTTGCGATTGGGATCATTGCTTTGTTTGCAAACATCACCGCGCTGCAGCGGATACTGCACGTCCGCTCTCAAGCATACGCGAAAATGGGGTTGGGCAGTAAGAAGTAAGCGGTTTACCTTATCACCTTATCGGAAGGGAAAAAGAGATGATACCCTCACCAACAATCGACGGGATTACGCTGTTTGGCACATTTAAAATTTATTTTTATGGCATCGTCATTATGTTGGGCGCGCTGGCGGCTACCTGGCTGGCGACCAAGCGGGCCAAGATGTACGGGCAGGATATGGAAGAGGCCTGGGATATTTTGCCCTGGGCGCTGATTGGCGGGATTATTGGGGCGCGGCTCTGGCATATCTTAACCCCGACTGAAGCGAATATGGCGCAGGGCTTGACCACCAGTTATTACTTTACGCATCCGCTGGAGATCCTCAATCTCCGTAAAGGCGGGCTGGGTATCCCCGGCGCTGTGATTGGTGGCTTCCTGGCTGTATGGGCCTATGTGCGCCGCAAAGATCAAAGCATCCTTAGCTGGGCAGATATTATCGCGCCCGGGCTGGCGCTGGCTCAGGCCATTGGTCGCCTGGGGAATTATTTCAACCAGGAAGTATATGGCATGCCAACCAACCTGCCGTGGAGCCTGATCGTTTCTCCGGACCGGCGGTTAATGGAATATAGTAATGTGGCTACCTACCATCCGCTGTTTCTTTATGAACTACTGTGGAACCTGTTCAATGCGGGGCTGCTGATCTGGATCAGCCGGCGTTTTCGAGATGTGCTGCGGCGCGGCGACCTGTTCCTGATCTATGCCATGTTTTACAGCTTTGGGCGTTTCTGGCTCGAGTTCCTGCGCCTGGATCCATCACCAGTGGCCGGAATCAACGTGAACCAGACTATCATGGCGGTGATTTGTGTGGGAGCGGCACTCACCATGTTCCTGCGCCATCGTCTCGTCGCGAATGAGCCATTATCCATAGCGGTGGAAAAAGCGCAGAGCGAGGATGCTCTGGCTGGTGATACACCGCAGTAAACCTTTCGAAGCAGGCCCGGTCTTGATGCCGGGCCTTTTCCATCATGGAGAAAGAACCTTAAAGAATGATCGTTGCTGAAGAGCTTTCAAAGTATTTCGACTCTTTTCTGGCCGTGGATCGGGTGAGCCTGAATGTGCAGCCGGGCCAGGTGCTGGTGCTGCTGGGGCAGAATGGGGCGGGGAAAACGACCACCGTGCGCATGCTGACATCGATCCTCCAGCCGAGCGGCGGAAGAGCCTGGGTGGCGGGTTACGATGTGGTCCGCGAAGCCGGGCAGGTCCGCGCCGCGGTGGGGGTGCTGACCGAGCATCACGGTTTGTATGGCCGGATGAATGGCGAGGAATACCTTGAGTTTTTTGCCAGCCTGTACGGTTTGAACCTCACTGCCGTGCGCCCGCGGATTCGTGAATTACTGGAACGCTTTGGCCTGGCGGAGGCTGGGAAGAAGCGCCTGGGTGAATATTCGAAAGGGATGCGGCAGAAGCTGGCGCTGGTGCGCGCGGTTCTGCACGACCCGCCGGTGCTGCTGCTGGATGAGCCGACCTCGGCCATGGACCCGGAAAGCTCTCGCCTGGTGCGTGATTCGATCAAGAGCTTGCGCAGCGCGGGGCGGACGATTTTACTCTGCACCCATAATCTCTTTGAAGCCGAAGAACTGGCGGATAAGGTGGCGATCATCCGCCTTGGCCGGATTATTATGAACGATACGCTGGATAACGTCAAACAGCAACTGCTTGGCCCGTTGGAATACGAAGCGCGGCTGGCCTGTTCATTGGAGAACGGGCTGCCGGATTTGCCCGAAGGGATCGAGCTGCGCGGGCAAGGACAGAACTGGCTGCGCTTCCGCGTGGCGGAGCCGCAGACCCAAAACCCGCAGTTGATTCGCTGCCTGCTGGACCATCGCCTGCCGGTGATTTCGTTTCAAGAAGTGCCGCGCAGCCTGGAAAAAGCCTTTTTGCACGCGATTGGCAGTGTTGAAGTAGAGGAGGGGGAACATGCGTGAAATTCCCATGGCAAGCGGTCAAGAGGGAAGGCAGAAACTGTTCCGCGCTTTGTACCCGGCGCTGGTGATTACCCGGCGCGAAGTGCGCGATCAACTGCGCGACTGGCGCATTATCTTCCCGGTGGTGGGGCTGACATTGATATTTCCGTTCATCATGAATTGGACAGCCCAACAGATGCTGAATTTTGTGAAACAATACGGCGCCACGCTGATTGGAGAACGCCTGGTGCCGTTTCTGCTCATGATTGTGGGTTTCTTTCCCATTTCCGTTTCGCTGGTGATTGCGCTGGAGTCGTTCGTGGGGGAAAAGGAACGGGGCAGCATCGAGCCGTTGCTGAACACGCCCCTGCAAGATTGGCAGTTGTACCTGGGCAAGCTGCTGGCAGCTACGGTTCCGCCGCTGATGTCCAGCTTTCTGGGGATGGCGGTTTACCTGACGGGTCTACTAATTAACCGGATTCCGTGGCCTGAGCCAAACATACTTGCGCAGATTTTTGTGCTTACTATTGTGCAGGCGTTAATGATGGTAGCTGGCGCCGTGGTGGTTTCAGCGCAGGCGACTTCCGTGCGGGCGGCCAACCTGCTGGCGAGCTTCATCATCATCCCATCCGCATTCCTGATCCAATGGGAAGCGCTGGTGATGTTCTGGGGCACGAATGATACCCTTTGGTGGGTGGTGCTAGGCATTGTTGTGCTGACCTTTCTGCTGGTGCGGATTGGGCTGGCCCAGTTCAGGCGCGAGGAACTGCTGGGGCGCGAGATCGATGTGCTGCGCTTATCCTATAGTTGGAAAGTGTTCCGTGATGCGTTCACAGGGCGCGCGCGCAGCCCGCTGGAATGGTACCGGCGGGTGCTGCCGCAGACGCTTCGCCGGCTGGTGCTGCCAACGGTGCTGGTAGCGATGATCACGATTGCCGGGGTGCTGGTAGGAATTCAGCAGGTAGACCGTTTTCCCTTCCTGATTAACCAAATTGGGTTTGCTAATGTGAGCAAAGGCGGGATGGAAGAAATCTTAAAATCCTGGCCGCTGTTTTCGACCCAATCGATGCTGATGGTCTGGTGGCAGAATCTGCGCGTGCTGCTGCTGGCAATGGTGCTGGGGATCTTTACCTTTGGCGTGGTGGGCGTGATGCCGCTGATGGCGACGATGGGGGTGATGGGTTTTCTGCTCGGCGCGCTTGGACGGGTGGGGCTGCCCGTGCTGCCGCTGGTCGCCGGGCTGATCCTGCCGCACGGCATTATTGAGGTGCCGGTGGCGATCCTGGCGACTGGCGCCGTACTGCACGCGGGGGCATCTATCGCTCAACCGACGGTTGGGAAGACCGTGGGCGAGACGTGGCTTGAGGCCGTTGCTGACTGGGCAAAAGTGATGGTTGGCATTGTGATTCCGCTGCTGTTTGTGGCCTCGGCGATTGAGATTTGGGTTACGCCGCGCATTGCTTTAATGATCTTGTCGCATTAATTATTTATGGACTCTTTATCACCCTGAGGACGTTTTTCCATTAACATGGGGTTTAGGTAATCACTCGATACTGCCAGCAGCAAATGATGGGATTTCAAGGAGGCCTGCATGGGGCGAGTTATTGTGTTGGGTTCAGCAAGCGCTGTTCCGGATGCCAAGCACGAAAATACGCATATCCTGGCTGAATCGGGCAGCCGGGTAGTGCTGGTCGACTGCCCTGGCAACCCGATGTTAAGGATGGAGCAGGCGGGAATCGATTGGAAGCGCCTGACCGATATTGTGCTCACCCATTTCCATCCCGACCACGTCTCGGGTTTTGGCTCGCTGTTGATGAGCCTATGGCTGCTGGGACGCAAAGAACCCCTCTATGTATATGGGCTGCAGGCCACGATTGAACGCGCTCAGAAGATGATGGAGCTGTATGATTGGGAACAATGGCCCAAATTTTACCCGGTCCATTTTGTGACCATCCCGGCGGAGGAGCGCGCCCTGGTCATCGACGGCGCTGATTTACGTATATTGGCTTCGCCTGGAAAACACTTAATCCCGACGGTGGGGCTGCGTTTTGAATTTAACGGTGGGGGCGTACTGGCCTATTCCTGTGATACCGAACCATGCCAGGCGATCCGCCGGCTGGCGGACGGCGCGGATGTGCTGATCCATGAATCAACCGGCAGCTCGGTGGGGCATACTTCGCCGGAAAAGGCCGGGGAGATTGCCAGCCAGGCCGGGGTGGGTGCGCTGTACCTCATTCACTACCCGCCGCAGTTGATTCGCCCGGACGATCTTGTGGCGCGAGCGAAACAGGCCTTTCAAGGAACGGTTTATGCAGCGCACGATTTTATGGAAATTGACCTGACCTGAGCGGGCGGCAGGGCAGGCTATTCGCGAACTTCAGGCTGAATGCAAGCAAACTACCAACCGCTCAGGAACGTTTCCCACTCAGTGTTTTCGGATAAGTGACGGCCAAACACGTAGTTCGCTGACATCGGCGGCTCGGCAGGCTGGTGCATCAGGCGCATACTGGCTTCTTCGGGAAGGCGCCCGCCTTTTCGGTGGTTGCAGATGGGGCAGGCCGCCACAACGTTGTTCCAGATATGCCGCCCGCCCTGGTGGCGGGGGATAACGTGGTCAATGGTCAGGTCAGAGGTATGCTTCCCGCAGTACTGGCAGGTATAATTATCCCGCCGAAACACTTCGCGGCGAGTCAATTTGAGCTGCGGTCTTGGGCGGCTGACCATTTTTTGCAGGCGGATGACGGAAGGGCGGGGAAACGAACTGCTGATGGTTTTGATCTCACCGCGCCCGTTCACCACTAATGATGCTTTCTCAGCCAATAAGAGACCAACGGCGCGGCGCATGTCACAGACGTTGATCGGTTCGAAGTTGGCATTGAGGACTAAGACGGGAGCCTGCATAGAAGCTGTCTCTCCATTAGCAGAGATTATAGCACGTCTTGCAGTGTACTTCTGTTTACGGTATGTTAATAATGAATTTAAAAACCAGGGGTATTGAACGAAACGGGCGATATCAGGGAGCAGAGATGAAAATCATTGTGGCAGGTGGGTCTGGGTTAATCGGCCAGGCGCTGACCAGCGATCTGGCAGGCCGGGGGCATGAGGTTTGGGTGCTGTCGCGCAGCCCGGAAGAAGCCCGGCTGGCAGGCGGCATCCACGCGGCGCAGTGGGATGCGAAAACTTCCGCGGGCTGGGAAAACCTGGCCGCGGAGGCGGATGCGATCATCAACCTGGCCGGGGCGAATATCGGCGCGCGGCCATGGTCAAACGAACGCAAGCGGGTGATCCGCGAAAGCCGGGTGAACGCGGGCCGGGCGATTGTGGAGGCGGTGCGCAAGAGCGCGTGCAAGCCGCGGGTTGTGCTTCAGGTGGCGGGGGTGGGGTATTACGGCACCCACGGCGACGAGATGCTGGATGAGAACACTGGCCCGGGCAAAGATTACCTGGCCAGTGTGGCTGTGGAGTGGGAGGAATCGACCAAACCGGTGGCGGAACTGGGCGTACGCCACGTGATCATGCGCACCGGGGTGGTACTATCTCCCAAAGGCGGAGTGCTGGCGCCGTTTGTTTTGCAGAATAAGCTGTTTGCGGGCGGCCCGCTGGGATCGGGCAAGCAGTGGTTTTCGTGGATCCATATCCGAGACGTGGTGCGGGCGATGAACTTTTTCCTGGAGCGCGAATCCCTCAATGGCGCATATAACATCACCTCACCCAACCCGGTAACCAACCGGGCGTTTGGACAGGTGGTTTCGAAGGTAATGCGACGCCCGTTCTGGCTGCCGGCGCCAGCGTTTATGCTGCGCCTGGTGCTGGGCGAAATGAGCACACTGGTGCTGGATGGACAGCGGGTGCTGCCCAAGCGGCTGCTGGAGGCAGGTTTTGCGTTTGATTTCGGGGATCCCCAAAAGGCGGTGGAAGACCTGCTGGCAAGCAGATAGATGCGTGAGGCGCGGAAGAACGCGGATATAATTTGAGATGCAGAAAAGACACTCGGGCGGAAAGCGCGCGAAATTTTAGGTCTTGTTGAGGACACAATGAACATCGATGAGCAGGTGGCCTGGTTGATGCGGGGCACGGAATACGGCGATGAATCGCTGCGGCAGACGATGGAGGCCGAGCTGCGCGAGCGGCTGATCGAAGCGGAAAAAGAGGGCCGCCCACTGCGCGTCTACTGCGGCTATGACCCGCGCCGGTCTGACCTGCACCTGGGGCATACGGTGACCATGCGCAAGCTGCGCCAGTTCCAGGATTTGGGGCATCAGGTGATATTCCTCATCGGCACCTATACCTCGCTGATCGGCGACCCTTCGGACAAGGATGTGCTGCGCCCGCAGCTTACCCCGGAGGAGGCGGAGGTGAATGCCCGCACGTACTCCGAGCAGGCCTTCCGCGTGCTGGACCGGGAAAAGACGGTTGTGGTGCATAACGCGGAGTGGTTGTCGAAATTAACCTTTGCCGATCTGATCCACCTGGCCTCGAACTTCACCATCCAGCAGTTTCTCACCCGCGAGACGTTCCGCAAGCGCTGGGAGCGGGGGGATGCGCTGTACCTGCACGAGCTGTTCTACGCCATTATGCAGGGGTATGATGCTTACGCGCTGAAAGCGGATGTGCAGGTGGGCGGCACCGAGCAGTTATTTAACATTGTGACTGCCGGGCGCAAGATTATGAGCTTTATGGGCGCGCGCCCGAATATCGCCGTCATCACGGGCATCCTGCCGGGCACGGATGGGGTGATCCGCATGAGCAAGTCGCTGGGCAACTACATCCCGATTTACACCACGGCGGAGGATATGTACGGCAAGGTGATGAGCATCCCGGACTTTGCCATGCCCTCATACGCCCGGCTGGTTACGCGCTGGGTAACGGCGGAAATTGAGCAGATAGAGGCCGACCTGGATGCCGGGCGCGTGCACCCGCGGGATGCGAAGATGAAGCTGGCCTGGGAGATCACCGGCTGCTTCTATGGCAATGAAGCGGCAGACCGCGCTCAGGAAGCCTTTGTGCGCACGTTCCAGCAGCATGAAACCCCGGTGGATGTCCCTGTTTACCGGCTGGCGGACGGGCAAACTGTGGTCGACGTGCTGATTGGCAGCGGGATGGTGGCAAGCCGCAGCGAAGCCCGCCGCCTGGTCGAGCAAAAGGGGGTGCGCCTGGATGGCGAGGTGCTCGGAGACGCGCTGGCGGTTTTTCCGCACCCGGGCGTGCTGCAAGTGGGAAAGCGCCGCTTCTTACAAGTGGAGTAATAGAAGGAATAACAGAAATCGCCGATCACAACCGGCGATTTCTATTATTCGTTAAACTTGCTTGCCGCCAGGCAGGGGGCTTACCCGTGAGTGGCCTCATATTTAGCGCGTTTTTCAGCGTGAAGAGCGAGCACTTTGCGCTGAACTTCTTCCAGGTATTTTCCGCGCAGGGGGTAGAAAAAGAGCAGGCCCGCGCCTATCAGGAGCGCCACGCCGGGAATGAGGCCGAACAGGGCCTTGATGCCAAAGATGGCCTGAGCCGACTGGTTATGGAAAATGACGCCGCCGTTTGCTTCGCGCGTGATGAAGCCGGTGCTGGCAAGGATGAAGGCGATGAGCACGTTGGCTACGGATTGAGCCGGCTTGGTAATCATCGCGTTTACGCCGAAGAAGGAGCCTTCCCGGCGAACGCCGGAGTGCAGCTCATCTTCGTCGGCGACCTGGGCGAACAGCACATTGGTCAGAGTCTGCGGGCCGGACAGGCCAAAACCGGCCAGCGCCACGCATACCGGAATGAGCTGGGCCGGCACGATGGCGACCAAGATCAGCCCAACAGCGGCGATGACCAGCAGCATTTGAAGGGTCTGCACCACACCCAGGCGGGCCCGGAACCAGGTGGTGATGGGCACGCCAATGACCAGGGGGATGAACAAAGACGCCAGCAGAACCATGGTGCTGACGCCGATATAGTCCGCCACATAGAACATGATGGCCAGGATGAGGGCCTGCATGAGAATGGACATGAAATTGGCCAGGACCAGGAAGATAAAGGCGCGGCTTTTGAAGGTGTACCGAATGGCTTTCCCCAGGGGCAAGGGCTTATCGACTACGGTGAACTCGCGGCGCTCCTTGACCTTCAGGGTGGTTGCCAGGATCAGCAGCATGGCCAGGATGGCGATGACGACCATCGAAACCTGGAGCGGAAGGAAGCTGGGAGAGGCGCCCGCTTTGGGGCGGAAGAAATCGGGGATGATGAAACCCAACAGGGTGCCCAGCAGCCCAAACAACGAGGAGGAAATCTGCAAGCTGTTGCGCTCCGCGTCAGACTCGGTCACTTCGGGCAGCAGGGCGGAGTACACCAGCCCGATGATGGTGTAGCAGGTGTCGTAGAGGAGCATGGTGGCGAGCATCCACCAGAATACGGCCTGGTCCCCGGCTTTGGAGGGGGCCAGCCAGACGAGGATGAACGCCAGGGCCAGGAAGGGCGCGGTAAAGCGCATGTATGGGATGCGGCGGCCAAGCCTGGTGCGCGTGCTGTCGGTAATGTACCCGAATAAGGGGTCATTGACGGCGTTCCATATTCCGTAAATGATCCAGGCCAGGCCGTACAGGTTTTTGTCCAGGCCAAGATAATCCTGGTAGAAGATGGTCAGCAGCGCGGCGAATGTGCCGGAAATGGTGCTGTTGCCCAGGGCTGCCAGGCCCCAGATGACTTTGTAACTTCGGCTCAGGCGCACAGGTCCAACAGCGGTGGAAGGAGTTGCGGTCATGGAGTTCTCCGGAGGGAAGGGATCCGTCAATCGGTGAATGGGTGAATGGAGATTGGTGAATAGAGAATAGGTGGATGGGGTGGTTGGTCAGGCCGTTCCTGGTGATTTTAGAATGGAAGATCGGCGAAGACCTGGGGGGCGGGCATCACGTTCTGGATTGCGCGGTAGCCGATGACCTGCACGCCGGTGGATTGGATATATTTGCGCAGGTCTTCCATCAGGAAGGTTTCATAATTGGCCACGCGGGCGCGCCAATCGGGGGTGATCTCGCGCAGTTCGGTCAGGTTGGTGGAGGGATGGATGATGAAATGGGTAATGCCCGGCTGCAAAGCGGAAATGGCGGCTTTGGCCTGGTCGAAACAACCATCGGGCTGGCCCAGGTCCAGGCCGGTGAGGTAGTCGAGCAGCGGCATGCCCATGCTCTCTAACTGGCTCGCCATTGCGACGGCCATCGCGGCGGTTTCCGGGTCGAGGCCCGCGGCCATCCAGCCGGAGGTATCCATGCGGAAGAGCATCGGTGGTAGGTGATACTTCAGCGCGGTGGCCAGGTAGCCGCGGATGAACTTGGGGTGCGCCACGGTGCCCATGTGGGTGTCCATATGGGTGGGCCGCATACCCATGGCGATTGCGCGCTGTACCTGGGCTTCCATCTCGCGCTGCGCGTACTGCGGGTCGCCGTGCTCGCGGGCCGGTTGGGCGCGGTGATAGAAACAGCCTTCTTCGTCCAGCATGCCGGACTGCGGGTCGCGAGTGGATATGGGCCCCCAGCGGTAAGTTTTGTACTCGGAGGTGAGGGTGATGTGCACGCCCAGGTCGGCCTGGGGGTGGGCGCGGGCGTATTCAGCAGCTTTGAGAAACCAGGGGCAGGGCACCATCACCGCGCCAGAGGAGATGATGCCAACATCCCATAGCTGAGCAAAGGCTTCCACGCTGGCCAGGCACATGCCAATATCATCGGTGTGGATAATGGCTACCCGGTCGTTATCGGCAAAACCAAGGCGGCGCAAAAGAGGATTGGGCTGCATGGGGGATCCTTTTGGGGATAGGTTATCAAGAGACTTGATAATTATATAACAGGGAAGATTGGGAAGCAGTCAATAGGGATTAGGGATTGGTGATTGGGGATCGGGGATTGGAAAAGGGGGATCAGGATGTGGAGTGGAACTTATGGAAGAAGACGCGCGCGGCCCCGGCCAGGCCGGTGCGGTCGCCGAGAGAGGCCAGGCGGATGCGGGTGCGCTGGTGGGGGACCAGGCCGCAGGATTGGCTGATGACGGCGCGCACGCGGCTCTCAAACAGGGGCCAACTCTGCATCACCCCGCCGCCCAGAACGAGCGCATCCGGGACGAAGGCGGTGATCAGGTTGGCCAGGCCGATGCCCAGGTAGTAACCTTCGCGCAGCACGGCTTCCTGGGCGGTAGTATCTTGCTGGGCGGCGCGCTGGCATACTTCGCGGGCATCTACCGGCGCTTCCAGGGGCAGGCCGATCTCGCGGCGGCGGGCGGTGTACCAGGCGCTGAGGGCTGGCCCGGAGGCCAGGCTCTCCCAACAGCCGCGCGCACCGCAAAAACAGGCCGGGCCGCGCTCGGGGTCGATGATCAGGTGCCCCAGCTCCGGGTGGGCGCCGCCCGCGCCGCGGTACAGCTTGCCGTCGATGATTACGCCGCAGCCGATGCCGGTGCTGACGGTGACATAAAGACAACGGCTGGCGCCCTGGCCCGCACCCCAGGCGTGCTCGCCGAGGGCGGCTGCATCGGCGTCGTTTTCGATCGCGACCGGCACGCCAAAAGCGGACTGCAGGCGTTCGATGGTGTTGATGCCCTCCCAGTGCGGGAGGAAGCTGTTGGGCCCCAGCACGCCGGTGTGCGGGTCGACCGGACCGGTGCAGCCAACACCAATGCCTGCCAGGCGCGACCCCGGGCGGCGGCGGCGGCAGGCTCCCAGCAATTGAGTGATTTGGGAAAGGCCGTACGTGAAATCGCGCTCGCGTTGGGTGGGGGCGACTTCGCGTTCGAGGATGGCGCCGCTATCATCAACCAGACCGGCGGCAATTTTTGTGCCCCCTATGTCGACTGCGCCAATCAGGTTCATGGTTCCCTCCGGGTATTTTGTGACGCGGATTTGTGCGGAAGAAGACGGATCGGAAAGCGATTTTTACCTGGATCGTTCCGCAATCCGGCTGGCGAACTGGCGGGTGATCCACTGCGGGCGGGTGATGGCGCTGCCGACCACCACGGCGAAGGCGCCCAGGTCGAGGGCATGGGCGGCCTGGTCTGGGGTGGCGATGTGGCCTTCGGCGATGACGGGGATGGGCAGGTCGGCAGCCAGCCGGGCGAGCAGATCGAAATCAGGGGCATCCTGCTGGGGACTTTCGGGGGTGTAGCCGGAGAGGGTGGTGGAGACGGCGTCCGCTCCGGCCTGCCAGGCGGCGATGCCTTCGGCATAGGTGGCGATATCAGCGAGGACGGGCCTGCCAGTGGCGTCTTTTACCTGGCGGATCAGCGCGGCGGAATCCAGGCCCAGCGGGTGAGGGCGCAGGGTGGCATCCAGGGCAATGATGCTGGCGCCAGCTTCCGCGACGGCTGCGGCATGCCGCAGGGTAGGTGTGATGTAGATGGGACTACCGGGGACCTGTTCTTTATAGAGACCGATGATGGGCAGTTGTACCGCGGCGCGGATGGCGGTAATATCGGCGGGGCCGTTGGCGCGGATGCCCACCGCGCCGCCCTGCAGCGCCGCGCGGGCCATAGCGGCCATGATCGGCGCGCCGTGGAGGGGTTCGTCTTCCAGGGCCTGGCAAGAGACGATCAGGCCGCCGCGAAGGAGGGTGAGCGGAGAGGGAAAGTCCATAGGCAAGTTTTATCATACCATGGAAGAAAAAGCGATAACGCGTAAAGAAGAACGCAAAGAAGAAATAAGGGAAGAAGAAATTGTGCTGACATAAGGATGCAGCCATGAAGGACATCACGCGAGAAAGAGAGAGGTATGACGAAAAGGATGGTCTATTATCGGGCGCTGGGAAAACCGGGTTGGTATAGAATAGGAGTATGTTCTGGTAAGGCACTTCAATAAGCGGGTACACCCCAGGAGGCGCGATGCAAACGTGGGAATATGCCATTATGCGGATTGATACGAGGACGGCGGCTGGCGCAGCGCGCATGCTGAACGTTATGCTGTTCACCCCGGAGCCGTACAACAGGCAGCTCCAATATTCGGCGGAAGAATTTCGAAGGCAGATGATGGAAATGGGCAATGCCGGGTGGGAACTGGTGAACGCTGTCCACGTAGACCACGAGGCAACCGGGGAAGCTTTTTATTATTTCAAACGTCCTAGATAGAAGACGCGGAATCCGTTGGATGAGGTCCAGCCTGCTCTAACAGGTCTGTTACGCCGAAAAAGGTTTCATAAAAGCGCAGCAGTTCATCGGCTTTCGACCGAAATTCCGCATAGGTGGGATCTGCCCGGGCGCCGGCTGGCGGATGTTCGATGTGCGCGACCAGGCGCTCGCGGAAGCCGCTGCCTGCGGAGGCTGGTAAAAATGGATCGAGAGCATCGATTCTGTCTTTTGCCTGCTGTACTACCGCCAGAGCCTGGGGCAGCGAGGTGATATCCCCCAGGATTTCTTTGAATAGTTTGCACTTATACGCGCGGCAGGCGCGCGGGTAGCTGGGAGATTCGTAAATGGTACAGCAGCCTTGCCAGAGCGGGCAGGGCTGGCTGAAGCCGCGCTGGGTAGGATCAGACCGGTACACACGCACTCCTAGCTTCTCGACAGGGTCCAGTTCGGAAGGTTTTAGTTTGACCCAGATAAATAAATGACCGGTGCAGCACAAACCGCAGGATTTGCACAGCGCGGTTCCGGGCAATTCGCTGATGTTGTTATACTCCACCATACCGGGTATGTTATCGCAGGAAAGGGATATCGGCAATAGGCCCAGTAGACAGAACCTGCGGATGTGGAATAAAGCCGCTGGCGAAGCATCTGTACAGGGGCTGTTCGGGCTGCTGGCATCAGCATGATTTGTTCATATTGGAAAAGAATGGAAGAGTGTGTCTCATATTGTATACTTTCGCCGTCTAATCGCTATATAATCATCATATCAACGCAGAGTTAATCCCAATAGGAGGTTGTATGAAACAAGATCTTGTCTGGTATGGGAAAACACTCCTGATAGTCCTTGCACCTGGCGCAATCTTTTTCCTTCTCGTCGGAGATGGCTCGGCTGAAAACACCCTGCCTTTTGCGGGTTTTTACCTGGCTTTAGCGGCCTATCTCATCGTGTTTGGACTGGTCATGATTGGCATGCGTTATCTGGTTCAGAAGGTTCGTTATTGGATTAAGCATTCTTCCAGGTCATAGACGGCCACATTCACGCCCGGCGAGGGGGCGACCTGGAATCCTATCGATGCGCCGGAGGTATATCCCATTTTGGTTCGAGCAGACCCGGTTAGGTTTCGCTAAGGACAAATGTGCATGAGCACTGAGCAGCCAGGCAGGTGCAGAACCGTGGGTTTATTGGGAACCGGCCTGTCCACGTACATGCAAAATCAGCTATGGCAGGGAGCCATGAAGGCAGCCCTGGATCATGAAACACGCCTGGTATATTACCCAACGATCGATCTCAATTCTGTCCCCCCGTTTGCCCCGCAATCTAAAGTTTTATTTGACCTGATCGATGCCAGGTTTGTGGATGGGCTGCTGGTCTGGTATGCCGGGATCGCGGAAGGCCTGGGCATCGACGGCGGGGAAGCTTTTCTGGAGCGTTACAGAGAAATCCCGCTGGTGACGATTGGCGGCACGTTGGCGAATTACCCGGACCTTTCGATTGATAATTATCATAGTGTGTACGCATCTGTTGAACACCTGATAAAAGTTCATCACCGCCGACATATCGCCATCGTTCGCGGGCCTAAAGGCCACCCTGACGCCGACGAGCGCTATCAGGGTTATGCTGAGGCGCTGCAGACGTACGGCCTTCCAATTGATCCGGATTACGTGGCGCATTCCTTATTTGAGCTGGTGAACGCCAGCAAAATGACCGAAATGGCGGTTGCCCGATGGCTTGAAAAGCTGCATCTCGACGTGGACGCCATTGTCGCTGGGTCAGATTACATGGCGCTTGGCGTGATACGGGCCGTTGAGGCGCGCGGGCTGCGCGTGCCCGAAGACATCGCCGTGGTGGGGTTTGATAATGTGGATGACTCGCAGGCGAATATTCCTTCGGTTACCACGGTGTCCCAGTCATTCTATGAATTAGGGCGCCAGGGCATCGAAATGCTGCTGGCGTTAATGGAAGGGCAAGCCTTACCTGCCCGGTCTACCATGGCAGCACAGCTTGTTGTGCGCGAGTCATGCGGGTGCACTGCGAAATCGATCGCCTTGTCAAATATCGTGCTGGAGGGAGATGCGGAGACGGATGCAAGCATCTCCAACAGGTCTGATAAAGTCTCGCCAGGTGATTTAATCCCTGCTGCGCAGAACCTGAATATTCCGCTGGAACAGCTCGAAAATCTGGCGGAGTTGCTTAAAAGTGATCTTAACACGAAGACCTCCCACCAGTTTCTTCCCGCGCTGAGGCTGTACCTGATCGAGGCACAGAAAACGCACTTCGACGCAATTGCCTGGCAAAATGCGATTTCCGCGATACGGCAGCAGGAGCTGAGCGGGTCGAATGGTGATATTGGGTGGATGGGGGAAACCTTATTTAACCAGGCGCGCGTTCTGGTAACCGAGATCCACCAGCGGGCATATATTCGGCAGAAACTCAAGGTAGAGCAGCAGACTGAAAATTTACTGCGCAATACAGAAAACCTGATTACTTCGTTTGAGGCGCAGTTATTTGTTGATACTCTATATAAACTGCTGCCCGAGCTTGGCTTTCCGAGCTTTTACCTTTCATTGTACGAAGATCCGGGCCAGCCGGCATTGGGCTCTTACCTCTACCTGGCCTATGATGACAATCACCGCCTGGACACACAGCCCGAGCTGATCTTTCCATCGGGCCAATTGATTCCGGAATTTGTACACCCTTTGAAACCTACCGCGCCGATTGTGGTGGAGCCGCTGTTTTTTCGAGATGAACAGCAAGGTATCCTGGTTCTGGAGGTCGGCCTAACGGAGGGATCGGTTTACGAAAACCTGCGCGCGCAAATAAGCGGCGCGCTGCAGGGTTCGCGTCTTCTTCAACAGGTGATCAAACGCACGCATGAACTCGAAGCGGCCAACCGTGAATTGGAAGCTTTTTCCTATTCAGTCTCACACGACCTGCGCGCGCCGCTGCGCGCGATCGACGGTTTCTCGCGCATCCTTGCTGAGGATTATGAAGATATCCTTCCACAGGATGCCCGAAGCCTGCTGGACCGGGTTCATAATGAGGTCCAGCGGATGGGGGAGTTGATCAGCGATCTGCTGTCTTTTTCGTATCTTGGCCGCAAACCGCTGCAAGTGGAAGACATTGATTCGAACCAGTTTGTGCAGGAGATTTTAGATGAATTCCGAGCAAATGATGCGCTGAAACAAGCGGAGGTTGTGGTTGATCCTCTTCCACCGTGCAAGGCTGACCGGTCCCTGCTCAAGCAGGTATGGGTCAACCTCATCTCGAATGCCGTTAAATATTCGAGCAAGCGCGAGAAACCGCGCATCGAGATCCGGCATATCACGCATGATCACAGCACCGTGTATGTGGTGAATGATAACGGGGTGGGATTTGACATGCGCTACGCCCATAAGTTGTTCGGCGTGTTCCAGCGCCTGCACAGTGAGAGCGAATACGAAGGCACCGGCATTGGATTAGCCATCGTGCACCGGATCATCGAGCGGCACGGGGGAACGGTCTGGGCAGAGGCCGAGGTAGATAAGGGCGCAACCTTTTATTTCACGATTTGAGCTGCCAACCCCAGTACAGACAGCCGGATTTTTTAGGCTGGAGGCACCTGCAATTTTTCTACTCCTATATATACCGCCTCCGAAAGGCTGTGTATAAGACCAGCGCCCCTACGGCGATGAGGATAATTGGCAATGTGGCATCGTATCCGGCCTGCCCCACAAAGAAAGTGGCCAGCGCCAGTACTCCCGCTACGGCAGCCGGGTAGATCGCCCAAGCGGTGGGCGTGATGGCGCGGCGCAGCCATAAGACCAAAAAGGTCAGGCCCAACCCCAGGAAGAACACCGCCCCGGTCACCTGCCCGGCAAACGGCTCCCCTCCCAGAATTTCCACCATAGATGCGGGTGTAAGCAGCGCCACAACGCCCAGCGTGGTAAAGATCCCAGCCGGGATCAGCGCCCACCAGCGCTGCTGCACGCCGGTGAAAAACACCACGAAGAAAGCCGCGGCGAACAGGAACATGACCGCCGAACCGACAAATTCCTGGTTCACACCCGCGCTCAAGACTGGGATCAGGCTGATCACGGCCAGCACGCCAAAGACGATCAACGCCCAGAGGCGGGTGCGGCTGCGCAGGTACACGAATAGGAAGGGTAGGGCGATGAGCAAAAGGGTGAGGGTCCCCACCATCTCTCCCTGAAGGGTGTCCGCAACGGCGGCAATCAAGCTGATGGCAGCCAGGGCAAAGGTGGGGATTAAGGCCCACTCATTCTTTGCGCGATCTCTGAGGTAGACCACCAGGAACGGCACGGCGATCGAGAGCAGGAAGGGAGCGCCAATCCAGCCGCCCTGCGGAGCGGGAGTGATTTGGGTGAGCAGGACGGTCAGCGTGATTCCGGCAAAGATGCAGGCCGGGAACAGCCAGCCCCATTTCTGCGGGCCGCTGAGGAAGTAACTGGCAAAGAAGGCCAGGCTCAGCCCGCCAGTCAGCGCCATGCCCAACCACGGGTTGGTGATGGTGAAGGAGGTAGAGCGGGTGACCAGGAACGCGATGCCGAGGATGATCAGCACCGCACCCCAAAACATGCCGACATATTTCTCTTTCGTATTCATAGCGACCTCAAGCGAACAAACAGAATCAAAAACGATGATTTCTGGGACCCTGCAACCAGTAATCCGCGAAACAGGCAGGCCAAGGGCAGCTGCGAAGATTGTTTTCCGATAAAAATGGGATAAATGATTATTAATGATTGTAGCGCTTTTTTGCGGAAATTGAATAGGCAGATGGATATTGCTTGCTGCCTTAATCCACTGAACAGCATGGTTTGCCTGGGGGTGCAAAACAAAAACGATCCGCATTTGCGAATCGTTTCTAAGGTGGCGAGGGTGGGATTTGAACCCACAACCAATGGCTTATGAGTCCACTGCTCCACCGTTGAGCTACCTCGCCATCGAACGGGGTGATTTTAATATAGAATGCGTGGATTGTCAATAAAGCGATAATCAGCCAGCTGAAGGGCATTCACAAAGCCGAGATCACCATATAACCCCAGTTAGCCCCAGAGTTACGCTAATAACGAGTTTTCAAAAATGTTAAAACCCTAATAAAACCTTGTTTTTTCATCAAAACGTGTTATTTTTTGATAAAATGAGTCTTCACCATCCAATTTATCGTTTTTTGCTTGCTCGATGGCATCAACCGACTTCGCCGCGCAGCAAGCCGGGCTGTTTGGGTAATATTAGGAGTAGCAAGGTTCGACAATGAATAAGGATCATTCTTCCCCGAGTAAATTGTTTCAGAATAAGAAAATCATCTTATTTGGCGCGTCTTTTCTGGCCTTAATGCTGATGCTCGCGGCAATCTGGGCGCCCACGCAGAAGCCGCCGCAGATGCTTTCGCTGAGCACGATTGCCAGCGATATCGCCGGAAACAAAATTGATAAGATTGAAGACACCATGATCACCGGCGAACTGGTAGTTTACTACCGGGATGGGCGTAAAGAAAAATCGATGCGCGACACAAACCAGTCGCTGCTGGAGCAGCTTTCTTTCCTTGGGTTAAAAGGCGAGCAGCTTTCAAAGGTGCAGTTTGAGATGGTAAAGAGCGCTTCGGTGCAAGCCAGCAAAGCCGCCAGCACAATGATTACCTTTGCGCTGGTGGGAGCGCTGACATTTATGGCCATTCGCATGGTGGATAGGGGCCATCCGATGCAGAAGAAGGACTTCGAGGAGGGCGCAGTTCCCACGGTGCGCTTTGCGGATGTGGCCGGCATGGAGGAAAACCTTCAGGAGCTTCGCGATATTGTGACCTTTCTCAAGGAAGGGGATAAGTACGCGCAGATGGGGGCAAAGATGCCGCGCGGCATTCTGCTGGTG
Organism: uncultured Anaerolineaceae bacterium; assembly: GCA_964437595.1. Taxonomy (GTDB): domain Bacteria; phylum Chloroflexota; class Anaerolineae; order Anaerolineales; family Anaerolineaceae; genus DSYU01. The sequence continues at coordinate 43,156 of CAYTHO010000004.1, forward strand.
GGCGACCCGGGCACAGGCAAGACGCTCATTGCCAAAGCCGTGGCGGGGGAAGCCGGTGTGCCGTTCTTCGCGATCTCTGGCTCGGAGTTTGTTGAGGTGTTCGCGGGGGTGGGCGCGGGACGGGTGCGCTCGCTGTTCAAAAAGGCTCGCAAGCGCGCGCCAAGCATTATCTTTATCGATGAAATCGACGCGGTGGGCCGCGAGCGGCACACTTCGGGCAGCGGGGCGGAGATGGAGCAGGACCAGACGCTCAACCAGCTGCTGGTGGAAATGGACGGTTTTGACACATCGGAAAACGTGATTGTGCTGGCGGCGACGAACCGGGTGGATATCCTCGATGCGGCGCTGACCCGCTCGGGCCGTTTTGACCGGCGGGTGTTCGTTTCTCGCCCGGACATTAGGGGCCGCGAGGCGATTTTGAACGTGCATGTGAAAGGCAAGCGGCTTTCGGAGAACGTCAGCCTGGCGGACCTGGCCAAGGCTACCCCTGGGCTGGTGGGCGCGGACCTGGCTAACATTGTCAATGAAGCGGCTATCCTGGCGGTGCGCAATGACCGGCAGTCCATTTCGATGCGCGATTTCGAGGAAGCCATCGAGAAGAACCTGGCGGGTGGGGTGCAGCAGAAGAACCGGGTGATGAGCGAGCAAGAACGGCGCATCATCGCGTACCATGAGGCCGGGCACGCCATTGCGATGCACGGCAGCGAGCTGAGCGACCCGGTGTATAAGATCACGATTATTCCACGCGGGCAGACCGGCGGTTACACGATGGCGCTGCCCGAACAGGACAGCCTGCTGATGTCGAAGAATAAGATCCTGGCGCGTATCACCGGGCTGATGGGCGGGCGCGCGGCGGAGGAGATTTTCTTCCAGGATGTGACTACCGGCGCTTCGAACGATCTCCAGGTGGCTACGCAGTTAGCCGAGGAGATGGTGATGCGCCTGGGCATGGATGGGTCAACCGGGCTGCGCGTTTTTCCGCAAGCGCAGGGGCTGGCAGCGCTGGCGCAGCCGCGCGGATCGCAGAAGACGTTTGAGACGATCGACGGCTCGGTGAAGGCGATCCTGGACGAGTGCTACCAGTCAGCGCGCGGCATTCTGACCGAGAAGCGCGCTGACGTAGAGCGGATTGCCTGCGAGCTGCTGGAAGTAGAGACCATCAGCCGGGAGCGGTTCATGGAACTGATGGCCGCGCCGGCGATCACTGACGACTAAAACCCCAGGCCTCTTTCCTTCAGGCTCACCCACTTGCTCTGTCCAATAACCAGGTGATCGAGGACTTCGATATCGAGCAGCTTGCCGGCCTGAACGATTGAGCGGGTGAGGGCGACATCTTCCGGGCTGGGCGTGGGGTCGCCGGAGGGGTGGTTGTGGAGTACGATGATCGAGGCGGCATTGCGGGCGATGGCAGCTTTGAACAGCTCCCCGACGCGCACGGTAGATGCATTGAGCGAGCCGACATAAAGCTTCTCGATGTTGATGACGCGGTTGCGGGTATCAAGGTTGATCACGCGCAGGTGTTCCTGCGGCAGGGCGGACATTTCGTACTGCACCAGGGCGGCGGCATCGGCGGGGGAGTGGATGGTGGGGCGCTCGTCGGGCGATTCGAGGCGCAGGCGCACGCCAAGCTCGATGGCGGCCTTGATCTGGGCGGCCTTTGCCAGGCCCATGCCGTGCGCCTTCGAGATATCGAGCACGGAGGCGCGGTGCAGGCCGTTGAGATTGCCAAATTCCTGCAGCAGGCGCTGGCCCATCTGGACGGCGTTCTCGCCCTGCACGCCAACGCGCAGGAGAATGGCGATCAGTTCGGCATTGGAGAGGGCCTGGGGACCCAGTTCGGCCAACCGCTCGCGAGGACGGTCGGCGGTGGAGAGGTCGGTGATACGATAGGCGGCGGGAGATTCGCGGGGCATGGGGGAGTCCTGTTTCGACATCTACGGGTAACAAACGGCTCTCTAACTATAGTATAAGAATCAGGAAGAGGCAAGATGAATCTGGTTGGGCCTGGCGGCAAGCCCAAATGTGGACCACTGCGGTGATGGGGTTAAGTGCTGCCACAGTTGTGAGCGAGTCTGTCCGCTGTTTATGTATTCCGCGCCCCCGCTTGCAAGTATAATCACTGCGTAGCCTTTTCTATTATGGAGGGAATCATGCAAGCAACTCAGCCTGAAAAGTTTGGTTTTTCCGCGGAACGCTTGGGGCGGATTCGCCCGGTGATGCAGCGATTTGTGGACGAAGGGAAATTTGCGGGCATCCTGACGATGATTGCCCGGCAGGGGCAGATTGTGCACTGCGAGAGCGTGGGAATGCGCGATATTGCGGCGGGCAAGCCGATCGAAACGGACACCATCTTCCGGATTTATTCGATGAGCAAACCGATCACTTCCGCGGCGGTGATGATGCTGCTCGAGGAGGGCCGCCTGCGGTTGGCGGATGAAATTGCGGAATACCTGCCGGAGTTCAAGCACGTGCAGGTGGCGGAAGCGGGGGAAGGCGGGCTGGTGCGGCTGGTTCCTCCGGCGCGCCCGATCAATATTCGCGACCTGTTCACCCACACTTCCGGGCTGGGTTACGGCGAGGATACCATCCCGCAGGTGGCGAAGATTTATGAACGGATCAGCCCGCTGTGGAACCGGCGCGGCCCAACCGCGCTGCGCGATTTCGTGGAGGGGATTGCCAGCGCTCCGCTGTACCACCACCCGGGGCAGGCCTATCACTACGGCGTATCGATCGATGTGCTGGGGCGGCTGGTGGAAGTGGTTTCAGGCATGGCGTTTGGCGAATTTCTGCGCCAGCGTATCTTCGAGCCGCTGGGCATGATGGATACTTCCTTCTCAGTGCCCAAAGAGAAGGTGGGACGGTTCGCCAGCATGTACGGGCCGGTGGAGGAAAATGGGGCTGCGGTTGTGGGCCAGTTGAAAGATATCGACCCGATTGAAAACAGCGCCTACCTGTATGCGGACCGGCTGCAGGGCGGCGGCGGAGGGCTGATTTCGACCGCGCCAGATTACCTGCGCTTCTGCCAGATGGTGCTCAACCACGGCGAGCTGGACGGCGTGCGGCTGTTGGGGCGCAAGACGGTGGAACTGATGCGGATGAATCACCTGCCGGATGGGATTTTTATGGATCAAGACATCCAGGCGCACGGGTTTGGATTGGGCGGGTATGTACTGCTCAACCCTGCTAGGGCGCGTGCCAACGGTTCGGCGGGCAACTGGGGCTGGGGCGGCGCGGCGAACACCTTCTTCTGGGTAGATTTCAAGGAGCAGATGGTGCCCATTATCATGATTCAGCACCAGCCTTTCCAGCCGTACCCCATTGAGGATATCTATAAAAACCTGGTGTACCAGGCGATGATTTAGGAGGAAAAAAATATGGCTACCGTTGCCCCTTATGGCTCATGGAAATCACCAATCACCTCTGATCTGATCGTCAGCGGGATGATTGGGTTGGGCGGCATCAGCGTGGAGGGGGATGTCGTCTATTGGACGGAGATGCGCCCCGAGGAGAAAGGCCGCGTTGTGGTGGTGCGTTATACGCCAGATGGGAACAAGACCGATCTACTGCCGCCGCCCTGGAACGCGCGCACGCGGGTGCACGAGTACGGCGGAGGCAGTTACCTGATCTACAAAGGGGTGCTGTACTTCTCGAACTTTGCCGACCAGCGCCTGTACCGGCTGGAAGCGGCGCCGGAGGCGCAGCCTCCGGCGGCTCCCCAGGCGCTGACCCCGGCAGTGGACCTGCGCTATGCTGATTACGTGATGGATACGCAAAGAAACCGGCTGATTGGCGTGCGCGAGGATCACACCGGGGCGGAAGTGATCAACACGATTTGCAGTGTGGCACTGGACGGGTCTGACCTGGAGCGCGGCGGGCGTGTTCTGGTATCTGGTAAGGATTTTTATGCCACGCCGCGGCTCAGCCCGGATGGAACGCGCCTGTGCTGGCTGGAATGGAACCATCCCAATATGCCCTGGGATGGCACGGAATTATGGGTGGCGCAGGTGGCGGCGGATGGTTCGCTGGGGAACGCGGAGAAGATTGCCGGGGGCCAGAGCGAATCGATCTTCCAGCCGGAGTGGTCTCCGGATGGGGTGCTGTATTTCATCTCCGACCGCACCAACTGGTGGAACCTGTACCGCTGGCAGGGCGGCGAAGCCCAGGCGCTGTACCCGAAGGAGGCTGAGTTCGGCGAGCCGCAGTGGGTGTTTGGGCAGTCCACGTATGCGTTTGAATCGGCGGAGCGGCTGATCTGCACGCACAGCGAGGGCGGCAGGTGCGTGATCGAAGCGCTCGATACGCGCACGCTGCAGGTGCAGCCAATCCCGCAGCCGTATACGGACCTCGGTTCTGTGAACGCGGCGCCGGGGAAAGTGTACTTCATTGGCGGGTCGCCGACCACGCCTTATGCGGTGGTGCAGATGCAGTTAGAACCGGATTCTGGCGTGCAGACGGAAACGGGAAAAGTCGTTGAACTGCAAAAGGCCACCAGAGTAGTGGTTGACCCGGGTTACGTTTCGATCCCGGAGGAAATCGAATTCCCTACGGAAAATGGGCTGACGGCTTTTGCTTATTATTACCCGCCGCGCAATCAGGATTTTGTCGCGCCGGAAAGGGAACTGCCGCCAGTGATTGTGAGTATCCACGGCGGACCGACCAGCGCTACCGGCACAACGCTGCGGCTGGGCATCCAGTACTGGACCAGCCGTGGAATTGGGATTGTGGATGTGAACTACGGTGGCAGCACCGGTTACGGGCGGGACTACCGCGAGCGGCTGAAGGGGCAGTGGGGCGTGGTGGACGTGGATGACTGCGTGAACGCGGCGCTGCACCTGGCGCGCAGCGGAAAAGCGGACCCAAACCGGCTGGCCATTCACGGCGGCAGCGCGGGAGGCTACACCACGCTGGCGGCGCTGGCATTCCGGAAGGTGTTCAAAGCTGGGGCCAGTTACTATGGGGTCAGCGACATGGAAGCGCTGGCGAAGGATACGCACAAGTTCGAGGCGCGCTACCTCGACAGTATGATCGGCCCTTACCCGGAGGCGCGGGATGTGTATATTGCACGGTCCCCGATCCACTTTGCTCACCAGCTCGACTGCGCGCTGATCTTTTTCCAGGGCGCGGATGATAAGGTTGTGCCGCCGGACCAATCGCGCAGGATGTACGAAGCGGTGCGGGCCAAGGGACTGCCGGTGGCATACATTGAGTACCCCGGCGAACAGCATGGCTTCCGCCAGGCCGCAAATATCAAGCGGACGCAGGACGGCGAGCTATATTTCTACTCGAAGGTGTTCGGCTTTACGCTGGCTGACCCGGTGGAGCCGGTGCCGATTGAAAATATCTAACCTTTTGGGCTTGTTCGAAAAAGGATTCGCCCGGAAAAATTCTATTTTCTTTATATGATTTATACGGGATATGGCGGTATGCGGGGCGCCATGTCCCGTATAATTACACCAACCATGCTATAATTTCTTCACCGGAGACTTTATGACGTTTGATCCCACTCTGCTCAGCACCCTCGTTCTGGTAGCCACGGGTTTTGCTGCGGCATTTATCGCCGCACTGTGGCTCAGCCTGATTATCTGGACGTACCGGGATATCCGGCGGCGGGCGCGCGACCCGCTGGCGCGCATCCTGGCGGTTCTGGTTGTGGCGGTTCTCTTCCTGCCGGGCATGCTGGTCTATTTCATCCTGCGACCGGCGAAGACGCTGGAGGAAGAATTTCAACAGAGCCTGGAAGAAGAGGCGCTGCTGCAGTCGATCGAGGATAACGCGGTTTGCCCGGGCTGCGGGCGGCGCGTCCGCGAGGACTGGGTGGCCTGCCCCAACTGCTACACGCGCCTGAAAAAGCCCTGTCACCAGTGCGGGAAACTTATGGAACTGCCCTGGAACCTGTGCCCCTACTGCGGGACGCCGGCTCCAGGTATGCGCCGGGAAAACCTGATGATGGAAGAAGCCATGCGCAACCTGCCGGTTGAGAATGGCGATGTTCAGAAAGAGCTTTCGGAGGAGAATGAATCTTCCTAAAGCGCTCTCTTTTATTGTTTATCTTTATTAAGTACACAAATCCTTCAGGTATAATTAAAAGATGTATAGAATTGGACCATTAGAACCGATCGATTACCTGGTAATTGGACACTTAACCCGTGACCTGACTCCCAATGGCCCGCGGCTGGGTGGCACGGCTTCTTATGCTTCGCTCACTGCGCGCGCCATTGGGATGCGCGTAGGCATTTTAACCGCCTGCGAAGACTGCATGGAAATGCCCGAACTGGAACAGGAAGGCATCCGGGTGGTGGGCATGCGGTCAGAAGAAACGACCACGTTTGAGAATATCCAGACGCCCAATGGGCGGATTCAGTACCTTCACAGTTTAGCGCCGACGATTAACCTCTCGATGGTGCCCGAGCCGTGGCGGAACACGCCGATCATCCACCTGGGGCCGGTGGCGCGCGAGATTGACCCGAACCTGGTGCGCGCATTCCCGAGCTCCTTTGTGGGGCTTACCCCGCAGGGCTGGTACCGAACGTGGGATGAAGAGGGGCGAGTTTCGTTTACCGAGTGGCCTGAGGCTTCGTTCGTTCTGCAGAATGCCAGCGCGGCGGTCATCAGCATTGAAGATGTCCGCGGCGATGAGCGTATGGTGGAAGAAATGGCTTCGTCGATCCGCGTTCTGGCGGTAACCGAAGGGGCGAACGGGGCGCGTTTATATTGGAACGGCGACCTGCGCCGCTTCCGCCCGACGAAGATGGTTGAGGTTGACCCAACCGGGGCAGGGGACATTTTCGCGGCGGCGTTTTTTATTCGCCTGTCTACCACGCGCGACCCGTGGGAGGCGGCACGTTTTGCTACCAACCTGGCATCCTTCTCTGTGCTTCGCTATGGCCTGGACGGAATTCCACGGCCCGATGAGGTACAGGCGGTGATGACGGAGGTGATTGAATAAACTTCGGTCGCGGTCATTGATGACCGCACAGTGATGGGAATGCCGCAGGTTGATTGGGTGAAGAAGAAACTAAGGCAGGCACCGGGCAGAACTATATAGTTTTCAAAACGAGGCAAAGCGCATGGCACGGATCTACACGATCGTCAATCAAAAAGGTGGGGTGGGGAAAACCACCACAGCCATAAACCTGGGAGCGTACCTGGGGTATTACGGCCAGCGGGTTTTGCTAATTGATATTGACCCGCAGGCCAATGCCACCTCATCCTTGGGGATCGATAAAAACACAGTGCGCAGCGGAAGCTACGAGGTGTTGATCCGCTCCGCAGCAGTCGGCCCGCAGATACTGCACAACCCGCGCCTTAAGCTGTCGCTGCTGCCGGCTACGCCGTCGCTGGCGGGTTCGGAGGTGGAGCTGGTGGAGGTGACGCGGCGCGAATTTCGCTTGCGCGAGGCGCTGCAGAACGTGCGAGATCGATATGACTATATTTTGATCGACTGCCCGCCATCGTTGGGACTGCTGACGGTAAATGGGCTGGTGGCAGCTCAGAACGGGGTGATCATTCCGGTGCAGTGCGAATACCTGGCGCTGGAGGGGTTGGGCCAGCTTACCCAAACGATCTCTCGCGTGCGCGGCGGGCTCTTCCCTGACCTGGAAGTGCGGGGCGTTATCCTGACCATGTATGATGGACGCACGCGCCTGGCGACGGATGTGGTGGGCGAGGTGCGCAAGTTCTTCCCAGACCAGGTTTTCAATGCGGTTATTCCGCGCAGCATTCGCCTGGCTGAAGCTCCATCGTACGGGATCCCGATTTCCATTTATGCTCCCGAATCAACCGCGGCGAAGGCGTACGCGAACCTGGCGCGCGAACTGCTGGCTAAAGATGGTATTTTGATCCCGGATTTACAAACCTAAGCGTTATGAATGAGGCGGATCGACATGGTGCGTAAAGGTGGCCTTGGCAAAGGTTTAGATGCATTGATCCCAGGCGGCAGCTCCAGCAGCGGCCCGGCGGAGCATGACAGCGGCGTGGCGGAAATTGCGGTCAGGCAGATTGTGCCCAATCCCCGGCAGCCGCGGGCGAATATGGATGAAATCGAGCTGCAAGGGTTGTCTGAGTCGATTCGCGAGCACGGCGTGCTGCAGCCGTTGATTGTTTCGTATGATCCCCAAAAAGATGAATATGTGCTGATCGCCGGCGAGCGCCGCTTGCGAGCAGCCCGGCTGGCCGGGTTAGAGACGGTGCCGGTAATTATCCGGCAGGCCAGCGAGCAGCAGCGGCTGGAACTGGCGCTCATTGAGAACGTTCAGCGGGCTGATTTGACGCCGCTGGAAACCGCTGAGGCGTACCATCACCTGATTGATGAATTTGGCATGACCCATGAAGAAGTGGCAACTCGGGTGGGCAAAAGCCGCGAGGCGGTGACGAACACGCACCGGCTGGTGCGGCTGCCAGATGCAATCAAGAAGGGGCTGGTAGATGGCCTGATCACAGAGGGGCACGCCCGGGCGCTGCTCAGCCTGGAAGCCTCCCCTCAGGTCTTACTTGACGTTTACAAGACCGTGGTCAATAATAAGTTATCTGTTCGCCAAACAGAGGCGCTGGTGAAAGAGCTTACCGGTCCACGCATGCGCCGCAACACGCGCAAGGATGTTCCGGCAGAAGTACAGGAGATGGAAAACCAGCTGCGCCAGTACCTGGGTACGCGGATTAAGCTGCGCTACGGCAAAGATGGAGGGTCGCTGACGATTTATTATTTTAGCGACGAAGAGCTGAACGATATGATCACGAAGATATTGAAGGAATCGTAGAAATTCATTTGCTCTAAGGAAAATTGCATGCGCGTGCTGTATAACGCCCAAATCCATACGCTCGATGCAGCCAACCCCACGGCGACCGCTATTGCTGTTGACGGGGGGCGGGTGGCCCTGGTGGGCAGCGATCGGGATATTCTGGCGGCGTGCGGAAGTGCAGCAGACAAGCAGGATATGCACGGCCAGACGATCTGGCCAGGGCTAACCGACGCGCACATTCACCTGCAGCATTATGCTTTTGCCCTGCAAATGATCGACTGCGAAACGCCCACCCAGGCGGAATGCCTGCGCCGGGTGGAGGAGAAGGTGCGCGCATCGGCTGCCGGAGCGTGGGTTCGCGGGCATGGCTGGAATCAGAATGATTGGGCGGAGGGGTTTGGGAGCGTCCAATCATTGGACGCTGTGGCGCCGGCGAACCCGGTATACCTGACGGCGAAATCGCTGCACGCGGCCTGGGCCAACAGCGGGGCGCTGCGCGCGGCAGGCATTACCCGCAGCACGCCTGACCCGCTGAATGGAAAAATCGGTCGCGATGAAAACGGCGAGCCGAACGGGCTGCTGTTTGAAGAGGCCATGGGGCTGGTGGAAGATGCCATCCCCGCGCCGACGGCCAATATGGTTGCCCAGGCAATCGGCGCCGCCCAGAACAACCTGTGGCAGTTTGGCATCACCGCCGTACACGATTATGATGGTGCGACGTGCTTTACGGCGCTCCAACTGCTGCAGGAAGAGGGGCGGCTGCGGACCCGGGTGGTGAAGGGCATTCCGCTGGAGAACCTGGAACATGCCATTGCGCTTGGGTTGCGCACAGGTTTCGGGAATGATTTTCTTCGTATCGGGTCCGTGAAACTGTTCGCGGATGGCGCGCTTGGTCCGCAGACTGCGGCGATGCTGCAGCCATACGAGGGCGCGCCGACCAACAATGGGATTTTACTGCTGGATAATGAGCAGGTATTCGAGCACGGGCAGAAGGCCGCGGCCAACGGCATCAGCGTGGCGATCCATGCCATTGGCGACCGGGCAAACCACGAGGTGCTGCTGGGATACGCGCAGGTACGGCGCTTTGAGCGCGAGCATGGACTGCCGGCGCTGCGGCACCGCATTGAGCACGTGCAGGTGCTGCATCCAGAGGATTACGGGCGGCTGGCAGAATTGGGTGTCATCGCCTCGGTGCAGCCGATCCACGCTACATCGGATATGCACATGGCCGACCGGCATTGGGGCAGCCGTTCGGCTGGCGCGTATGCCTTCCGCACCCTGATCGAGCAGGGCACGCGGGTGTGTTTTGGTTCGGATGCCCCGGTTGAGTCCCCCAATCCTTTCTTAGGGCTGCACGCCGCGGTAACGCGCCAGCGGGCCGATGGATCACCTGGAAAGGATGGCTGGTACCCCGGCCAAAGACTGGCGCTGGCGGAGGCACTGCAAGGTTTCACCGGTGGGGCGGCATACGCAGCCGGGATGGAGAACCAGCAGGGCCGCCTGGCGCAGGGGTATTATGCTGATTTGATCGTTCTTACACAGAACCCGTTCACCATGCCGGCAGAGCAACTGTACGCTCTGCGGCCTTCGGCAACAATGGTGGGCGGCGAATGGGTCTGGCGGGTGGGGTAAACGAACCATATGTCGACGCCTATACCTTCACTTACTCCTGAGCTTTTGGTCCCCATGCTGGGGCAGTACCTGGTTGAAAAAGGGCTGATTAAACCGGAGGATCTGGATCGCGCCCTGCAGTATCAGGCAGACCTGCGTGCGGAAGGGAATGATCGCCTGATCGGGCAGGTGTTGATAGACCTTGGCATCATCGACAGCTCAACCCGAGAGGCTATTATCACCCAGCAGCTGCAAGAGCTGAAGACGAACCTCCAGGAAGCTAACGATCAACTATTGGAAGCCAACCAGCAGTTGGAGCAGCGCGTGCAGCAGCGGACGGCAGAGCTGCAGCGTGCAATGGAAAAGCTCGCCGAGGTGAACCAGCTCAAAGCGAATATCGTCGCGAATATTTCACACGAACTGCGCACGCCGCTTACGCACCTGAAGGGTTATCTGGAACTGTTGTTATCTGGTGATATGGGCGCGCTGACCGAACAACAGCAAGCTGCGCTTGGAATTATGGAACGTTCGAGCGACCGATTGAGCCGGTTGATTGAAGACCTGCTGATGTTCTCATTGAGCGAAAAAGAAAAACTGCACCTGCACTTGGCTCCCTTCTCGGTTCAGAGTTTGTGCCTGAACAGCATCAATAAATCGCTGCATAAAGCCCAAGATCGCGGGATTGTGATTACGCTGGAAAACGGCCCAGGACTGCCTGATGTAGATGGAGACGAGGAGAAAATTTCGTGGGTGGTGCTGCAATTTATTGATAATGCGATCAAATTTACACCATCAGGGGGATCGATAACGCTGCGCACAACGCAAGAGGACCGGATGGTGCGGATTTCGGTGGTGGATACTGGAATGGGCATCCCAGAGGCGCGAATCAACGAGGTGTTCGATTCATTTCACCAACTGGATGGTAGCACAACCCGGCGGGCCGGCGGAACCGGGTTAGGCCTGGCGCTGGCAAAGAAAATCGTGGAGGCACATGGATCGTTCATCCAGGTGACATCGGATGTAGGCAAAGGAAGCTGCTTTTCATTTGCATTGAAGGCCCATTAGGGATTATGGTGGTCAATATGAACGCGAGTCGTGGGGTCTCGGGCAAAGAAAAATCTTCACCAAGGCGGAATAAAGAAATGAGTTTACAAAAATATTCATCCGCAGAGGTCGGTCTGGATCACCTGTACGAGATCAGCCGTATCGTTACGGAGACGAGTGAATGGAAACCGGCACTCAATGAGATTGTCAGCCTGGTACGTACCATTTTTATTTTCGACAATCTCGTTGTTTATATTGCTGACCCTGCCCGTCACGATCTCGATGTAATGTATGCCAGAGCGATGGGTCGCGGGCGTTCCGCGGAAGCGGATATTGCCTGGGGGGAGATCATTGCCAATCAGATCATGGATGATCCGAAGACGATTGTGCAAGAACCGGTGAATGATCCTTCGATCAGCCGGTTGGAAAGACCGTTTATTCTGGGCATTCCGCTGCGGGTTTCTACGCGCACGTTGGGCGCCGTGGTGTTTATCCGGTTTGGCAGCCCGCCCTTTGAGCCAGAGGCTGTGCGCCTGGCGGAGTTTATATCGCAGCAGATTTCCCTGCTGGTGGAGCGGCAGAACCTGCAGCATGCCTATGAGGTTTTGGAACAGCAAAACGCGGAAGCTCGCTTGCAGGAAGACTTTATTTCGACCATCACCCATGAGCTGCGCACGCCGCTGGGCTTTATCAAAGGTTACACGACTACGCTGCTGCGCTCGGATACGAACTGGGATCAAGAAACCCAGCAGGAATTCCTGCGGATCATTGATCAGGAAGCCGACCGCCTGCAGGAATTGATCGAAAATCTGCTCGATTCTGCCCGCTTGCAGAGCGGAAACATGAAGATGGACTTCCAGGCAGTGCGCATTGATACGCTGATCAAGTCTGTTGGCGACCGGGTAAAACTGCACCACGCGGACCTGGTCGTTCACATTGAGCCAGAAAAACAGGGCATGCTTATCCGCGGCGACCCGAAGCGCCTGGGACAGGTTTTTGAAAATCTAATCAACAATGCTGTTAAGTATGCCCCAGGCTCGAATGTATGGGTTAAAATAGAATCGAAAGATGAAGGTGTTTTAATCCACGTTGAAGATCACGGCCCGGGAATACCGCAGCGTTTTCTTGCCCATATTTTTGACCGGTTTTTCCGCAATCCAGAGCTAGAACCTTTTGTACACGGCTCGGGGCTGGGATTGTTTATTTGCAAGAAGATTATTCAAGCACACCAGGGTCAAATTTACGCGACATCGGTTGTGGGAGAGGGGACGGCGTTTCACATAGCACTCCCCTATCAGCCATAATGAATTCTCGGGAACATGCTATGTTCAGGATTTGGAGAAGGAGGTAATTGCACAATGGCACCTCAAATTCTCGTAGTGGATGACGAGGCACGTTATCTTCATCTGGTCAAAGTAAACCTCGAGGCCGCCGGGTACGAGGTGAAATGCGCCAGCAATGGTGAAGAAGCGTTAGAGATGATGTCTAATCACAGCCCTGATCTGGTGATTTTAGACATCATGATGCCGCGGTTGGATGGCTTTACAACTTGCGAACGCATCCGGCAGTTTTCAAATGTGCCGATCATTATGCTCACCGCGAAAGGGGAGGAGCAGGATCGCGTAAAAGGGTTGAATGTAGGCGCCGATGATTATGTGGTGAAGCCGTTTTCAGCGACCGAGCTGGTGGCGCGGGTGCGCGCCGTGTTACGCCGCGCGCAAACCACGGACGGCGCTACCCAAAACCGCTATTTTACGCACGGGAATTTGAAAATTGATTTTGCCCGGGCGGAGGTCTGGAAGGATAACAAACCGGTATATCTTTCCGCGACGGAGTACCGGCTGTTGATCCAGTTTGCCCACCATGTTGGACATGTGCTTTCCGCGGAAGACCTGTTGATCGCGGTTTGGGGCAGCCAATATAAAGACGATAAAGAAATCCTGTGGGTGAGTATTGCTCGCCTGCGACAGAAGCTTGAGGATAACCCTCATAATCCCCAGCACATTGTTACACGCTCTGGTCTGGGATATCTTATGCCGCCCTTAGAAAAAGAAACGATGGAAAAAGCATAGATGGTCACACACTACGATGAAAAGGGTAAGATCTTCACGCAAGTTGTTTCTAAACAACCGGTTCGAGTCATTATTCAAACCATTCAAAATAAGATTCGAGGGGCGATTTATATTCGCCCTGATTCAAGGGTGAAAGATGAGCTGAACGATTCAGAGCGCTTCCTGGCGGTAACCAATGCGGTTGTATTTAACAGCCAGGAGGAAGAAATTCACCGCTCGAACTTTTTGGTCATCAACACCAATCACATCGTCTGGGTTATCCCAGAGGAAGAGATCATTGCATAAGTAGGGTAAATTCAGGGTGCTATGAACAATCCCGGACAGTCTTCCCGCGCGGCAGAATTAGCGAAAGTAAAAGATTATCTCATTAACGTTGTTTCTCGTGAGCTAGAATCGAACCCTCCTGGCTCGGAGGACCGGCGAGATGCGATCATGCAGGCGCTGCAAAGAGCGTATCAAAACACAAAGCTGCAACTCCCAAATACGCTGCGCGACCAGTTGTTCCATGAAATTCTGGATGATCTGCTGGGTTTTGGCCCGCTGCAGCCGCTGATTGAAGATGAGTCGATCACCGAGATTATGGTGAACGGCCCGAAAAAGGTTTTTGTTGAGCGGAAAGGCAAGCTGACTAAAACCGCAGTTACCTTTGAGAACGATGCTGCTGTACTGCGGGTGATTGACAAAATCATCATGCCGCTAGGCCGCCGGGTGGATAACGATACCCCAACGGTTGATGCCCGCCTGCCAGATGGCTCGCGCGTGAACGCGGTAATTGCACCCTGCGCGATCGATGGCCCGATCATTACTATCCGTAAGTTCAAAAAAGATAAACTGACCGTTGACCAATTGATCCAGTATGGATCGCTGACGAAGTCGATGGCGGAATTTATCCGGGCCTGCGTTATTTCGCGCCTGAATATCGTCATCTCGGGCGGTACAGGCTCAGGGAAAACCACCCTGCTCAACGTACTTTCCGGTTATATCCCTGAGGATGAGCGGATTATCACGGTTGAAGATGCGGCGGAGCTCAAGCTACAGCAGGATCATGTGGTACGGTTGGAAACAAAACCGGCTAACCTGGAAGGCAAGCACTCGGTGACGATCCGCGACCTGGTGCGCAACTCACTGCGCATGCGGCCCGACCGGATTGTGGTGGGTGAGTGCCGCGGCGGTGAAACGCTGGACATGCTGCAGGCGATGAACACCGGACACGATGGGTCGCTGACCACCTTGCATGCCAACGCGCCGCGCGATGCGCTCTCGCGCATGGAAACGATGTGCTTGATGTCGGGCATGGACCTGCCGTTGAAAGTAATCCGCGAGCAGATTGCTTCAGCCATCGACCTGATCGTTCAGCAGTCACGCTTGAAAGATGGCAGCCGTAAGGTTACTGCGATCACCGAAGTCGCCGGCATGGAAGGCGACACGGTGGTATTGACGGACATTTTTAAGTTTGAGCAGACAGGAGTTACGCAGGATGGGAAAGTGCTGGGTGAATTAAAACCAACCGGCATCCGCCCGCTGTTCTCTCCAAGATTGGAAGTAGCCGGATTCAAATTGGGTCCGGAAGTGTTTGGTGCAAACCTCGCCGATATGCTTGGTCCTAGGCGGCGGTAGCGCTTCACCTGGAAGGCGATACTTCCCTGTGAAGCAGGGGCTGACTCGCCCAGAAGGATTACGAAAATCGTCTGGTGTAATGGCGAACATATGAGCAAACAAAGCCAAATCCTCCTCATTCGGAATAAGAAACTGGGCCTCTTGATCTTCGACGCGCGCAAAGCGATGCGAAGAAGTGTTGAAGAATGCGCGCAAGCGACCGGCGTTACTCCGCAGCAGTTCCAGGAGTTCGAAAGGGGTGTACGAGCGCCGTCACTGCCGCAGATCGAACTGCTGGCGCTGTATTTAAACGTCCCCCTGGAGCAGTTTTGGGGCAAGCGATCTCTCTCGGAGACCGCCGAGCCAGAAGCGCTGCAGGAGAAAGACCGGCTGGTGCTGCTGAGAAACCGTGTAATCGGTACGAACCTGCGCCTGGCGCGGAATAATGCGAACTATTCCTATTACGAGATCTTTGAGAAAACGGGTATTTCCGAAGATCAGATGAAGCGCTATGAGACGGGTGAACTGCCCATTCCACTATCTGAACTGGAACTACTTGCCAATGTGCTGGAAATCCCCATCGAACAGTTTTACGACAAGCATGGGCCGATCGGAAAGTGGCGCAACCAGCAGGGAACGTATTTGAAGTTCCTGGACCTGCCCCCAGAAGTGCAGCAGTTTGTCTCCAAGCCCGTCAACCGGCCTTACCTGGAATTGGCCATGCGCTTGAGCGATCTTTCCGCTGAAAAGCTGCGCGCGGTGGCGGAAGTGCTATTGGAAATCACCTATTAATTCTTCTGGAGATAGGGGCACTGCGATGAATCAGGAATCGGCGGCGAATGCCGCAGAGCAGGTTGTGAAACGAGCTGAGACAAGCTATCGGGCCGGGCGCTTTGAAGAAGCCGCCGGTTTATTCGAGCAGGCTGCCAGGCAGTATTCGGATGCGGGTGATGCAAGCAAAGCAGCGGAACTGGCAAATAACCGCAGCGTGGCGCTGCTGCAGTCGGGCAATGGCGAAGGGGCTTTACAAGCCGCGGAGGGCACGGATGCAGTATTTGCCCAGGCCGGAGACACGCGCAGGCAGGGGCTGGCGCTTGGTAACCAGGCCGCGGCGCTGGAAGCGCTGAATCGCTTAGAAGAGGCACTGGCCCGCTACCGGCAGTCAGCCGAACTGCTGAAACAGGCTGGGGACGAAGAAAGCCGCGCTGTGGTGTTGAAGTCGATTTCTGCCTTGCAGATTCGTACCGGTCACCAACTGGAAGCCCTGGCATCGATGGATGCAGCCTTAAACAACCAGAAAAAGCTAAGCTTCCAGGAACGCTTTTTGAAAAAACTGATCGATATTCCGATGCGAATGCTGCGGCGGTAAATGCGCCGGCGGCGCTGCCAGGTTCTATGCCACAGATTTTACGCCCCGCTGAATGCACCGATTATACGGCCCTGTTTAATTTCACCAACTCGCTCAGCAACATACACCGTCACCTGGACTGGCGGGATGTGATGGAGTGGCTGGGGCGCCAGCCGTTTTGGATCTGCGAAGATGGGCGGCGGATCATTGCGGCCCTGGCCTGCCCGCCAGAACCAGAGGAAGTAGCCTGGGTGCGCTTATTTGGTGCGCTGATCCACGAGCCGCTGGACAGTCACTGGCAGCGTTTGTTTGAGCGCGCCCTGGAGCAAAGGCGGAAGAGCGAGAAAAAGCCAACCATCGCATCACTGGCGCTGCGGGAATGGTATGAAAGGCTGTTAGAGCGAAATGGTTTCATCCATTACCAGAATATTGTGGTTTTTATGTACAACAGCCCGCCGCCGCAGCCTCCCAAGATTGATACGAGTATCGTTCTGCGTGAGATGGATGGAAACGACCTGAATGCTGTAAAAGTGGTCGATAACCAGGCCTTTGAGCCTATCTGGCGGCTGTCTATCGATGACCTTCGCTATGCTTTCTCGAAAAGCTCATACTGCACCGTGGCGGAGATGGATGGGGAAGTTGTAGGATATACGATGAGCTCGAACAGCGGAGTGTACGCGCACCTGTCCCGGCTGGCTGTACACCCCCGCCTGCAGCACCAGCGCCTGGGTTTTGCTTTGGTTCAGGACCTGCTCGACCATTTCATCAGCAAATTTGGATATTGGGGCGTTACGCTCAACACGCAGGACAGCAACAGCGCATCGCTGGCGCTGTACCGCAAGGTTGGCTTCCAGGAAACGGGCGAGCATTTCCCGGTGTTTGTGTACCCGGATTAAGCTTTACTGGCGCGAGTGGATGGCTACGGCAGCGCTGCCCAGTTGACGCCCAGGGCGGTGAGTGCAACCACTAAGAGAGGCGCTACGATGAGCGCTGGAAGCAGGTTGCCGGTGCGGATTGGTTTCAGCTCCAGCAGGCTGCTGATGGCGATCGCCATCAGCAGGACGCCGCCTGTGGCAGTCATCTCTACCATCATCGGGTTAGAGAAGAAGGGCTGTATCTGCGTGGCCGCCAGAGAAATCCCGCCCTGGTAAATGAGAATCGGGAGGGCGGAAAACAGTACGCCTATACCCAGGCTGGAAGCAAAAGCGATCGAGGCAAAGCCATCCAGCACCGATTTTACCGCCAGTAGCTGGTAATTGCCGGTGAGACCATCTTGAATGGAGCCGATGATCGCAATGGGGCCGACACAGAACAGCAGCGAGGCGGTGAAGAACCCGCGCACGAAGCGTTCCTGGCGGACCTGGTGTTCTTCGGCTGTTCCGTTCTGCGGCATCACGCGCCGTTCAATCATGCGCCCCATCCAGCGGATGCCCTCTTCGATTTGCCACCATTCACCCAGGATGATGCCGATCACCAGGCTGGCGAGCACCACCAGGGAATTCGCTGTTTTGAGGAACATCTGCAAACCAATTGCCAGAACAAACAGGCCCATTCCAGCCATAACCGTATGGCGAATGCGATCCGGCAGGCGGCTCCCTAAGAGGGCGCCCAATCCACCTCCAACCAATATTGCGATAACGTTAATGATCGTGCCAGTCATGATCCTTCTCCAGGTTTTGCAAGAGTGGTTTTGGCTTTACCGGCAACCTGGTTTTCGCGCAGTTCGAGCACAAAGCACAGCGAGGACAGCCGGTTAAGGTAGCGCAGCAGATGCAGGTTGGCCAGAAGCGATTGGTGGAACAGGCCTGCCACCTGCCGTTCCGCGCGGCGGACGATGGTGCGGGCCAGGTCCAGGTAGGCTCCGGCGGCGCTGTCACCCGGGACGATAAATTCGTGGGGAACTTCAACGATCTGGGTCAGGCTGTCGATCTGCGTTTCGATCCAGATTACTTTCGGTTCATTGATTACTTGGAAGTGCTGGGCAATTTCGGGGGTGGCTGCCAGCTCAGCCATCAGGCTGTACAGGTCGCGCTGCACAGCGAGGAGCAGGCTGCCAGCTTCCGCTGAAAGCGCATGGGCGCGGGCTACGCCCAGGGCGGCATTGGCTTCGTCAACTGCGCCCAGGGCTTCGATGCGGGGATCTTCTTTGGCAATCCGTCCGGGTCCAAGCAAGCCGGTATAGCCTTCATCTCCGGCGCGAGTGTAAAACGATTCTGGCATAGCCCCTCACATTATTTGCGAACAGTAACGTATAAAAACCAATAATCCTGGGGTGGAAAGCCCTGCTCCACGGCAGGCTCCCAGGCAAACGGCCCGGGCTGGGTCAGCCCGCGCAATATGTTATCCAACAGATCGAGCTGATCTCCTTCGTTCTGGGGAGGTTCATGCAGCAGTTCAGCCGCCAGCAGGTGTAGAACTGCGCGGCTGCGAACTTCGGAAGCGTATGCGGAGGCGTGCGCGCGCGGGTCGCCGCGGAGATCGCGCAGGTATTGGCTCCATAGATTCAAGCGAGAGGTATATTCGCGCCCGGCTTTTTTTGCCCAGTTGGCCCGCCACGCGGAGCGCTCCTGGTCGATGCTCTGGTTGAGATCAACCAGTTCGGCAGGCTGCGCGCCGGGTGGGTACTGCGCAGCAAGCCTGGCGCGGCTGAGCAGCACATTTCCGAGGGTTAGCTGCGGTATCTGCACGCCGCCTGCCATCCCCAGGGGCCGGTATATATCCTTGGATAGGATATAGTTTTGCAGCTCGGGCAAAGCAGCCCGCAAGAAGGCCAAATCGTTACTAAAAGCCATGGCTTTCCCTCCCTTCGCCCCTCATTGATAACCGTTTTATGGATTGGCTGCCGGGGCCGCGGCGCTCTCGGGCTTTTGACGCCCGGCGAGGAACCAATCGGCCACGTTGGAGAAGCGGTCGGCTGTGTCAAATAATGGGCCAACACGCACACCCTGAATTTCCTTATCTACCGCGTAGGTGTAAATGGGATAATATAAGGGCAGGGCGGGCAGGTCCTGATTGAAAAGGATCTGGAAGTTCCGGTAAAATTTGGCCCGTTCCTGCAAGTCCACGGTGATGCGGGCCTGCTCCAGGTATTCGCTGGCGACGCGGTTCTCCCACTGAGTGTAGTTTTGCCCACCGGCAGCCTGTCCCTGGTCCCAGAATGGGTACGGGTCGGGGTCGGGGGTGCGGGAGAGGTTGAGATTAACCAGCACGATGTGAAAATCATGGGTTTCAAGACGGTCCTTGAGTAAATTTTCGTAAGGCACCGGGGAGAGGGTAGCCTCCGCGCCAAGCAGCGCCCAATCATTGCGAACGGCTTCAGCAATGGCCTGGTGGCTTTCATCATCGGGGTAGGCCAGCTCAAAGCGGAGCGGCACATCATCTTTCTTGCGCACCACATCTCCCTCGGCTGCTAAGATATAACCCGCTTCTTTGAGCAGCGCGCGGGCCGCATCGGGGTCATACTCCACCCGTTTCAGGCCGGTATAGTATGCCCAGGTATCTGGAAGGATCGGGCCATCCGCGACCACGGCCTGGCTTTTGAGGATTTTATCGACGATGGCCTGGCGGTTCAACCCGAGCAGAAGCGCGCGGCGAACCTTGGCATCTTGAAGCACCGCCGCTTCCTGGTTTTTCTGGTTGATGAGCAGCATGGAAATTTCCGGCAGGCGAGCGGAGTAGATGGATAGGTTCGGCTCCGCCAGGACATTGGGGAGGATTTCGCTGGTGACGTTGGATATACCTTTCACCTGTCCATCGCGGTATGCCTGGAGGGCGGCGGGAGCATCGGTATAGTAACGGAAAACGATTTCTTCGATGTAGGGTTTTTGCCCGTAGTAATCTTTGAAAGCCGTCAGAACGACGCCTTTGATTTCGCCATTTTCAACCAGCAGGCGATCAAAACGGTAGGGGCCAGTTCCTACCGGCTGAATGTTGTAATTCTGATCGATCATCTGATCGATGGTTTGCCCATCCAGCAGGTGCTTAGGTAATATGCCAAAGCTGAGGTAATCTGGGAAAGGTGCGAAGGGCTCAGGCAGGCGGAACTGGAGCACCTGGTCGGTGAGCTGAACGGCTTCCACATCCTTCCAGAAGTCCTGCAGATCCACCGGGACAATGTCGCTGCCATTGCGCAGCATGTCTACGGTGAAGATTACATCGGCTGCCGTCACCGGCTGACCATCGTGCCAGACGGCGTCTTTTCGCAGGGTGACGTTGAAAATGGTGCCGTCCCGCGAGAAGCCGAGCGTTTCGGCTAGGTCGGGCTGGATAGAGCCGTTGCTGTCAAACCGGACCAGCCCGCTGAAGATCAAGCGGCTCACATCGCGGTCGGTGGGGTTATAGAAATTGAGAAGGGGGTTTAACCGCAGCAGGGATCCCACCAGTGCTTCTGTATAGACGCCGCCCTTCACCGGCACCGGGGTAGCAGCGGTTTGTTGGGTAACCGACTGGGGTTGTTCTCCCAAGAGAAGTATACCGACCACCAGGCCGGTTATGAAAATGATGAGCAACTGCCAGCGTAGTTTTTTCATTATTGTTTATATATGTTAAAAGGGCGATTACCCCAAAAAGGTAATCCGCCCTGTTTCGCCTTTGTTCTTCAGACAGAATTGGTTTTGCGAGCCACTGTTTGCTCGCGGACAATCAAAGAAAGGGTTTAAGCGAATCGAGAAGACTGTTCGCAAATTGTTTGAACGTGTTACTTTACAACAATTACAACCAGGGTGAGCACCACAAACACAATCGCCAGCCCAATTGTAATCCAGAACAGTGTTTTTTCAATGCCACGCCGGGCGGTGAAAACACTGCCAGAATCGGCACCAGTAAGACCCCCCAGACCAATCCCTTTACTCTGCAGTACAACACTGGTGATCAGGGCAATTGCCGTTATAATCAAAGCGATATCGAGATATCTTTCCACGATTTTCCTCCTAAAATAGAAACCAAGGGGAAATTATACCTGTTGTTTAGGGGAATCGTCAATAAGATGATCCTATTCTATGAATTCTCACCTTCAGGATGGTTCTATCGGTAGACATGGCAGAACTTGTAACCAACCTCCATATGCATACGGTTTATTCGGATGGAAGCGGCACGCATCGGGAAATGGCCGAGATCGCGCTCCAGGCGGGGCTCGATGTTTTAATTTTTACCGACCACAACCTGCTGGTTCAAGGACTGGATGGATACTACTCGCAGGGCGAGGGAAGTGGGGAAAAGCGCGTGCTGATGCTGGTTGGAGAAGAAATTCATGACCCAACGCGCGATCCGCAGAGGAACCACCTGCTGGTATTTGGCGCCGGGCGCGAAATGGCGCCGCTGGGGCCCAAACCGCAGAACCTGATCGACCAGGTGTTGAAAGCAGGCGGGCTGTGTTTTATCGCGCACCCGGTGGACCCGGAGTTGAAAGCATTTGGCGAAGGCGACTATTCCTGGGTGGACTGGGATGTGCGCGGGTATACGGGGATCGAGCTGTGGAACGGCTTTAGCGAGTTGAAGAGTGTGGTGCAGACAAAACTGGGGGGGATATTCTACGCGTACTTCCCCAACCGCCTGGCGCGGGGGCCGCTTGCCGCTACCTTGAAAAAATGGGATGAATTGACCATGAAAGGGCAGAAAGTGGTAGCGGTCGGCGGGTCGGATGCGCACGCCTTGAAAAAATCAATGGGCCCGCTGCACCGGACGATCTTTCCCTATTCATATCACTTCCGCAGCGTGAATACGCACCTGATTGTCGAACATGAGTTGAGCGGCGACCTGAACGCCGACCGCAAGATGGTTTATGATGCCCTGCGCAAAGGGCACGCTTTTATCGGCTATGATTTACCGCATTCTACCCGCGGCTTTCGTTTTTCAGCCCAGGGGCGAGATGGTGCGGTTGCCATGGGCGACGAGGCCCGCCTGGGCAACGGCATTACGCTGCAGATTCACCTGCCGGCGAAAGTCGCGTGCCGCCTGCTGTGCAATGGGGAAGTGATCCGTACCTGGAAAGACCGTGAAATCTGCGCGCATACCGCGAACCGGCCCGGGGTTTACCGGGTGGAATGCAGCATCCATTACCTGGGAATGGAGCGGGGGTGGATTTACAGCAATCCCATTTACGTCAGGTAAAGCCATGGCGACCACGAACAACGTCACCCGTTTTCTCGACTCGAAGAAGGTCAAATACTCCGCGTTTGAACTGCCCGCCGAAAAGCTGGACGCGATAGAGACGGCACGCAGGTTGAATGTGCCCGCGGAGCAGGTGTTCAAGACGATTGTGGTGAGGCGAGAAAAGGCGGCGCCGGGCGGCAAGCCGCTCCTGGCGGTGATCCCCGGAAACCGGGCTGTGGATTTAAAGGCGCTGGCGGCGGTGGTAGGCGAAAAGAAACTGCACCTGCCCACCCAGCGTGAGGCGGAACAGCTCACCGGACTGCAGGCAGGGGGCATTTCCCCGCTGGCCCTGATCCACAAAGGCTTTCAGGTGGTCATTGACCAGAGCGCGCGTAATTTCGCCGAGATTCATATTTCGGGCGGGCAGCGCGGGCTTAACATCCGCCTGCCGGTAGCCGATCTGATCAGCCTGGTGGGTGCGCGGCTGGCGGATATCAGCACAAAAGAAGAGCTATTGGAAGACGCGGACTAAACTGGGGCAGCGCCGCGCGGCGCGGGTGCATCATCCTTTGACGACCGCAACCGGGCGCAGGCGGGCTACTTTGCGGGCAATCCCGGCTCCGCTGACCGTTTCAATTACCTGATCTACGTCCTTGTAGGCCTCGGGAGCTTCTTCAGCCAGGCCCGCCATGGAACCGGCGCGCACGTGGATACCGCCGGATTCCAACTCTTGTTTGAGGCGGTCGCCGCGCACCTGCTTTTTGGCCTGGCTGCGGCTCATCACCCGCCCGGCGCCGTGGCAGCTAGAGCCTAACGAGCGCTCCATGCTTTTTTCTGTCCCGACCAGGACCCAGGAGGCGGTGCCCATACTACCCGGAACCAGAACCGGTTGGCCGATCTGCTGGTATTCGGGCGGCAGGCCGGGGGCGCCGGGGCCAAAGGCGCGGGTGGCGCCTTTGCGGTGGACGCAAACCTTCACTGCCTGGCCCTCGATCTGGTGGGTCTCTACTTTGCCGATGTTGTGGGTGATGTCGTAGACCTGCTGCAAATGCCAGTTCTTCACCTTGCCCGCCAGTACAGCCTCGAATGCCTGGCGCGCCTGGTGCGCCAGCACCTGGCGGTTGGCAAAGGCAAAGTTGGCCGCGGAGCGCATGGAGGCCAGGTATTCCTGCCCTTCCGGGGAGTTCATGGGGGCGCAGACCAGCTCGCGGTCGGGCAGGTGGATGCCGTATTTGCGCGCTGCCGTCTGGAACGCGCCTACATAATCGGTGCAGACCTGGTGTCCGAAGCCGCGCGAGCCGCAGTGGATCGACAGGCACAGCGCGCCCTCGTGCAGTCCCATCGCCTGGGCGGCCTGGGCATCGAAGATTTCATCCACCACCTCGACTTCGAGGAAATGGTTGCCCGAACCGAGCGTGCCTAGCTGGGTGCGCCCGCGTTCTTTGGCCCGGGGGCTGATGTGACGAGGGTCGGCCCCATCCAACGCGCCGTTCTCCTCGGTGCGGGTGATATCTTGTTCGGTAGCCATGCCTTTCTTCAGCGCCCACCGCGCGCCGTGGCGGCAGACCTGGTCGAGGTCGGCATCGGTCAGGTGAACGCCGCCCTTGGTGCCTACGCCGCTGGGGCAGTAGTGGTCCAAGGCGCTGGCGAGCTGGTCGAGGTAGGGTTCGGCGTCTTGGTAGGCGATGGAGGAGGACAGCAGCCGCACGCCGCAGTTGATATCGTACCCGATGGCACCCGGTGATATGATGCCGTCGGGCAGGCGGGTAGCGGCAACCCCACCGATGGGAAAGCCGTATCCCTGGTGCACGTCGGGCATGACCATGACGGCCCCGGTTACCCCAGGAAGCGTGGCAGCGTTGACTGCCTGTTTCATGGAAAGATCACCCAGGGCGGCTTCCAGCATGCGGCGGGTGGCGAACACACGCACTGGAACCCGCATGTCTGATCGGAAAGAACGCGGGATCTCCCACTCGTATTCGGTGATTTTCTTGAAATCTTGCAGGTTCATTTATTTGCCCCTATACATCAAAGACAATGGTGACCGTAAAGGTTTCCCCGTCTCGACGAATAGCCAGGTTATGGAAGGTGACGGCTTTGATCTCTTTCTTTTGCGTTGCCAGCGGCGCGCCGCGCGCGGCTGCACACAGCCGCGTGTTCAGGATGGTGACATCGAACTGGTCAAAGCCCAATCCTTCCGATTCACTCAGGTAGAGCAGCTCCGATAGGAAAGCGACCAGCAGGCTTTCAGCATCCGGGCCGTCTACTTCGATAGCTCGCTCGATACGCAGCCCCTCTTGCAGGGCGGTTTCCATCAACCAGTACATGCCCTGGGCGGCCTGGGAAAACAAAATCTTCAGGTTGGGCGCCCAAACTTGTAGAGCCCAATCAGCGGTGTGCTGAATCTCGGTAAAACCAAAGCCTCGCTGTGCCATCATTCATTTATAATTATAGTATGAGAACGAAACTCGATTTGATAGAGGCACGGTTACAGGCATTAATTGAAAACAGTGTAGTAAAGTTTGCACGCGGCGATGCTCAGCACCGCCTGGCGCATCAGTTGATCGAGGCCGCCAAGGAAAGCATGCCAAACAGCGCGGATGAGAATTATATTCCTCCCAGCCTATTTACAATATACCTGCACCCGGACAGCCTGGTCTATTGGACTTCGCACGGCAGCATTATGGAGACCATTGGTAAAAACCTGCGCGAGGTAGCCCGGGAATGTGATGTGTTCTTTACCCGCGATCCTGAAATTCATTTACAGTCTGACCCAGACCTATCGCTGGAGGGAATCCGAGTTGTTGCATCCACCCATCAGGATAAGGCCGGGCAAACGGCAGCATTTGCCGTGCCGGTGAGCACGCCTCCAAACAGCATTCCGCAGAATGCATTCTTAATCGTGGAGGGCGACCGGGTATATGCCTTGACCCAGTTGGTGGTGAACATTGGGCGGCGGGCAGATAACCACCTGGTACTGGCGGACCCGCGAGTTTCGCGCGCGCACGCGCAGATCCGGGCGATCCGGGGACAGTACGTGCTGTTTGATCTGAATTCAACTGGGGGAACCATGGTGAATGGCAGGCGCATCCACCAGTGCGCGCTGAAGCCGGGAGATGTGATCTCGCTTTCTGGGGTTCCGCTGATTTATGGTGAGGAACTGCCTGATGATGATACATACCAGATTGGCTTTACCCAGGGCATGGAAACCTCAGGCGATGAACCACCGGAAATCATTGGGTGATGAGAATGAGTGAACTGGTTGTTTTTGCCCTGCGCATTCTGCTTGCGGCACTGCTGTATGGGTTTCTCGGTTGGGCCTTGGTGACGATTTGGAGAGACCTGCGCACGCAGGGCCAGCTTTTGAGCAAGCCAAATATCCCGCCGCTCGTCATTTCCAGGGCCGAGGATGAAACGTCCAAATCGTTCTCTATCCCTGAGGTAATGATCGGGCGCAGCGGGAGAAGCGATTTTGTGATTTCGAACGATACGGTCTCCGCAAGGCACGCCCGGTTGAGCTACCATCATAACCAATGGTGGGCGGAAGATTTAAACTCCAAGAATGGGACGTTCCTCAACGATGAGCGGTTGAGCGTGCCTACGGTAATGATATCGGGCGATGAACTGCGCTGTGGAAAGGCCAGCGTGGTGATTCGCATCGAAGAATTGACCTGAACCCCGCCAAAGCAGGGATGGGCGCGCCTGAATTGTGCTATGATTGGCGTGGCGCTAATTTCATTGGCGAGCGCCAAACCGTTTGCCAATCATTGGCGCATAATTACGAACCATAGGAGATGGCGACCTGATGGATACCCCTGTTCTTGGTGTGATTGGTGGATCGGGCCTGTACCAGATGTCTGGCCTGCAAGACACAGAAACAATCGATGTGGGCACGCCGTTTGGAAAACCCAGCGCGCCGGTGGTCATTGGCACGCTGTCTGGCAAGCGCGTTGCTTTTTTGGCGCGCCACGGGATTGGTCACCATCTGATGCCAACGGAAGTAAATTACCGGGCGAACATTTATGCGCTGAAAAAGCTGGGCGTGCGCAAGGTAGTCAGCATCAGCGCGTGCGGGTCGCTGCGCGAGGATTACGCGCCTGGGCACATCGTCATCCCTGACCAGGTGTTCGACTTTACGCATGCCCGGAAGCGGTCATTCTTTGGGGAGGGACTGGTGGCACACGCGGGCGTGGCCGACCCGTTCTGCGCGGACTTATCTCGCCAGGTGCTTTCCGCAGTGAAGGGCGCGGGCGGTACGGCGCACCTGGGCGGCACGCTGATCACGATTGAGGGTCCGCGCTTCTCTACCAAGGCCGAGTCGAATGCTTACCGCCAGTGGGGAATGTCGATCATTGGGATGACGGCCAGCCCGGAGGTTTTCCTGGCGCGTGAAGCAGAACTGTGCTTCACGATTATGGCGCACGTGACCGATTACGATGTATGGCATGTGACGGAAGAAACGGTGAGCGTTGAAGTGGTGATCCGTACTTTGATGCGCAATACGGAAGTGGCCCAGAAAGCCGTTCAGGGGCTGGTGGAAAACCTGAACATCGAAGACTGCGCCTGCCAGCACGCGCTCAAAGATGCCATCATCACGGCGCGCGAACGGATATCGCCGGAAGCCCGCCGGAAACTATCCCTGCTGGTTGAGCATTATTTGGAACCGTGAGTTTCTTTTCGAACGTAAGCCTGCTGCCGGTTGACCAAAAGCAGGGCCGCCTGATGCGGCTTGCGGCGTTTTTCCTGCTGGTCTACGCTACCACCCTGACGCTTGCCCCGGCGGTTCGCCTGCATTCCTGGAAGGTGGAATACCGCTGGAACCACTGGATTGGCTTTGCCGTCTGGCTGGTGGGGATGCTGGTTGTCAACAGCCGGCTTATGCGCTGGCTGCCTGAGCGCGATCCGTATCTTTTCCCGGTTGGGGCATTGTTAAGCGGGTGGGGGCTGCTGACCATCTGGCGGCTGGCACCGGATATGGGTGCCCGGCAAACCGCATGGCTGGCGGTGTGCCTGCTGGTGTTTGGGGTGGGGATGCGACTCCCTAAC
Organism: uncultured Anaerolineaceae bacterium; assembly: GCA_964437595.1. Taxonomy (GTDB): domain Bacteria; phylum Chloroflexota; class Anaerolineae; order Anaerolineales; family Anaerolineaceae; genus DSYU01. The sequence continues at coordinate 70,701 of CAYTHO010000004.1, forward strand.
CTGCTGGTTTTCCTGCGCCGGTATAAATACCTGTGGCTGACCGGCGGCCTGCTGCTGACCGGGCTGACCTTTATCTTTGGAACGTACCCGGGGGGAGTAGGGCCGCACCTGTGGCTGGGATGCTGCGGAATTTATTTACAGCCATCTGAGCCGCTCAAGCTGCTGCTGATCGTTTACCTGGCTGCCTACCTGGCCGACCGCCTGCCGGTCAGCTTCAGCCTGGTGCAGCTGCTCACGCCTACCCTGATCCTGGTGGGCGCGGCGCTGATTTTGCTGGTGGGGCAGCGCGATCTGGGCACGGCATCCCTGTTTATCCTGATTTATACCGTTGTGGTTTATATCGCCTCCCAACGGCGGCGCATGCTGGTGATCAGCCTGGTCATTCTGGCGGCAGCGGGGCTGATGGGCTACCTGCTGTTTGATGTGGTGCGCATCCGGGTGGATGCCTGGCTGGACCCCTGGCTGGACCCTGCCGGGCGCTCTTACCAGATCATCCAATCGATGGTGGCAGTAGCCAATGGAGGGGTGTTGGGGCGCGGCCCTGGCCTGGGCAGCCCGGGGGTGGTGCCCGTCTCCCACTCCGACTTTATCTTCTCCTCGATCGCTGAAGAGACTGGCCTGCTGGGTAGTGTGGGCCTGCTGGGCCTGCTGGCTGTCTTTGTAGGCCGCGGGTTCCGCGCGGCGATTTTTTCTACCAGTAATTACCGCCGCTACCTGGCGGCAGGGGTCACCACATACATCGCCGCGCAGGCCATTTTTATCATTGGGGGAAACCTGCGCCTGCTGCCGCTGACGGGCGTTACCCTGCCGTTTGTTTCCTACGGCGGTTCTTCGCTGCTGACGGCCTATATTTCCCTGCTGATTCTCATACTTATCAGCAGTACGGATGAGAATGAGAAACCGGCGCCGCTGCCCAACCCCAGGCCGTACCTGCTGGTTGGGAGCGGCCTGCTGCTGGGGCTGGCGGGGCTGGCGCTGGCATCTGGCTGGTGGGCCCTGGTGCGTGCGGACCGGCTGCTGTCGAGGCCGGAAAACCCGCGCCGGGCGATCAACGACCGTTATGTAGAACGAGGCGCGATCCTCGACCGCAACAATCAGCGGATGGTGGTGACGACTGGCAGCCCGGGAAGCTACCAGCGCGAATATCTCTACCCGTTAATAAGCAATACGATGGGCTATAACAGCGCCCTCTATGGCCAGGCCGGCCTGGAAGCGGGATTGGATGCTTACCTGCGCGGGGTGCAGGGAAACCCCACCCGCCTGGTAATCATGCAAAACCTGCTGTTTGGGCAGACGCCGCCCGGTTTAGACGTGCGCCTGACCATTGATCTCGAAATTCAAAAGCAGGCAGACGCACTGCTCCAGGGACACCGCGGAGCACTGGTGCTGTTGAACGCCCACACCGGAGAAATTCTGGCGATCTCCTCGCAGCCCAGTTTCGATGCAAATCAGCTTGAGGAAAGCCGCATTGACCTGCTGCAGGACCCAGGCGCGCCGCTGATCAATCGGGCTACGCAGGGGCAGTACTCGCCGGGAGCGGCGTTGGGGCCATTCTTACTGGCTTATACCAGTATCAAGGGAGACCTGCCGGCAGTGCAGGTGCCGCTTGGGTACCGGAACGAGGAAGGGGAATGGTCTTGCGCGAATACCCCTGAATCGCCGCTGACGCCTGGCAAATTGGTGTCCAGCGGCTGCCCTGTGCCGCTGGTGACCATGGGCAACCAGCTTGGCGCGCAATCACTGGAAGAGCTCTTCGCCAGCCTGGGGTTCTATGAGCAGCCAGATTTGCCCCTGGTGATGGCTATCCCATCCACAAGCGGGGTATCCAGGCCCGACCTGGCTGCCCTGGGGCAGGAAAACCTGCTGGTTACCCCGCTGCAGATGGCGCTTGCCGCGGCAGTTCTGAGCAACCAGGGCGTGCGGCCCGTGCCGCAGATTACCGCGGCAGTGCTCCCGCCGCAGGGCGATTGGATCATTATCCCCGGCGAACCTGGACAGGAAACCGTGCTGGCGGGCAGTACGCAAGCAGCGGAAGAGGCCCTGTCTGAGGCTGGCGCCCGGCAATGGTCTAGCGTGGCGCTGGCGCGTTCGGCGGATACGCAAAGCGAGGATTGGATCACATGGTATTTGGCTGGCACGCTGCCAGAATGGCAGGGCACGCCGCTGGCGCTGGCGCTCGTTCTGGAGGAACGGAACCCGGAACTGGCGATACAGATTGGGGGGAAAATGTTCGAGGTGATCAACCCCTAGGGTGGATCACCTCGATGTGTGTACAGGAGTGCGGTTGTTTTATAACGCGCTGACAGAGGTTGTTTCGGCTTCGACCTCGGCATCACGGAAGGGATCGAAAGCCTCTTCCATCTGGTGGCGGAACTGCTTGGTGTAGAGCTGGTAATACTTTCCGCGCTGATGCAGCAGTTCAGCATGGGTGCCCATTTCGGCGATTTTCCCTTCCTCAATGACGAGGATGCGGTCGGCGCGTTTGATGGTTGATAGGCGGTGGGCAATGACGAAGCTGGTGCAGTTCTTCATCAGGTTTTCCATGCCTTTCTGAATGAGGGCCTCGGTGAGGGTATCCACCGAACTGGTAGCCTCGTCCATGATGAAGATTTCCGGTTTGGCCATAATGGCGCGGGTGAGGCTGATGAGCTGTTTTTGCCCTACGGAGAGCAGGTTGCCGCCCTCGCCAACATCTTGCGCATAGCCTTTATCCAGACGCGTGATAAAGTCGTGCGCACCAGCCAGTTTCGCGGCAGTCTCGATTTCCTCGTTGGTCGCGTCCAGGCGCCCGTAGCGGATATTCTCGCGGACGGTGCCGGAGAACAGGTGCGGCGTTTGCAGCACCACGCCAATGCGCGATTGGATCGCGTGCAGGTTATATTCCCTGTAATCACGCCCGCCAATCTTGATACAGCCCTCCTTGGGTTCGTAGAAACGGCAGATCAGGTTGACGATGGTCGATTTTCCGCCGCCGGTGGGGCCAACCAGCGCGATAGTCTCACCGCGCCTGACGTGTAGGTTGAAACCCTCCAGGATGGGCTTTTTCTCTTCATCGTCATCGTACCAGAAGGTGGCCTGTTGAAACTCGATGTCACCGTGGATGGTGCCGGGATCGAAGGCATCCGCGCGGTCGGCAACGGTGGGAACGGCGTCGAGCAGGGAGAAGATGCGCTCAGCGGAGGCGATGGCGTGCTGGATTTCGGCGAAAATGCGGGCCAGATCCTGAATCGGCCACATCATAAAGGTCACATAGCTAACGAAGGCCTGGATGCTGCCGATGGTCATTACGCCGTACTGGGCCTGCAGGCCGCCGTACCAAACGATGCTGCCGAGCGCAACGGCGGTGATTAACTGCACCGATGGCAGAAACAGAGCGCTCAGCCAGGCGGCACGGTACCCGGCGCGGTACATCTCGCCGGTCAGCTCGCCAAACTCGCGCAGGTTTTCTTCCTGGCGGCCCAGGGCTTTGACCACCCGCACGCCGGTGATGTTCTCGTTATACGCGCCGGTGATTTTGGAGTTGGTTTTGCGCACATTTCGGAACTCGCCCAGGATGCGCTTGCGGAACTGCAGCGCCACGTAGAACATGATGGGCAGCATGACCAGAACGATCAGCGCCATCTGCCAGTTAATGTAGAGCATGAAGCCCAACGAGGTCAGCACGCTCATCACAGCCCAGGTGGAGTCCATCAGACCCCAGGTAACCAGGTCGGAGACGCGGTCTGAATCGGAGGTGACGCGAGACATAATCCAGCCCACGGGAGTGCGGCTGTAGTAGGAGAGGGAGAGATCCTGCAGGTGATTGAACATACGCCCGCGCAGATCGTAGCGGATGCGCTCGCCCAGCAGGCTGACCAGGTAGATGAAACCGAACACCATGATGGCCTGCAGAATTGCCATGCCGCCGTAGTAGACCAGGTAGCGCACCAGGGCAACCCGGTCGCCTGGGATAATGCCTTTATCGATGATCTGCTTGGAGACAAAGGTGAACAGCGAGTCGGTGACAGCGACCAGCAGAACGGCGATCAGGAACCCGACCGCGAACTTCATGTGCGGTCGAATCAGGCCCAGGATGCGCAGCATGGTCTTGCCGTTGTACTGGGTTTCGAACTCCTCTTCTTCAAAATATTCAGCTGGCACTGGCAATCTCCTTTTCCAATTCTTCTTCGATGCGCGTTTGGATGGTATAAATCTGGCGGTACACGCCCTCCTGCGCGACCAGTTCCTCGTGCCTGCCGCACTGTACGATGCGGCCTTTGTCCATCACCAGGATAAGGTCGGCATCCATGATGCTCTGGATGCGGTGGGCGATGATGAAGGTGGTACGGTCTTTCATCAGGTTCTGCAGCGCTTCGCGGATCTCCGCTTCCGTTTCGGTATCGACTGAGGAAGTGGAGTCATCCAGGATGAGGATGCGCGGATTTTTCAGCAGGGTGCGGGCAATGGCCACGCGCTGCTTCTGCCCTCCGGAAAGGGTGACGCCGCGCTCGCCCACTTTGGTTTCGTAGCCGTGGGTGAAGGTCAGGATTACATCATGGACGGCGGCAGCTTTAGCAGCGGCTTGCACCTCGGCATCGGGAACTTCACGGCCAACGCCGTAGGTGATGTTTTCGCGCAGGGTGCGCGAGAACAGGAAGGGTTCTTGCTCGACGATGCCCACGTGCTGGCGCAGGTAGCGGCGGGTGTAGCGGTTCAGCTCCACGCCGTCGAGGAGGATGCGGCCCTGGGTGTAATCATAGAAGCGCGGCAGCAGATTGACCAGGGTGGTTTTGCCCGACCCGGTGGAGCCCAGCAGGGCGATCACCTGCCCGGGCTTGCAAACGAAGTTGATGCCTTCCAAGACTGGTTTGCCTGGCTCGTACTCAAAGCCGACGTTCTCAAAGACCAGCTCGCCGCGCGGGGCGCCTGTGGGGCGGTGGTCGCCCGTGTCCAGCGGCTCGCGCTCCTGGCTGATGATATCGATCACGCGCTTGTAGGAAACCATGCCGGTAGAGATCTGCACTACCAGGCGGCCCAGGTTGCGGATGGGGAAGATAATCCAGGCGACGACACCCATGTAGGCCAGGAAGGTGCCAACGGTGATGGTGCCATCGATCGCCATGGTTGCGCCAACGTAGTAGCCCAGCAGGATCTGCAGCCCGCAGATGGCATCGGTGACCGGCCAGAAGAAGGAGTGCAGAGTGAGCAGCTTTTTGCCGCGGTTGTACTTCTCCCGGTTGTCCTTCTCAAACTTATCCATCTCATAACGCTGGCGGGCGAAGGCTTTCACCACGCGCACGCCGCTGAGGTTCTCCTGCAGGGTGGTTGAAAGGATGGCATCCTGCTCCTGGTAGGATTCGTACACCTTGGTAATGCGTTTGAAGAAGAAGATTGAGGTGATGAAAACCACCGGGATGGCAACGATGGAAATCAGGGCCAGCTTCACATTGAGGCTGAGCAGCATGCTGAAGTTGATGATAAACAGCAAGATGACCCGGCCAAAACCAATAGCCTGGTCGGCAAAGAAGCGGCGCACCGCGTCGACATCGGAGGTGGAGCGCTGGATCAGTTCGCCTGTGGAGGTCTGGCTGTGATAGTGGAAGGAGAGGTGCTGGATGTGATCGAACAGGTAGTTGCGCAGGCGGCGGGTGATGCCCTCAGCGGTCATGGCGGCCAGGCGCCCGCTGTTGAACGAGCAGCTGCCCTCAACAAGAGCAAGCAGAATGAACCCGCCGGCGATCGCCGGAAGGCTGACTGCCGGGGTGCTTGCGCTGAAGTAACTATCCACAAAGTAGCGGAGCAGCAGGTAGGTAGATGTTTTGGCCAGCGCGGCTACGCCCAGGCTGAGCACGGCCCCAACATATTTCATACGAAAGCCGTGCATCAGGCGCCACAGCCCGACGATCCGGTTGGCGGAGATGGTGTTTTTTAGATCGTAATTCAATACATTCGAGATGGCGGCCAAGAAGATCCCTCCTCAATTGTCGATAAAAAGGCCACAGAGCATGTGCGCTGTGGCCGCTGAATTACAGATGGAGCCGGAATACTACCGGGGGGCGTTCAGGCGCACGCATGACATGGTATGCACAAAGGCTGTACCGCTCAATTTTTCCACGATGGTGCGCCTCCTTTCCGTATGAATAGCTCACTGATTGTAAACCTTTCATAGAGGAATGTCAATTTAGCCTTAAGTACAGTCAATTGTTGATCCATAATCATCGAGTCATAATTTGGTATGATACATTTTTAAGGGGTGTGACAGGGAACTGATTTATAATAAAGAGAATGTCCGCTTGTACTTTCAAGGAGTGAGGTAGCAACAATGTCCCAGGGGAATCCCATCCGGGTTATGCTAGTTGACGACCACGCCGTGGTGCGGAGTGGGTTGAAAGCTTTCTTAATGGTTTTTGACGATATGGAACTGGTGGGAGAGGCCAGCAACGGGCAGGAAGCCCTGCACATGATCGACCGTGTGCAGCCGGATGTTATTCTGATGGATTTGATCATGCCGGACATGGACGGCGCTGCCACGACCAAGGCGATCCGCGGGAAGTGGCCGCAGGTGCAGGTGGTGGCGCTGACCAGCTTCCGCGAGGACGAACTGGTGAAAAACGCACTGCAGGCCGGGGCAATTGGGTACCTGCTGAAGAATGTTGGCGCGGACGATCTGGCGGATGCGATCCGCGCGGCGCACGTGGGAAAGCCTACGCTGGCGCCCGAGGCGGCCCAGGTGTTGATTCAGGCCAGCCGCCAGCCAGCGCAGCCCGGGTACGACCTGACCGAGCGCGAGCGGGAAGTGCTCTCGCTGCTGGTGAAAGGCATGAGTAATAATGAAATTGCCGACCGGCTGGTTGTTTCGCGTTCAACGGTGAAGTTCCATGTGAGCAGCATTCTCTCAAAGTTGGGGGTAGCCAGCCGCACGGAAGCCGTGGCGCTGGCATTGAACAGCAAGCTGGTTGATTAACCCAGGCGGCCCCTGCTTGCAGTCATGATCCAGCTCGTCATTCTGCGCCACGGGCAAAGTGAATGGAACCGGGAGAACCGGTTCACGGGCTGGGTAGACGTTGACCTGACGGGGCAGGGGATCGAGGAAGGGCGCCGCGCGGGCCAGTTTTTACGCGAGGCGGGCTTCTCGTTTGATGCTGCCTATACCTCCTTGCTCAAACGTGCCATACGCACGCTCTGGCTTGTACTGGATGAACTGGATATGCTGTGGCTGCCAGTGGAGAAAGACTGGCGGCTGAACGAGCGTCACTACGGCGCGCTGCAGGGCCTGGATAAGTCCGCAATGGTGGACCAGTACGGCACGGAACAGGTATTCCGCTGGCGGCGCAGCTTCAGCGTGCCGCCGCCGCTGCTTACCCTGGATGATGCGCGCCACCCGCGTTTTGATCCACGTTATGCGCGGATCGATCCGGCGGAGCTGCCCGCCGGGGAATCGCTGGAAAACACGCTTCAGCGCGTGCTGCCGTTCTGGCAGGGCGTGATAGCGCCCAGGCTGCGGGCCGGGGAACGCGTGCTGGTGGTGGCGCACGGCAACAGCCTGCGCGCGCTGATCAAATACCTGGAGAACATCGCGGATCAAGATGTAAACGAGTTGAGCGTTCCCACCGGCATCCCGATTGCTTACGAGTTGAATGAACGCCTGGAGCCAGTCCAGCGAATGTATATCGGCGAGGCAGAAGCCGTGCGGCTGGCGGTGGAGGCGGCGGCGAAATCGGCGCAGGTGCGGGGTAAGCAGTAAACTGCCAGCAGGACGCAATTCGGTGAATCCGACATCTTGACACTGTTATGTTTTTGTGATAATATAACAGTAGCGAGGTGCTTCATGCCGAATGAAACCTATGATATCCAAGAACTGGTTACACAGAGCGGCGTGCCGCGGCGGACGGTTTACTTCTACGTCCAGCAGGGCGTGCTGCCGCCGCCGGAAGGGGCGGGCCTGGCAGCCCACTATAATGAGGCGCACCTGCTGCGCCTGCGGTTAATCCCGCTGCTGCGCCAGCAGGGGCTGCGGCTGGACGAGATCCGGGTGCGGTTTGCCCAATTAAGCGAAGATGAAATGCGCGCAATGCTCCATACCAGCCGCCCGGCGCCGGCGCCGTCCGCGCCGCGGGCAGCGCGTGAGCCTTTGACGCCGGAATACACCGCGATACCGCCTGGCTGGGGGCAGCAGCGCTTTGTGCACTACAACCTTCCTGCCGGGATGGCGCTGGTTGTGCCGGAGAGCCTGAGCGCGGCGGACCGGCAGCGGCTGAACCAATTGATCCATGCGGCCCGGCAGATTTTCGCCGGAGGGCCGGTCGTTATGATGGGGGCCAGCCCGAGGCTGGATGAGAAAGAATCGAGTGAAGCGGATAGACCGGACGTCCAGCAGGGCGCCCGGCGCCCTACGGGCAGCAAGGAGGAATAGGCAATGGTAGAACCAAAAATGATTCCGCAGATCAGCCTGCCGCGGCTTATCGTAGCCGAGGCGCTGGAGAGCGCCCTGCCGCTGGAATATACCTCGGTCAGCGCGCAAGTGACCGGCCCGGTAGCGAATGTGGTGGTGACACAGCGCTTCGGAAACCCGCTGCAAGAAGCGGCGGAATTGGATTACCTGTTCCCCCTGCCAGAAAACGCGGCCATCACCGGGTTCGATCTTCAGGTGGGGCAGCGGCGCATTGAAGGCAGCCTGCAGGAGCAAGAGACCGCCCGCAACACGTATGAGGAAGCGCGCGGGCAGGGAAAGCGCGCCGGGCTGTTCGAGCAGCGCCGGCCCAACCTGTTTGCCGTGCGCCTGGCCAATGTTCAGGTAGGAGAGACCATCCATGCCCGGGTGCGTTACCAGCAGCGGGTGAAGTTCGAAGATGCATCCTACGAGTTTGTTTACCCGATGAGCCTGACGCCCAAATATGACAGCCCAGAGCATCCCGGTGAAGGGGAGGGCACGCACGCCCCCATCGCGCGGATTGGGGAGCGCATTGGGCCGGTTGAGATCAACCTGGCGGTCGATGCGGGCATGCCGGTAGGCCAGCCGACCAGCCCATCTCACGAGGTTGAGATCGACCGCCTGGATGAGCGGCGGTTCCAGGTGCGCCTGGCGGGTGAGCATATTCCGGACCACGATTTTGTCCTGCGGTATCCAGTAGCTGGGGAACGGTCTCAGGCAGCCGGCTGGACCAGTAAGAAAGGCAAAGAGACGTTCTTCCTGGCAACACTGGTTCCGCCAGCGCTTGAAAATGAAAACGAGTCGACGCAGGGGCAAATGGCCAGAGAATTCGTATTTGTGCTGGACCGCTCGGGGTCAATGTCGGGCGAGCCGATTTTGCAGGCGCGCAATGCGCTGCGGGCATGCCTGCGCGCGCTTAACCCTGGCGATACCTTCCGCATCCTGTTATTTGATAACACCCTGGAATGGTACCAGCCCGAACCGCTGGCCGTCACCCAGGAACAGGTGGACCGCGCCGATGCGTACCTTGAAAGGGTTCATGGGCGGGGAGGAACCGAAATCGCTGCCGCGATGAATGCGGTGCTGGCGATACCACCTGATGCGCAGCGCACGCGTTTTGTGGTGTTCCTGACCGATGGGGCAGTATCCGCGGAAACACGCCTGCTGGATGGAATCCGCAGCCGGATTGGTACGGCGCGGCTGTTTACCTTTGGCATTGGGCCATCGGTCAACCGCGCGCTGCTCAGCAAGATGGCCGAGCTGGGCCGAGGACGGGCGAGCTTCCTGCAGCTTAACGAGGACATTGAGGGGGCCATTATCCGCTTCCAGGATAGTGTATCGTTTCCGTCGCTGACGGACCTTTCACTGGTGTGGGAAAACGGTAAAGCCTGGGATGTGTACCCCGCGCGGCTGCCGGACCTTTATTATGGTCAGCCGCTGGAAATCTGCGGGCGGCTGGCCGGGGAAAGCTCGAAACCGGTTAAGCTGACGGTGAAAGGTAAACGATGGCAGGCGGGAGAGGCCAGGCCGGTCGCGCTGGATCTGGTTCTGTCACAGGCAGCAGGGCAGGATGCCGCCATTGAGCGGGTATGGGCCCGCGCGCGGGTGGACGACCTGCTTGAGCAAATGGAACTGGAGCCCAGGCGAGCAAATAAAATCCGCGCCGAGGTGATGGGACTGGCCCTGGAATACAACCTGGTCACGGTCTACACATCGTACGTGGCAATCGATACGGTGGATACCGCCGCGGGCGAACAGGCGGGCGCACAACCGAAGATTATACATGTTTCTCAGCCGCTGCCGCAGGGGCTGCAGCCTGGCCCGTTTATGCCGGGGCCTCAGCGGATGGCGATGATGAGTGCGGGTATGGCGATGCCTGCCGCGCCGGATGCTTTGCGTGGTACAGTGGAGCGCGGGCGTTCATTATTGACCAAATTGGTAGGCGGAAATACACAAAGACAGGTTTCCGACTCGGGTACGGATGAAGCGTTTCATGCGTCGCCTGTGGCCGCGCCGCAGCCAGTTGCGCCGGGCAGGACGGAACCGGTGCAGGGCCGGGCAGATAGAGAGATGGATCGGGAAGGGGTGCTGCGCTGGCTGGCCCGCACGCAGAAGTTGGATGGTTCGTGGCACGGAAGCATCGAATGGACGGCAGCGGCGGTGCTGGCGTTTGTGCGCGCGGAGCATACCACGCGCGCTGGCAGCTACCGGCAGGCTCTGCGGCGCGCGGTGCGTTACCTGGTCGAACAGGGTGGAAGCGCATCCGGGCAAGGCGAGCGGCTGGCGTACTTCTTGCGCACCCGGGCGCTGGCTGAGCTGGCTGAGGCTACCGGCGACAAGGCCGACCAGGCCGCGGCCCAGTCCAGCCGCCTGTCGCTGCCGCTCGCGGCAAATGATCTGGAAAAGGCGGCACAAACTTTGCCGGCGGCGTTAACCTCACCAGCGGCGGGCGAACCGCCGGTCAAGGCGCCTGCGGCAATAGGCAGCCTGGATGACCTGCGCCTGGCAAGCCTGCTGCGCGTCAGTCTGCCGGTGCCCCCAAGCCTGTTTTCGGGCGAGCAGGGCGACCTGGCGCGCGTTTGGGCAGCTACGCTGTCGGAATAACAAAAGTGATGCGCGCGGTGCACACCGCGCGCATCACTTTTACCTGCCCGATTATTTTTTGCGTCTCCCGATGATCAATGATACAACCAGCGCCAGCGTGCCCCCTAACAGGGCCATGGAGAGCAGGCTGGCGACGGGAGTTGGGCGCGGCTCTGACTCGAACTGCGCGGGCACGCCGTGCAGTTTGGCGAGAAAGTTCTGGATGCTCATCTGATGGGCGCGAAGCTGCATGCGGCGGATCAGGCGGCGAGAAAACGTTGATGTCCCCGGGCGCGAGCGTGAAACAACGTCGATGATCAGGGCAACTTCGTTATTGTCCCGCCATTCAACGGTTGGCGACCACTCCCCGATTTCCGAATGAGCGGAGGTGGTGGTGTAGGTAAACCCGGCCCGGCGCGGATCGTTGATCACCTGGGTGATTTCATTCATAGTAAGAACATCGAAGATTGGCAGATCGCGGCAGCGAAATACTGGAATGCGTTGAACGATCCGGTCCCCGGCCTGAACCGAGCGGCCAACCAGGTTGAAATCTGAAACGGTGGTCATTACCTGCGGAGGGTAAAACTGATTGGTCAGGGTAAGCTGCGCGGCCCGTTCGAAGAGGGCGCCGCTTGGATCATTACCGAGGATGGTTTCATAGCGATCTACGAACCAGTTTTCATCTAAATTCTGGCTCGGAGAGTAGGTGAGGGGAGCACTGCGCCATTGATGCAAGAATTGGGCATCATTCTGCATGCCTCTGCCAAACCAAACGGATTTCGCGCCTTCTTGAACCATCATTTTGCGTACGCTCCCATCGGAATTATTCGCCCAATGATACCCCTACTGGGCGATTTTCGCAAATTCAATTGTGCCGAGGTATGGTTTCAGGTATGATAAGCCCATGCAGCCAGAGCATAATGATCCTATATTAAAGCCAGACAGCTTGCTGTTATATAAAAACCACCCGGCCCGCCTGGTCCGCGCAGAAGACCGCGCGCAACAGCGTGCGCAACAGCGCTTAGAGATTGCGTTGGCAAGTGGAGAAACGATCCGTGTGCGGCCAAAGAACGTGGATGTGCTGCATCCCGGCCCGCTGAAAAGTTTGAGCGAGCTCCAGCCGGTGACCGGCGAAGTTCGGGCGGCGTGGGAGATCCTGGCAGGCGGGCGAACGAACCTGGCTGAGCTGGCCGAGCTGATCTATGGGGCTTATACACCCGTCACTGCCTGGGCGGCCTGGCAGCAGGTCGCGGAAGGTGTGTTTTTTGAAGGCAGCCCGGCAGATATCCGCGCGCGCACGGAAGACGAAGTTCAGCGCCGCGTGAAAGAGCGCAGCCAGGCTGAACAGCACCAGCAGGCCAGGGCAGCATTTTTGGATTTTGCGCGCCGCTCCATGAAATCCGGCGGATTACCGCGGGCCGGGCGAGACGCGAATTCCACCGTGGGTGGGGGTAGTGATGCGTATGTGGACACCCCTGCTCACCGGGATTTCCTGCGCGAGCTTGAAGCGGTAGCGTTAGGGCGATCCGAGCGCAGCCCACTGCTGCGCGAACTGAGCCGGGCCGAGACGCCCGACAGCGCCCACACGCTGCTGCTGGAACTGGGTGCCTGGGATGAGACCGTCAACCCCTACCCGGCGCGGTTAGGGCTGCCGTTGAAGCAGGTTGACCTGTCGATACCAGATCTCCCCCATGAAGACCGCCTGGACCTGACCCATGCCGCTGCCTTTGCCATCGATGACGCGGACACGGATACGCCAGATGATGCCATTTCGCTGGAACCGCTCCCGCGGGGAGGCGCCAGGTTGTGGGTGCACGTGGCGGATGCCGCGGCGCTGGTGGAACCGGACAGCCCATTAGATATGGAAGCCCGGGCGCGCGGCGAAAGCCTGCACCTGCCGGAGGGCACGGTTCACCTGCTGCCGCGCGAGTTAACCTTGAAGCTGGGCATGGGGATGAACGAGGTTTCCCCGGCGCTGTCCTTTGGCATTGACCTCGACGCAGAAGGCCAGGTGACGGGATTCCAGGCGGCGCCGAGCTGGGTGCGGGTTACCCGCCTGACTTACGAAGCGGTGGAGGAAAGGATTGACCAGGCGCCCTTTTCGCAGATAACGCGGCTGGCCCACCAGATACGCGAACGGCGCAGGGCAAACGGCGCGGTGATGATTGATTTTCCTGAGGTGAAAATCGATGCGGCGGATGGACTGGTGCGCATTCAGCCTATCCCAACCTTGCGCAGCCGGGCGATGGTCGAAGAGGCGATGATCCTGGCGGGGATCGAGACAGCTCGTTTTGCCACGCAGAACGGGCTGCCTCTGGCATTCAGCCAGCAAGACGCGCCCGACGCGCCTGTGGGAAACCCAGAAACCCTGGCGCAGATGTTCGCGGCGCGGCGCTTGATGAAGCGCAGCCAGTATAAGACACAGCCCGCCCCGCACAGCGGATTAGGAGCTGCGGCATATGCGCAGGTGACCAGCCCGCTGAGGCGTTACCTGGACCTGGTGGCGCACCAGCAGATTCGCGCATACCTGGAAGGACAGCCTTTGTTAGATGAGAGCGCGCTGCTGGAGCGGATTGGCGCCGTTGAGGCCGTGGTGGGCAGCGTGCGCCAGGGAGAGATGCTGTCCGAAAAACATTGGACGCTGGTGTACCTGCAGCAGTACCCCGAATGGCAGGGCGAAGGAATTCTGGTGGATATCCGAGGCCAGTACGGGCGCGGAGCCGCCGCCACAGTGCTGATCCCATCGCTGGCGCTGGAGGCGCGCGTACACCTGAATCGTGATATTCCGCTGGATACGGTGGTCACGCTGGCGTTGAACGAGGTGAACCTGCCTCAGCGCGATGTTCGTTTTCGAGTGGTGAATGATTAAAAAGTCCGGACTGCCTCGCAGTCCGGACTTTCTCAATGCGTTATGAAACTGGATCAGGGAGCGTTGTTGTTCCAGAACCAGTTGTAGCCGTAGTATCCGGTGGTAGCGCTGTAAATGCGGATGGCAATGCGCTGCTGGCCCTTGAGCGAATCAGGGATGTTGAAGGTCTTGCTGAAGCTGCCGCCCGTGCCTGAATTGAAGGAGTCGACCTGTACGCCGCCCACACCGCGGGTGCCTATAGTATTCATCAGCACGATGTAAGTGTCGTTGGCCGCGAAGTTTTTGGTCTGTACGGTGACGGTGCTGTCCTTAACCACGGCGGTTATGGAGAAGGTGGGAATGGCGGTTACTGGTACGGGGGTGGCGGTTGTGCCGGTGGGCGGAATGCCGCCGGTGGAGCTGTTCCAGAACCAGTTATAGGCATAATAGCCGGAAGTGGGGCTTTGCAGGCGAATGGCAATGCGCTGCTGGCCCTTAAGCGAGGCTGGGATATTGAAGGTGAAAGTAA